>JAZNGU010000023.1:0-5756 GCA_045576615.1 Acutalibacteraceae bacterium | reverse complement strand
AAGGCGTACAAAGGTACGTCGAGTGGCGAAGTTTGTTTGTAGCATAAAACATAATTTTTTCTATTTTTTTCAGTTTTTTTGATATTTTTATGGGATTCTGTAGGAATATTTAACTATCGAACCCCTTGATTTATCTTGTTTTATGCGGTCTGCGCTTTTTTTACATTCCCTTTTAATTATTTTAAAATTGATTTGTCAATAAGTTTGATTTCGTTTTTCTTGCATCCTTCAAGTTCAAGAACAACAATTTCATTTTCATCCTTGAGAATTGGTGCAGGAAGATAAAGTGTATACTGAGGACCTCTCTTCAAAAATCTGCCAAGGTTAAAGCCGTTAACATAAACAACTGCATTAGAAAAGCCTCTCATATCAACAAAAGTATCAACCTTTTCATCCGCTTTAAAGGTGCCTTTCATAAAGCAAGGAAAAGCTTTATGGGATTTTTTATATTTGATTTCGGGGGCTTTGTCCAACTCCATACAGTAAACATCCCAGTCAACAATTGCCTGACCGCCAAGATAAACCTCTCCGAGACCTTTTCTGTCGTAAATTCTTCTTGCATAGTTAATTCTGCCGAGAGCCTGAACAAGAATATCGACCTTTATTTCACCCTTAAAAGCCTTAACGGGAACAGAAAAACTTTCTTCATAAAGATGTTTACCTTTGAGTTTTGTTCTGTCGTAAATATGTTTTAATTCACCGTTTATGTAGATATATGCAATATCATGAACACCAAAAGCATTAAGCTCGGTATCATCATAGAACCCTTTAAGAGTTGTGCTGTAAAGAATAAATCCGCTGTTCTGTCCGTAATATTCCATATATTCGGGTGAGCAAGATTTCTTATGTACTGCAAATTTCTTGTAAACATCTTTTAAATCTGCAAATTCAGTTAACTGAACCTTACCGTAATTTTTAGTTTTTGAATCCTCCGGAAGCTCCGGAAGCGCTTTACCCAACTGCTTTGCCATTCTGTCACGAAGAATAAAATATTTTTCTGTATATGCACCATTTTCCGTTAAAGGTGCACCATAATCATAGCTTGTGGTTGTTGGACAGTAGCAATCATAGTAGTTTGCACCCGATGAAAAGCCGAAATTTGTTCCACCATGGAACATATACAGATTAAAGTTTGCATCCTCTTTAAAGAAACCATCAAGGCTCCTGCCGAGAGTTTCTTCAGGATTATCGGAATGGTGCTTTGCGCCCCAACGGTCAAACCAACCGCACCAATGCTCACCACACATGAGCGGTTTATCTGGTTGGAGAAGTTTTAAATCATCAAAACGGTTTTCATTGTAACCGCCAAAGTTCGCAACCATCCATTCTTCAGGTATTCCCCCACCTGAGAAGAAATATTTATCTTCTCCGTCAGAAGTGAAAAGCTGAACATCAATGCCCAATTCTTTTACCAAATCACGAAGCCAATAAAGATATTTTTTATCTCTGCCGAAGGAACCATATTCATTTTCAATCTGCATTGCAATAAGCGTTCCGCCCTTGGTAATCTGGTATGGAACAAGCTTAGGAATAAGAACCTTATAAAAATCCTCAACAGCTTTTATGTATGCCTTGTCCCAACAACGCAGTCTTATATTCTTATCTTTAAGAAGCCATGCCGGAAGTCCGCCAAAATCCCACTCAGCACAAATATATGGGCCGGGACGAACAATAACATAAAGCCCTAAATCCTGAGCAGTTTTTACGAACTTTTCAATATTGAGCATACCCTCAAAATTGAACTGATTTTTCTTTGGCTCATGCCAGTTCCAAGGCACATAGGTTTCAACAGTATTAAGACCTGAGGCTTTGAGCTTCATAAGGCGGTCAAGCCAATATTCCTCGGGAATTCTGAAATAGTGCATGGCACCCGAATAAATGTGAAACTCCTCACCATTCATATAGAATTTTCCGTTTTTCATTTCAAGCATAAAAAGTTCTCCTTTTTACAAGGTAAAATACAACTTTATTATACTAATAAATCGACCCAAAAACAAACCCAAAAATCAAAAACGGCAACTCCACCAAAGGAATTGCCGTTTATTTGTATTATGTGCCTAATTCCGGGTACAGGCAAGCCTGTACCCCACGGTTGTTTACCTTAATTAAACTATATCCGTAAGGTATGGGCAATCCCATACCTTAGAGCAAAGTAAATTACAACCTTTTCTCATCCTCTTCTCTTTGCTTTTTGGCATTAATTGCAAAGGGTATACCGAAACCGAGACCGCCGCCAACTACAATACCGCCAAGAAGGAACAGCCACCAAAGAGGATTTTTCTTTTCTTCCTCTTCCTTTTTCTCAGCCTTGATAACCTTCTTTTCAATAAGAGTTTTTACCTCTTGCTCTTTTTCAAAGGTCTTACCGAAAGCGTCTTCATAAGTAATTTTAATTGTGCCTTTTACATTACCTGTTTTTTCGCTGTCAACTCGAAGATTTGCTGTTGCAGTTTTGCTTTCGCCAACGGAAATTTCTCCTGCAAAGCTACTGCCACCTGCTTCAAGTCCTTCAATATCATATTCAACCTTGCAGTTATAAAGAGTGGATTTTCCTGTGTTCATAAGGTTAATGTTAAGAGTTACGATATCTTCCTGAACAACCTTAACAGGAAGCTTTGCACCGTCATAATCCAACTTTGCAGGCTGGCGAACCTGAACTCTTAATGTGTCATTTGCAGAATAACCCGAGCCCATATTATCTTCATATTCACAAGTGAAGCTGAGCTTATGCTCACCAACAGTTGCGGAATGAATAACCGAAACACCGATTTCCCAACTGTAAATCTTTCCTGCTCCGATTGATGAAACATATTTTGTTCCCATACCATCGGGGCGGATTTCATCAGCTTCATCACCAATTGAAAGCTTGATATTTTTCACCGTTTTTGACGGGTGCATATTCTGAAGTGTAACGGTTATTTTTCCATCTTTTTCAGGAGTTAAATAATCATTCTCAACAACATAACCCGTTACCATAAGGCGAGGTTGGGAATTGTCCTCTCTTACCTCTTCAATTTCTTCATTTTTGTCGACTACCTTTTCGGTTTCTTCTTTTACTGCCTTTTTGGTAGTCTTTTCTTTTTTCGTCGTCTTTTCTGCTTTTTTAGTGGTTTCTTCCGGCTTCTTGGTTGTAGCTTCGGTGGTTGCTTCAGTTGTGACTTCTGTAGTTTCTGTCACATTCTCTGCACCCTCTTCCACCGCAAAGCAAGGCATTACGCACACCATTAAGCAGAGCATAAATATAAATAATCTTTTCATATAATCACATCTTTCTGTGGTACAGGCAAGCCTGTACCTTACGGTTTGTTGGTTAGTGTCCCGTAAGGTATGGGCTTGCCCATACCCCACGACAAACTTACTTAGAGCAACAAGCGGAACAGGCAAGCCAGTTCCTTACAAATAAGGTTTGTAGATTTATAACTCTCTTATATTCTCAACAATACTGTTCCTTGTTTCTTTTCTTATCTTTGTATAAACGCTCAATGAGCAGATTGCAAAAAGAATAAGACCTAATAAAAGTGTAATCCAAGGATTGAACACAAGAACATCTGCCAGACTCGTGTATTTATTAGTAAGCACAATAATTAAATATGATAAAGCGAACCCGCCAAAGCCTATTCCAAAGCCCCATTTGAACATTGAAAGAAGCTGGAGAATATAGGATTTTGAAATTTCTCTTTCGTTTGCACCAACTGCACGAAGTGTACCTATTTTCTTTTTATCTTCTTTGATGTTCGCTGCAATTGTATTATTGATAATACTTCCGCAGATTGTAAAAAGAAGAATTACAATAGCATAAACAAGGAATGTCAAACCTTTAATAGTTTCTTTTTGCTCCTGGTTATACTCATAATTAGACATATAATCAGATTCATCAACGCAATTAACAATGCTTTTGAGCAAATCTGTTATCTCTGCATCTATTTCATCATTACATTCATCCTTTAATTCGAACATTATATTTTTATATTTCGCTCTCGGGAAGAAATGCTCCATTCCTTCAACCGTTGTTACTATTTTAAATGGCACACCACCTGCATAAATCAACATCAATGTGTCATTAGGAATAGAAGAAGCGGCAACAGCACCGATTTCAACCTTTTTATTGTTAATTTCCAAATCCTCTTTATTTACAACTGTTTCGCCTGTTATATCATAATCCTCATTGGACTTTTCACTGTAAAGAATACTCAAATCAAGCATTTCCCCGACTTTGAAATCGCACTCTTTTTCTGCAAGTATTTTAATAGCGTTTTCTCCGTCTCGCTCTTTAGCCTGTTCAATATGACTTAACTGTTCATACACGTTGAGCCAGTTTCCCTGTTCATCTGAACGGAGAGTTAAATATACCTTTTCAGGTGCAAGAAAAAGCACCTGTTCACCGCTATTAAGCTTTGCTATATCTATTTCACCATCACGCAAATTATCAATCTCATTTATCAATTTTTCATCTAAAGCTATTATTTCGCTTGTAATAAATGCACCTTCGTAGCCTGCAACATTAGCAATATCAAGCTTTTCCTGACTCATCCCATGCTTGAAAACCTCCTGATAATTTGATTCATCAAGAGAAAGCAATTCCATATCAGGCGGGAAATAATCTGCATCTGCAATTTGCTGATATTCCGTCATTTTATCAACAAGTATGTTAACATTTGCAGTTTTATATCCGTATGCAGACCTTATATTTTCATTCATTAAAACTGATTGCTTGTGATTTTCAGTAAAGCCGTTATTGCCTTTCGGATAATTAATTGCCAAATAACCTGTATCTCTGCTCAAATGCAAGTTATAGTCAGAATCATCTTCATATAAATCATCCTTAGCAAAAGAAAGATATGAAAGTGCATAAGAAGAAAAGACAATTGTAATAACAAGAAATACACTTACAACAACTAACTTGCCCTTTGAAATAACAAGATTTCTTTTTGCAATAAGCTTTGAAACATTAAATTCCTTTTGACTCTTTATTTTTTTATTTTTCAATTTTCTTGTGGCTTCAATATTTCTGATTGCCTGCATCGGTGAAATTTTAGAAGCAGAAACTAAAGGAATAAAGGCTGCTACCATAACGCAGATAATGCTGAATGCACCGCAAGCTAAAAGCACCCATATATTCGGTTTAAAATAAGCATTTTCAAAAAGATTGTTTACAACAATTTTTACCGCACCGTAAGAAATCAAAAGGCTTATGGGTGTGCATATAACACTTAACAAAACCGCTTCTCTGCCGAAAAGCTTTCTAATCTGCCTTTTTGTTGCGCCAACCGCACGATACATACCGATTTGCTTTTTACGCTCTTTTAAATTACTTGTAAACGCATTGATAATTCCTACAGAAGATGCAAAAAGCAAAATTACAACGATAGTGCCAATGAACAGTAATGATGAAAATTGGTCAGACATAAAATCACGCACATCACTATAAACAGTAATTTCTTTAGTGAAGCCATCATATTCTGCCTTAATGTCATAGATTATGTCCCAACCGTCATCGGTAAGCTTATAGTAAACAATCTTATTGGCTTTTCCGCCTAAATCAACCTTTTCATATTCGCTGACAAATGCTGATGGAAGAACATCTTTATCATCAACACTGTAAAGAATATTAGATCTTTTATCTTTTAAAATGCCTGATAAAACAAAGGTTTTTTCTTTAATTTCAGGTAATAAATCCTCGCCATTCTGAACCTGAATTTTTAATTTGATTTTATCACCGGGCTTTGCGGTAATGCCTAACTGCAAAAGAGTTGTTT
>JAZNGU010000022.1:0-2900 GCA_045576615.1 Acutalibacteraceae bacterium | reverse complement strand
GGCAAATGAAATGATTGACAAAGTGGTTGCGTGGTTTCGCGAAAGCAAGGATAATAACATCATATATACCTATCGCAATGACGAGGAAAACAAGGATGTATATATGGTTGCTCTTCGTGATGATGACGGAACACTCATCGGCTATTACGAAAAGCACGAGTATAGAAATAAAGAAACAGATATACTTTATAATTTTAACGGAGGAACAAAATGAAAATACTAAAAAATATTGGAGAAATAATCCCGGGACTTGCGATTTCGATAGTTATAGCAGTAATTGCAAAAGCGATTGAGAGTCTTTTGCCCATACACATCATCGGCGCATCGGTAATTGCACTTTTTATAGGAATGATTATAAACCATTTCTGGAAACCTGATTTTTTAAAAGCCGGTATTAAATTTACATCCAAAAAGGTGTTGAAATTTGCGATTATATTACTTGGAGCATCCCTCAGCGTAAGGGTAATCCTTTCGGTTGGAAAATTATCTTTGATGGTAATGCTTTTTACTTTGCTGACCTGCTTTGGCGGAGGATATTTTATAGGTAAAGCATTGAAGCTGAATTGGAAACTGTCAAACCTGATTTCCGCAGGAACAGGAATTTGCGGTGGTTCCGCCATTGCAGCGATAGCCCCTGTAATTGATGCAGAGGATTCCGATATTGCCTATGCTATGTCCGCTACATTTTTGTTTGATATGGCAATGATTGTTCTGTTTCCGATTATGGGAAGAATGCTTGGACTTTCTGATATGGCATATGGTTTATGGGCAGGAACGGCAGTAAACGATACCTCAAGCGTAGTTGCTGCAGGATATGCATTTTCAGAAGGCGCAGGCGATTTTGCAACAATGGTAAAGCTCACAAGAACATTAGCCATCATTCCGACAGTTTTTGTTTTTTCACTGGTAAATTTAAGACTTAAAAGAAAAGAAAGCTGTGATGCTGCATACAGTAAGGTTAATATCGGCGGATTGTTCCCGTGGTTTATTCTTGGCTTTTTAGCTATGGCAATGATTAACAGTCTGGGCGTTATACCCACAGAGGTTTCGGCTGTTGCAAAAGATGTAAGCAAATTCCTGATGGTTGCAGCCCTTGCGGCAATCGGCTTAAATACAAGCTTCAGGGATATGAAAAAATCGGGCATTAATCCTATGATTCATGGCTTTATCATATCAGCTCTTGTGGTGGTGGTTGCCATCGGTGTTGAGTGGTGTATGGGTTTGGTGTGATAACTATGAACACATTTGAAAAAATATATGAGGTTGTGAAAACCATTCCCGAAGGCAAGGTTGCAACCTATGGTCAGGTGGCTGTTCTTGCCGGGGATCCTCGCTGGGCAAGGGTTGTGGGATATGCTCTGCATGTAAACCCGGAGCCGGGGATTATTCCTTGCCATAGAGTTGTAAACCGAGAAGGAAAGGTTGCACCCGGTTTTGCATTTGGCGGCGAAGGAGTTCAGAGACAGTTGCTCGAAACAGAAGGCGTTGTTTTTGAATCGGACGGCAGGATAGATTTGAGTAAATATAGTATTTGATTAATGACGGATTTGAACCAAACAAATTCAAATAAACGAGGCGAAAAATGATGATAGATAGATTTGCAGAAATGATTAAAGAGTGCAGTAGTATCGTTTTCTTTGGTGGTGCAGGTGTATCTACCGAAAGCGGTGTGAAGGACTATCGCAGCCAAGACGGACTTTATAACACCGTGAAAGAATACGGCGTGCCTCCCGAAGAAATATTGAGCCACGATTTCTTTTTTCAGAACACAGAAACTTTTTATGATTTTTATAGAAAATATTTTATCATTGAAGTAGAACCAAACAATGCTCACAAAGCGTTGGCAAAGCTTGAAAACACGGGTAAACTCAAAGCAGTAATAACGCAAAACATAGATGGTCTGCATCAAAGAGCAGGCAGTAAAAATGTAATTGAACTCCACGGAACTGCAGATAAATTTTATTGTGCCTCCTGCGGTAAAAAGGGCGATACAGACAAGGTCTTGTCAGAAATCAAAGACAAGGATGTGCCGAGATGCGAATGCGGTGGCATTATGAAACCAAAGGTTGTTCTCTATGGCGAAAATCTCTATGATGGAGTTGCGGAATCGGCAATACGACATATCGAAAACGCTGATATGCTGATTGTTGGAGGAACTTCTCTTGCGGTGTATCCAGCCGCATCATTTGTGAGATATTTCAGAGGCAAATATATCGTTATGATTAATAAGTCTGAAACGGAATACGATAACAACGCCGACCTGGTTATCAGGGAAAATATCGGCGAAGTATTCAGTCAAGTAATGGAAAAGATTGAGGGTTAATGTGATGAAGAAAGCACTATGTATTATATCAGTTCTGCTTTGCATACTGCTCACCGCTTGCGGAAATGATAGCAGTATCGGAATTATCGGTGGAGCGGACGGACCGACATCAATAATCGTCGCAGAAAAAGGAGAAAAAGCAATGTATGAACAAATTAAGGCAGAGGAAGCCAAAAAGATAATGGATTCAGGCGAAGAACATATCATTTTACATACAAGAGAACAGGACGAATTTGACGAGGGACACATTCCAGGAGCAATCTTAATTCCATATACCGAAATTGTAAATAAAGCAGAAGAAATGTTACCCGATAAGGACAAGTTAATTCTTGTATATTGCAGATCAGGTCGCAGAAGCAAAATCGCAGCCGAAAGTCTTGCAAAACTTGGTTACACCAATGTAAAAGAATTTGGCGGAATTATTGATTGGCCATATGAGGTAGAAAAATGAGTGAAGAATGTTTAATTTGCAAAGCACCGCTTGAGTATCTGGAAACGGATACAATGATGGAATGTGTGATTTGCCACAAAAAAGAAAACAGCAAAACAAGATGCGTAAACGGGCATTATGTCTGCA
>JAZNGU010000021.1:0-43454 GCA_045576615.1 Acutalibacteraceae bacterium | reverse complement strand
CTAAGACCGCTTGGCCTCCGACTTTAGAAAGAATGAGTTCAAGAGTTGTTTTTCTTGATTCAATAACTTTTGGTGTATTTGTGAAGATTTCCATACCTTCGTTTACAGGGAATACACAAGATGCTACGAGGCTTCTTGCGCCCTTAACCTCAACAACACAAATACGGCAAGCACCGATTGCATTGATATCTTTAAGGTAACAAAGTGTAGGGATTTCAATACCTGCTTTATGAGCAGCTTCGAGAATTGTAATTCCGGCAGGAACCTGATAGTCGAAGCCATTGATTTTAATATTTACTAAATTTTCCATCATCAGTTCCTCCTTATTTATTTATAGCCTTTGGCTTACAGTTACCGATACAAACACCACATTTTACGCACTTATCTGTATCAATTGCGAATGATGCAAGCTTGTGACCGGGAGCGATATAATCGGTTCTTGTAATAGCATCAACAGGACAGTTCTTTGCACAGATACCGCAACCGATACATTTATCCTTATCAATAGAGAATGTAACAAGGTCTTTACAAGCACCTGCAGGACATTTTTTGTCCACAACGTGAGCAATATATTCATCTTTGAAGAACTGATATGTTGAAAGAACAGGGTTAGGAGCTGTCTGTCCAAGACCGCAAAGAGAGTTTTCTTTAATGTAGTGGCAGAGTTTTTCCATTCTGTCAAGGTCTTCCATAGTACCTTTACCGCTTGTGATTTTTTCAAGAATTTCAAGAAGTCTTCTTGTACCAACACGGCAGGGAGTACATTTACCGCAAGACTCGTCAACAGTAAATTTAAGGAAGAATTTTGCAATATCAACCATACAATCGTCTTCGTCCATAACGATAAGACCGCCTGAACCCATCATTGCACCTTTTGCAACAAGGTTGTCATAGTCGATTTCGATGTCAAGAAGACTTGCAGGAAGACAACCGCCGGAGGGACCACCGGACTGAGCTGCTTTGAATTTCTTTCCGTTAGGAATACCGCCACCGATATCTTCAACAATTTCACGCAGAGTTGTACCCATGGGAACTTCAACGAGACCTGTATTGTTGATTTTACCACCGAGAGCGAAAACTTTTGTACCCTTACTGGTTTCAGTACCCATTGTGTTGAAGAATTCAGCACCATGGAGAATAATCTGAGGAATGTTTGCAAAGGTTTCAACGTTGTTTTCTGTTGTGGGTTTGCCGAAAAGACCCTTAACTGCCGGATAGGGAGGACGGGGACGAGGCTCGCCACGATTACCTTCGATAGATGTCATAAGAGCTGTTTCCTCACCGCAAACGAATGCACCTGCACCAAGACGGATGAAGAGGTCAAAATCAAAACCTGAACCGAAGATGTTTTTGCCGAGAAGACCATAAGAACGAGCATCGTCAATAGCTTTCTGCAAACGCTCAACAGCAATGGGGTATTCTGCACGAACATATACATAACCTTCTGTTGCGCCTGTTGCATAACCGCAAAGAGCCATAGCTTCAACGATACAGTGGGGGTCACCTTCAAGAACTGAACGGTCCATAAAAGCACCGGGGTCACCTTCGTCAGCATTACATACAACATATTTCTGGTCTGCCTGGTTAGCAGCTGTAAAGCTCCATTTACGGCCTGTGGGGAATCCACCGCCGCCTCTGCCACGAAGACCTGAATCGATAACAGTCTGAATAACTTCCTGAGGAGTCATCTGTGTAAGAGCTTTAGCAAGAGCCTGATAGCCGTCGTAAGCAATATATTCTTCGATATTTTCTGGGTCAATAACACCGCAGTTACGAAGAGCAACACGATGCTGTTTTTTATAGAAGTTTGTTTCATTCAAGGGTTTAACTGCTTCTTCAGTTACAGTCTCACTGTAAAGAAGTCTTTTAACAATTCTACCTTTGAGAAGATGCTCTTCAACGATTTCGGGAATATCTTCAACCTTAACCTCGCTGTAGAAGCAACCTTCAGGATATACAATCATAATGGGGCCTAATGCACAAAGACCAAAGCAACCGGTTCTAACAACCTGAATCTCTTCTTCAAGGCCTTTTTCCTTAATGTTTGCATTAAGTGCATCAATAAGCTCACCGCTGTGGCTGGAGGTACATCCGGTACCGCCGCAGACAAGTACATGAGAACGATACATTTATTCTTTCCTCCTTATTCGGTAACTGCGCCAACAGTGTATTCTGCTACTGGCTTGCCGTTAACAATGTGTTCGTTAACAACCTTTACTGCTTTTTCTGCAGTCATCTGAACATAAGTAACTTTTTCTTTGCCGGGTTCAAAAATCTCGACAATGGGTTCATACTGACACATACCGATGCAACCGGTCTGTGAAACAGCAACATTTTTTACATTTCTTTTTGCAATTTCATCTGTAATTGCCTTAAGAACAGGACGAGCACCTGCTGCGATACCGCAGGTTGCCATACCAACAACAACTCTGATACCGTCGTTACCGTCAGCGTCACGGGCAGCCATCTGAGCCTGTGCTTTTTCTTTTATAGCAAGTAACTCTTCAAGTGATTTCATATCATTCATTCCTTTCGATAGATAAGGTGTTTTCTGTGATATAATCTTCAATCCAGCTCATAACAGATGGCTCCGAAAGCGGAACTCCGTCAAGGATTATTTTTATATCAGCAGATTTAAAAGTGAACTCTTTACCGTCAATACTACGGGTATAAACGAAATCTTTGTCCTCATTCATAGACACAATAGTAGCTATTGTGGATGCCATATCGCCCAATGGTGTGAAATCGATGCTGTCTGTTTTGAAAAGAGCATCAACTCTCGTTCCCACGCCTACCTGAGAGGTAATTGTAAAGCTACCGCCGGTTTGTTCCGCCGCCAACTTAAAAAGAGGTATTCCCATACCTACCTTTCTGGTTGTTCGGGTTGTGAAAAACGGATCCTTTACATTTTCAACCTGTTCCGGTGTCATTCCCTTGCCGTTGTCGTAAATACCAATGAGAAGAGTTTTCTCTTTAGTGTCTTCTTTTACAAGTATCTCCGTAAGAGATGCGCCTGCAACGATGGAGTTCTGGGCAATATCGAGAACATTTAATGATAGTTCGCGCATAACGCTTAGTTCATATATTTAGCAAGAATTCCGGGAATATCGTCTGCGGTAATTTTGCCGTAAACTTCACCATTAATTGTGAAAACGGGAGCAAGACCGCAAGCACCGATACAACGGCACTCTTCAAGAGAGAATTTACCGTCTGCTGTGCATTCACCGGGTTCAATTCCCAGGATTTCACTGATTTTGTCGATAATGGGCTGAGCACCTTTAACGTAACAAGCAGTACCAAGACAAACTGAGATGTCATATTCGCCTTTGGGAGAAAGGGAGAACTGGGCATAGAAAGTTGCTACACCGTAAATTTTCTCCAAGGGAATGTCCATACCCTCTGCAATCATTACCTGCACTTCACGAGGAAGGTAACCGTAGATACCTTGTGCCTCCTGCATTACATGCATAAGCTGACTTTTGTCATCCTTGCACTCTGCAATTACTGCATCGAGTTTTGCTTTCTGCTCAGGTGTACCATTGAAAGGTATTGTGCTGATTTTCTTGAGCATTAGATTTCCTCCATTCAGATTGTGTTTGTTTCGGGTAAACGCAAAATCGCATTTTACCACTTTACATACAGTGAAATTATATCACAATATTCACATTAATGTCTATACCAAATTTCGACTTTTTCTTCTTTTTTGATATTTTTTTAACATTTTTCCGTTTTGCACAAATGAAAGGGAAAAGTTTTTTGGGTTTTTTATCTATAATTTTGGTGATTTGTATGTTAGAATATAATAGTATATAAATACACCTTTGATACGGAGGACTTATAATGAAAATAAGTGAAATTAAATCCATTCTTAATGCCGAGCTTATCTGCGGTGAAGAATTTATTGAAAACGAGGTTCACACCGCTTGCGGTAGTGATATGATGAGCGATGTCCTTGCTTACGTAAAAGAGCAAGCCGTTCTTCTTTCCGGACTTGTTAATCCTCAGGTTGTAAGAACTGCGGAAATGATGGATATGAAATGCATTGTTTTTGTTCGTGGCAAAGAACCCGATGAAGATATGATTGAGCTTGCAGTTGAAAGAGATATTGTTCTTCTCGGGACCAAGCTTGAAATGTTTACTGCTTGCGGTCTTCTTTACAAAAACGGTCTTAAAGGAGGCAGCGGAATCTGATGGAGCTTCTTTCTTTACACTATGATGTCAGCGGAACCGACTTCACCTGCGCGGGTGAAGCATCAAGCAAAATCAAGAGAAATCTTAAGGAATTAGGTTTCCCCACATCAGTTATAAGAAATGTTGCCATTGCCGTTTACGAAGGCGAAATCAATATGGTCATTCACGGCGGTGGCGGTGTTATTGATGTTGAAATTTCCCCTGAATGTATTTCAATAATCCTTGCTGACCAAGGTCCCGGTATTCCCGATGTATCTCTTGCTATGCAAGAAGGTTATTCAACTGCACCTGATAATGTACGTCAATTAGGCTTTGGCGCAGGTATGGGTCTTCCTAATATAAAAAAATATACTGATGAAATGATTATAGAAACAGAGGTCGGAAAAGGAACAACCATAAAACTTAAAGTTTTTGTAAAATAAACGGATTGAAAGGAATTGTTATGGATACATATTTCCATTCGGTACGTCTTGACAAAGATAAGTGCCGAGGTTGTACTAACTGCATTAAGCGTTGTCCCACTCAGGCAATTCGTGTACGTAACGGTAAAGCAGTGATTATAAAAGAACGTTGCATTGACTGTGGTGAATGCATTCGTGTTTGCCCTCACCATGCTAAATATGCAAGTCGTGATGTGCTTTCACAAATTGAGGACTATAAATATAAAGTTGCTCTTCCCGCCCCCGCGCTTTATGGTCAATTCAATAATTTAGATGATATAAACATAATTCTAAACGCTCTCCCCTCTTTAGGTTTTGACAGCGTTTTTGAAGTTTCTAAAGCGGCAGAGCTTATTTCTGAAGCAACGAGAATTTATATGCAGGAAAACACACATATAAGACCTTTGATCTCTTCCGCTTGTCCTGCGGTAGTAAGACTTATCAGAGTTTGCTTTCCTGAGCTTGTTGACAATATCATTCCGATAACCGCTCCCGTTGACGAAGCAGGTCGCCTTGCAAGAATAAAAGCAGTTCAGAAAACAGGTTTAAAACCTGAAGAAATCGGTGTATTCTTCATCACACCTTGTCCTGCAAAGGTTACTGCTATCAAACAACCAATTGGCATTGAGAAATCCCATGTTGATGGTGCAATTGCAATAAACGATATTTATCCCGCTCTTTTGAAGGCTATGGAAAAAACAGAGAATTCCGATGAACTTAAAGCTCTCCACGAATCCGGTGTTATCGGTATTGGTTGGGCAACAAGCGGTGGCGAAGCATCCGGCACATTGCACGATAATGCTCTTGCGGCTGATGGTATTGAAAATTGCATGAAAATTCTCGAAGAAGTTGAAAGAGGTACTCTTGATACAGTTGACTTTATCGAGTTAAATGCTTGTCAGGGCGGTTGTGTTGGCGGTAGTCTTACTTCCGAAAATCCATTCATTGCAAAATCCCGTCTTATGAAATTGCGCAAATACAGTCCAATTTCCTGCAATCACCTGGGAAACAGGGTTCTTCCAAAAGAGCTTCTTTGCACAAGTCCTGTTGAGCCTTGCGATGATGTTATGAAGCTTGCGGATAATGTAACAGAAGCCATGGCAAGAATGAATCGAATGAAAGAACTACTTAAGGTTTTCCCGGGGCTTGATTGCGGAACCTGCGGTGCACCAAGTTGCAGAGCATTGGCAGAAGATGTAGTTCGCGGTTTCACCACAGAGCAGGATTGCGTTTTCAGAGCAAGAGAGGAATTGCATGAAATTGACAGTGCTGAATGTCTTGACCGTTTCATCCCCGCACCTTTCAGAGAAAAAAAGGAAGATTAAAATGACAGTTAAAGAGTTACAAGAAAATTTAAAATTAAATATAATCTGCAATGGTGCCATTGCTTCCGAAAAAGAAGTAACCGGTTGTTACTGCGGTGACCTTTTAAGTTGGGTAATGTCCCGTGCAACAGAGGGTGACGCATGGCTTACTGTTATGGGTAACGTAACATCAATAGGTGTTGCGGTTCTTGCAGATGTTGCTTGTATTATTCTCACAGAAAATGCACCTGCAGATGCAGATGCCATAAAACGAGCAGAAGAAAATGAAGTTATAATCCTCGGCACAGAGAAAAACTCTTATCAGATTGCCGTAGAGATTTCAAAATTGATATGAAATTATATTACGACTTCCATATACATTCCTGCCTTAGCCCTTGTGGCGATAAGGATATGACACCCAACAACATAGTGAATTTTGCAAAAATTATGGGTTATGATGTCATAGCTTTAACCGACCACAACACTGCTTTAAACTGCCCTGCAGTTGCAAAAACAGCAAAAGAAAACGGAATAACTTTTATACCGGGAATGGAGCTTTGCACCTCAGAAGAGGTTCACATTGTTTGCCTTTTCTACACCTTAGAAGATGCTTTAGCTTTTTCGGATTATGTAAAATCCACCATACCACCAATAAAAAACAAACCCTCTGTTTTCGGTGAGCAATTAATCTGCGACGAAAACGATAACATTATAGGTCAAGAAGATATTTTATTAGTTACTGCCAGTGGTATCAGCACAGAAAAGGTTGTAACAAAGGTCGGAGAATATAACGGAATTTGCTACCCTGCTCACATTGACCGTTCTTCCTTCAGTATTCTTTCAAACTTAGGTATGATCGATGCTTATTTCGGCTTTAAATGTGCTGAAATTTATGATATAGAAAAAGAAAAAGAACTTAAAGAAAAACATCCTTATCTTAACAAATTAAAAATACTTTCTGATTCTGACGCTCATTATCTTGAAAATATGCGAATTCCTGAGCAAGTTATTGATGTACCAAAGAATAATATAAAAACGATTTTAGACTATCTGAACGAATAAAAAAGGAGGGGTGACGAATGGAAACCAGAGAAACCGTTTCTACTCTGAATTCCGAACCACGCCGTTATGTAGGTAAAAAAGAAACCTTGGCATATGTCCTAAACGATGTTGCGGCAAGTCTTAACATCAACGATTTCAAAGAACGGTATATTTATGATGTTGTGAAAATTGATTTTAAGTACCTTGCAATACAGAATGTTGTAGCAACAGTTTGGGACTCCTTCAATGATACATTTATCGGTGTTATGGTTGATAAAACCCGAACCCGTTGGGGTAAGTTCAAGCCCTATGTACTTTTAGGTGAAATCCCCCTTACTGTTTTAGGTATGTGGTATTGGTTGATACCCTTCCTTTTTCCAAACACTCCTGCAACATATCTCCCCAAATGGATTTTCTATTTTGCAATGAGCATTATTACAGAAACTGCGGGTACATTTACCTCAATTGCGAAGACAGGCTTCCTTTCGACCATAACTCCGGAACCATTGGAACGCTCGAGGTTGATTGCGTTGGCAAATGTTTCCTCCCATCTTGTTGAGGATTTACCAAAACAGGCCTTCGGTATCATTTACGACCTGATTGCAAACAAAAAGTTAAATCTTCCGTTACCAAAGCTTTTCTCTGCTTTCGGTATCGTTTGTGCATCTGCGTCTGCAGCATTCGCCCTTTTCTTCATTACCAACTCCCGAGAGCGTGTCTCACAATCTATTAAGCAACCATCTGTTAAGCATTGTCTGAAAGCAGTTATCAGCAATAAGCCAATGAGAATCCAATTACTTTCTTCTCTTCTTTCAGGTTTTTCTATAGGTGCAAGCCGAACAAACTTCTACATAGATGTTATAGGCTCTATCACCTGGAAAACCATTGTTGGTATTCCTGCTTTCCCCATTAAATTCATAAGCTACAGCTTTGTTGAACCTTTAAGACGGCGCTTTTCAACTAAAACTTTGTGGATTCTGGAAGATGCCTGGACGGATATGCTATGGCTGTTAGTTTTTGGTATCGGTTCAATCAATAAAAACTTTATGAAAAAGCCAATCATACTGCCAATGATGGCTATAGAAGAAATTTTTGAAATGTGCGTTTACGGATTAAGGCGGGTTATTCCTGCAGAAATCCAGAACGAAGCTCTTGACTACTGCGAGTGGAAAAACGGCTACCGTTCCGAAGCTATGCTCGGTGTTACGCAAAGCCTTATCACTAAAATACAACAAGCTGTTATGGGTGGCGTAACAAATCTTGTTATGGGTAAAATCGGTTATGTTCAAGGTTTGGAAATCGGTACTCAGACCGACAAAACAAAATGGTGGATTTTTGCTTTGGGAACAGGTATTCCGATTATAACCTCTAGTTTAGGTATCATTCCGAAACTATTCTACCCACTTTCTGCAGAAACCCGTGAAAGAATGTATGCTGACCTTCAGGAAAGAAGAGCCTCAATGGCAGAATTTATGAAAACTGCAACAAAAGAAGAAATTGACGCAATGGCTGAAAAACAATTGCAAGGTCAATTTGAATAAGAATTATAAAAACCAAGTGCCTTTTAAGACACTTGGTTTTTCGTTTTAATTATATTTATCTGCTTGCAAACGGAACATATACGCATATTTCCCGTCAAGTTCCATTAATTTTTCGTGTGAACCGTGTTCGATTATTTGTCCATTTTCAAGCATATATATTTCATCTGCCATAACAGTTGTTGAAAGACGGTGTGAAATAAATAAAACTGTTTTATCGTTTGCAGCTTTGGTCATTGATTGGTTGAGAGCATATTCTGCAACAGGGTCAAGGTTGGCACTTGGTTCATCAAGAATTGCAAAAGGACACTCCTTATAAAATGCTCTTGCAATAGCGATTTTCTGTGCTTCTCCACCTGACAAGGAAACCCCATCATCATCAAATTCTCTTAAAAGAATGCTGTCTGTTCCGTTAGGAAGTTTTCTGTCAAAATCTGCCGCTCTGATAGCCTCTTCAACCTTTTCTTTTTCGGGGCAGTCATCCATCGAAACATTCTCACCCAATGTTGCACCAAAAAGAGAAAAATCCTGAAATACAGCGGCGAAATTTTTGTGGTAGGATTTAATATCCCACTCTTTGATATTGACTCCGCCAATGGTTATTGCCCCCTCTGTTACATCATAAAGCCTTAGCAGAAGATTTGTGAGAGTGGTTTTTCCGGCACCATTATAGCCAACAAATGCTATTTTTTTATAAGGTGAAATTTCAAGATTTATGTTTTTGAGAACATATTTCTCAGTACCGGGATATTTGAATGATACATTTTCAAATTTAATTACAGGTGGATTTTTAAAAACAGTTGTTTTTGTACCCGAAACCATTTTTTCCTTGGCATTCATAAAACGGCGGAATTTTTCAACATAAAGCCCGTTTTCCCTTATGCTTATTGCAAACTGGCTGGTTATTGCAAAAACGCTGTTGCTTATTGACGCCGCACCATTAAATGTTGCGGCGAAATCGCCCATTCCAACTTCTTTTGTAACAAGAGCCTTGTAGCCCATAAAAAGAGTAATACCGAGATATATGAGCAAAGTCATAGGCAAAGATTCTTGACAAAAATACAATTTCCACTGCTTTGTAAGGTAGGGTGAAATAGTTTTTATTCTGTCAAAAATGTTTTTGTTATATCTGGTTTCAATCATCTTACCTGCATCAGAAAGCCTTAATTCTTTGGCGTAATCCTGTAGATAAAAAACGCGGCTGAAATAGAGATTTTTTCTATCAAGAGGAATCATTGCTTCTGTTCTCTCAACATTGACTTTAGCAATAAGTCTTCCTATGGGTGTCATTATTGCAACGCAAACTGCCACAAAAACAAGACACATTGGGTCGATTGTAACTATAACCGTACCGATAGTAAGAACGCCAATAATATTTGTAAGTATATCCTGGGTGTTTGACAAAACTGCATATGCTCTTTCATTCATAGAGTTCATTGCAAGAACAAGGTCATTGTAATATTCGGGGTTATCATACGCTTCATAATCCATTTTTGCTGCTTTTTCATAAATAGTTTTGTATATGGCAAAATAAAGCTTTTGCTTTTGCTTGGGCATTGATATTTCATAAAAAAGCGTTGTGCAAAGATTTGTTATAACAACAAATGTGACGAATAATCCAAGAGCGACTGCAACTCTGTAAAAATCCTTGCCCTCAGTTGCAACATCAATTATGTATTTAAGTAAAACCACATTAGAAAGTGTCCAGGGAAGATTTGCAAGAACGTCAAAAAACAAATAACCGAAAACCATAAATGGAGTATGCTTACAAATAAATTTAAGCATATACGCATAATTCTTAAGTGAATTTGTTTTTCCTTTTTTCTTATTCATCATCTTCACCTGCTTCCTTATAGCCCGATGCCTGAAGAGTAAACATATTGCTGTACTCCCCGCTATTTTTCATAAGCTGTTGATGCGTTCCCTGCTCCGACAACACACCCTTATTGAAAACTAATATATTATCTGAACGGGTAGCACTTGAAAGACGATGAGAAATATAAATTACTGTTTTACCTTTGGTACCCTCAATAAGAGCATCATACATCTTGCTTTCTGCAACAGGGTCCAGAGCTGAAGATGGTTCATCAAGTACGGCAACATCAAAGTCCCTTGCAAAAAGACGGGCAATGGTAACTTTTTGAGTTTCACCGCCGGAAAGAAGTATTCCATCACTATCAAATTCTTTAGTGAGAAGTGAATTCTCCTTATTGGGTAGCTTACTCACTTTTTCGTATACCCCTGCCATTTCAAGAGCCTGTACCGCAATTTTATTATTTTCTTCCGTAACCTCTTCAGTTAACACGTTTTCAGAAACCGTCATAGCGAAAACTTTGTAATCCTGAAAAACACAAGCAAATTTTTCGCGATATTTTAAAAGGTCGTATTCTTTAATATTTATTCCGTTATAAAGTATTTCTCCGTCCGTAACATCATAAAGTCGCATAAGGAGCTTTGAAAGAGTAGTTTTACCTGCACCATTGTGACCAACTACAGCAATAGTCTGCCCTTTTTCAATTTTAAAGGAAATATTTTTTAAAATATAGTCGGAGTCCTCTTTATATTTAAAGGAAACATTTCTAAATTCAAGGCTTGAAAATTCTTCGGGTATAATGTCACCGCCTTGAATTTTCGGTTCATATTCCAAAAACTCTCTCAGATTCTGAACCCACAAACAATGCTTTTGTTGCATTGCAAAATAATATGCCAATTGATTGAGTTTGTTTCTGCAAGTTGTTATAGCAGACACAAGAACAGAAAATTGGGAAATCGGAATGTCTTTTACTACCATTAATCTATAGCATCCATAAATGAAACCACCAGTAACGGGTATTATTTCTGCAAAATAATCGGAAACACATTCAAGAAGTGCTATTTTCCAACCATATTTTTTAATTACATCAATATTCTTTGTAATAGCTGAACGAAAACGTTTTTCCAGAACAACGAAAATGTTGGTTGTTTTTATTTCTTTTGCAAAATCCTTAAGAAGAATTGTTCTTCTTACATAATCCTTTTCTCTTTCGTAAGGAGTCATTTCCTTTTCTTTCTCTAATTCTACATTGTTTTTGTGTATTCTGAACCACATAACAATAACAGGACACAAAATGAAAACAAGAAGCCAAGGGTCAATGGACACCAGGTACATAACTAGGAAAACAAGACTTACAACAGAGCCTAAAGTCCAGGCAGAGCCTTCAATTATTCTTTTAAAACCACCTTGGTCAACAACCCAGGTAGCGCGATTGTATTTATCAAAAAACTCAGGGTTTTCGTAACAACCCAATTCAACCTCTTGTGCTTTTTTGAAAATAAGGGAATTTATATAACTTTCGCATTTGATTTCAAATTTTATTCTTACTGTGTAAACATCAATATAACCTATCAAATCCACAAGAAGTTTTCCTAACACAATAACTGCCATTCTTATAGCAAATTCCGTAAAACTACCGTTGCTTTCTATCATAGAAAGAGCTGTTTCAAGAAACATTACATTTATAACAACTGCATAGTAAACATTTTCAGCAATATATGAAAAATAAATGATAAAAAGTGACAAAGGGGCGCACTTAAGCGCACACCCTAACATAAAGGCTGTGTTTTTAAGAATATGCGCTTTTTGTTTTACACTTTTTTTCTTTACGCTCATTTTTATCTCCCAAAAAGCAAAAGTATATAAATTGTATATGAATTTTTTCATCTTGTCAATTAACACACAAAAAATTGTCCGGGTATTATTTAAATACCCGAACAATTTTCACTTTAATATTTATCTTTGATTTTTAAACCTTTTGTGTTATAAGCGCTCTTATAAGAACTGCTGTAAGCACGAACGGAATAGTAATAGGTTTTGCCTTTTTTAGCGGTTTTATCAACATATGATATTGTTGATTTTTTGCTGACCTTTGCAATCTCTTCCCATTTTCCCTTACCTGTTTTGCGGTAAACCAAATATCCTGAAGCACCAGTTACTTCTTTCCACTTAAATGTAATACCTTTTTTTGTGCTCTTAACACTTACAAGTGAAGGTCTTGAAAGTCGCTTTATTTTAAGTCCATCTGCAATATAAGTTGAGCGATAATCACCATAACCTGCTTTAACGGTATATGTATAGATTTTACCGGCTTTTGCAGTTTTATCTGTAAAGCTCAAAGATTTTGTAGTTTTTATTTCTTCCCATTTAGAAGAACCTTTAACCTTTCTCATAACAATGTACTTTGATGCACCTGTTACTTTACTCCATTTAAATGTTACACCGCTTGTGCTGTTTTTTACAGACTTAAGTTTTGGAGCAGAAAGTCTTTTTATTTTCCAACCCGTTGTATTATATCCTGAAAAAATCTTACCATTATATGCCTTTACGGTATATGTGTATGTTTTACCGTTTTTCACATTTTTATCGGTATAAATATTTTTAGTAACAGTAGCTACTTTTTTAAAGGATTTATCACCGGGACCTTTACGATAAACATAATAACTCTTCGCACCACTGATTTTAGCCCAAGAAACAGTAATAGCAGATGTTTTGTTGGAAACTGTAACTTTGGGAGAAGCGAAATATGTGAAGCTTTTTGTAGTGTATGTGCTTACACTGTTTCCGTTTTCCGCTTTTACCGCATAGTGTGTTTTGACACCATTTTTTGCACCCGTATCCAAATAGGTCTGGTTGGAACCGGATACCCTTGCTACATAAGCCCAGGCTCCGCCTTCTTCTTTGCGGTAAACAAGGTAATTTTTTGCACCTGCGGCACTATTCCAGGTTATTTTAACACCACCATAGGCATTTGAAAGTGATTTAATACTCTGTGTTGCAAGGAAAGTTGATTTATATTCTGCACTTGCTAAACTTTTATCCTGGTCTGCAACTGCATACACCCTATAAACAAAACCCTGACCGGCTTTAACTTTTTTATCTTCAACACTTGTTTTATCGGCATTCACGGTTGCAACTGCAAAAAATGCACCGTTTCTGTTACCATTAGAATCCAATGGCGCTTTCTGAACAAGATAAGTTTTAGCACCGGGAACTTTATTCCAACTAATTTTTATACTGTTAGTTGTAAGAGTCACCTGAGTTACAGTAGGAACAGAGAGATATTTAAAGCTTTTTACCGAATCTTCATCTACTCCGCCTTCAAAACCATCTACAACAGGAATAACAGAATATGAATAAACTGAACCACTAACCACTGATTTATCAATATATTCAAAGCTTATTGTTGATTCAATTGGTTCCCAATTACCTGAGTCTGTTTTACGGCAAACAATATAGGAATCCGCATAGGGATGCTCTCTCCAGCTGACCATTACGCCTTCGGGAAGAATAGTTGTTTTTATTTTTTGAACACATTCAATTCTCTTTACGGGCGCAGTAGCTTCACTATTTTTACTTTCGCCCTTAGCTTCATTAATTGCCTTGACATAGTAATTATAAACAGCGTCTACTTCTACGTTTTTATCAATAAACTCTGTTTTTCCACCATCAACAATTGCAATTGGCGCTGATACCTCTCCACACACACGATAAACCATATACTCTGTTGTACCTGCAGATGCGGACCAACTTACTTTTATGGCATCTTTGGTATTAATTGCAGTAACATTCTGCGGTGCTTTCAGGTAATAAACAGAGTTAAATGAAGAAACTTTTGCACTTTCGGAATTACCTACACAAGGAGCTACACAATAGTAATAACTCTGACCGCTCTTTGCATCCTTATCTTCAAAACTCGTGTATCCTTTTGGCACTCCACCTGCTTTTTCCCAGGAAGAGTTTTCAGTTTTTCTGTAAATATTGTATCCGTCTATACCATCAACTGCTTCCCAGGAAACCTTAATATTGTCTGCTTGAGGAACAATTTCTGTCACAACAGTTGTAGGAACTCTTGTTATTGTATAACCTGTTTTGGTAAAGGCACTTTCATCACCATATTTGCTGACAGCCTGTACACTATAAGTGTATGCCTTACCAACATTAACATCATAATCTATAAACGAATTGGTTGAAACTGTTGCATAATTTGAAAATTCAGTTTCTGCGCCAACTGCTTTTCTGTAAATAACATAGTACTCAGCATTGTCAACGCTTTCCCATTTAAGCTCTACACCTTCGATGATATTGGCAACAGAATTAATAGCCGGTGATGTAAGATAGGTAACAATTTGTCCTTCTGAAAAAGTATCTGTTACAAAACTACCAAGAACTGAATTAACATCATATTCATATGTTTTACCATTTTCAACCGTGGTATCTTTATATGTAGTTTTTAAATTAGTGGGTTCTGCAATTACAGTCCATTCGTCAGTTCCCTGTTCCCGACGAACAATCTGATACTTATCAACACCATTAGTTTTATCCCATGCTATATCAATGCCACCGATACCACTTTCTGCAGTAATGTTTGTCGGCTTAGAAATATATTTGCAAGAAACACCTGTGGAATTAAAAATCAAAACATTTTCATCAGTATAATCATTAAGCGGTTGAACAGTATAAACATATGTATTACCGCTTTCAAGATTATAATCGATATATTCTGAATTATCTGCCGTAACTCTGGCGATTTTTTCCCACGTTCCCAAAAGTGTTTTTCTGCGAATTTCGTATTCAGTTGCACCAACAACACCCTTCCACTTAAATACAATTGCATTTGTGAGAAGAGTTGCACTTTCGGGTTTAGGTGCTTCCAATGTAGCTACATCTGAAATTTTTGCAATTGTCTGCAAACCATCTGCTACTGTTATAGATTGCTCAGAATCTGTTGTCGAGAAAAATTCCTTACAATAGAAATTCACATATGTTGTAGGTCTTTCCTCGTTGATAATGTCAAATGTGATTTTGAAAAATTCTGTATTAGTCTTTACTTTTACCGGGCTTGCATTGGTATATCCTACAGAATAAAAGGTACCATTGCCTGCAGTGTTTTCACTAACATATTCGCCACTGACATATTCACCACTGAATTGTTGAACACCTGAGCTTGTAGATGCAGGTTTGAAGCCTTCTTCTGCAGGAGCTAACACAGTATTGTCGTATTCAATTAAAATAACCGTACCGCCAAAGCCTTCAACGCCACCGCTTAAACTGACTGTAAATGTTATTTTTCCGTCTTTAACAGTATCGCTTTTTACTGTAAATAACTTATCTGCTGCACCAAGTGCCGCTACCTGAATAACAGTACTTCCGAATACTGAAAAGCACATTACCAAGCAAAGAAAGAAAGATATTGCTCTTTTCAAAAACATACCTCCTAAACTGGTATGGTAACAGTTCCCCCGATTACGAAGGAACTGTCATTTTATTAATATTTGTCTTTAATTTTAAGACCTGTTCTGTAAGCACTTGAATATGACTTATAGTATGCTTTTACAGTATATGTGTAGGTCTTACCTTTTTTAGCTTTCTTGTCAAGGTAAGAAACCTTTGAGCCGCCCTTAACAGTTGCTATTTTTTTATAGGAACCTGAACCGGTCTTACGGTACACATAGTAACCTGATGCACCTGAAACTTTGTTCCACTTAAATGTAACACCTTTTTTAGCGCTTTTTACGCTTGAAAGTTTTGGAGCAGAAATGCATCTGATTGTTACACCTGATGACAAATAAGCTGAAACAATTTTTCCGTCAATGGCTTTAACCATATATTTGTAGGTTGTTTTATTCTTAACTTTCTTGTCTGTGTAACTGGTCTTCTTTGTTGTAGCTATTTTTTTCCATTTCTTTGCGCTACCTGCTTTGCGATAAATCTCATATTTCTGAGCACCGCCTACCTTACCCCAGGAAACTTTAATTGTTGTACTTGTGGTATTTGCAACCTTAACAACCGGTGCTGCAAGGTAGTTTACAGATTTACAAATGCTATTAAAATGAGCATCTGTATAATATGATTTTGTTGTGCCACTAACCGCCCTTACTGCATAATAATACTTAGCATCACTCTTTGCAGTTTTATCAATATAAGATGTAGACTTTGTTGAACCAATATATGTCCATTTACCTGAACCTGTCTTACGATAAACCTCGTATTGTGTAGCGCCACCTACGGCATTCCAAGTAATCTGAGGACCGCCGTAAGCATTTACAACAGATTTAAGTGTAGGAGCTGCGAGATATTTAATACTCCAACCATTTGTGTTATATGGTGAAAATTCATCACCGTCGTATGCTTTTACAGTATATTTATACGTTATACCGGATTTTGCAGTTGTATCTGTATACTGAACATAGGGAAGATTTGGATTCTCTTTTACTGTGGCAATATCTTTCCATGTAGTCTCATTTGAAGCTTTACGCATAAGAACATAAGATTCTGCTCCACCAATAATATTCCAACGAACTTTTACGCCGTTTGACATGATTTCTAAAAGTTCAACAACAGGTGATGCAAAATAATAGATTGACTGTTGTGTCTTTGTGCTTATAGTTTCGCCACAAACGGCCTCTACTGCAAAATAGTTGTTTCTTCCGCTTAAACATTTATTGTAAACAAAACTTGTAGAAGTTGTTTCCGCTAAAACTTTCATTGTTTCAAGCCCGCGGGATATACCATAATAAATAACATATTTTTCTGCACTTGGAACAGCATTCCAATTAAGCTGAACACCATTATATATATTATTTATGGTGAATTTGGGTTCTTCAAGACAACAAATAACTGAGGATGGGCTGATGCCACTTAAAACATCGCCGTAAACAGACTGAACACCATAAACGTAAATACCACCTGAAACAGCAGTAGAATCTACATAAACAAGCTCAGAATCTGCGGATACTGTTCCTATTGGTTTTTTCTCATCAAACTGACCGTTAACATCTCTTCTGTAAATGTTGTATGCACTTGCGCCCTCAACCTTGTTAAATGAAAATTCGATACCTTTTGAACCGTTCTTAACACCGGCAACTGTAGGAGCATCCAAATAATAAACCGCATTTGAAGGGTCGGACTGGGTTGTCATCATACCTTTTGCTCTTGTTATTATAGCATAAGAATATGTTTTACCGCTCTGCACTGCTCTGTCAACATATTTTGTCTGTGGGGCATTAACAGTTGTTAAATCCAACCAATTTCCATTCATGTTTGATTGGCGTAAAATTGTATAAGATTCTGCCAAATCAACTGCATCCCAACTTACAGTAACATTGTCTCCGCCAAGAGTTGCATAAACAGCTGTTGTAATGGGTAGTTTTATTAAATCGAATGAATCTTTACCACGAACACTACCCTCTTTTGTTTCAAGATTTGTAAGTGAACGTACCTGATAGGAATATTCTTTTCTGTCTTCTACATCAGTATCCGTGAAACCGGGGACTTCAACTGTACCCACAGGAGTATAATCATTTTCACCGGTTGCTTTTCTGTAAATTTCGTAACCAACCGCACCATCAACTTCACGCCAATTGATTTCAATATCATTTTTATTTAATCTGTATTCTAAAATTACTGCATTTGCAATAAATCTGATTTGAGCAGGTTCATCTGATGTATCGGCAGTATAACCCTTTTCGTGATGCGCCTTTACTTTATAGGAATACTGAACATTAGTTGTAAGGGGTTCATCTTCGTAGAAAGACTCTGTTGTATCTGCAATTTTCTTCCATGAAGTTTCGCCTTCTGCCTGTCTGTAAACAGTATAGCTTGTTGCATAATCAAGAGTACTCCATGAAACTAACGCACCACGTTCGGTAAGCTCTGCCTCAACCTCTTCAATGGTACCGAAATCAAAACCAACAAGACCTGTTTCGTCGTATTCTCTTTCACCATATTCATTAGCAGATGCAACTGTGTAAAAATATTCCTTACCTTTTTCGATATGACTGTCTACAAATTCCGTAATACCGGCATCAATTTTTTTATAAGGCTTAACGCCCCATTCACCATCTGCTTCTCTGCGGTAAATGTTATACCACTCGGCACCTACCGCTTCTGTCCAAGTGAATTTAAGACCTTCAACGCAAGATACAACCTCAACGTTTTTTGCAGGATTTAGTGTAAAGAAAGTATCTTTATAAATAAGCTGTCTTCCGTCGTTCTTTCTGATATCATTATCATCATTTTCATCCTCTGTGATATATTCCTCACAGTAGAATTCGACATCAGTAACAGGACGCTTTTCGCCTACTGCCTTAAATACGAATTTCAAGAAAGCTTTTCCGTTAGCACCGATATTAAATCCGTTAGGATTCATATATGCAACGGCATAAACATCCTGATTTTCAGCATCGTAAGTAATACCTTTTTCATAATAGCCTGTTACATTAGCAACAAATTCGCCATAAGAATTTTGGGAACCTACTGCACCACTTTCGGAATCGATCTCTAAAACAGAACTATCAAATTCCGCTTTGATAATTGCACCGATTAAATTTTTCTGATTAGGTGCAAGAGAAATCGTATAGGTAATTCTGTCGTTTTCAAAATCTGTTTTTTCTACTGTAAAAATGCTATCGGTCTGACCTGATGCATAAACCGGTGTGGCGGTTGCAGAAAAAAACGAAACACACATTACCAAACAAAGAAGTAATGATATAACTCTTTTCAAATTAATTCCTCCTTAGGAATTTTTTATTAATACTTATCTTTTATTGAAAGACTGGACTTGTAGCTACTCTTATAGGTACTATATCCTGCATATACTCTATAGCTGTATTTTTTACCTTTTTTCGCAGATTTATCAAGGTACTTAACGGTTTTCTTACCGGAAACAGTTTTTATAAGTTTATAACTACCGGAACCTGTTTTTCTGTAAATATAATATTTAGATGCACCTTTTACATCATCCCAATAAACTGTAACACCTTTTTTTGTGCTGGTGATTTTTTCAAGTTCAGGAGCTGCAAGGAATCTTATTTTTTCATAATTAGAACTACCATATTTTGATTTCACAGAACTATTAACCGCTCTGATGCAATATTTATAAGTTGTTCCGCTCTTAACATTTTTATCTGTATATTTTGTCTTCTTTGTTGTAGCAATTTTTTTCCAGGATTTTGCACTACCTGCTTTACGATAAACATAGTAACTTGTTGCACCGCTACTTTTTTTCCAGGAAACGTAAACACCTGATGTTGTATTTTTAACACTTGCCTCTGGCGTTTTGAGGTAACTTAAACCGGGGCTTTCAAAATCGCTTTGATAAGAACCATTAATTGCTTTGACTGCATAATAGATATATTTACCACTGGGAGCTGCTGTATCTGTAAAAGATGTTGTTGAGGGCGTAACGGTTTTTATTGATTGCCAAGAACCACCTTTAACTTTTCTGTAAACTATATAACCTGTTGCACCTGCAATCTTATCCCATGCTACCTTAACGCCTTTGACTGTTGATTCAACAGAAACATCGGGTGTTGCAAGATAAATAACGCTTTTCTCAGCGTACAAATCACTGAAATCGTTACCGGAATATACGCGAACCGAATATTCATAAGTTGTACCGCTTTTTACATTTTTATCTGTAAAAGTGAGGGCTGTTATTTTGTCACTGATATATTTCGGTGCAGTTTTTGTTCCGTCTGCATTTACGGTACTTCTGTAAACTCTGTAGCCTGTTGCGCCATTCACTTTAGACCATGAAACAATTACTTTACCATTATCATTGGTAAGTTTAAGTGTGGTGGGAGCATCTAAATGGGTTATAGAAACACTTGAAGCAAGGTTATCATAACCTTTTTCATTAATTGCTCTTACAATATAAAAATATTTCACATTGTTTGAAACGTTTTTATCTTCAAAGCTTGTAACAGAACCATCTGCTGTAACTCCAAGGGATTCATAAGCGCCTGTGGTTTTTCTGAAAATCTCGTACTTATCTGCGCCTGTTGTCTTTTTCCATGAAATCAAAACGCCACTCTGAGTGTTTTCAATTCCGGTATAAACAGTTGCGCCAAGAGTTTTTTGTGAAACGGAATACACAAGGTTGTCACTTCCGTTTGGAATATTAGTTTCCGGTTTACTTGCGCTGTTAAATTCATAGCAATAAAATTTAACAGTTGTCTCAGGTCGATTCGCATCAATTGCCTTGAATGTAAACTGCATATATGGTTTATCCGCGGAACCAACCTTATAGTCAGATTCTGCTCCGTTAACATGAGCAACAGAGTATTGATCATCAAAACCGACCATAAAATCTTTTTCGTATTCACCATTAATACTATAGCATTCATCACCATAGCTGTCAGTTGTCATATATGCTCCTGTGTTGGCTTCATCTATCGCAAGAACGTTTTTATCAAATTTCGCATAGATAATAGCACCTGACAAATTCACACCTTTTTTGAGATATATGGTGTATGTAATTTTGTCATTTTTGAAGCCGCTTGATTTAACAGTAAACAAGTCCTGAGCATTAACTGCGGAAGCAGTAACACCTAAACAAGAAAATACTGAAACAAGCATTGCAAGGCATAACACCAAAGAGATACTTCTTTTCATTTTTTAGTTTCTTCCTTTCGGTTGTATCGGAAAAAATCCGAATATAATTTTTGTAAATTTGCAGAAGCCAAGCACTCAACTTGAGAAAAGAGCGCACTTGCCCCTACTATATGATTTTACAGAATAAATATACCATAAAAGCCCTTATTATGTCAATGAATAAACCTTTAAATAAAATGTAAAAATAGCCAAAGTTTTCAGTTAGTTTTTATACATAAAAAATAAAAATTTTCTCGCTTTAAAAAACAGTTAAAGGCACAGAAATATTTAGTTAATAAATCCTTAATATTCATCAAAATATTGAAATACCAAAACCGATGTGATAATATAAAATCATATCAACGGAAAAGAGGTATTTTATGAATCCCATAAGAGCTTTTATTCAGCAAAACGGTATTAAAATCTGTCTTAGTGCAGAAAAAGTTATATATGATTTAAGTAAGGGCAAGCTTGCACAAAACAGATTTTTGTCCGCTCTTGATGTTCCCTATGTAGGAAGCAAGGTTAAAATTTTAAAAGAAACCAAAACCTCAACCTTTATTGCAAAGTTTAATGACAACGGCACTATCGACAATGGCGATTTCAAACTTCTTGCTACCTCCGATATGCACACTGACGAAGACTATTCTCTCAATAACAAAACTCTGCAGATGTTCATTAATCAGATTCGTGATGAAAAACCCGATTTGGTTATCCTTACAGGCGACTGCATTCAGTCTAAATTCCAGCAATTTGAAGCAATCCATTTTGCTCAAATGATGGAAAAACTCGGTGTATATTGGGCTTATGTTTTCGGTAACCACGAAGCAAGAGAAGAAAAGGAATTTCACAAATACCTTATTTTCAAAAGTCTTTCCGATTATCCTCACTGTCTTTCAAAATTTGGTGACCCTAACCTTTTCGGCTATGGCAATTTCATCGTTAACGTTATGAATTCCGAAACCGATTTGAAGCAAAGCCTTGTATTTATGGATTCAGGCAGAGACATCATCCCCGAATATATGGCGAGAGATGGTGTGCCTGAAGAAATGGAAAAGGGCTATGACTACATAAAGCCCGACCAGATTAAATGGTACACAGAAGAAATGGAAGCTCTCAGAAAAGAATACGGAAAAAGCCCCAACCTTCTTTATATGCACATTCCGATTAAAGAATATGAAGAGGTTTTCACATTGAATGAGGAGGGCAAATATGTGCCCACAGGCAAAGCAGAAATTCTTTACGGCAGAATGCACGAAAGCGTTGGCTCTTCACCCTTCAACAGCGGTCTATTTGAAGCAATGAAGAAAAATGAGGCTCAAGGTATTTTCTGCGGTCACGACCATGTTAATGACTGGGCGGCAAAATACGAGGGAATCTGGCTTGTATATAACCAATTCGGTAGCTACAACGCTTATGGTTTAGGTAATTACAACGGCGTTTCTCTTCCCGAAGAAGAGTGGCAACAGGGCGTAACCCTCACAACAATTCACAACGACAGCTCTATTGATTTAAAACAAAGCTTCAATAGCAGATATTTGAACAAATAAAACTGAATATAAAAAAACGAAAAACTCCTCTGTTCAAAACAGGGGAGCTTTTCTTAGGGGTAAATATGGAAATAAGGAGATAGGAATGAAAACGTGTAACCAACGAAACAGGTTTTTCCCGTCCCGTTGATTACACTATACAGTATATTATTTAATTCCATATTAAAAAGATATGAACATTTTTAGAAATTCAGTGAATAATTTGTTAACTCACAACTTCATACATATTTGCCGCTTCATCTTTTTTTGCATATTCGTTAACGGAAAGCACCTTATACTTTGTAAGGTTACTGCCCATCTGAATTGCAATAACATCACCTACTTTAACTTCATAAGATGCTCTTGCAATTTTACCGTTAACTTCTACATGCTTTGCGTCGCAAACCTCGTTTGCAACAGTACGGCGTTTTATAATTCTTGATACTTTTAAATATTTATCTAATCTCATATATTATACCTTATTTGTAAGGAACGCGGCTTGCCCGTTCCGCTTGTATTTCTTTTTAAGTTGGTTTTTAGGTACAGGCAAGCCTGTACCTTACTGTCATCGCCCCGACCAAAAAAGATGCTCTTTAACCAGCACCGCTCTCAACGGTGTGGCTTCCACACCCGAAATTTTCAGAGGCTGAGCCATAAGGAAATATCTGCCGGGAGCAACATTCGAAAGGTCAAGACCTTCAATTATAGGAATATTTTCTGAAAGAAGCGCACGATGAACAGTCTGATTTGAACCGCTTATTCCGATTGTCTGTGAATCTGTTCCTACCAGCTTTATTCCCGAATCCGCAATATAATATGCACTGCTTTCCATAAGATGTGAAAGTCCGTTACCTTTTATTAAAAGTCTTTCGCAGTTTTTCCAAGGAAAATGCTCCTCTGCAAATGCACCCGTAATGGGTCCGGGTGGAGTTTCTACCACAAGACACTCACCAATAAATAAATCCAAGGGTAAAGTTTCCATAGCACCTGCACCATCAATAAAATGCAAAGGTGCATCAACATGAGTTGCGGTGTGAAGGCAAGTATAAACTGCATTAAGATTGCAATCCTCACCGGCTCTTATGCTTTTAATATTATCAACATATCCCTCAGGGTCACCCGGGTAAACGGGAGTTTTTAATAAATCTCTTGAAATATCAATTAATTCCATAAAAAGTCCTTATCTCATCTCTTATTTTAAAAGATTATTGATATCAACCTGTGTAAGAGTTGAAAAATCCGCATCACTGAATGCAGCAACTGCTCTGTTCATATATGCTCTTTCAAATCCTGCATCGAATTCGGTAAGAGAAACCTCTGTCTGACTGCCATCTTCCATACATTTAAGCTGAGCTACATTTGATTCAAGCTCGTTATCTCCAATAACAACTGTGAACTCAGAACCGATTTTATTAGCATATTTCATCTGTGCTTTAATTGAACGACCAACAGTATCAACATTAACGCTATAACCCTGCGCGCGTAAATCCGCAGAAAGTTCAACGGCTTTAAGCACTGCATTTTCACCTGCGGTAACGATTGAAAGGTTGCATTTAGGTGCTTCAGGGAACTGAACCCCGCTTTCCTCCATAGCCATCAGAAGTCTTTCAAGACCAATTGCAAGACCACAAGCAGGAAGTGAGGCACCGCCTAATTCTTCAACAAGTCCGTCATATCTTCCGCCACCGCAGAGAACAAGACCTTTTGTTTTTTCGTGTTGTGAAACAAATTCAAAAACAGTTCTTGTGTAATAATCAAGTCCACGTACAATCTGGGAATTTATTGTATATACAATATTCATTACATCAAGGAATTTCTGCAATTTTTCAAAGTGGTCACGGCAATCGTCACAGATATAATCAAGCACAACAGGAGCATTTTCTGCAATTTTTGAGCAAACAGGACTCTTGCAGTCAAGAATTCTCATAGGATTTCTATCAAGACGGGAAAGGCAGGTTTCACAAAGGTCGCCTTTCTTTTCTTCAAAATATGCTTTTAATGCTTCCTGATATTTTTTTCTGCATTCAGGACAACCGATAGAGTTAATTTCGAGGGTATACTCCTCAAGACCGAGATAAGTAAAATAACTGTTGGCAAGGGCAATAACCTCTGCATCTGCAAGGGGTGATGCCGCACCAAAGCACTCTATACCGAACTGATGGAACTCACGAAGTCTGCCTGCCTGAGGTTTTTCATAACGGTAGCAGGAAGTGAGATAGCAAACCTTCTGAGGAAGAGGTTCGTTGAAAAGACCATGCTCAAGGAATGCACGCACTGCACCTGCAGTACCCTCAGGACGAAGAGTGATTGAACGGTCGCCCTTGTCGTTAAATGTATACATTTCTTTCTGAACGACATCAGTAGTTTCACCAACAGAACGGTCAAAAAGCTCTGTATATTCAAAAACAGGTGTTCTCATTTCATGGAAACCATAAGTTTTTGCAGTATCAAGAGCTGCCTGCTCAATATACTGTGATTTGTAGCTTTCAGATGGTAATGTATCTTTTGTGCCTTTGATTGCCTGAATATTTCCAGCCATTTTAAATCTCCTATAATAATTAATTACATAAAAAATAAAAATCGGGTAATCCGGCATGATGCCGATTACCCAATATTTATACAACAATTTGCCGATAAAATCAAGTCCGTTGAACAATGAATTTCATTAATTCTTAGGATTAACAATGTCACGCCAGTCAAGGTCACCATGCTCAAGGCTATGGATAAGAGCTTCCGCAGTTGCAATATTGGTTGCAACAGGAATATTGTGAACATCGCAAAGTCTTAAAAGGTTTGCTTCATTGGGTTCACCGGGTTTGGGATTAAGCGGGTCACGGAACAAAAGCAAAAGGTCAATTTCATCACAAGCAATTCTCGAACCGATTTGCTGAGCACCACCCTGAGAGCCACTGAGATATTTTTCTATATCAAGTCCTGTTGCTTCGGAAACAAGCTTACCTGTTGTGCCTGTTGCGCAGATGCTGTGCTTACTTAAAATACCACAGTAAGCGATACAGAACTGAGTCATAAGTTCTTTCTTGGAGTCATGTGCAATTAAAGCTATATTCATTAAATCTCACTCCTCTTAGATATATAATGCCGATTTTTAAACATTTTAGCAGAAAAAGACAATTTTTTCAACAGTTTGCAAAACATTTTTCTAAAAAAGCAAATACTTTTATGAATTAAGTTTTGCAAAATTTTCTTTATTTGATTTATAAAGATTTTTATAAACTTCGTAATATTTATCGTAAGCTTTCTTATTTTCCATATTAGGTTCAAAGGTCTTGCTTACGGGAATAAGGCTCTTTGCATCTTCAATAGATTTGCATTGGCCAAGACCAACTGCAATAAGAACTGCTGCACCCATAGCACCGACATTCTGAGGTGTAGCAACAGTTTCAACAACCTTACCTAAACAGTCTGCAAGAATCTGGCAAGTAAGGTCAGAAAGTGCACCGCCACCAACAAAACGAACTTTTTCGGAAGACTTAACTTTCTTTTCTTCTGTTTCAAGGAACCAACGAAGATGATAACAAACGCCTTCAAGAACAGCTCTGATCATTTCACTCTTGCCTGTTTCAAGACTGATATTGAAGAACATACCGCGAGCATTGGGGTCCTCAAAGGGACAACGGTTACCATGAAGCCAAGGTGTGAAAATAACTCCACCGGAGCCTGCAGGAACATCCTTAACCGCGTCGGTCATATAGTCGTAAAGGCTTGTATATTTAGCTTCATAGCCGTCGGTAATATTTTTCTTTTCAAGATAAATGCCAATTTCATCAAGGGCAAGGTGGTCCTTGACCCATTCAAGACATTTACCTGCAGTTTCAAGCTCACCGAAGTAGTTATATCTGCCCTCTTCAGCTCCAACAACTGCCGCAATCATAGCAGAAGCATCAACAATGCTCTTATCAACAACAGTTGAAACCCAACCGGAAGTACCGCTATAAATATGGGTATCACCAAGACCTACTGAGCCCGCGCCGACGCCGATAAGAGAAGCATCACCGCCACCACCGAAAACGGCTGTGCCGGGATTAAGTCCAAGTTCTTTTGCAGGTTGTTCTAAAAGCTCGCCAACCTTCTCTGCAGATTTTTTAATCTGAGGAAGGTGGTCAAAATTAACACCAAGCATTTTGCACATTGATTTGCTGAACTCGTGTTTTTTAATATCATAAAGAAGAGTTGCGAAAGCTGAGTCGTGAGTCATACAGAACTCACCTGTCATTCTTGTAATAAAATATTCTTTAACATCAAGCCATTTATGTACTCTTTTGAAATTTTCGGGTTCATTCTTCTCAACCCATTTATATTTCCACACAGGATCCTTAACGGATGCGGCAACCGCTCCGGTAATCATAAGGGATTTAAGAAGCTTGGGAATAAATGCACCTGCAATCTGAGGACCATATGCGATACCCTCTTTGAGTTCCTTTCTTGCTCTTTGGTCCATATAACTCATAGCACGGCGGACAGGCTTACCGTCCTTATCAACAAGAACTATACCCTGCATCTGTGAGCAGAAAGAAATACCGCATATATCTTTTGTATCAACATCGCATTTGTCAAGAACTTTTTTTGTAGTGGAGCACATTGCATCCCACCATTCCTGAGGATCCTGCTCTGCACCACCATCGGGGAAAACATAAAGCTTATACCCTTCTGAAGCAGCAGATACCAATTTAATAGTATCCCCCAACTCAAAAATACAAGTTTTAACACCTGTTGTTCCTATATCATATGTAATAGCATATTTACCCATATCTAACCCTCCGCTATTTTTCCACATAATTACATATCATAATTATGCACTATTTTATGTGAATAATCAACAGTAAAGTCCCGAAAATGTTGCACAAATTTTATATACAATGCTTGTTTTTTTCCACAAATAAATTTTTTTAAAAAAATCTTAAAAAAATGCTTGACTTTTAAAATTATTCTGCTATAATTGTCAATGTTGTTCGAAGGACGAACAGTTCTTTGAAGTCGGTGTTGATGGCGTTGAGGGTCCACCCGTTCCCATCCCGAACACGGTAGTTAAGCTCAACAGCGCCGAAGATACTTAGTGGGAAGCCGCTTGGGAAAATAGGGCGATGCCGACACTAACAAGCAATCACTCAATAGAGTGGTTGCTTTTTTCTTTGCAGAAAAGTGGCAAGTTGGAAGTGGCAAGTTTCAGGTTGTCAGCATTATATAAAGTTAAAAGATTCAAGACATTATAGTCCTGAATCTTTTTTGTTAAGTTTATTCTATGGCACAGGCAAGCCAGTGCCTTACGGGTGTGATGAGATTTAGGTTTATATAGTGGATAGAGCGATAAACGTAAGGTATAGGCTTGCCTATACCAAACAATATACTACAATAGTGCATTTATAATTGTCGACCACACGGCCTTACACTTTGCGTTTTGCATTTTGCACTTTACACTTAATCAAAATAACATTCAACGCGGTTAATCGGAACTCCCATAGAAGAAAATCTTTTTTCATACTCTGTCATAACATTCCCATCCATATATTCGGAATTATGCAAATCAAAGGTGAGCTTTTCCATTCTCATACCGAAATTCTCGAATTCTTCCAATGAGAAATCAAAAAGACCTCGGTTATCGGTTTTAAAGTGAATTGAACCGTCTTTTTTTAGAATTTTCTTATAAATTGCAAGAAAGGTTCTGTAAGTAAGTCTGCGTTTTTCGTGACGTGATTTGGGCCAAGGGTCAGAAAAATTGAGATAAATTCTATCTATACTGCCTTCAGGGAAAATTTCTTCCAGTTCTTTTGCATCAACACAACAAACTCGCACATTTGAAAGCCCCGAATTCTTAACCTTTTCTGCCGCAATAACAAGAACATCAGAAACCTTTTCAACCGCAAGAAAATTTATATCAGGCTCTTTTGCGGCAGTGCCCACAATGAAATCACCTTTGCCGCAACCAATTTCAATTCTTATGGGATTATCATTTCCGAAAAGAAGTTGCGAGGTGTTTCCTTCCGCTTTTAAATCCTTGATAACAATATTTCCGCAGGCTTCAAGTCGCTCTGCACCATGTTTTTTCTTATGTACTCTCATTAAACATTCATCCTAAATTTCTTGTTATAAATATACAATATTATACGGATATTAACTCTGTTTGTCAAATAAATTGCCTCTTGTTTTTCCAACATTATTTATGTATAATCTCATTTATCTTTTTATAAGGAACTAGGTAAAATGGAAAATTCAAACAAAAATGACTCTTTGGGTTTGAGCCTTAACAAGAAAACCATGGCAACAATTTCATTGGTGCTTATGTTAATATTGGCTTTTATAGGTATTCTCACCCAGACACTCCCCCGAGGCGAGTATCAAATCATTTCAAACGAAGGCCACGAAGCAATTGTTGACGGAACTTACACTGTTCTTGAAGATTACAAAATGCCCATTTGGAAGATAATACTTTCTCCCATTCTTTGTATGGGTAGCAGTTATGCAGGAACAGGTATTGCCATTATCGGTATAATTGTGCTTATCGGTGGTGCTTTTCTGATTCTTGACAAATGCGGTATTTTAAAATACATTATGGCAACTCTCATAAAAAAATTCAGTAACAAAAAATACGCTTTAATGGCTATAGTTATTTTCGTTTGTATGCTTTTAAGTTCAACCGCAGGTGTTCTTGAAGAATCAATAACCCTTGTCCCTATTGCAGTTGCGGTATCTCTTGCTATGGGGTGGGACTCACTTGTTGGTTTAGGATTAAGCCTTGTTTCAATTGCTTGGGGATTTACTGCCGCAACCTTTAATCCGTTCAATGTGGTAACTGTTCAAAAACTTGCTGATTTAGAGGTTTTTTCAGGTCTTTGGCTTCGTCTTTTAGTTTTTGTTGGCGTATATCTCATTCTTTTCTTTTTCCTTTATTTTTATGCAAGAAAAATTGAAAAAGAACCAACAAAATCTCTTGTTTATGAATCCGATAAGGTACTCCGCGAAAAATTCACAATGACTGACGCAGAAGCGGTTCTTAAAAACCCAAACATTAGAAAGGGCACAAAAGCTTTCGTAATCTGTATTTTAATTGATGCAATTTTTATCATTCTTGACTTTGTATTTAATTTAGGTGGCGGACTTTCACTCCCCGCTATGGGAATCCTCTTTACAGTGGGTGGACTTTTAGCAGGTCATTTTTCAGGCTTAAAGGGTAAAAATCTCGGCACAAGTTTTTTCCAAGGAGCAAAAACAATCGCTCCTGCAATACCCCTTATTGTTTTTGTTATTGCAATTTCCTACGTTCTCAATGAAGGAAAGATAATGCACACAATTCTCTATGAATTGAACAATGCAATGCATGGGGTTCCACCTTATATTGCAATATTCATTCTTTTCGCAGTTATTGCAATTCTTGAATTTTTCATTGGTAGCGGTACTGCAAAGGCTTTTCTTATAATGCCACTTGTTGCCCCTCTTTCCGACCTTGTAGGTATCACAAGACAAAGCGTTGTTACAACATTCTGCATCGCAGACGGTTTCACAAATCTTCTTTATCCCACAAGCGGTCTTATGATTATTGCAATCGGTCTTATCGGTGTCTCCTACGGCAAATGGATTAAATGGTCTTGGAAACTTTTCGTGGCAGAATTCGCCTTTTCCGCACTTGTTATGCTCTTTATGGTGGCAATAAATTATCAATAAATCCCAACAACAAAAATTCCGGAAGCATAAAACTTCCGGAATTTTTTATTTTATTCAGAATCTTCTTCATCCAAGTCTGGAGCGCCATAATCAGGTTCTGTATTTTCCACTACTTTTTTGCCCTCTTTGAAACCATCTTCAACAACAATTGTTTCGTCTATCCAATTATCTCCGTCATTATCTTCAATAATCAGTTCTTCATTAGGATCCAAATCGGCATTAAAGTCGCTTCTTTTCTTAGCAATAATAACAGCAAGAACCAAAATGACAGCAACCACTACACCTATTGCTATATACAACGGAAGTTTAGATTTATCATATTTGTATTCATTTTCGGGAATATCTTCGAACTCAGCAGTAATGGTTACCTTGCCTTTCGGCATAACAAAGCTCAAAAAGTCAGTAGGTTCACCGTTTATATGAACGCTTCCATGAACAAGTCGTTTACCATCATCAGGTGTAACGGTTATAACAACCGGCTCACCAAAGCTGGCTTTTTTAGGATTCACTTGTAACTTTCCACCCGACGTTTTCCCTATAACTATATCATATTCAACTGTACCATCGTCAGCTTTCCATTTGGCATAAATAGTTATGGGCTTATCAGCTTGGTCTCTTAAAAAATCCCATTTAGTTTTAAATTCCGGATCAGAATACCAACCAACAAAAACATAACCCTCTCTTATAGGCTCTTCGGGCTCAGGAACATATCCTTTTTGGTTCAGAATGGTTTTCAATCTTCTTTGACCATTGTTACGTTCAAGATAAACATAAAAAGAGCCATCAGGAAGAATATCGTCTGTACCTTCTTCTGTTGTTTCCGGTTGAGTGGTAGATGTTTCCTCAACGGAATTGTTAACATTAGCATTTACATTATTGTCTTGAGGTTCTTCCCGTTTTTCTGTTGTATGGGGCTTTGTAGGTTTTTTTGTCGGTTTTTTAGTAGTTTCCTTCTCTGTTTGGTTTTCTGTCTGCTTTTCGGTCTCTTTCTCTGTTTCTTTTTGTGTTTCGACAGGAATAGTTTCTTCTTGTGTTGTAGGAATTTCAGGTTGAATGTTAAAATCGAAATCCAAATCACCTTCAACTGCAAAAGCAACTAATGAACTTCCTAACAGACACATTACCGCAATCAGACAAATTATAGTTTTAGAAAATTTCAGTATCATTTTTCTCCGCCTTAAAATCAATATGTTGAATCCATGTTTTCGTTAACAATCTCTTTCACTTCTTTAACAAAAGTAGAATTTGCAATTTTATCCTGAAGCATTTTATAGAAAAGGTCTTCATCAATAGGAAGAGTTACCTTTTCGCCCAACCAGGAGGAAAGGAATGCGGCATTGGAAATCATAAGTCCGTTTATGCCTTCCTGACCTGAAGCAACAAGAGGTTCCCCTCTGAGAATTGCACCTGCAAATTTATTCATAACTTCCGGATGCTGGACATTTCTTCCGTCAAGTTCAGCTTCAAAGGTTTCATATTCAATACTTCCGAAACCTTCTTCTGCAGTTTTGGTAAATTCAGATACAGATTCCTTAAGTTCGTTAACAATAAGCTTTCCATTTTCACAAATAAGCTTTGCTCTGTCAAGAGTAATTTCAAGTCTGTTTGTTCCGGGGAAATCACCTGTTGTTGTAATAAATGTTCCTGTTGCACCATTGGGATATTCTGCATAAATCATAACATCGTCTTCAACCTCAATATTATGCCATTTACCCTCGTGGCAAACTGCAGTAATCTTTTCAGGCATACCGCAAATCCACTGCCAGAGATCAAGTTGATGAGGGCATTGATTAAGAAGAACACCGCCACCTTCACCTGACCAGGTTGCACGCCATCCACCTGAATTATAATAGGTCTGGGTTCTGTACCAATCGGTAATAATCCAGGTTACTCGTTGAAGTTCACCATATTTTCCGCTATGAACAATTTCATGTGCTTTTCTGTAAAGGCAGTTTGTTCTCTGGTTAAACATAATTGCGAATATCTTGTCACTTTTATTTGCAACAGCATTCATTTCTCTTACTTGCTTTGTATAAACACCTGCAGGTTTTTCGCTCATTGCATGAAGGCCCTTTTGAAGAGCTTCAATAACAAGTGGCGGGTGGTCATAGTGAGGTGTCGCAATAAGAACTGCATCAACTTCACCAGAATCCATAAGAGCGGAAGCTGTATCAAAGGTTTTAACCTCAGGTAGTTGCTCTTTAGCCCATTCTAATCTATCAGGTTTAATATCTGCAACTGCAGTAATTTCAATTTCGGGCATTTTTCCTTGAAGCGCATTTTTAATATGGCTTGAACCCATATTACCAATACCAATAATGCCTAAACGAACTTTTTCCATAAAAATCAAATCCTCCGTTTATTTTATAGATAACCCGCCATAATATATGCGAGGTGTTTTATATGAAAAACAAAAATCCAACAAAAAAAGCATTGGAAGTTACCGAAAATTTCAACAACGATGAAATTCACAGCGATGTTAACGGTTCTTACACAGGGGTCCCCCTGAACAACGAGAGACCTGTTCAAGATGCCGATGATTTATAATTATTTTTTCTTCTTTTTAGTTTTTCCGTTTGTTGCAATGTGACTGCCGGTCATAACAAAAATAGTAAATGCTGCAAAAAAGCCTTGGACAACTATTAATTGAATACAATTCAAGGATGAAAGCCCTGAAACAAAGGCAAGCGCACTTACAACTGCAAGACCTATACCCATAGCACAAGTCTGGAAAATATTAAGAATATGCTTAACCGAGCCTAAGGACAACGCCGCATTTATTGCCGAAAGGAATGAATGTGGCTTTCCGTCGTGCATCAAAAGAGCATCTGCCGCAGATGTAATTCCTGCGCAGTAGTTCTTATAAATATCACCCGAAACGGCAGAAAGAACTTTCACGCCACTTTGAGGGAGAGAAAGTTTGGTTGAAACCATTTCATCTGTAATATTAGCATCATCCGAACGGACAAGGAGAGAAAGACTATTCTTTTCAATTGATTTAAGGAGTCGAGCATTTTCATTGTTCACATCATAAGAAACAATGAAAACTGCAGCAGCTTTACCATCAATTGCAAGATAAAGAGGATATCTTCCCTCACATAAATGGCGTTCAATAAGAGCCATATCAGGAATAATTACATTGTGATTTCTTAAAAGGTCACCGTTACCCACAAGAATTCTTCTGTTGAAAATCCAAGCAGAAAGTCCTAATTTATCTTCATAGGTAAGCGAGTCAACCGGAGGCAGAAGGGATGTTTCACCAACTATTATTCTTCTGAAGAGATTTCCTAAAGGTCCGCCCGATTTTATCAGAAGGGACGCAGTATATAAAATTGCTTCATCAATCTGTATATCGTAAAACGGATGAATACCAAAAACATTACCGCCGTTTTCATCAAATATATCTGCACTGTCAAAAGCAATTGCATTTGCAGAATTGCATTCATTAAATGCATCCCAACCTGCAAGCATTCCGCCTTTTTCCAAGAGCTTTTTAGAGGTTTTGGAAATAATAAGTGCATCAACAAGATATGAAAAATACGGAACACTCACACAAACTGCACCTGTAAATGCAGTTATTGCAGAAAGAGTATCTTTTGTAACAAGAAGTGTTATTGCACCGACAAGAACAGATGCCCCAAAGCTGATAGGAACAAGACGTTTGTTAACATCGTCTGACGGATAGAATTTTTGAGAAAGCTCTATAAATCTTCTGGGAAAGCTTGTTTTTTGAGAAGCTAAAACACTGGGGTCATCAAGAAGAAGGCCTCTGCCGATTTCAAAAGCAGTCTGTTTCTTTTCAATTTTGCCAATTGAATACAATTCGTTGTTGGAAATATATTCAAAATTTTCTGCAATTCTCTTATATTCTAAATGCTCTGCTGTTCTGTTGAAAGCCAAAGGTAAAACTGCCGCAGCAGTTAATAAAGCCAGACCATTTTCAAAAGGCTCTGCCGAAGAAAAAATAAATGCCAAATTTTGTACCAACGCCGCAAAAACAGATATAACAGAACCTGTATTTTTCCCGAATTTTATACCTTTAAACGAACGAAGTCCGTCTAAAAGCACATTAGCATTTGCAACAATAGTTATAATCAACACAATTAATGACACCGCAAGAACGCCTTTTTCTGTTTCCGGAAAATTCATTGCAAATATTGAAAGTGCTGTTAATAAGCCGAAGCAAATATAACTTGCAACCATACCCACAAAAGAAGTATTTTTATTTTTCTTTAAATAGTATGAAACCTTGAACTTATCATCAAGGGTACGATACTCATCGGTTCCGTATTTTTTAGGAGAGTCACTTTTTTCTTCTTCGGTAATATCACTTGTAATGGTAAAAGTGCTTGCTTTTACCTTTCTTTTTTTAATAAGTTCTTCTTCAACTTCTCTTTCGTCAACAATGTTAACCTCGGCAGTATGAAAGCCCTCAAATGAAAGCTGAGAATCATCATATTCATCGGGAAGTTCCTGTTCGTGAGCATTACCATCCGTAACAGCTAAAGAGCGAAGTCCGATTGTTCGGGTTTTTGCATCCTGATATTTATCAATTTCCGATTCTTCCTTAACATTACCAAAAACAACAGTCTTATCAGTTACACCCTCTGTATTTATTCTGTCATCGGGAACAAGAGTGGGGACAGGAGAAAGGTCCGCGGTATTTTCAAAACTGCTTTTCTGTTTAACAAAACCGCTTCTTTCATATTTCTGTTCTTCTTCGGGAATAAACTGATGCTCTGCAGTTTTTTCAAGATTCTGAATTGGTCTGTTGAAAAATCTGTCCCTGTATTTTTCGCTGACAAATGCACCATAAACCTGAGGTTCACCACTACCCTCAGAACGTTCTATTTTTTCAGAAATAATCTGATGGTCAATCTCCTCATTCCTCACGGGACGCGGATTTATTGCCTCCGCCTTTTTAACGGGAGCAGACTCTTCAACAGGCTCTTCTTTAGGAAGCATACCGCTATCCTGAAGAAGCTCATCTATTTCTTCAAGTGACCATTTTCTTGGTGTTTTTCTATCGTCAGCCATTTTCTCTAATCCTCACAAAAGCAAATTATAAATCTCTTTGCTTTGAAATTTCATACATTAAAATACCTGCCGCTACAGAAGCGTTAAGGGAGTTGATTTTCCCTTTCATAGGCATTGAAAGTACCACATCACATTTTTCTTTAACAAGTCTTCCGACACCCTTACCTTCAGAGCCGATAACAAGTGCAACAGCACCCTTAAGGTTTGCTTTATAAAATGTCTCCCCATCCATATCTGCACAGTAAATCCAGACACCACGCTCTTTCAGTTCTTCAAGAGTCTGGGGAATATTTGTAACCCTTGCAACGTGCATAAACTCTACTGCACCTGCCGAAGTTTTTGAAACAGCAAAACTTAATGGTGCACTTCTTCTTTTTGGAACAATAACTCCGTGAGCACCTGCAGCTTCTGCAGTCCTTATAATTGCACCAAGGTTATGGGGGTCTTCAATTTCATCACAAACAATTATGAATGGTGTTTCACCTTTTTCCTCTGCACGAGCAAAAATATCATCAACAGTTGAATAAGCCTTAACTGCACCAACTGCCACAATCCCCTGATGATTACCGTGACCGCACAAAAAATCCAGTTTCTTGCGGTCAACCTCTTTAACCGGAATATCTGCATTCTTGGCATCGGAAAGAATTTTTGGAATTGAGCCTGTTCGCTCTCCCCTTGCTACAAGAACGCTGTCAAGAGGACGTTCTGCTTTAATTGCTTCACTAACAGAATTTCTTCCGAAAATTATATCTTTATCGGGTTGATTATCATTATCTCTTTTGAAATCATCCCTATTATCAAAATCTCTTTTGTTCTTTTTAAAATTATCTTCTCGTCTATCTTTATACATTATCTATATCCTTTTCTCGTCCCAAAGGGACATATCGCAAATTCTGTCAGGAATTTATATCGCTGTGGCTTTGCCACTTATACAGTAGGTATAAGTTTCTCCTTTCCGCCCATATAAGGTCTTAATGCTTCGGGAATGTTCACACTACCGTCTTCATTAAGGTTGTTTTCAAGAAATGCAATAAGCATTCTGGGAGGAGCAACGACTGTATTGTTAAGCGTATGGGGGAAATATTTTTTATCTTTACCGCCTGCACGGATTTTAAGTCTTCTTGCCTGAGCATCAGAAAGATTTGAGCAAGAACCGACCTCAAAATATTTCTGCTGACGGGGACTCCAAGCTTCAACGTCAATTGATTTAACCTTAAGATCTGCAAGGTCACCTGAGCAACATTCAAGAGTTCTAACAGGAATATCAAGTGAACGGAAAAGGTCAACTGTGTTTTTCCAGAGTTGGTCAAACCAATAGGGGCTGTCCTCGGGTTTACAAACAACAATCATTTCCTGTTTTTCAAACTGGTGAATTCTGTATACACCACGTTCCTCAATACCATGAGCACCCTTTTCCTTACGAAAACAAGGTGAATAGCTGGTAAGTGTCTGAGGAAGTTTTTCTTCGGGAATAATTGTATCAATAAATTTACCAATCATTGAGTGTTCACTTGTACCGATAAGGTAAAGGTCTTCGCCCTCAATTTTATACATCATTGCATCCATTTCAGCAAAGCTCATAACACCAGTTACTACGTTGCTTCTGATCATGAACGGAGGAATGTAATAAGTAAATCCTCTGTCAATCATAAAATCTCTTGCATAGGAGATAACTGCAGAATGGAGTCTTGCAATATCGCCACAAAGGTAATAAAAACCGTTACCTGCAACACGACCTGCACTATCAAGGTCAATACCCTCAAAGCTTTCCATAATCTCTCTGTGATAAGGAATTTCGAAATCAGGTACAAGGGGTTCACCGTAACGCTCAACCTCAACGTTTTCGCTATCATCTTTACCAATCGGTACAGAGGGATCAATGATATTGGGAATGTTCATCATAATATCATTAACTTTCTTTGAAAGCTCTTCCTCCGCTTTTTCAAGCTCTGCAAGACGAGTTGCATCTTCAGAAACTTTCTTTTTCATTTCCTCAGCTTCATCTTTTTTGCCCTGAGCCATGAGAGCGCCAATCATTTTGCTGTTTTTATTTCTTGATGCGCGGAGATTATCTGCTTCACCCTTTACTTTTCTGCTTTCTGCATCAAGGGCAATAACCTCATCAACAAGACCGATTTTTTTGTCCTGAAATTTGTTTTTAATATTCTGTTTTACGATTTCGGGATTTTCTCTTAAAAATTTAATATCAATCATTTTTCTATCTCCTGTCACCTTTTATTCGTTATCAAAAATCTTCAAAAGCTTTTTAAGGTCTGCATCATCGAAAAATTCAATTTCAAGAGCACCTTTTTTAGAAGATTTTGTTATTTTTACTTTTCTTCCCAGAACCTCTGAAAGAGCAAGTTCTGCTTCATCATAATAGGGATTGCGCTTTTTGGTTTTCTTAGCTCTCGGAGCTTCTTTTACCATATTTCTTGCAATTCTTTCAGTTTCTCTTACAGAAAGGTCATTTGCTATAACAAGCTTTGCCAGGTCAGTTTTCATTTTATCGTCTTCAAGGGATAAAATAGCTCTTGCGTGACCCATTGAAAGACTGCCGTTTGATACCATTTCCTGAACATCCTCAGGCAAATTGAGAAGTCTTAAAGCATTTGCTATGGAAGGTCGGGATTTACCAACAATTTCAGAAATCTTCTCCTGAGTGTAACCAAACTTATCGCTTAACTCTTTATAGCCATTGGCTTCTTCAAGAGGGTTAAGGTTTTCTCTCTGCAAATTTTCAACGAGCGCAAGTTCTGCAACCTGAGCATCGGTTAAATCACGGATTACAACGGGAACCTCGGTTAAGCCTGCCATTCGTGAAGCTCTCCAACGTCTTTCACCTGCAACCAACTGATAGCCGCCATCAGGCATTGGTCTTACAAGCAAGGGTTGAAGCACACCATGTTGAGCAATGCTGTCAGAAAGCTCTGCTAAAGCATCTTCATCAAACTGTTTTCGAGGTTGATCCCTATTAGGCTCAATATCAAGTAATTTAACCTTAACCGTGCTCACACCCGTAGAAATATCTTCAACGGAATTATCGGCAAAAATTGCATCAAAACCTCTGCCGAGTCCGGATTTTTTCACTGCCATTTTTTATCTCCTTATAATTGACTTTTCAAAAACTCTTCTGCCAAAGACATATAGCTTTCGCTACCTCTTGAACCTCTGTCGTAATAAATGACGGGTTCTCCAAAAGATGGTGCTTCCGAAAGCCTTACATTACGAGGAATTACTGTTGCATAAACCTTCTTAGGAAAGAAATTTTTCACTTCTGCAACAACCTGTTGAGTAAGATTAAGTCTTCCATCGTACATAGTGAGGAGCACACCTTCAAGCTCAATAAGAGGATTGTAAAGTCGTTTTATTGTTCTGACTGTTGCCATAAGCTGTGAAAGACCTTCAAGTGCATAATATTCACATTGGATTGGAACTAAAAAGCTATCTGACGCTGTAAGAGCATTGAGAGTTATAAGCCCAAGTGATGGCGGACAATCGAAGAAAATGAAGTCATAATTTGCCTGCAAGGGAGCAAGCGCATTTTTGAGAACCGCCTCACGTTTTTCTACAACTGCAAGTTCAAGCTCTGCACCTGCAAGATTTATGTTTGAGGGAATGATATCCACACCCTGAAATTTTGTTTTGATAACCGCCGTAGCAGCAGATGACGAACCAATTAAAATTTCATAAGATGTCGCCGCAAGATTTTTACGGGAAATTCCGTAACCGCTTGTAGTATTACCCTGGGGGTCAATATCAACAAGCAAAACCTTCTTGCCGAGGGCGCCCAAAGCTGCCGCAAGATTTACAGCACTTGTGGTCTTGCCGACACCGCCTTTTTGATTAACAATGGAAATGATTTTTGCCATTTAAACTGTCCTTCCGTATTACAAGGGCACAACGCCCCCAATACACCTAATTATACATATTAAAGTATATCATATATACATTAAAAATGGAATAGAAAAAGAACAAAAAATCAAGAAAAAAAACAAATATTTTTACTCAGATTTCTATTGACGAACAAACCTCAAAATGCTATACTTTTTCAGTAAACATTCACGGGGTATTAGCTCAGTTGGGAGAGCGAGTTAACAGGTAAACACCCCCAAGCTACAAAACACAATAATATACGGGGCATTAGCTCAGCTGGGATGAGCGCTTGACTGGCAGTCAAGAGGTCAGGGGTTCGATCCCCCTATGCTCCACCAGAAACAAATAGTCCGAAACTATTGCCAAGTGGCAACGGTTTCGGATTTTTTGTTTGGATATAAAGTTTTATTAAAACCTATGTTATAGTTATTTCTCTAACTCATTAGTTTGTTATACTATTATCAAATATTCATAATGCGATTAATTTTATTAGTTATTAAACATCTTATAATTTGTTATGTATTATAAAACATCAAGTTGAATTAATTCAAAAGCAAATTTTGCACTCACATATGAACAAAAGTTATGATATGAATCGTCTTTTTCTACGTCTGCCAAATCAGAAACCGACTTCATTGAAACGAATTTTATATTTCTACCTGACTTTTCGCATGCAAAATACACGCCATATGTTTCCATATCAATACCCAATACCTTTCGGTATTGAGGTTCAATAATTGCATCAATAATATCTCTATTTGCCACAACAGCAGAACCTGTTGTTATAGCACCTATTTTTATCGAGGAACTTTTATCATCATCTTTTGTTGTATTCCATTCGTCGCATATCTTGCTTATTATATTTGAATTTCGTTCGATATCACTTCGCAATATCGAATCAATACCGATTTGGTTTGGTAAAGCAGAAAAAGTTATCTTTCCATCTTTTCCTTTTTTTATCTTTCCCGAACCATAGTCCCATGTTCGCTCTGCTACAACAACATCCCCTAAAGTTACTTCATCTTTATTTCCACCACAGATTCCAGTCATTACGACTGATTTAGGTTCAAATAACTCTATAATTCTAGTTGTAACATGTGAAGCAGCACTCATTCCCATTTCTGGCAATTTTACTCTCAAAATAGTCTTTCCGCTAGTTAATGTGCCTCTTGAATATATAAGAGGGTCGCATGGTATTATTATATCGCTCCAGCATACTGGCAAAGTGTCAAGTGCATGATACTCATCATCGACAGCTGTAATAATTGCTACATCTACTCTATTTTTATTAATAGGCTTATACTCATTCGTTAATTTTGAAAGATATTTAATTTTCGCAATTAATTTTGTTTTCCAATTTTCATCACCTATTTCCCAAATAGATAATGGTATGAAACTACTGTCAAACTCATTTTTTACAGCATCATAGCTTTCTTGATTTGACGTTATACCCAATAAAAACAATGGACGAATAACTGCTCTGCTAAAACATATCTCTTTAACAATATCTAAACCTGCAGATTTTGAAACTCCTAGTGTTTTCATACTTTCGGGTAGAACAATATCAACGATTACCAAGTCGTACTGGTTACAGCTTAGTTTTCTTAATGCATCATCTTTTGTTACAGCGAATTCGCTATCATTTTCTATTTGATACTCATCTAACCAACTAGCAATTTCCTGTGTTCGTTCAATATTATCATCAATAAAAAGAATTCTAATCATCATTTTCACCTACAATGTATGTCTTTAACTTCTCTTGCCAATCATCATCTAAATAGTAGATTATTTCTTTGAAATTTGGATATTTGTTTTTACAATTTAAATCAATTTCTTCAAGCGTTGTTTCTCCTTCTCCTTCTCCAAAAGAAGCATATTGAGTCACGATCACAACAGGTACTTTATATTTCTTTCTTTTTACCTCATCTAAAAATAATAATCCACCATAAGGCTGGAAATGTTCTGATTCATTGTTGTCGAAAGTCGGCAAACTCATATCGAGAATAACCAAATCATATTCATTTTTAGTTAACTCTAGAAGTCCAGAATTTAATGCACCTTTTTGGGTAATTATTATATTGTTGTTAATTGATTTTGTGAAATTAACTATTTGACGACCTTTTAATACATCATCTTCTACAACTAAAATCTTATTAATCACACGTAATTACTCCTTTTTTTGAAATAGTAAACTTTATTTCATAATTATCAGAATCACATACTGCCTCAAAAGTATTCCCGACATTTAAAATATTATATAAAATGTCTAAAACTTTTATTTGGCCCATTCCGCCTTCTTTGTGGGTATCTACTTTTGTGTATTCTCTATTTACATAAATATTATTAATTTTTCTAATTGATTCTTCCACTTGCTCACGACTACATGCTTCAGAATAATTATTTTTTACGCAGAATGAAACACATTCATCACTAATCTCTGTTGTCTCCAAAATAATTTTCAATTCATTTAAATTTTCAAATTTTGAATGAATAATTGCATTTGACAGAAGAATATGTAGTATATCGTAAAGATAAACGAAAGATTCACCTACAAAATCTTTTGAAATAGAGTTGTTAGTTTTAAAATCAATTAAATTAAAATCATCAAACTGCTGACATAAATTCTTGTTTAACACATCAATCAATTTGTCAATTGTATAGTTTTCCATAGGAATTGACTCGGATAGGTAGAACCAATTTTTTATATCATCTATTTTGTTTTGAATGTTTGTTTTGCTTCTAGATACGTTATTTCTAATATTAGAAAGTGCTGAAGCTTCCAAGCAGTAGATTTCTACGTCGGCATTTAAATTATCTAACAAGTCAATAATCTCGCTTTTAAGATTTTCTAAAACAACATCTCTAATAAATGCAAGATATTCGTTTGTTTTTATTACTATTGTATCCGAAATAATATTTATAAAATCAAGAACCGAAATTGATTCTTTTAAATTTAATTGTTTGTATATTATTGCTACATCTTTTGTATCCATGTAATAATCGAAAAGAGCCCCTTTTATCTCATTTTCGATAAAGACTTTAAATGTTGTGTTTGTCAAAACATGAATTTTACTAAGTAATTGTTCTCTAAATTCTTTTATAACCTCCGTAATTCTTATTGAAACAAGCTCTTTTGAAAACATAGATTTAAAAAAATTGTTTTCAGTGTTATACAAATTGTTTTCAATAAACACTTTTTTTATTGTATTTTCAAACGTTCCATGTCGTACTCGAGTGCTAAGGTATGTGTCAAGGCCTCTACTTCCAAAACAAAACTCTGCAGCATATGCTTTATACATATTTTCAAGTACAATATCGCGAGACAAAGCAATAAAACGCCAGCTTTGTGGTTCAGTACTGATAATCATAGGTGACGCAAAAGAAACATACTCTATTGCATCTGGTCTAGTATCATAATACATTTTAGTTAAATCTAAAAATTGTTCATATGTTTTATCTAAAATATACTGGTAATCGATACTTAATTTAGACTTATCGATAGTTTTGTTTAATTTTCTTACTTCTTGTTCTTTTAATATTTCTGATATTTCTTTACTATATGCGCCTTTATTTGAGGAATCATTTTCAAATAAGAATTTGCAGATTTCTATTCTATGGTTTTCGACCTCATTACTATTAGGGAAAGTGACATACAGACATGTCATTGTGTCAATCGTGCAGATTTCTTTAAGAAAATATATTTTGAGTTGCTTATCTATCGGTAAGTCAATAATTTCTAACGGTTTTGTAATGTTATTTTCATCTAAAAAATTCTTATAAGCTATAATTTTATATGGTTTTAACTCATTCACATTGAAGGAAAAAATAACATCACTTATTGTTACTGATTCTTTTATAGTAATATTATTTATAACATGTTTACAAACCTCATCAACTCTAAATCTATATATTAATGGAGTAAAATTAGCAATAGCCTTTGAGAAAATATCAGTAGCAAAATCGTAGTCCTTTTTGCCTAGCGCAACATAATATTGAATGTAAAGCAATGATATTATGAAGATATTATTCTCATTAACAGTAAAATCTTTTTTTATATCAGAATAATCAAAATCCATTTTTGTATAATGATAAAGCGATTCGAAAAAGATTGGCGGAACTTGTAAATCTACAATCTTATTATAAAGGATTTTATCATCTATAGAAAAACATTTTTCTATCGGATTCTCCTCTATATAACTTAAACAATTCTTCCAAAAGAAACCTAAGGGATTTGATATATCAAACCAACGTAATACTCTATTATAACTCTCTATTTTTGACAATCCAACACGAAAATCATATAGGTTATCAGACTTCAAAACTCTGTATAAAGAAAAAATAATGGAATCCAAAATGCTTTTTTCTGAAAAATTATTATCAATTTTATCGGAAAGAATACCAGACATCGTAAT
>JAZNGU010000020.1:0-21140 GCA_045576615.1 Acutalibacteraceae bacterium | reverse complement strand
TGAATCTATCAATGGGTGGATTAAAGAAGAATTATACAAAGACTTTAAATTTTATCGTTGCGATGATGTTGAAGCACTGATAAATGAATATGTAAAATATTACAATACTGAACGACCTTCTACTAAATGTGGCAGAAAAAGGACTGTTCAGTTCAGAACTGAACAGGGCTTTGCATAGGTTTTGTTTAAAAGTATTTTTTATTGTCTACTTTTACTTGACAACTTCACAGAAATGCAAGAGGTTTTTATTTTTGCCCTATAATGATATATCCCCTGTGCATTCAAAAATGCACAGGGGATATCTTGCCTTTGATTATTAATTTTATGATGCCAAACAGGTATTAACAACATTCTGATAAGAAAGTATATCTATTTCATCAGATACACAACCGTTTGCTGCATATATTTCATTCTCTGTGGGCTCATAGAAACCTGCAGAATACAATTGTGCAGTCGCCGCGTCAATAACATCACAGACACCATCACCATTAAGGTCACCATTTACAATAACAGTATAGTTATCTGTGGTATTATCCTTTGACAAATCGATAGATGTACCTGTACCAAAATAACCGGATTCGTCTGTATTTACCTTAATCGTTGCGGGAATAAGATATGTTACGATACTCTTGAACTCTTTTGCAAGATATTTGTTACTGAAAATGAGTTTATTTGTGTAATCAATTTCAGAACCCTTTTGTGCAAAGAGATATTTTTGCTCACCTGTTGTGAACTCAAACTCGTATGTACTGAAGTGGTCAGTTGTGAATGTCATATTCATTCCGTCTTGTTCACTTTCGAGCAAGGTTCTTGAACCATCATCATTCACACGATAAACATTTGCATTTGCATCATCAGGAATATCTTCTTCAAACACTTCATCAAGCTGAACGGAGATTTCAACTTCACCATCAGGTTGTTGCTTCTCACCGTTTTCATCAACATAATTGAATTCATATGTTGCTGTTGTATTTGAAGCATCGCCTTCCTGATATGTATCAATTCGTTCAAGTTCCAGGTCGTTTTCGTTCTGAACACCACATACTGAACATCTGAAGCCTACACTATGCTGTTCATTATTTCCTGTAGCACCGGTAATTGCTTCCCATGTATGTTCACAAGGCGCAATCTCTTCTGTATAGGTTTCACCACATTCACAGGTATATGTAAGCATACCGCCCAAATCACAAGACTCAAATTCTTTTGTGATTGTATAGTTGTGGTAATGAGCCTCATAAACAGCAGTAAATGTAAGGTTCTCAGAAGGCATTGTTTCAGGAACAGTTTTATCCCAACCGGCAAACATGCCACAAATTGAATCACCTTTAACCTCAGGAGGTGTGATAATGGAGCCAACCTCATAGGTATGTTCGAGCATTTCACCATTGATATTCCAAGAAACGATATATTCATTTCTGTCCAAAGAAGCTTCAAAGGTTCTACATTCATTGTTAAGAGTTAAATTAGATGGAATATTCCAACCCGAGAACTCATGGTCAAGACCAAAATCAACATCGGGGGCTAAAACTCTGGAAGTTGAGGAAAGTCTTTCAATGAAATACGGCACTTTATTTATATTGAATGTAACGATACCGCTTGTGCCTTTTACATCAACTGTATCAGGTGTAAATACTGCTTCATAGCCTTCTCCATCTTCAAGAATCAATCCACTGTCATATGTACTTGACTGGTATGTTCCGCTCTTCAAAGTATTTTCATTTGCTGTTGCTCTGAAAGTGAAATCAACAACATATTCGCCATCTTGCAACCATGGTGAAACAGATTCAATGATGATTGTAGTAGTTCCATCATCATTTCTGGTAATGGTAATTTGTTCATTAGTCACACCAAGTTTTTCAACAGCATCCTTGCGAAGAACCTCTTCCTGAACGGATGTGAGGGTAAAGTTCTTTGTTAATGTGTATTTCAAAGTAACGTTATCAAACTCACCTGTATGAATAATAGCCTCTTCAACAATTGAAGTGAAAATTTCAGAAAGTTTAGAAACATCGCTTACATCAAGATAATAACCGCTTGCAGCAGGAGTTGTTTCAGCTTTCTTTTTACTTAAAACTTTTTCCTCGTTATAGTTTGAAGAAACGTAATTCATAAAGTTATTGACATTTGCATTACTTGCTGTTGCTCTGTCAAAAATACCAACACTATATATATTTGCATCATAAGTGTTCTTGATTTGGTAAGCATTCTGAATTGCAGCATTCGCTACAGAATATTCAAAATTACTGTAGCTGGTGGGTTCGCCATCAGTTAAGAAAACAACAACTCTTTGTCTGTTACCGGAAATAGCATTATTTGCAAAAATGTTTGATGCCATTTCAAGACCAAGATCTGCTTTTGTTGCACCCTTTGCATCAATTTCTTTAATAGCTTTTGAAATAATATTATTAATTTCGCCATTATCATTAACTGAAACAAGAGTATTAGCGTAATCACTATCCTTGATTTTATTATACTTGATAACATCAGCAGTTAAGAGCTCTGTGTTTTCGTAATTAAGATTATCGTTACCACCGGAAGCGAAACCAACAATAGCTATTCTATGGTCAACATTTTTGGAAATTGCATCTCCAAGAACGGTGTTGCTAAAGCTTGTAACAGCATTCTTAAGTGCACCGGTTTTGTTACCATCTGCCATACTACCTGACTGGTCAAGAACGAGAACGATATCCAACGGAACAGGTTTTGTTGTAGTTGTAATGATTGTTTTCTCCTGAGCAGCCGCATGGAGATTAACTTCAATTTCACCTGTTGATTCGAAATAATCTGTTTTGTTAGATGCGTCTATACCATCCATATTATCTGTAGAAACAGGTGTATATATTGCATTAACGGTAAAGTCTTTATTTCTGACTTCAAAATTCTCCCATTCGCCTGAATATTTATCTTTAAAGGGTACTTCGGGAATTTCAATTTCTGTTGCATCCTCAGGGAAATCAACCGTTGCAACAACATCGCCATCAGCAACGAAAGTTGCTGTGTATTTATGAAGTTTCGGTATTGCTAATTCTTCTGTAAATTCACAGTTATAGCACTTGTGAGCGCGAACGCCATCGGTATCCATAGTGGGCTCTGTTACTACATACCATTTGCCGAAGATATGTCCGCCATAAGGAATTTCTTCAATATCCTGCTTATCATCGCAACGCAAACAATGGTGGGATTTTTCGCCCTTTGTCAGACAAGTGGGATCAACATCAATTGTCCACATTGTTGAGTAATGGTGTCCCATAGGAAGAACGCTCTGCGTTACCGTATCATCACAGTTCTCACATACTTTATGTCTTGAACCTTCAGTCTCACAAGTTGCTTCAACGTCAAATATCCAAGCGCCATAAATATGACCTGTTGCTGAAATTCGTGTTGCGTCTTTTGTTGCATCACAGTTAAAGCAGTGATGAGATTTTATACCCTTTTCTGTACATGTAGGAGCTACGTCAATAGTCCAAGCAGTTGAGAAGAAATGTCCGTTTGCTTCGGTTTCCTTTGTTTCGCGAGTTTCACAAATTTCGCACTCTCTGTAAAGAGTACCAGCCTCATCACATGTTGCTTCCTTGTCAACAAGCCATGCACCAAAGCAATGGTCTGTTGCAGGTAACACTGTAACGTCTTTCTTGTCTTCACAACGGATACAGTGGTGTGACATTGAACCGTCTTCTGTACAAGATGATTCTACATCAACTGTCCAGTTGGTTGAGTAATAATGTCCGAGTGGTTCGATAACTGAAGAGTCTTCAGCTTCACAAAGGCTACAAACTCTTGTCTTCAAGCCTTCTATATCACAAGTTGCATTTGTGACAACTGTCCAACCACCATATACATGATTGCCTGCAGGAATTTCTTCATAGTTTTTCTCTTTACAGTTTTCGCATTCCTGATATCTGAGACCTGCTTCGAAGCAAGTTGCTTCAGAAGCTATAATCCAATCACTATAAGAGTGTCCTGTTGCACCCATAATGGTTACATCGGTTCTTTCTCTACAATTAAGACAACGATGAGATTTTTCACCATCTTCTGTACATGTAGGTTCAACATCAATTGTCCATCTTGTATCAAAATCATGACCGAGTGGCTCAACAGTAGAAATATTTATTCTATCGCCACAGTTATTACAATGCTGTGATTGTTCACCCGATTCTGTACAAGTAGGTTTAACATCAATAGTGTAATCCTTTGAATAATCGTGACCAAGAGGTAATATTTCAGTTACATCTGTAACTGAATCACAACGGCTACATTTACGGGACATTGAACCCGCTTCTGTACATGTAGGCATTACATCTATAGTCCAACTATTAGAATAGTTATGACCAAGAGCAGGAGCGACAAATTCTCTTTCATTGTCACAATTCTGACATTTCTGATAAATTGTACCCTCACCTGTACAGCTTGGTGTCACTGCGTATTCCAATGCACCATAATCATGTCCTGTAGCAGAAATTGTTGTTCTGTCAGTTGTTGCATCACATATTATACAATGATGTGATTTATAACCATTTTCCGAACAAGTAGCCTCTTTATCTATTGTCCATTCGCCACTAAAGTTGTGACCATGTGGCTCTAATTCATACATATGTTTATAGCTACAAATCTTACATATCACATATGCAGAGCCGCTTTCAGTACAAGTTGGTTCAATTTCTACAATTTCGTCATCATATTCATGCATCAAATCGGCAAAAACTATTGCTTCTCCGAATGCACTGTTGGTTTTACCGTCGTTGGCACAAACCGCATAAGTATATTCTACGCCTGTGTCTATAGCAAAATCCTGATAGCTTGTTAAGCCTTCAAGTGTTGTTAGATAAGTGCCATTTCTGCGGATTGTATAATTGATAGCATTTGGAACACTATCCCATGTAACCTCAACGTAACAACCCTTTACAGTTGCATTAACAGTAGGAGTTTTCAAACCGTAAAGATGAACGATGTTTGATAATGGTGATGTATAACCATCATTTTCACCATAAACAGCGAAATATTCGTAATTCTCGCCATTATTGTAGTAAACGAACGGTGACTTTTGACAGCCTATCTCTACCCATTCGCCACCTTCGGTTTTACCAAGAATGTGATAGGTAGGATTAATTGAAAGTCCCGGTAAACTACCCATAGATATCTCCCAGGTTAACTCAATCCCGCCATCATCTAAGATTTGACCATACAACGGGAAAATAGCTACATATTTAATTTTTGCAACATTTGACTTTAATGACTTAGCTGAACCATTAATTGCAACTACATAATAATAGTAAGTTTTAGATTCGTCGTTAGCACTGGTATCTATATATTCTAAATCACTTGTTGTTGCTTTACAAGTAGCTAAAAGGCCATTATTTAATGTACTTCTATATATTTTATATTCGGTAGCATAATCATGTTTATCCCAGGTGATTTTAACACCTTCGTCTGTATTTTCGGCTTTAACATTTTCAACCTTATCAAGATAAACAAGCTTATTCGCACCGGTTACAGAACCTGAATAGGGTTCAACTGCTGTTACGGTAACAGAAATATTTTTACCTAAATCGGCTTCTGTTACAGTGTAGGTTTTACTTGTTGCTCCTTCAATGGGAACACCGCTTGCATTCCACTGGTATGTACATTCAAATGCACCACCATCACCTGAAACGATTTGTGAAATATCAGCTTCTATTTTTCCACCGACATAAAGATTTGATGCACCATATTTATCAGTAGTTACTATGTAAGAAACTGTACCGGAAATCGCATAAGTCGGGTCTACATAGATTATTTCTTCAGTTTCCTTTAATGAACAAACTGAACATGTACGTTCTTTGCTACCATTCGCATCCGCAGTTGCCTCTGTAACAACTGTCCATTCACCAAAAGAGTGACCATTAGCTGCAACAACTGTAACATCTATTATCTCATCACAACGAGTACAATGATGGGATTTTTCGCCGTCTTCTGTACATGTAGGTTCAATATCGTATGTCCATGCAGTTGAATAATTGTGACCTAAAGCCGGTACAACTTCACGTTCTTCTGCAGGACACTGAACACAGGTTCTGTGGTGTTCACCATCCTCCAAGCAGGTTGCAGTTACATCATCAACCCATTCGCCATAAATATGACCTGTTGCCTTTACGAGAGTTGTATCTGTTTTAGCATCGCAATTCAAACAATGATGAGATTTTTCACCATCGGTCAAACAAGTTACCGGAACATCAAATGTCCATTCGTTAGAATACTTGTGTCCTGTAGTTTTGACAATTTCATTAAACTCTTCGCCACATTCAAGACAAGTTGTGTAACGCTCACCATCTGTAGTACAAGTAGGTGTTACAATATATTCCCATGCATCATAGTTGTGACCTAATGGCTCGATTTCTGTTTCATCTAATGCCAAATTACAATTTGTACAAACATGAGCTTTTGCACCTTTTTCCGTACAGGTTGCTTGTTTAATTATTACCCAATCAGCAGAATAATCGTGCCCTTTGGCAAGAATTACTTCATTCTGTACATCTCCGCACAAAGTACATTTGCGATAACCGAAACCATCTTCCAAACAAGTTGCATCAGTTGTTGCAACAACATCACTGTATTCATGAGTAAGTTTTTCTACTGTTTTGCTTTCATGTGCATCACAAGCTTCGTATTCATCTGTAGCAACTGTGTGAATACAGTATCTTGCACGAGTACCTTCATTATGACAAGTTGCTTCAATTTCATTTGTCCAATCGCCAAATTCATGACCACTTGCAGCAATAACAATGTTATCTGCAATTAAAACATTACATCTTGCGCAATAAAGCTCTTTAAGACCATCTTCTTCACAAGTTGCCTTTTTAATTACATTGTAGCCACCTGTTGTATCATGACCGAGAGCAGGAATAATTTCCTCATGTACAACAACGCCACAATCAGAGCACACATCTCTTACATAGCCACTTGTTGTACAGGTTGCCTCTTTCATTTCTGTCTGAGTTGCATGTCTGCAGTCAACACACCAACCATTAGACAAAGCAAAAACAAGTAAATCATCATAAACTGATTTTGAGAAGTTAGGATTAATGTTTCCGTAAACTCTTGTGAAATAGAATTCCCAGGTAAGACCGGATGCTACGATACGACCATCACCATAAGCATATTCAACAAGAGTGGGATTACCTTTACCGTCAACAAGAATAATATTGCTTCCTTCGGGTAATGTCTTTGTATCAAAATATGTATGGCTACAGAAAGTTCCGTAAAGTTTATCGTTAGTCAATTCAAGGTTATCTGTTAATTCACCTTTTACTATGTGAGAGGTGTAGTCAACAATATAGTTAGCATTTGAATAATAATTTCCTTTAACTACTCCACCGGGAAGTGAATAGGAAATATTACCGCTCTTCCAACCGTGGTCACAAGCACCATAAACAACTGTACCGCCGTTTTCAGCATACTCGCACAATTTATTATTAAATGTCGCAAGTTTATTATATGTTGCAGTTGTCTGGTCATTAGCAATTAAAACAACTTCAAATTCACTAAGGTCAACATTAACGAAGTCTGTGGTATTGGTCAAGGACCAACCATCAATATAGCCTTCATCAACTAATTTATTAAGAAGTTTTGGGTTATTATCAACGCTCCACGGAACAACATCCTGAACAAGAAGAATGTGAGAACCGTCGCCGACAATTTCTTCTGTATACGTGTGTCCGCAAATTGTACAAGTGTAGGTTATAATACCATTTTCACCTTTTTTGGGAACCTTTGTAATTTCTGCCTTATATTTGTGTGATGAAGTTAATGTTTCTCTATAAACATCACCGCATGCAGAGCAGGTGTATTCGATGTAACCCTCTGTTGTGCAAGTTGCGTCAACTCTATCCGTTACTTCATACTTATGTTCTGCAACGATAGCCTGAGTTTCTGAATATCCGCAAACCTCACAAGTATGTATCATGATACCATCTTCAGTACAAGTTGCAGGTGTTTTTACTGTTGCAACAAACTTGTGGTCAACACAAACATTTTCCGACCATACAGCATAAAGAACAACATCGCTCTCTTTCATAACAAAGGTCTTTTTGCCGTCAGCTGTGTAGGTTGCTTCAGTAGCATTTTTATCTTCGCTCCAACCTAAGAAAGCGTATCCTTCACGAGTGGGAACATTGTTAAAGAGAACTGTTACGGTTTTACCTATTGAATAAGGTGTATTGTCTTCAGGAACAATATTTGTACCACCATTTGAATCATATGATACAGCATAATATGTATAACCGGCATTTGTTGTCAAAGTTTTCAAAACATTTCCGTTTGCATCTTTAATGTATGCCGTAATAGAATAAACACCTTTGGGTGCGCCATCCACAAGACCAAACAATGAAGTGTATTTGCTGAGACTTGTAGTTGAGGTTATGTCCTTAAAATAACTACCATACTGATAATTTGCACAAACCGCATCATATTCAACCTTTAAGTTCATTGCACTTGATGTTGCAAGAGACAAGTCTGCTGTTACTGTGCCATTTTCATCAATAGTAGCAGAAAGAGCTGCATCAGAGAATGTTTCCGTTGCTGTTTCGCCCTTTGTTGAAATCTGCAAAGCAACATTTCGTACGTATACCCACCAGGTACAACTACCACGGGTATCGTTAATCTGAACTTCAAAGTGATAAACATGGCCCTTGGTAAACTTATCGGGAGAAATAGATATTTTAGTGTTATTCCACTGGTTATTCATACCGGAAAGCGTACCGACAATAGTTTGTGTTCCTGTTGTTTCATCAACAAGAATAACCTCGTCATACTCGCCGCCTTCTTCGTCAACATCGTATGCATTGATAGACAAAACTGCATTTTCAATTACCGGCTTTGAAACATAAAAGCCCAAACCAATTCTGATTCTGTCAGAGCAACCACTGACTCTCATTCGACCATAAATATCATAATTCTGGTTATCAATTGTATCCCAAGCAGGATTTTTGCAACTGGATTGAGAACCATAACATTTACCTGCAGTTGTGTTAAGACCACTGTTAAATAACACAAGAGAAGTGGAACCTTCCGGAGCAACAACACAATTATCATTAATTATGGGGTTAACGATATCGGTTTCGTATGTGTAACCACACTCTTTACATTTATGTTCTGTGTAACCATATTTTTCAACAGTTGGCTCAACAACCGTTGACTTAAAGTCACAAACATCGAAAACATAAATATAATCTTTGGTATCGTCTGAAAGTTTAAAGATTTTTGTATGTGTTTTATTATTATTGTTTGTGTATGTAGCATAAGTTGTTGTTGGGTTATCAACGTTGGGGAATGCAGAACAATTGCTGAGAGCTTCTGCACCGATTTTAGTAACTGCCTGAGGCAATTCAAATTCCGCAACATTAATACAACCATTAAATGCAAAATTACCTATGCTTGTAACATCTTTATTAATAAAGATTTCTTTTATTTCTTCTCTTACAGAATGCCAAGGCACCATTGTAGCATCTGTCCAGCTGTCCATATCTCCGCTACCATAAATGGAGAGAACACCGTCGTCATATGCCCATGTTAAATTATCACCGCAAGAACCGCTGTCATCAGCAACTCCGATAATTTCATATATTTTTTCTCCGCAATCCTCGCACTCACGATAGCCTTCACCTGATGTGTCTTTAGTAGGCGCAACTGTAATGGTAAGGGAACCTAATTTATGCTCTCCTGTGGCATCGATAATTCTTGTCTCTTTAGGCATACCGCAAGAAGGACAAAGCATAATTTCTTTACCTTCAGTACCACAGGTTGCTTCGATTTTTGTCTGCCATACACTATCCTTATGTCCAAATCTTTCACAGAAAGAGTTTCTCAAAATAGGATAGTCGTAATCGCCAAATTTCCAATCATCATAAAAATCGAAGCCTGAAAATGAAGATTGTGTTTTCATTTCAGCGTCAGATAAAGCTGTTCCTACGCCATCACCCGAGCTCTCAAGATAATAGCAACTTGTAGCCTTGTTATTTGTTATAGCATTACCTAAATTGAAAGTCTTGCCATTATCAAAACTATACTGAACCAATCCGGTGTTATACGAATATGAAACTTTTGAAAGATTAAATATACCTTTTAATTGTTGTCCTATAATACCACCGGTGTAACTGCTGTCAGAACCTCTAACCTCACCCGCATTAAAAAGGTTTTGGGGATTTGGGTTAGCTAAATTTGTGGTACCCATACAATAACCGATTATACCACCTACATTTGCTTCAGCACCGTTACTGTATCCCTCAACGGAACCAAAATTAGAGCAGGAATCTATTTTACCGGCTTTTGTTTTTGAATAACCAACAATACCACCAACACAAACTTCTGAAACCTCGGATTCAACTTTTATGTCAATATTACTTGTAGATTTCTTTATTCTTGAATCATTGGTAGTATTACCTACTAAACCGCCAACGTAAAGTATTGCGGTTTTAGTATTCACATTAATTTTACCATTTGAGTTTGAATAATCCAATGCAGCATTATTATCTGCAATAAATGAACCAATGTAAGCACTGCTAACATCTGAGTTATTAAAACTTATGCTAACATCCGACAAACAAACACTGGAGATAACTCCCATATCGGTTGTAGCAATCAAACCACCATAATAAGTTGAAGAATCTATAAAATCATCTTCATCAAATCTGATTTGCATACCCTTGATGGTATGGCCATTACCATTTAAAACCCCTCTGAAAGGTGCAACAACATGATAACTTGAACCACTCCACTCAACACCTATCGGTTTCCATCCATGACCTTCATGGTCAAACTCGCCACCAAGGCTTGTTGCTTCAGTTAAATCAATATCATTCATCAACAGATAAAAACCATCAAGGTTATTATCTATATTTCTTAAATCTTCTGCTGTATAGATAGGTGTATAATATATATTATTTGTTATAGTATGACTACAACGTGTACATTTTTGTGTATATGTACCTGTTGTTTCACCTTCTGCCAGAATAGAAGGAATTTCATCACCATAAGAATGGCCCAAAGCAGCAATAGTTTCTGTTACATTGACTGAACAATTACTACATGTACCATGTCTTGAACCTGTTGAAGTACAAGTTGCAGAAATATCTGTTGTCCAGGATGATACACTATGACTTGTTTTTGCGATAGTTTCTGTTACAGTTGAAGAACAAACTGAACATGTACCTGTTTTTGTACCTGTTGCAGAACATGTCGCAGCTTTAGTCGTTGTCCAGGAGGATACAGTATGGCTTGTTTTAGAAATACTTTCCGTAACTCTGTAACCACATTTTGAACATTCTTTATAACGAGAACCATAGCTTGAACAAGTTGCATTTTTAGTAATAATCCAATTACCATAAAAACTACTACAATTACCTGATGTATTACGAATTTCAAAATAGTTATCTTTTGACAATTCGAAAACCTTTACGTGTGTCCTGTCTACTCTGTTTATATACTTACCAATAATTTCATTTGTATTATCAATATCGGGGAAAGCTTCACATTGTGTAAAAGCGTTTGCTCCTATATATTCCAGACTCATAGGAAGTTCCATTAACTGAACAAGTCCCGCTATGGTAACTGACCTGATATTGGGACAGCCATAAAACGCATAACTACCTATACCCGTAATGGTATCATCAAGTAAAACTGTTGTAATTTCTTCATTGAAAGCACTCCACGGAACTTCATCTTTACTCGCATAGTCGTCCATGTTACCGCTACCATACACATACAAAATGCCACTTCCGGAATACATCCAATACAAAGAATCGCCACAAGTTCCTTCAGCACTTAATGGAGCAACCTCAACTTCTTCCATAAAGCCACAATCAAAACATGTGTGAGTTGCATAACCGACAGTATTTGTTGTGGGTACAACGCTGAAAAGCAAAGAACCGAAATTGTGCATACCATCTGATTCAACTATTTTTTCTTCTGCAACAACACCACAGAATTGGCATTTCTTTACCTCATATCCATCTTCTCGACAAGTTGCTTCTTTCTCAACAATCCATTCTCCATCTCCATGGCCGTACTTGTTACAGAAAGAGTTTCTTAAAACAGGATATGTAGAATTCTCCATTGTCCAGATGTTTGAAAAATCAAAACCATAATAGTTTGATTGATTTTTCATTGCTTCTTCTGGCATAGCTATACCATTGCTGTCGCCTGTACCCTCAAGATAGTAGGAATCTTCTGCACTTTGACTTGATAAGGCATTTCCTATATATCCTTCGGGATTATACGCTTCATCAACACCATATCGTACTTTACCAATATTGTAAGAAGTAATTACTTTTGGCGTTCCAAAAAATTTATAATGTTGTCCGATAAGACCACTTGTATATTTATTTGAAAGTCCGTTTATCTCACCAGTATTATATAAATTTTCAACTGAACAAACACCTAAAAGCGCGAGTCCGCCAAGGTATCCGAACACACCGCCCGCATAAGTTGTTGCAGAACCACTTACCTTAACATCTCCGGCGTTCCAGCATGAGTTGATTGAATCGCTATAGGATTTTGTATAACCAACCAAGCCACCAACATATGCCTTATTTGAATAAACTTCACAAGTTATATCGGCACTATTATCGCAGTATTTTAAGCTATTACCGCCAATATTACGGCCACATAAACCACCAACATCAATTTCTTTGACTCCACCTGTTACATTGATGGTGCCGCCTACACTACAGTATTCAAATACACCATCGCCTACACCGGCAATACCACCAACGTAAGCGTATGTAATATTGTTATTATTACAATCAATATCAATATCAGATATACGCAAATTAAATATTGCGCCATCATCACCGATATTAGCAAACAAACCAAGATAAAGATAGTTTGGAGCACTTTCTATGGAATCATCAAAGCTAATTTGCATACCTTTAATGGTATGTCCGTTACCATTGAATACACCTGTGAATTTAGAATAATATTCAATTCTATCTTCCCAGAATGCACCAATGGGTCTCCAACCTAAACCATTGTGGTTATATTCACCATTTTCAGCAGTAGCTTCTGTTAAATCGATATCGTTCATCAACAAATAAGCTCCACTGAGATTGTTGTCAATATTTCTCAAATCATCAATGGTATAGATAGGGGTATAGGACAAATTTTCTTGCCATATATAGCTACAACGTGAACATACTTTAGTACGTTCACCTTCTGTACTGCCATCAACCATTTCAGAATATTTCATTTCAGAAAAACTATGTCCCAATGCCGCAATTTCCTGAGTAATGCTTGCAGAACAATCAGAGCATGTTCCATATTTTGAACCTGCTTCAGTACAAGTTGCCGCGACAGTTGTTGTCCATGAAGAAACACTGTGCCCCGTTGCAGAAATTGTTTGAGTAATTTTCTGTGAGCAATTGGAGCATGTTCCATATTTTGAACCCGTTGCTGTACAAGTTGCTGCAGTAGTTGTAGTCCACGTAGAAACACTATGGCTGGATTTAGCCACGACCTCACTTTCAACATAACCGCACAAAACGCATTCGTGATGACGTGAACCCTCCTTTGTACATGTTGCAGATACGTCTGTTACCCAACTGCCGTAAGAATGTTCACAAGCATCTGCTGCACTGACCGATACAGAAATGCATGACATCGAACTGAACACGATGAGTAAAGATAATGCCAAAGATAAAATCTTTTTCATAAATTTACCTCCTCAATAAATTTAAAACTATCCATACTCCATTATATTCCTGTTTGTTGAAGTTTTCAATATAAATAATTTACAAAAAACGAATATGGACTTCTACTCATTTGTTATCTATAACAGAATATAATTAATTGACAAAAATATGAGTTGGTGATATTATAAAACCAATAAAAAAAGAGGAGTTTTATTATGAAAAGATTTATCAGCATTTTTCTTGCTTTATTAACAATTTTAGCATTTTGTGCTTGTAATTCAAAAAAACCTTCGGAAGAAACCGAAACTAAAAAATCTGAAAAAACCACTGAAGAAACAACAGAAGCTATATATAAAGACAGCAAATACCTTGGCAAATGGTACAATGCAGACACTACAGAAGAAATGTTAGTTTGCGAACTTCTTGCTGATGGCACAGCTGTATACGAAGGATCACACAAAGGGACTTGGGTTGATAACGGCGATGATATTACAATCCTTGTAAAAAAAGACAAAAAAGATCTCACAATGACCGGTTATTTCGTAATTTCAGGTGACGGCTTTGTTGCCCGTGCAAATGAAGAAAATCAACACTATCTTGACGAAGGTAAAGGCGAAATTCAGCTTGAAATTATGCTTACAGAAAACACTTGTGTTGACTGTGTGAAAAAAGACAAATGATATAAAATTCTTCTAAAAATACTACACTCCAACCATTTTGAAAGTGGTTGGAGTGTTTTTTATCTTTTTAAAGTTTTCAAATAAGTTTTCTGTTCTTTTATTATTCTGTAGCTTTCAATTGATTTTTGGATGGTTTTATTGTGAGTCCATTTATCGAGAGAATGGTTTTCTAAAATTTTTACTGTTTCATCATATTGCTTTGCAAGTGCTGTTGCAAAATACCATGCTCTTACCATATTTATGTAATATTCTTCACTTTCAATATTTTTAACCCACCCGAGATATTCGGGTTTAAAATCTTCTTCAAGGTAATAATTCATTAAACAGTTTACTGCAAAGCGGATGGTGTAAGTATCATTTGAAGAAAGCCATCTTTTTATATCTTCTAAAAGCTCAAATTTATGTTTTTCCAATATTTGGGGGCGCATCATATCGCATGTAGCCCAGTTATCTACAAAGGGAAGAAATTTGTTCAATTCTGTGATTAAGGTTTTATAATCCTTTATTTCTTCCAACAAAAAAGCGTGTAAATTATCTTCCTCATAATATTTATGGGGAAAAGTTTTTAAAAAACTCTCTGCCTCTGCACTTTTTACGAATTCCTTTGCAAATTTCCGCAAAACAGGTGTTCGAATGCCGATAACCTTGTCAGGATTGACTGTGGGCATAAGCCTTTGATGAAATTCTTTGTATTTTAAATCTTGTAATTCAAATAGTTCTGCTTGTAAGCCAGTTTGCATATTTATACCTTTCAAATTTCTCGAATGGCACAGTCAAGCCTGTGCCTTACGGGTGCATTGGTTTGTTTATGTAAATATATCAGATAGAACAGTAAGCGTAAGGTATGGGCTTGCCCATACCCAACTATACACTATATTAGGAAAGCTCTATAAGGCCGACCGCAAGTCCCGACACTCCTCACTCCTCATTCCTAACTCCTCACTAAATAAAAAAACGCCTTTCGGCGTTTTTTATTGTATTACATCACTTTCATTTGGCATTACAAATGCCGCTACAATGTAGATAAGAAGTCCGCTACCACCTAATAAGCAGAAAAGTGCCCAAGCAAGACGAATAAGAGTTGGGTCCATATTGAGATATTCCGCAATACCGCCACAAACACCCGCAATTTTCTTTCCGTCCTCTTTTTTATATAATTTCTTTCCGTTCATATTATCACTCTTTTCCTTTTAAAATGAGTTTTCTTTATAAGAATTGTACCATCCTAAAAAAGTAAAGTCAATATTACGGATCTGAAATTAATAAATCCTTAATAATCAAAGATTAAGTAAATTAATTGCATTACCTGAGAAAATCTTTTCCTCTTCATTATGAGTAAGCTCAAGAGTTTTAATCATACCTATATCCCAAGACGGAGCGTGCCAGGGGGCATCTGAACCGAAAAGAATTTTGTCAACACCCTTTTTCTCAAGAATACGCTGTGCTGTAATTTTTGGCATTGAGGCATAACCGAAAGCGGTGTCAAAATACACGGGAATGTCACAAAGATATTTTAAAACATCCTCTCCCATTCCCGCCGAACCCCAGTGGGCGCAAATCATCGGTGAATCAACCCATTTTGCAGCTGTTCTCAATCTTTCGGGGGTCGCGTGATAGGGTGCGGGGTAACCGAAATCAACACCTGCATGAAAAACCACAATTAAACCGAGCGCGGAAATCATTTTATAAAGAGGCTTCATTTTGGGGTCGTCAACAAAAAACTGTTGATATTCGGGGTGGAGCTTAACTCCTTTAAGTCCCATTTCTTTTATCCGTTCTAATTCTTCCAAAGCATTTTCAGCGTGTGGATAAACCGAGCCGAAAGGAATAATATCTTCACTTTCGCAGGATTTAATATAATCGTTAACTGCAGTCTGTTGCTTTTCGTTAGTGGCAATTGATAAAATAACGCTTTTATCAACACCATCTTTCCCCATTAAAAGCTTAAGACTATTCAAAGTGCCGTTTGTCTGAGGAATAAGACCGCCTGAAACAAAGCTCAATTTTTCAATTGTTTTTTCTGCAATTTTTTCGGGAAATACGTGGGTATGGAAATCTATTATCATAGTTACAAGATTTTCTCTGCCTTTCATTTTAAATCTCTTGATATTATAACCCATTATACTTAAATCACCCACCCTTTCGGGCAGGTGATTTTTGTTTTAATTAAAGATTATAATACTTTTCAAACTCAGCAGGTGTGGGGATTTTTGCCATTTCAGCAAGTTCAGCACGTTTTGATTTGATAAAGTTTTTGATAAGCTCTTCAGGGAATACGCCACCTGCAGTAAGGTAATCGTGATCGCTTTCAAGAGCATTGAGAGCCTCATCAAGAGTTGTGGGTAAGCCCTGAAGCTTTGCCTTCTCCTCTTCAGGAAGATTGAAAAGGTTAAAGTCATAAGGACCCCAACCGTTTGCGTGAGGGTCAATTTTATTTTTAACACCGTCAAGACCTGCCATAAGAATAGCCGCAAAGCAGAAATAGGGGTTGCAGGTAGCATCGGGGTTACGAAGCTCGAAACGACGTTTCTCGGGAGCTTTAGCGTATGCTGGAATACGGATAACCGCACTTCTGTTTGATGTTGCATAACCAACTGTAACAGGTGCTTCAAAACCGGGAATCAAACGTTTAAATGAGTTTGTGCTGGGGTTTGTAAGAGCACAGAGTGAAGCAATGTGCTTAAGAAGACCACCCATAAAGTAATGTGCGGTTTCACTAAGATTTGCATAACCGTTATCGTCAGAGAAAACAGGCTTACCGTCTTTAAGAAGAAGCATATGAACATGCATACCGCTACCTGCTTCACCGTAAATGGGTTTCGGCATAAATGTAGCAGTTTTGCCGTATTTAAGAGCGGTGTTACGGATAATGTATTTTATCCACATTGTAGCATCTGCCATTTTTGACATTTTGCCCAGCTGAGGCTCAATTTCAAACTGACCTGATGCAGCAACCTCGGGATGATGGTAGTTGATTTCAATACCTGCATCCGCCATATGCATACACATTTCGCTACGACATTCATAAGTGACGTCAAAGGGTTTTGCGATGTGATAGTTTTTCTGCTTGGGAACAATAACACCGTCACTTGCAACATCGCTGTTCCAATAAGACTGTTTAGCATCAACCCCTGCACTTATATTGTCAGGGCTAACGTTCCAACCCACTTGGTCAAAGAGATAGAATTCAAATTCGGGAAGAACGAGCATTGTATCTGCAACGCCACAATCTGCCATATATTTTTCTGCCGCAAGAACTATATTTCTGGGATATTGAGCTAAAGGTCTGTTCTGTGGATTATCAATAATCATAGCATTACCTGTCATTGATAATGTGGGAATAGAACAGAATGGGTCAATAATGGCGGTATCAGGGTCGGGAATAAAAACCATATCGCTTTTTTCAACAACAGCATAACCGTAGTTTGAAGCATCAAAGCCTATACCGCTTTTCATTGTATCTTCAGAGAAATTTTCTGCAGGGATTGTCACATGACGGTACTGACCGTTGATATCAACCATTTTAAAGTCAACCATTTTAATATCTTTTTCTTTAATAAGGTTGATAATCTTTTCAATTTTTTTCTGCATAAAAAACAACCTTTCCTGGCGTAATTTTGCCCAAATTTTTTACATTTTTTATATTAACACAAGCCCTTTCCATTGTCAATTAACGGAAAGGGCTTTTCTTTGTTATTTCTTAATTCCTGAAATCTGATACATCTCGTCATCAGAAATCATTATATCAATATTAAAATATGGTCGGAGCATTTCTGCCAATGTTTCTGTTGTGGGTAATTCCAAAGAAACATTTATCGCTCTTTTTCTGTGACGGCTTTGTATTTCCGCTCTGCTCATTGAATGAGCAACAGTTATTCTGCCTTTTTCTTTAAGATAACCCGCAAGGTTTTTTATGAGCTTTTCGGGATTGGGGAAATGAGGAAAAGCATTGTAAACCATTATTACATCAAAAGTTTTATTAAAAAGGTATTCTTCTGCATCACCACAAATTATTTCTGTTTCAGGAAATTTGTTTTTTGCTATTTTCACCATTTCAGGTGAAATATCAATCCCCGTAACTGACTTTACATTTCTTTTGAAATAAAACGGAAATAATGTACCCGTTCCGCAGGCGATATCAAGAATATCTTTGCCTGTTGTTACTTCCCCGTTATCAAGTATTCTTTCGATTATGGCATCCTTAGGAATTTGTTCCGCATCCCAACCCTCTGCCAGATTATCGAAAAAATCTATTACATCTTTCTTTTCCATACGCTTATTTACTCATCGAGTTCTTAAAATGCAACTCTCTCATACCCTCAACCTCATCGCAAATCGCTTTAAGATTGCAGGTATCGCAGTCAAAATTCAAGTTGTTCATAACCTGATTAAGTGTTTCTGTTATTTCGTGATTTTTTCTTGAAAGCACTTCAAGAGTTGAAAAATCAACAGAACTTTCCGTTACAAAAACAACCCTAACACCTTTAACTACAGGATTTTCCTTGTATTTGTTTATAAGAAGATTACCGATTTTCTGAAAATCAATACCTCTTTTAATGGCAGTCTTGGAAACACGAACGCTCTCTTTATGTGCTTTCGCAGATGTTCTTATCATATAACCATCGGGGAAAAAGTGATATTTTGTATATTCAATCTTTCTTATGAGGTTATATGTTTTCTGGGTATCTTCGCCCTCTTCAAATTCAATAAAACAAATTCGGGCAAATTTTGTATTCCCCTTTAAATCCTGCAAATCCGTGCCTATAACAGTAACAGAATCTTCAATATGAGAAGTTGTTAAAAGATTAAATCCTACACCATCAAGCTCAAAAAGTGTTTCTTTTTGAAGTATTACCTGATTATGCCCAACATCTTCCCAGGAGTTTTCTTTTTGGTAGGGATATTCTGTTTTGGAATAAGGCTTTATTATTTCAGAAACTTCTTTAATTAAAGAATCAAAAATTTCCATTACAGTTTTTTATCTCTTTTCATATTGTCGTAATGCTTACCTAATAAATCATAAACCTTGCGCACAAGCTTCATATCAAGGTTAAACCAATATATTGCAAAGGTTAAGAGAAAAAAACCTACAATAACTGCTAAAATGATTAAAAATATATCCATTTTAATTCTCCTTTGCGAGACCTTTTTGACGGGCATATTCTGCCGCACCTAAAGCTCCCATAAGCTGAGGGTCAGTTGAAAGTTCAACAACTTTGATTTTTAAAACCTTTTCAATAGCTTTTTTAAGACCGTCATTTTTTGCACAACCGCCCGTAAGGGTTATGCTGTCTGTTGCACCCGCCTTTTTTGCCATAACAAAACAACGCTTTGCAACTGCAAGCTGAATACCTGCGGCAATTTCATCCATAGGCTTACCCTCACCAACAAGGGAAATAACTTCACTTTCTGCGAAAACCGTGCATTGAGCAGTAATCGGAATAGTGTTTTTTGCCTCAAGAGAAAGCTTCGAAAACTCAGGAAGAGTCATTTCAAAAGCATTTGCCATTGCCTCATAAAATCTGCCTGTACCTGCGGCACATTTATCGTTCATAGCAAAGTTTTTTACTGTTCCGTCAGTATCAATGGAAATGCCCTTAACATCCTGACCACCGATATCAATAATCGCTTTAACCTCGGGATTTGTTACATGAACACCCATAGCGTGACAACTGATTTCAGATATATTTTCATCTGCAAAGGGAACTTTATTTCTTCCGTAGCCTGTACCGATAAGGTAGCTTAATTCTTCCGCTGAATTAAGTCCATCAACCTGTGCTATTGCATCGCCAAGAGCAATTTCTGCACTTGCAACGGGATTTATTTTACTTCTGTTTGTAACATTTGCGACCATCTTACCCTTTTCGTCAAGAATAACGCATTTTGTATATGTAGAACCTACATCGCATCCGCCAAAATATTTCATAGTTTTAATCTCCTTACCAAGCTAAATCGTCTTCAAAATCAAGAAGTGTTTCATCAAGAGGCTCTTCCTGCAAAACTGTTTGCATATATTTATTAACCTGCTCTCGCATATCTCTTCTTGAAATTGTTCTGGGATCCATAAGGTCTTGCTTAACCCAGATAAAGTTAATATTTCTTTCTCTTGCCTGGTCATCAAATATACCTGCAAGACCATCCATACCTTTGCAGGAAATCTGGTCATACATAATAACTGTATCCGCATTATATTCTTCAACAATTCTCCAAAGCTCGTCAACAACATTACGATAACCGCCCTTTGTATGCTTACGCATGATAGAGCGTTGGTATGTTTTCGCCAAATCTTTTAGAGATTGTTCTTTATCTTCAGTATCAATTTCAAGATATGAAATCATTGTTTCCATATCCATAACAACATTCATACCCCAACAGTTTTCAAGCCAGTTTGCAAAACTTGTATAGTAGTTTGCAGGGCAAGACCAAACAACTGCACGGTGACGCATTTCTTTTGAAACAGGAGTTTTCTTTTCATAAGCTTTCATCATAATCTTATTGACTTTTTCGTCAACTTTAAGGAATTTCTCGTTTGAGCCACCTGAAAGGTTGAAATAGAAAATTCTGTAAAGCCAGAAAGCAGCACCCGTCATCTGTGGATAAGGAGTTTTGTTTATATCCCATTTCTGACGCTCATATTCAAGCTGTTCGTTATACATCTTCATTCTTGAGAAATATGCATCCCAGTCGAACTTTTCGCCTGTTTGTTCCTCGATGAACTTAATAAGAGCTTTAATTTCATCAACTGCATATTCCTGAACATCTTCTCCGTCATACCTAAGCGGAACACCAAAAAAATGTGTAG
>JAZNGU010000019.1:0-3910 GCA_045576615.1 Acutalibacteraceae bacterium | reverse complement strand
TTGATTACGTCTGGTTGGGAGAAAAACTTGTTTCAACTGTTGTTAAACTTGATGACGAAATAGAGCTTTCTGCAAAATATTTGTATAACAATTCCGATGAAGTTATCGGTTTTAAGTGGGTAAATGGTACAGATGAGCAATTAACCTATTATTACCTTAAAAATCTTCAGGGTGATATAACCGGAATTGTAAATGCAACAGGTAAAATTGAAATTACTTATTCCTATGATGTATGGGGTAAAAGAAATATTGATTATCATCTTGATATCTTTTCTCCAACAATTTCAATTGATTTTACGAATAGAATGTATATAAGCCTGCTTAACCCATTTGGTTACCGCGGTTATTGTTACGATGGCTATACGGATTTGTATTATCTCCAGTCAAGATATTACGACCCCAACACAGGTCGTTTTATCAACACTGACGATACCAACTACCTCAATGCTACAGGTACTGTTCTCGGTTGCAACCTCTTCGCTTATTGTGAGAATGATGGGGTTAATAATGTGGATGTGAATGGGTATGATAAGAAGTCTGTTTCAGGGAAAGCATATGATAATCGTTATTCAGGAAGTTACAAAGTTACTAAACCATCTTATATATTAACGTTTTCTATCGGTGGCGAAGATGTTGTTGCGTTTTATGAAAACGGTGCAATTAAGGTGCGGAATTGGCGAACAGATATAGTAAAAATATTTGAAACTGGTAAAACTAAAACATTTTCATATGCACTTAGAAGATTAGCAAGAAAAATAAATAAAAATGCATTAAAGGATCGAACAGTTGAAGGTATAGCTTATGAATTGATAGCCCATTATGTTTGGTATAAAAAAGGTGTTGCTACTTCGAGTTCAGCTGTTACTGATTGTGGTGCAAAATCGGGAAAAGTTGGCTTTGATTATAATGCACATATATTTGAGAAAGATAGCTCTAAATTTAGTAAAGTAGAAAAATTTGTGAAAAATGGTAAATTAAATTCTGCTTTTAAAAAATTAGCTCCAACATTGGCAAAATTAGGATGGCAAAAAATTAGTACATAATAAAAAGTGGTGTTTCAAGATGAAAATAATAAAAAAAATAATTTCGGTTGTTTTGGCTATAATGATTTTGTATTTCTCTGTTTCAGTTGCTTTTAGAAAATATACGCGAGGGATAAATGAAATAAAATTCTTAAATGAAGAATATTCAGTATTCAATTATCTTAATGGTAACTTTATACCTTTTGGTTCGGATAATAGTTGGTATAAGACTGATATTGGTTACTATAATTTATTCGGAATGACTATTTTAAAAACTGATAAAGACAGAAATATTATTTATCGAAAGGAGATTTTAGAAAACAAAGTTTATATAAAGAATGACTATAAGCTTCCTGAGTTTCCTACATTAGATGTAACTGATAAAATTATTATTAGCTTAGAATCAAGTGATAAAGATGTAACAATTACAAATAAAAATCAAATTAATGATATTTTAAACGAATTGTCATCTTTTGAGGTTTCTGTCGATAAGATAAATAAAGACTCTATAGTGTTTTTTGCAGTATCAAATGAGATAGGGGGAGTCTTTCAGTTAAATGAAAGTGGAAGTATATATATTAAAGATAATAATGAGATAGGCTTCAGCCACATTGTTTCCGGAGATTTACCAGAAAATATACAAGATATTATCCGTTTTTACATAGATCAATTGTAACAAGACAAGGAGACAATCAGACAAGGCAGACTAACTATTAAAAGTCAAGGGATTGCACATGGTTAAGACAGAGGACGGTTCTTTGTCTTACTCCCAAAAGTCCTGAAATGTTTTGAATGTCAATGATTTTGTTTTGGGACCAATCAGGGGACGGTTCTATGATTGAGCCGTAAGCCCTTATAAATCAAAGTTTTCAACCTTTTTAAATTTAAAATCAGGGGCGGTTTTTAGTGTGAAACAACCCAATCACAGAACCGTCCCCTGATTTTTTATCCTGTGCAAACTCTCCTGTTAATATGGTTGACTATTCTGGGGAGAAGGAGGCGGCAGAAATAGGAGCAAAAATTGTTACTGCACTTGCATTTTTGTTTGTTGTTGATTCTTATAAAAAGGCATTTACGATATCTACAAATGCCAAGTACAAAAAAGGTGCTTTGGCAATAGAAATTAAGAAAAAAGTAAATAAGGAAAAGTTTTCTGATTTAATATACTCGTACTATGAAGCTATTGGCGATTTGGTTTTTGACATTATGGCAGTATATGCAACGGACTTTTTCCATCAGAATTATAAAAAAGTTCACAATGATAAACACAAAAAAGATAAAACAAAGCAAAGACCATTTTTGTTTAGTGATATTGGAGTAGCGTATGAGATAAAAGAGCATGTTATTGGATATTGGCATTCAACGGGAAAGAGTAGCTATAAAACCTTTGTTACAAATCTAATGTATACTGCTAAAGTGATAAGTAAAGGCAAAACTAAAAAAGCAGTTGAAAATTCGTGTGCAACTATAGATATTGCAGAGCAAGATGTTACTGCACCTGATGATTGCTTAATCTTTGGTTATTTTGCTTATATTCGTAGTTGTTATATGTACACTATAGCAGACCCATTTTGGTATGGTGGATATGACAGGCGTACAACTGTTAGACTTGAATGGAAAATAGCTAAAATTTCTACTAGCATGTTATACTAGGAGGATATATGAAATTAAATACGAAAAAAGCTCTCAAGTATATAGTTGTATTTATATGTGTTGTAGTTTTATATTGGGGTGGGGTTTCATTGTCTTATTCTGTATCTGATGCCGAATATTTATATGACTCTGCAGATAATTTTGTTGGAATTAGATTTAACAATAAGGTGTATACAGATAAGAGTATGCCTGATAAGTATGATCTTATTGTAGAAGATATAACGCTTTTTCCAAGAAGATATTATATTAAATATGGTGATCTTTCTGATTATATTACGCCTTTTTCAGACTTCTTTTGTCTTTATAATAGAGAATTTGATAAATATAATAATGTTATTATTGAATCTCCAAACGATTCAAAAGCACGCATTTATATAAATAAAGAAATGGTTTTACCAATATTAAATCGTAATAAAGTAGATATGGTCTGTATGTCGCTTGATGCAAAAGATGAGGATAATATCAAAGACAAAGAAACAGTTGATAAAATAGTAGAATGTGCAAAAAGTAATGGCGAAATTGAATTGGACAAAGATATATATGATTATATCAAAAAGTATTCTGCAGACCACCATTGTTTATGGTTGAAATATGAGGGCTATCCAATAGTTGAAGAATTTCATATTAAAGAAACTGAAGATGGCAGATATATCATTGACCAATATACTCTCGAAGAATACGATACAATCTATTGGGAAGAGGAAGCCCATCAGTAATTTAAATAGTAACGGCGGTTAAACCGCAAATTTAATCGCCGTTACTATTACGAATACGACAAGCAAAATAAGATTTCTGCCGAAAAAATATTAAATGCAGACGGAACCACCACCGACAAATATTCTTATGAATATGATAAGTTAGGTCAGCTTGTTCGTTTCAATGATGCAGTAGAAAGCAAAACCTACACTTACACTTATGACAATAACGGCAATATTCTCACAAAGACAGAATATGCATATACCACAGGTGATTTAGGAACTGCAACTAATATAACAAATTTCAGTTACGAAACACAATGGAAAGATAGACTTTCAACTGTTGGAGATAAAACAATTACCTATGACAACATTGGCAACCCGACAAATTACCTTGGTGCAACACTCACTTGGCAGGGCAGAACCTTAAAGTCATACGAAAACAGTGAAAAATTAATCACTTATGAATATGACGAAAACGGAATGCGTTACCGCTCAACAATTGTTGATAAAACTGCAGAAGAAAACAATACTTTAACA
>JAZNGU010000018.1:0-9585 GCA_045576615.1 Acutalibacteraceae bacterium | reverse complement strand
AACGCAATTTCAGTATAATCTGACCCGTGAAGATTTGCAAAAACGCTGTAAAAACCATAGGTTATATCGGCAAAATATGATTTTCTACCGTTGGCACAATATGCCATAAATGCAAAGTTGAGAATATCATCCGATCCATTTGCAAGGAAAACATTTTCTGTTTCAACACCATAAAGGTCTGCAAGCTTTTTTGTAAGAATTTTCCCATCGGGGTCAGGGTAAAGTCTTAACAATTCCGCCTGACCTTTATTTGCCATTTCAAGCGTTTCAGGGCTTGGCGGATAAGGTGACTCATTTGTATTAAGCTTTATATATTTTTTATCCTGGGGCTGTTCACCGGGAACGTACGCCGCAAGAGAGTTGTATCTTTTATCAAGGAATTTGCTCATCGGTTTATTCTTCTCCTCTGATGCTTACACTCTTTGCGTGAGCGTGTAAACCTTCTTCAGTAGCAAAGCGCACAACTTTAGAAGATACCTCTTTAAGCGCATCTCTGCTGAAATATGAAAACTGTGTTTTCTTAACAAAATCATCAACTGAAAGAGGGCTTGAAAAACGTGCTGTCCCGCTTGTGGGTAAGGTGTGATTAGGACCTGCAAAATAGTCACCGAGAGCTTCAGGACAGTTTTTGCCAAGGAACACAGAACCGGCATTTTTAACATAACCAAGATATTCAAAAGGATTATCAACACAGATTTCAAGGTGCTCGGGTGCTAAAATATTTGATGTTTCCATAGCCTCAACAAGTGAATCTGTAATAATAATTTTTCCGTTTGTATCAATTGAACAACGGGCAATTTCTGCTCTTGGAAGCTGAGGAATCTGAATTTCAAGCTGTTCACTTACTTTGTTTGCAAGCTCTTCACAATCTGTAATAAGAACTGCAGTTGCCATTTTATCGTGCTCTGCCTGTGAAAGCAAATCTGCCGCAATATGAGCAGGATTGTTTGTTCCGTCAGCAACAACAAGAATTTCACTGGGACCTGCAATCATATCAATATCAACAGTGCCAAAAACTTGCTTTTTAGCTTCTGCAACAAAAGCGTTACCGGCCCCAACAATTTTATCAACCTTTGGCACACTTTCTGTTCCGTAAGCGAGAGCGGCAACAGCCTGAGCACCGCCTATTTTAAAGATTCTGTCAACCCCCGCAATGCTTGCCGCCGCAAGAATTACGGGCTTGATTTTGCCCTCTTTTGCAGGTGTTACCATAACAATTTCACTACATCCTGCAATTTTTGCAGGAACGCAGTTCATAAGAACTGATGACGGGTAAGAAGCTGTGCCACCGGGCACATAAAGACCAACCTTTTCGATGGGCAATACCTTCTGACCGATTATAACCCCTGCATTATCATTAATAACAAAGGAATTACGAACCTGCTTTGAATGGAAAGCAGTGATATTCTCTTTCGCCTGCTTTAAGATCTCGATAAGCTCACTATCAACCTGTTTTAAAGCATCTTCAATTTCTTCCTTTGTTACCTCAAGAACATCATCAACCGCACCATCGAATTTCTTGCTATATTCGACAAGTGCCTTATCTCCGTTTTCACGGACGTTTTTTATAATATCAGTAACTATACCCTCAACATCAATTGTCTGTTCGCTTCTTTCAAGAATTTCTTCTGTTGAGATTTCGCTTCGTTTGTATACCTTAATCACTGTTTTTCCCTCACAATAACATCTAAAGACTCTTTCAATCTGTCAATTATTTCTGATTTAAACTTATAGCTTGCTTTGTTTGAAATAAGCCTTGCACTTATTCCGACAATAGTTTCTTTTGGTTCAAGTCCGTTTTCAAGAAGAGTTGCGCCTGTTTCAACAATATCAACAATAACATCGGAAAGACCTAAAATAGGCGCAATTTCAATTGAACCGTTAAGTTTAATAATATCAATGTCGCGGCACTTATCCGCATAATAGCTTTTTGCAATATTGGTAAACTTTGTTGCAACTCTTAATGTGCTTGTGCCGTTATCGGTAAATTCCTTTTTACCTGCAACGCACATTCTGCATTTGCCCGTATCTAAATCAAGAAGCTCATAAACATCCGGTGCATATTCAAGAAGAATGTCTTTGCCTGCAACACCTACATCAGCAGCGCCACGTTCAACATAAATAGCAACATCCGAGGGTTTAACCCAGAAATAACGGACTTTCTTTTCTGTATTTTCGAATATAAGTCTGCGGTTTTTCTCATAAATTTGCGGACATTCAAAACCCGCACTTTCAAACATAGAATAAACCTTTTCACCAAGTCTGCCTTTAGGAAGTGCAACGTTAAGCCAACCATCATCAGCAATTTCGGTTGTTTCATCCTTATTTTCAAGGAGTCTGTCAACCTCGTCAAGATACACTGCAAAACCGATTGCACCGGCTTTTTTGTTAACCCGTTCCATAAGCTTATCGTATCTTCCGCCTGAAAGAACACTTGCAGGAACACCGTGAACAAAACCTTTGAAAGCGATACCATTGTAATAGTTCATATCGTTAACGAGGGAACAGTCAATATTAATATTCTTTTCATAGCCTGCATCAATAAGCTTTTCACAAACCTTTGAAAGCTCGTTAAATGCATTCTGCATTTCTGAATTAACTGCAACTGCACCGATTTTTCTGAGAACCTCAGATGGTCTTCCGCAAGCATTGACAATTTCAAGAAGCATATTCTGGAGCGCTTCACCAACCCCAAAGCTTTCACAAAGGGTTTTAATAGCACCTGCATTTTTCTCCGCAATAGCAGAAAGAAGCTCTGTCTTATTGCTCTCATTGAGCTCCATAGCATTAAAAATACCACTCAAAAGACCCAAGTGAGAAATATCAAGAACATAGTTTTCGCTTATGGCATAAAGACTTCGAGCAGCGAGAATAATAACATTACAAACATCGTCATCGGTAATGTCACCCATACATTCAATACCTGTTTGCATTATTTCGCTGAATCCACCTGCTTTTTTGCTTTCACGATAAACATTTTCGTTATAATAAACCTTTTCTACACCTTCAACGGAATCGTCAAGGTTTTTAATAATGGAAAATGTTACGTCAGGCTTTAAAGCAAGGAGTCTGCCGTCTGTATCGGTAAAGGTAATACAATTTCCGCTGACAAGGAAATCCTTGTTACTGCCATATAAATCATATTCCTCAAACTTGCTCATTTTAAAGGGCTTGTAACCAAACTTTGTATAAAGACTGCGCAGTTCGAAAATGATTTTTTCAGTTGGATTGAGAACAGAAAAATCAATACTCATTTGTTCTCTCCCCCTTTAAGCTTTTCGATTATCTTTTTATAACCACCGTTACCATAAGAAAGGCAACGGTTAACCCTGCCGATTGTTGCAGAGCTGGCACCTGTTTCAGTAGTAATGGTTGAAAAGGTTTTGCCCTCGTCAAGTTTTTTTGCAACGCTCAAGCGCTGAGAAAGAGAAACAATTTCATTTATGGTGCATAAATCCTCAAAGAACAAAGCGCATTCTTCTTCATTTTCAAGACTCAATATTGCTCTGTAAAGCTCCGTAACATCATTATTTTTTAAAGGTGTCATATTTTTGACCTACGATTTCTGTTTAAAACAAAAATCATTCCTTTCTACAAATTCCGCTTTTAAAAATCGTGTTCATATGGTAGCACACTAAAGTGCTAAAGTCAATAGCAAAATTTATCAAATTTAATATATTTAATCTTTTTGTTATTTTATATAAATTACACTTATATCTTTATGCGGTTTTAGTTATTTTGCGTTTCTGTTTCTATGTTGCTTATTCTGGGGTATAGGCAAGCCTATACCTACAGTTACGAAGCATAAGAAATCGATAGAACCGTAAGGTACAGGCTTGCCTGTACCTCAGAACGAAGTAATATAATTCAATTGAAATAATTTAATATAATTCAAAAAACACTTGAAAAACAATAGTATTTTATATATAATACTATTGCATTTTAAATAGAATTTGCTGGAATAGCTCAGTTGGTAGAGCAGCTCATTCGTAATGAGCAGGTCTTTGGTTGTATTTAAGGATATCACCTTTTCCCTCACCATTCCGACAAATCAAAATTCAATATCCGCTGGTGTGGCTCAATGGCAGAGCAGCTCATTCGTAATGAGCAGGTTGCAGGTTCGATTCCCGTCACCAGCTCCATCAAAAAGCCGAGTAAACTCAAATGGTTTACTCGGTCTTTCTTTATGCACTTAATTAAAAACATCAACACCTTATTTTTATTATTAGCACAGCCAAACAACAAAAAGCAATCGCAAACCAAATGTTTTTTGTTGTTCAACTTTAATATTGAATTATCACAATAATTATGGTAAACTTAATAATGCCAAACTAACTGAACATGTGTGAAATTGGGTGTATTTTTCTTTTTATGGAATATTACGCTTATTTGTGCATACACAAACAATATGAATTTGATAAAAATGCAAATTCCATCATTGTTTTTGTGTGTTTGTGCACCCATATCACATGAGTTAGTTAGGCGACTATCGGAGTTTGCGTTTTTTGTGCGTCTGCTTCGGTGGGCGCACTTTTTTGTTTATGGGTACAACAGGAGGAAGTAATGACAAATAAAGAGAGTTTTACATATTTATCAGTAAAAGAAGAAATGAAATTATCTGAAGCAGAGCGAATTAAATATTATGAAGATTTAAGGAAGAATATTTTAAGCAGAAAACTTACCAACACAACGCCCGGTGCTTTGACTGTTGCTCCCAAATTAAAGAAGTATGTAAACAAACTTGATGCTTTTGTTACGAGAATTTTAGCAGGTGGAGAATTAGAGTGTATAACCGATGGGCTTGAAAACATACCTGATGGACCCTGTATTTTTGCTTCAACGCATCAAGGATTACTTGATAATATGTGCTGGATACCAAGTAATCCGAAGCATTGTGTTATTCTACACGGCGCTGATACAAGTAAATTTTTAATTTTAGCTCAATTTTGTACAGGACTTATATTAGTTGATAAAAATTATAGTAACGATAAAAGTAGAAATTATTCTAAACTGGATATGATTCAAATTCTACTGAAAGGTCATTCAATTTATTGTTGTCCTGAAGCAACATGGAATTTATCGCCTAACAAACTGCATTTACCAATGCGTTATGGTATTGTAGATATAGCAAGAAAATCAGCAGCCCCAATTATTCCTATGGTTACGGAGTTTACGTATAATACTTCTACGGAAAAGGAAAATATTACTAAAATTCATATAAGATATGGAAAACCTATATATGTGTCGTTAGAAGATGATATGTTATATAAATTGGAGGAATACAAAGAATCAATTTCCACCATTCGATGGGATTTAATTTCCGAAAAAGGACTATTTAAGAGAAGTGAAATTACAAATAAAGATTACATAAACTATATAAAAGGCAACCTAAACAATCTTGAAATGAAAGACCGTAAACTTGGAGCAAAAAAGATGTTACAACTTGAAAATAGAAGTATATACGGTTCAGAAAGTGATTTTTATTTGTTCCATCATATTAATGATGTGCCGTTTAATGAAAAAGGAGAACTTTTAGAAACAGAAGAAGTTAGAAGGTTAAATGAGTTGTTTGAAAAGAATATTGGTAGTAATTATGACGGATGATAAATTAAAGAAGAAAGAAAAAATAAAAGCAGTTATAAAATATGGTTTTAAACTAATTTAAATTGTCCTTGCTATTATAGGCCTTGTTTCAACAGGTACTTATATTTATGAAAACCTAATTGTAGACGCTGATATTGTGATTGGTGAGAATGTTTCTGTTGAGAATAATTATGATAATTCAACACATGAAACCAACAATTTGATTCTATATACATATTCCGAAAAAAGTTCTGGAAAATATACTGCAACAGAAATTTTGATTCTTGCGGATTATTCGTATAGAAAAAATGATTATAAAACAGCTTTTATGCTTTATAATCTTTCGCAAGTGAAAAACAGCGATATCGCTCTATGTAATAAAGCATATCTTTATGAACACGGATTAGGTGTTGAAAAAAATATAGAAAAAGCTGTCGAGTGCCTGAAATTAGCAGAAACGAAAGATAGCAAACGATATCTTTTGAGTATGTACTTGTTGTATTACGATGATAAGCAAGAGGAAACAAAAAATATTATTGATGAACTTATAAAAAGTAATGACGAACCAACATTGAAATACATTGCTTTACAGAATTATGGTATGACATTAGACCAGTTTAGAGAAAAACATGGTGAAAATGCTACTATCGAATATGACTTGGAATGTTTTTATAGTTGGGATTATGTCGGTGAAGAAGAATGGATTAAAGAAACTCCCAAAGACTATCCAGGAATTAAATATGTTTTTGAAAAACCACACAATGATAATAATGAATTATCGGAGAATTATATAGGTTATATATATATAAAATACACATTAAATAATATAGATTTAATATCAAATAAATTTGTTAAGATTTAAGGAGGTAACCGCCCGATTTTAGTGGCAGGAATAAGTGTTGGCGCCGTAACGGCACTCAACACGGCTCACAACAGACGGCGATGCCGACTGTTACAAGGGTTGTAAGCATTTTGAAATTTACCACTTTTCAAAATGGCAATACTACTTTTTACAGACAAATCAGCCGTAACCACCGATTTCAAAGGCTTTGCGGATACATCCTTTCAGATTTTCAAGGATTTACACAAATATATCAATCAGGCATTACGCAACGAATAATCCGCCCTTTGTCCGCCACTGTAAGCCGAATAAAACGAGTTAGCAAAAGAGCAGGGAAACTAATCCCTGCTCTCGTTTTTTATCTCTTTGACCATAAAGAAAAACAATCTCATTTTCCGTTTTTTATATTTATCATCGCTTGTATTTTTTTGAGAACTTCTTCTTCGCTTTCGTCGTATTCACAAACTATATCACCTATTAGTGAATCAATAGCACACAGTGCCCCGGTTTCGTCTTCATCATCATGAGTAAACATTCCGTCTAAATCATATTCTTTTCCGTCAATAATTATTTCTCGGCAATAGTCAGGATTTGAAAACCTGAAAAAAGAAAACTCTTCAACACCTATCGCCTTTATAAGAAAATAAAAATTTTCCAATATTTCATCATATATTTCCTCTTTGGTACAAGGTTCTATGCTGGACACAACATCCGGTAAAACAGAACACAGAAATTCTGCCATCGCATCTTCATCCAACTCATCACAAACAGAAAGGTCAATTTTACCGATTTTATCTGCAAGATCCTTAAAGTTTATACGATTGCCTATATCAAAATCTTTATCTTTCATTTTATCCGCCCCTTTTTCTGGTTCATTAAGAATTATAACATAGAACCACATTTGTTGCAATATACAAGAACTCAATGTAAAAACCCTGAACGAGCTTATTGAGAAAATTGTGGTATCAGAAAAAGAAATCATTGACGGTGAGAAATACCAATGCGTGCATATATACTACAAGTTTGTGGGGTTGATGAGTATATAAAGTATTACTGACCACATAAATACAAATATTGAATTTGGTATATCCTTCTGCTATACTGTATTAGAGGTGAGTTTATGAAAAAACTTAAAAACCTACTACTTAACAAAAAGAAACAGCAATCCATTCCACCTATTCCTACAACCGAAGAAATTGCAGAAGAATTATATAATAAAAGTCTATCTTTTGAAGATTATGAAGTTATAAAAGTTATATATAACAAAGACAAAACCAAAAGATTTATACTTTTGAAAAGTTCAAATGGATTTTACAAATATACATATGAAGAAATATATGTTTATGATGCAGATGAATGGAATTTGTGTTGCAATATCCCTGATTCCTACCCGGCAACTTGGATACCAAAAGACAGGAAATTCGCATATTCGTTTTTCGGTACAGAAAAAGAAGCGTACACATCTATGAAACAAGAGTCTGAATATTTACAATATTTTGAATAAAACTACTTTCTTGCTCAATCAATCAGATAACATTATGCAATTGATTTTAACAAGTAAAATAGTTACCCTTAAATACAACCACAGGTTGCAGGTTCGATTCCCGTCACCAGCTCCAAAAAATCCTCGTTCAAAAAGAACGAGGATTTTTAACTTATTCACTATTAACTATTCACTCTTCACTAATAAGTTCCCACCGCCCCTATTACTTCGAAAATCATTTATTAGTCCAATTGTTACAAAAAACAGTCTAAAAATTACATTCCACATAAGTTTTTAGTATTCCTTGCTATAGTATAATTAAGAGAAACGGTTATGAATATTTAACTTAAATCCATCTTGCGAAGGGAGATAAGACTATGTGTAATTCGGATAATAATTTCAATGACTGGACTAAAGTAGAAACTGTTGAGGATGGCAAAGTTAAATTTAAAGACATCTGTAAAACAATTTGGAACAAGGTAGTTTATAAAGATAGCATTATCAGGGCTGTTATACTTTTTATTACTTTGTGTGCAATAAATATAATGTTTGTATTTAACTTTGGTTTAGGCTATTGGTATTTTGTAGAGCCTTTATCACCCGGTTTTCCAAGTGTTGTTGAGTTAGCTTTTTACCTTGTTGGATATATATTTTTTACTGTTTACACGATAATGTGCTGTAGGTACAATTTAAAAAAGCAATTGCTTGCTATAACATCTGCATTAGTATTAATTATTCTTGGCTCTTTTATTACAAGCGGTTTATTTTTCCCTTTATTCAATGCCGCTACTCTTGTATTTAATTTCTTAATAAATAGTCCTGAACACGAAAATACTTTAAGTGGCATAATTCCCTATATAGCAAATCTTGTTTTTCTCATTGCTTACACTTGTTTTGTGTTCCGTGCATATGTAAAAAAATGTACGACAAAAAAATATAGTTTGTCATTAGTTAAAATTGCAGCAATTCTTTCTGTTGTTTTTACAGGGTTTCTTGTTATTTACGGATTTGCTTTTGCAAAATATGAATATGAATATTTTAATGATGAATATTATACAGAAACACCGCAGGAATATTATCTTTCAGAAATCACAGCAGAACAAAGGAAAGTATATGCCGACATTAAAATCGGAGACGATACAAGTTTAACAGAAAAAGAACTAGTAGAAAAAGGGTTTGTAAAGCAAAAGAAAAATTACGAAGACTATATCTGGGACTGCTTATTCCCGTGCTATGTAGATGATTACTTAACTACAAAGAATCCTGAAAATACATTTACAAGCCAATATGCAATATATTGTTACACTAATGGAATGGAAGACCCGGATAGTTGGGATGACATTATAAGTTGCATAATCATTTCATACGACCAAAATGGTAAAATCAATTATAAACTCTTTATTCCTAATGCAGATGGTTGCGGCATAGATTGTTATTATTTGAATTATGAACATGGAGAACAGACCAGAAAATGGTTTGACGATATAAACAACGGCGATAACTCTGACTCTACTTTAGAATTTATCAGGAACACAGACGCCGTTATATTTGAAGATGAAAAATATGAAGGCGATAAAAAAATAAACACTTATAAAATCATATTACAGTGCTATTACCCTCTTGAAGTAAATTTTTATGATTTCTTGTTTGGTTATAATCCTGATTCTGAAAATTATTT
>JAZNGU010000017.1:0-83816 GCA_045576615.1 Acutalibacteraceae bacterium | reverse complement strand
ATCTGCACCACTTACTTTACCCCAAGTAATTTTAATTCCGCTTGAAGTATTTTCAATTTTACTGAGCTTGGGTTTTCCTGCTTTAAGCTGAGCAATTTTTGCAGTCTGAAGAACTGTTTTACATACTGTACATTCTTTATGTTTTGAACCAGCTGCACTTGCTGTTCCAGCTTTGTCAATCTTCCAATCACTTGGTGTATGTGCTTTTTTAGCTATTGATTCTGTCTTAATAACTGCTTTACATACTGTACACTCTTGGTGTCTGGAACCTGCTGCTGAACAAGTTGCGGCTTTGTCAATTTTCCATGCACCTGCAGTATGTGCTTTTTTAGCTATTGTTGCAGTTTCAAGAACTTTTTTACAAACTGTACACTCTCTGTGCTTAGTTCCCTCATTAGCGCAAGTTGAATCATTATCGGTAATCCAAGATGATAATGTGTGATTATCACTTTGAAAATGTATGTATGCTTTTAACAAACCATCATTATCTGTGTCGATAAATATTTCAGACCACTGTTTTTCTGTTCCTGTAAAGAATACAGATTCTAAACTGTCACAATAGCTGAAAGCATAGGATTCAATATTCGTTACACTAGCGGGAATTGTTATTTCTTTCAAGTTGCTACAACTGTCAAAAGTACCGTAGAAAATAGTTGTAACGCCTGCCGGAATTTTTATAGTTTCAAGTTTTTCGCAAGATTCGAATGCACCTTCACCTATACTGTCTACGTTCTTAGGAATAGTTATATCAGTAAGATTTTTGCATCGAGCAAATACAAAATCACCTATGGAGGTTATTGTATCCGGAAGTGTTACAGAAACAAGATTTGAGCATCCGGCAAAAGCGGTTTGCTCTATGCTTGTTACACCGGGATTTACAATAACAGAAATAAGATTCGTACAATCGTAAAAGGCGTACGCGCTTATGCTGTTTATATTGCCAGGGATAGTTATTGTAGCAAGGTTTACACAGTAACTAAAAGCAAAATCATAAATACTTGTTACGGTATCAGGAAATACTAAAGTGCTTTTTTCATACCCGGCAGGAACACAAACTATGGTTGTTTGATTTTTGTCATACAAAACACCATCAACAAACGAAAAATTTGTGTTATTGTCAGCAACATTGATTGTTACTATGTTTTCGCAAACAAAAGCACCGGGACATATAGTTGAGACGCTATCAGGAATTGTTATTGTTGTTAATTTTGGACAAGATTCAAAAGCAAATTGACTTATATATGTTACACTATCCGGAATTATAACGGAAGTGATGTCATTGCAAAAGCAAAAAGCTTCATGACCGATTGTGGTTACCGGTAGGTTGTTGTATGTATCTGGTATAATAATTTTACCAACGGCATCTGTGTCGCAGTAAACAACGGAATAAGATTCTCCATCTTCGTTTAATTCAAAAGTTAAATAATTGGCACTTGTAGCGCTTACGCTAACAGGTATACTGGTTAATATGGAAAAAACCATAATAACAACTAAAAACATGCTTGACAATCTTTTCATTGTTTCCACTCCTAATAATCTGTTTGATTTATTATAACTCCAATTGGTTTGTTCGTCAATATAAATAGGGTATTTCAACGAGGTTTTATAAAGCTTGCAAAATACTAGTATATAAGCTAAAATCTAAGGGTTGAATTTTTTATTATAGAGGTGTAAAATTAATTAAAATATAAAGTCTTGTTTTAAAATCTAAGAAAGAAGGATTAACTTGAAAATTTCTTCTCTTTTTAATAGCGACAGAACTGTTTTGTCCTTTGAGGTTTTTCCGCCGAAGAAAAATGGTTCGGTTGAAACTGTTTACAATACTATTGCAGAACTGCAAAGCCTTCGCCCTGATTACATAAGTGTAACTTACGGTGCAGGCGGTTCTGCGGCAAATAATTATACTTGCGATATTGCTTCACTCATAAAAAATAAATATGGGATAGAAGCTATGGCGCATCTCACTTGTGTTAACTCAACAAAAGAAGATGTTGACCGAGTTCTCAATGAACTTAAGGAAAATAACATCGAAAATATTCTTGCTTTGCGCGGTGACAAGAACCCTGATTTTGAACCCAAAACAGATTTCTCTTATGCTAATGACCTTGTTTCTTATATAAAAACTCAAGGTGATTTCGGAGTTTCTGTTGCAGGTTACCCTGAAACTCATTTTGAAGCACCCAACGGCAAGGTTGATATTGCGAACCTGAAAAACAAGGTTGATTGTGGTGCGCAAAGTATTGTAACACAGCTTTTCTTTAATAATTCATATTTCTATCGTTTTCGTGACAGATGTGATATTGCAGGAATAACCGTACCTATTTCCGCAGGTATTATGCCGGTTACAAACAAGAATCAGATTGAACGAATGGTTTCAATGTGTGGCGCAAGTCTACCGAGAAAATTTGTTAAAATGATTCAGAAGTATGAGGACAGACCTGAAGCACTTGTGGATGCAGGAATAGCATTTGCTATTGACCAGATTGTTGATTTGGTTTCCAATGGTGTTGACGGAATTCATATTTACACAATGAATAATCCATATATAGCAAAGAAAATAACCGAAAGCATAAAAGGTCTTCTATAAAAAATTATGACTCCCTTGAAACAGAAGCTGTTCAAGGGAGTCAATTAGTTTATCTTAGTCTCTTTTATCGCGTTTGTGGAAATTGTTGCGACGAGGACGTCTTTCTCTTTCGGGTTCGTCATCGTTTTCGGGAACAAGACCTTCAACCTCAATAAGAGCATCTCTTCTTGAAAGGTTGATTCTGCCCTGATCGTCGATTTCAGTAACCTTAACGATAACTTCGTCACCAACGTTTACGCAGTCTTCAACTTTTTCTGTTCTCTTAACATCAAGTTTACTGATGTGAACAAGACCTTCTTTACCGGGAGCGATTTCAACGAATGCACCGAAGGACATAAGTCTTGTAACAACACCTTTGTAAATTGCGCCAACCTCGGGGTCGTTTGCAATTGTGTTGATGATATCAAGAGCGCGGTTTGCATCGTCAATATCAACTGCTGTAACGAAGATTGTACCATCTTCTTCAACGTCAACCTTACAGTTGCATTCTGCACAGATTTTCTGAATAACTTTACCCTGTTTGCCGATAACATCACCGATTTTCTCAACATCAATTTTTGTTGTGAGAAGTTTGGGAGCATATTTTGAAAGCTCTGCTCTGGGCTCTGCGATACAGGGAAGCATAATTTCATCAAGAATATACATACGAGCATCGTATGTCTTCTGGAAGGCCTCTTTGATGATTTCGGGAGTAAGACCGTGAACTTTGAGGTCCATCTGGATAGCTGTGATACCGTTCTTTGTACCTGCTACCTTGAAGTCCATATCGCCGAAGAAGTCTTCAAGACCCTGAATATCAACCATTGTCATGAAACGGTCGCCTTCAGAAATAAGTCCGCAGGAAATACCTGCAACGGGAGCTTTAATGGGAACACCTGCTGCCATAAGAGCAAGAGTTGAACCGCAAACTGAACCCTGTGATGTGGAACCGTTTGAAGAAAGAACTTCGGATACAACACGGATTGTGTAGGGGAATTCTTCCATTGAGGGAATAACGGGAAGAAGAGCTCTTTCAGCAAGTGCGCCGTGACCGATTTCACGTCTGCCGGGACCTCTTGAGGGCTTTGTTTCACCAACGGAATATGAGGGGAAGTTGTAGTGGTGGATGTATCTCTTTTCTACATCTTCGTCAATACCGTCGAGCATCTGTGCATCACGAGCAGTACCGAGGGTTGCAATTGAAAGAACCTGAGTCTGACCACGAGTGAACATACCTGAACCGTGAACTCTTGAAAGAAGGTCAACCTGTGCGTTGAGAGGACGGATTTCATTGATGCCACGGCCGTCAACACGTTTGCCTTCATCAAGAAGCCAACGGCGAACAACAAATTTCTGAAGTTTGTAGAGACAGTCGTCAATTTTGTCTGCTTCTTCGGGGAATTTTTCGTCAAATTCAGCGTGAACTGCATCGTAGATGGGAAGAAGTCTTTCATCACGGATTCTCTTGTCGTCAGTATCAAGAGCAACCTTAACGTCTTCAATAGCGAACGCTTTGACAGCTTCATAAAGCTCTTCGCTGGGGTCGTTTGACTCAAATGCAATTTTTTCTCTGCCAATTTCAGCAACGATGCCTTTGATGAATTCAACGATTTTCTTGTTCTCTTCGTGAGCGAACATAATACCGTCGAACATAACTTCATTTGAAATTTCGTTAGCACCTGCTTCAATCATAGCAACAAGGCTATCTGTAGAAGCAACTGTAACAGTCATTTCTGTTTTTGATCTTTCTTCAAGAGTGGGGTTAATAACATATTTGCCATCTACAAGGCCGAGAGATACGCTTGATACGGGACCATCCCACGGAATGTTTGAAATTGCAATTGCTGTGGAAACACCCCAAAGAGCTGCAATTTCAGGTGAGCAGTCGGGGTCAACGGACATAACTGTTGCAACAACAGAAACATCGTTTCTCATATCTTTGGGGAAAAGGGGGCGGATAGGTCTGTCAATAACACGGGATGTGAGAACAGCCTTTTCGGAAGCTTTACCCTCACGGCGCTGGAAAGAACCGGGGATTCTGCCAACTGCATAAAGCTTTTCCTCAAAATCAACGGAAAGGGGGAAGAAGTCTACGCCTTCACGGGGTTTGTCTGCCATTGTTGCGGTACAGAGAACTTCTGTTTCACCATAGCGAACAAGACAAGCACCATTTGCAAGACCAGCCATTTTACCGGTTTCAATAACTAATTTTCTGCCGGCAACTTCTGTTTCAAAAGTTCTGAAGTCTTTGAAAAACATAATTTTTACCTCTTTTTATTTATTTCCGCTTCAATGGATTAGCAACAAAGAAAAACACAAAAAGCTTGTCCTTTTCTTTATCGCTAAAACCTAAATCAGCGGATTACAAACTATATTATACCACAAAAATTATGGAAATGAAAGCCTTTTTAAGCACATAAACTGTGCCTAAAAAAACGGCTAACGGGACAAACGGTTTTCCGTTTGTCCCATTGTTTTAAGCAATTATTTACGAAGACCAAGACGAGCAATGATTGCACGGTAACGTTCGATATCTGTCTTTTGAAGGTAAGCAAGAAGGTTTCTTCTGTGACCTACCATTTTAAGAAGACCGCGACGAGAGTGATGGTCCTTCATATTGTTTTTAAGATGTGCGTTAAGATCGTTGATTCTTTTTGTAAGAACAGCGATCTGAACTTCGGGAGAACCTGTGTCGCCCTCGTGAGTAGCAAACTCTTTAATGATTGCCTGTTTTTCTGCCTGTGTCATTTTTTTCACCTCATTAATATATTCCCAAATAACCCAGTAATACGGTAGGTGAACGCCCTTAAAACAGGCTTACTCCATACTCCGAGTCATAAGGCTTTGATATTATATCACAAGGTTTTCCGTTTGTAAAGAGTTTTTTTATAGTTAGGAGTGAGGAATTTGGAGTGGGGAGTGTCAGGGCGCAAAAATGCACCGAATTGTAAAGGTAAAAGTAATAGGGAAACCTATCCTTCTTTATATCCTTGATGAGAGCGATTAAAAAACTTCCTTTTTACAATAATTAAAAGTTTAGAAACTGCATCTGCAAACAAATAAATTGCCAACCAATCGAAAAGTTGAACCACAATATTGATTACGGAAGCTATTTGGGTTACTTCAAGGCTTTTATCAGCTATAACCTTTTGTGTTATCAAGTATGAAGTTATTTCAATAGCGCCTTCTATCATAGCAAACCCAATAACCGATGCAGCAAAATTCTTTTTGAATTGTTTGTTAATTTCATTAGGTTTTTTGGAAAGTTTAATAATAGAAAATATAACCAAAAATAAAATAACAAGAAATTGTCCCCAAGCTATTGCTAATCTGCCGTAATTCCAACTTTCTTGCCATATTAAAGTTTGTCGTATTGCAGGCCAGCTTATTCCTGTAGCGTAACGTATAAATAAATCTGCTAAAGGAATTATTGCCCAAAGACAGTATAAAAAGTGATTGCTCTTAGCCTTATAATAAATAATACTACAAGCGAAAATCGGAATGGCAATAAAAAAACCCGTTATTCCAAGACCTAACAAGAGAAAAACAAAAATTGAAATTACACCTGTAATTAAAAGACCTTTACCGATTTTCTTTTCTCGGGCATTTGTTTGTGTTAAGGGGCTTTGTTCGGGCTTATTTACAATTGTTTCTTCTTTTTCTTCGTTTTTTATTAACTCATCAAGAGACACATTGAAGATATCTGCAAGTTTGATTATCTTTTCTAAATCAGGTGTTGAGTTGCCGTTTTCCCATTTGGATATTGACTGCCTTGAAACATTCAGCTCATTTGCCAAATCACCTTGGGAGAGATTGTGTTGTGTTCGCAATTTATAAATCTTTTCACCGAGAGCCATAGAAAATCACCCCTTTGCTATAGCCGAAAGATTTGAATTTTAGGTGTACGGGGTTCAACTCTTTTCGGCTATAGTTTAATTATACTATGTCAAAAGTGAGTTTGTCTATCAAAAATGTTTTATAATTTAGCAACCAACAGTTGCAATTTTTAAAAAGTGGCAGTTTCGGGGCAAAGCCGATTGTAAATTCAGTCTTCATTACCTTCAATATACAATTCTTCTGTTTCTATTTGACCCTGTTTTAAAATTTCTTTTAACACATTTATATTGTTTTCTTCAAGAGCATCGGTAATTACATTGAATAAATGAAAATACATTTCCTTATACATAATATCACCTCAAATATACCGTAATGGGATTATAAGATTATACCAATTAGGTATAATTATGTCAAGGTGATTATATGAGATTAAAAGAACTTCGAAAGAAAAAGGGTATAACTCAATTAAAACTTGCAATGGATTTAGGGTTAAATCAGAACAGTGTAAGTCGGTATGAAACAGGAGAGCGAGAGGCAGATTATAAAACTCTCATTATGTTGGCAGATTATTTTGACGTTACTGTGGACTATCTCTTGGAAAGAACAGATGAAAACAAATAAAACTCCTTCGTTTTTGTGCAATAAACGAAGGAGTTTTTAATTTTATGAGTTTATTCGGCGCATTTTTGCGCCCCTTAATTTACCACTTCCAACTTACCACTTGAATTACATATCAACTGCTGCTCTTTCCACAGAAAGCCCTTTTTTATAGCTTTCCATAAACAAGTTGAAGGAGTCAACGATATCTTTATCGGGTTCAAGGGTTGTCATTTTTTGTGTTGCAAAAATCTTGTTGTCAAGATAATCGGGGAAGAGTTCGTTTTCTTTTTTGTTAACTGCGTATGCCGCAAGAACTGCAATGCCCCATGCACCGCCTTCACCTGCAGTTTCCATAACAGAAACAGGTGCATTCATAGCGGCAGCGAGAACGCTCTGACCGATAACGGGGGTTTTGAAGAATCCGCCATGACCGAGGATTTTGTCAATTTCAACATTTTCTTTATCAAGAATTTCCATACCGATTTTGATTCCGCCGAACGCGGTAAAGGTCTGTACTCTCATAAAGTTTGCAAGAGAGAATTTGCTGTCGGGTTCTCTTACAAAAAGAGGTTTACCTGTTTCAAAGCCTGTAAGGAATTCACCTGAGAAATAGTTGTAGGAAAGAAGATTGCCGCAGTCTTTATCTGCCTCTGCAGATTTTTTGAAAAGAGCAGTAAACAAATCACCGAGAGAGCATTCTGCACCCATAAGGTCAAGAACTTCTTTAAAAAGATATGTCCATGCATTGATATCGGATGTACAGTTGTTGCAGTGAACCATGGCAACAGGTGCACCGTCGGGAGTTGTTACCATATCAATTTCACGATAAAGCTTTGAAAGGAGTTTTTCAAGAACAATCATAGCAAATACGGATGTACCGGCGCTTACATTACCTGTTTTAACTCTTACGCTATTGGTGGCAACCATACCTGTTCCTGCATCACCCTCGGGAGGACACATAGGAATACCTGCATTAAGGTCGCCTTCTTCATCAAGAAGTTTTGCACCCTCTGCAGTAAGAATACCTGCATTTTCACCTGCTACAAGAACCGTGGGAAGAATATCTCTGATTTTCCAAGGGAAGCCTTTTTCTTCTACGAGTGCATCGAATTTATCAAGCATTCTGTCGCTGTAATTATTGTCTTCCATTGGGAACATACCCGATGCTTCACCGATACCGAGAACTTTTTCACCGGTAAGAAGAGTATGTATATAGCCTGCAAGAGTTGTAAAATATGCAATATCTTTAACATGTTCTTCACCATTTAAGATTGCCTGATAAAGATGAGCAATACTCCAACGATCAGGGATATTGAAATCGAAAACCTCTGTTAATTTACTTGCGGCTTCACCTGCAAGGGTGTTTCTCCAGGTGCGGAAAGGACAAATCAATTCACCATTCTTGTTAAAGGGGAGATAACCGTGCATCATACCGCTGATACCGATGGATTTAAGGTTAGTGAGAGTAATACCGTAACGCTCTTTAACATCTTTTTTAAGTGAACCATAGCAACCTTTAAGACCTGCAAAAAATTCTTCTTCTGCATAAGTCCAGATACCGTTTACAAGGCTGTTTTCCCAATCAAATGCACCAACTGCAAGAACCTCGCCACAGTCGTCAATAAGAACCCCTTTGATTCTTGTTGAACCGAATTCGATGCCAAGTATAGCTTTCCCATCGAGGATTAATTGTTTTTTGTCCATAATAATATCTCCTTAAGTTTAAACAATATATTTATTAATAAATGGAATTTTATTTAATGTAAAAGAAATAACGAAAGAAATTGCAAATATAATTAATGATAAAACAGGTATGGCGACTATAGCGTGTTCTGATAAGCCGATGAAATCATTTTCTTTTATTATATGTAAAATCAATAAATGCACAAGGTAAATACCAAAGGAACAGTTGGATAAAGCGAAAATTATTTTTATCTTCCGGGGGTTGAAGGTTTTATTGATTGTTATATTTTTTATAAATGCATAAACAAATACGCCTTCGGCAAAAACGGTTGGAGAAAAATAGTCATAAAAAAACGAATTAAGTTTACCATCGTGAACAGAAAAAATTTCAGTAAGAACAAAAGTAAGTATAAATCCTGTTATTCCAAGCAGGTATATAAATTTATTGTATTTTTTTAAATCAGTTATAGAAAGGTAATAACCCAAAATGTAATAAAGCATATATCCAAAGGCTATTCCAACTGATTCCAGGGCTTCTCTTAAAGCGTTATAAACATCTGTTTGTATGTACTGAAACGGGAATATTACAGTTGGAAGAATTATAGAAAAAACAATACAAACAATACAAAAATATTTACCGGTATTTTTAGATTCTATAATTTGTTTCAGTATTGGTGTTACAATGTAGAGTCCGACAATCATAAACAGATACCACATATGATAATCGCCCTCTATAAAAGTTGTAACGGTAGTCAGTAAACTTCCTTTTGTTAAATAGCTATAAATGGCATAGACCGAAGCCCACACGATATAAGCAATAATAATCTTTAAAATGTTTTTCTTATATAATTTTTTAATGTCGATTTTTTTACTTAAGAACAATGATCCGCTTATCATAATAAAGACAGGAACTGCCCATCTGAAAACACTGTCAAAAAAGTTTGTAACCATCCATTCAACAGAGTTGATAGTGTATAAGTCAAAAATTTCAGCAGATACATGTATAACAACTACCGCAAAAGCTGCGAAAAGTCTCATTATATCAAAGTGAATTAATCGATTTTGTGAAAGTGCTGATGAATTAGTGTTCATAGTATACCTCCCAAAATTTGAAATAAGTGGTTATATTGCTATGCCGATTTCCTGAATTTTATCTCGTAATTTCTGAAAATCCGAAAGTGCATCGGGTTTATTAAGTGGGTTTCGGAGTAATGCGGCAGGGTGAAAAGTACCCATAAAAAGAATGTTTCCTTTTTGAATGAATTCCCCGTGTTGTTTTGTAACGCGGAAATCCTCTGAAATAAGCTTTTGTGCCGCAATTCTGCCTAAGCATACAATAATTTTTGGTTTTATTAGTCTTGTTTGGTTTCTCAACCATTCAATGCAAACTTCCTGCTCCTCGGGTTTGGGGTCACGATTCTGAGGGGGTCTGCATTTAACAATGTTTGCTATATAAATATTCTTTTTTCTGTCAAGGTCGATTACATTCAGATATTTGTCCAAAAGCTGACCTGCCTTGCCCACAAAGGGTTCGCCCTGCAAATCCTCATTTTCACCCGGTCCTTCACCAACAAAAAGGATATCTGCGTGTTCGTTACCTACACCAAAAACAAGATTGGTTCGGGTTTCACCTAAAGGACAATTTTTACAGTTTGAGCACTCTGCTTTTAATCGTTCGAAATTCTCGTATCTCAAAGAATTATCAACTCCTTGGGGGTGTTGGTAAGGTTTTCACATCCGTTTTCAGTTATAAGAGCCATATCTTCAATTCTTACACCGAATTTATTGGGGATGTATATGCCCGGTTCAACAGTAACAACATTACCAACTTCAAGAATAGCTGTACTTCGGGGTGACAGGTTGGGTAATTCGTGGATTTCTATTCCAACTCCGTGTCCTGTTCCGTGACCGAAATAATCGCCATAACCTGCTCTTTTTATAATATCTCTTGCAGCGGCATCTGCATCCTTGCAGGAAACCCCTTTTTTAAGAATTTCTAAAGATGCTTTTTGTGCCGTAAGTACAATTTCATAAATTTTTCGTTGTTCTGAAGAAACTTCACCCACTGCAACAGTACGAGTCATATCGCTGTGATAGCCCTTATACACCGCGCCGAAATCCATTGTTATAAAATCGCCTTTTTCAACAACAGTATCATCCGGTACACCATGGGGCATAGATGTTTTTTTACCTGTTACGGCAATTGTTTCAAATGAAAGCGCTTCTGCTCCGTGAGATAGCATATAGAAATCAAGCTCAAGAGCAATTCTTTTTTCTGTTACACCGGGTCTTATAAATGTGAGAATATGCTCGAATGCATCTTCTGCAATTTGCTGTGCTTTTTTTATGCATTCAATTTCTTCCGATGTTTTCATCATTCTCAATTCATCAATTTTATTTTCTAATCTTTTTGAGGGTGTTACTTTAATAGGTGAAAATATTTTTCTGAATTGGGAAAGAAGAGAAACAGACAAACGCTCTGTTTCTGTATATATTTTTTCAATATGATGTTCTTTAAATAATGTTTTGATTTCGTTTGAAAGCTGTGTTAAAAGTTGAGTTCTGCAAGATTTTACGAGTTTCTGTGCCGCTTCGATATATCGGCTGTCGGTAAAGAACACCGCATCGCTTTTAGTTACAACTAAATAACCGTCCGTTGAAGGAAAGTCTGTGAAATATCTTCTGTTCTCGGGGGAATGGATAAGAATTGCTTCGTGGGAGTTTTTTAAAAGATTCTGTAAATTATTTATTTTCTCCATAGTAGCCGTGCTCCTTTAAGAACTCTTCTCTGATAGGATGTTCTTTGATTCGGTTTTTCTTATAATGATTTTTCCAGAACCATTTGTTTTCCACAGGGTCAACAAGTAGCGGAACTGCTCCGCAACGATTGGCGGCAGCAACATCAGTAAATATCTGGTCACCAACCATACCGATTTTATGTATATCAACATTTAGTTTTCTGGACATTCTTAAAAGACCTAAAGGTAAAGGCTTTTTTGCATAAGCATGGAAGCGAACGCCAAAAGTTCTTGAAAACCAAAGAGCTCTTATATGTGGAGTGTTTGTAACAATGGCAACCTTTATACCTGCATTCTTTAAAGATTTAATCCATGAGATAGCACCGGGGATTGTTGAAAAAGTGGCATCCTTAACGGTTGTGTTGTCTAAATCAAAAAGTATTGCTTCAAGACCCAATTCATTAACAATTTCAGGTGTAATATCATGAAATGTACGGAACATATATTTAATTGTAGTATCTTTTTCTTTCATATAAAACGCCTCTGATTAAACTACTACATTATAAATAATATCACAAAAAAATAAAAAAGAAAAGATATGAAGCCTAAAAATAAGGTTTCATATCTCATTTTCTTAATACTTTCTCTTACGAGCTGCTTCGGATTTCTTTTTTCTCTTTACAGAGGGTTTTTCATAGTGTTCTCTTTTACGAACTTCCTGAATAACACCGTCTCTTGAAGTCTGTCTTTTAAATCTGCGAAGTGCGCTATCTAAAGATTCGTTTTCTTTAACTTTTACCTGACTCATTTATAGTTCCCTCCCTCCGCTGTTACCAACAAAGGTATAAATATCAATATACATTTAGCATTATACTATGTCAACCGTAAAGTGTCAAGAGGGAATTTTTAAAAAAGTGTAAAAAATCAGAACTATTGCAAATTTTGCAACAGTTCTGATTTGAATTATTTCGCCATAGCGCCGATTTCCATCATATAGCCACCGATTTGAGCACCAAATTCGGGGGCGCCATCCATAATGAGTTTACCTTGCTGAACAGATTCAAGCATATCGTCAATTGACATCAAAATACCTAAAGCGCTGTCAAGGTTGTTAAAACGCATTGTGAAGAAGGGGAGGGCGCGTTTGTATTCGCCTCTGCCCGCTTTACTCTTACCTGCTTTAATTCTGATGTAAGCAGAAACGGAGTCTTCACCGTCAACCTTCCAGGCATAAACACGATCGGGACTCTTTGAAGTCCAGTCATGGATTTCAGGATGACCCATTTTATTAAGTGTGCTGATACCTGATGAAAGAAGATAGAAATAGCATTTAACAGTAAGACGTTTGTCTTCTTCTTTCTCCGGCGGTTTTGCGGCTGTCAAAAGACTTGACATTTTAAGAAGAGCCATCATAAATACGCCGAATTCATATGCATTGTTAAGACCAATCATTTTGGGGAGTGTTGCAGGTCCGATTTTGCCTTTGAAGAAAGCATTCATGGACTCAACATTCTTGAACTGAAGCTCAACAAATTTCTGTTTTTTAACTCTGTATGCAACTTTGTTAGCGTGAACGAGCCATTCATCGCCGTTTACCATAAAGTGTGTTGCCCACTTTCCTTCGGGAGCATCCGGGTCAAGACAACTAACCTGATAAATGCAGTGAACCTTTTCAAATTTCTTTTTGAGAGAGGGAACATCTGCAACGATAGTTTTCAAGAGGGGCAACGCACCACAAAGGAAAATCTTATTAGTATATAAAGCCTCTTGTGTGTTAGCCAAGAAAAACCATTCCTTTCTATTTTTTTGAGTATAAGCGCGCATTTTTGCCATTTACCGACCTAAACTCACGTACCTTTGTACGCTACGGGGTCGGTAAATAACAAATCTGCACACTTCTCCTCAAAAACCGTGTATCTGTTGTAATTGTATCGTCCCCAAAAGTTTGTCGTAAACAAGCTTTTGCCACTCAAAAATTAAAACTCGTCGTCCCAGTCGTTATCTTCTTCAAAGTCTGCCTTCATTACTTCACGAACTGCTTCGATAATACCATTAGAGTCAATACCGAGGTAGCTCATAATATCTTCATGAAGACCGATAGGTGCGAATGTATCCTGAACACCGAGTTTCTTGAATGCGCAACCCTTACCGGATTCAACAACAACTTCTGCAACCGCACTGCCGAGACCGCCGATAACTGTATGGTCTTCAACTGTGATAATACGGCGGGTATCCATAACTGCTTTAAGAACAGCTTCTTTATCAAGGGGTTTAATTGTGTGCATATCAAGAACACGAACCTTAAGTCCGTCTGCTTTCTCAAGGAATTCTGCAGCCTGGAAAGCCTGGAATACGCAAGAACCGCAAGCGATAATTGTGATATCTGAGCCTTCGTGAACTTCAACTGCTTTACCTACTTCAAAGCCGTAGTTTGCATCTTTATAAAGCACGCGGTCAAAACCACGGTTAATTCTGATATAGAAAGGACCGGGTGTGTTATAAGCTGCCATAACTGCATTGTAGGTTTCGTAACCATCAGCAGGGCAGATAACTGTAAGATTAGGGATTGAACGAGTTAATGCAAGGTCGCAGATGGCGTGGTGTGTTGAACCTGCCTGACCGAAGGATGTACCTGAATGAGTAGCAATAACTTTTGCATTGATATTCTGGTAGCAAAGGTCTGTGTGAAGCTGGTCTGCGGAACGGAAGGATGCAAACTGAGAGAATGTTGAAAGGAAGGGAACAAGACCTGCCTTAGCCATACCTGCAGCAACACCAAACATATTCTGTTCTGCGATACCTACATTAAAGAAACGATCGGGGAATTTTTTCTGGAAATCACCGATTTTTGTTGATTTTGCAAGGTCAGCAGTAAGAGCAACAACCTCGGGATGTGCTTCTGCCAACTCAACGAGAGCCTGGCCGTAAATTTCGGCTGTGGAGAGAGATGTTGATTGTTCAGCTGTGTAACTTAATCCGCCTGCCATAATTATTCAGCCTCCTTTTCTGCACGTGCGATACGTTTCTGATAAGTTTCTTCAAGAGATTTTTTACCTTTTTCGTATTTTTCATCGTCAAATGCACCATAGTGCCATCTGAAATCGCCTTCGATAAAGTCGATACCGCAACCCTTAACTGTATCGCAAAGGATAAGAACGGGTTTATCAGTTTCGTTTTCATAAGCAAAGTCAATTGCTTCGCAAAGCTCTTTAATGTTGTTGCCGTCAATTTTCTTAACGATAAAGCCAAATGCTTCCCACTTATCTGCAAGGGGTTCGAGAGCCATAACATCTTCTGTATTACCGTCAATCATGTTGTGGTTACGGTCAACAAAAGTTATAAGGTTTGTAAGTTTGAAATGAGCCGCACTCATCGCTGCTTCCCAGTTAGAGCCTTCGTCAAGCTCACCGTCACCGAGAACAACGAATGTTTTATAGTCTTTTTTGAGAAGTCTTGCTGCAAGAGCAGTACCGACACCGATGGAAAGACCATGACCGAGAGAACCTGTTGAAGCGTCAACACCTACAACCTTGTTTGAGTCAAGGTGCATACCCATTTTTGAACCGGAAAGGTTAAATGTTTTAAGCATTTCCTTGTCGTTGAAGCCAAGGTCGCAAAGAACAGGCGCATAAGCAATACCTGCGTGACCTTTACTGAGAATAAATCTGTCGCGATCTTCCCAGTTGGGATCTTCAACTTTAATGTGCATATATTTGTGATAGCACACTGTCATAATGTCCATAACACTCATACCGCCGCCGATATGTCCTGAACCTGCCCAATAAGTTGTATCAAGGCAGAGGTTACGGAGCTCATGAGCTTTCTTTTCAAGAGCAAGCCACTCCTGTTTTGAAAGAGCCATAATAAAAGCCTCCTAAATATAAATTACCGAAAACTCGGTTTAATTCCAAATATTAGCCTAATTCGGGGTGATTCTTCTTAACTGCCTTGAATGCGTCTTCTGCAATTTCAATTGAGCGGTTAATATCTTCATGAGTAAGGGAAGCATTGATGAAATGGTTGTGGTGAGAAGTAATAAACAAGCCACGGTTTACACATTCTGCAACCCAGTCCTGATGAAGAAGAAGTGAATCATCGTTTGCAATTCTTAAATAAAAGAGTGCGGGAGCACCGGAAACAACAAGGTCGAAGCCGTGCTCTGCACCGGCTTTTTTGAAGCCGTCTGTAAGCTCTCTGCCGAGAGCGTCAAAGAGTTTGGGAGCATCCAACTTTTTGAGTTTGTTGATTGTAGCAATACAAGCGGCAAAGGGAACAGCACTCATCCAATAAGAGCCTGTGTATGAAAGACTTGATGCGGCATTTTTGAGGAATTCCTTACCGCAGAAAGCAGACATATTATAGCCGTTTGCAAGAGCTTTACAGAAGCAGATAATATCAGCTTCAAAACCGAAGAAATGGTCGCTACCTGCAAGGTCAAGACGGAAACCGCAACGAACATCGTCAACAATAAGAACGATTTCATTTTTTGTGCAAAGCTCACGAACTTCTTTCCAGAATCCATCAATGGGGAAAGAGTTATCGTTAAAGTTGCCGTGGTTGTACGGCTGAGCAATTACTGCAGCAATTTCGCCTTCGTTTTCTGCAAGGAGTTTCTTGAAGTTTTCAATATCATCCCAAGGAGTATAAAGATTATTAGCAACATCTTCGGGAGTAACACCGGGATAGTCAATTTTCTGAACCATGGGAGAAACACCATGATAGAAGCCATTGAAGAAAATAAGTTTCTTTCTGTGGGTATGTGCACGAGCGGTGAGGATAGCGCCCTGAGTAGCATCGTTACCGTTCTTTGCAAAGAATGCCCAGTCAGCACAATTTACTGTATCAACAAGAAGTTCTGCACATTCAACCATAATTTTATCGGGAGAAGTTACGCAGTTGCCCTTCTTTATCTGCTCAATAGCGGCAGCATCAACATCTTCATCACCATAGCCGAGAACATTGGGGCCGTAAGCACACATATAGTCAATATATTTATTCCCGTCAACATCCCAGAAATATGAGCCTTTTGCTTTTTCAGAGAAGCGGGGCCATCTGTTAACCGGGATGAACTGACCTTCTGCAGGACCGAGGTGACCATAAACACCTGAGGGGATTACCTGGGCAGCACGAGCATACCATTCGTCTGATTTTGTTGTTTTGTATAATGGGAATTTATTACTCATTTCGCTACCTCCTTATGCAAGATATAATGCAACTCTGTCAAGAATGCGGTTGATATTGTCAAGCATACTGACAAGACCATGCATTTCGATTTTACCTGTACCGATACAGGTAAGAGCGTTAACGTTTCCGTCAAAAAGAGCACGGGCAATTTCGATTGATTCGAATACCATAGCTGCGCGATATTTTTCGGGAGCTTTTTTTATAGTAACAAGACGGTGGTCTTTACATACAAGCTCAACTGCGGGACCGTTTTTGATACCGATAAGTACACTGCCGTCTGCAATATGTTTTGTGCTGAATTTACCGATTTCATCATTGTTACCGATCTGAGCGATAGCAACACCGATGGTATAAAGCATGAGAGTTGTGCTTCTTTCGAAGAAAACCGGGTCTTTAAGGTCTTCTTCGCTTGCTCTCATGTATTTTGAAAGTATATCAGTGAGAGCAGTAAATTCTTTGAGAAGAAACTTGATGTGAGTAAAACCTTTTGAAGGAATGGGAGTTACTGTGCCATCAATAAGACCATTGAATTTCTCACAGCTTGAGAAGGGGAGTTTAACATCACAGTTGCTGCAACCCTGCTCCATTCGGCATTTGCCGTTTTTGAAATAAAGAGTAGCCGCAGGACCGTCCTTAACTTCTAAACCGATGGAAATGGGCTTTTTGCCCTGCAGAAGTTCTGATGCTTCGGGAACGATTTCACAAAGGTTTTCCAAAGTACCCAGAACCGCATACATATTTATGTACGCAAGTGTTTTTGAATCCATTAAATTTTGCAAAGCGATTGCCTCCTTTTTTAAAAATAGAATTCAGTCCATTATATTTTAACAGAGGTTTCGGGCAAAGTCAACAAATACTAAAAAATAATTAAAGTGGAATATGTTTAAAAATTACACAAAACCTCTGTTTTATTTCCAATAAGGAAAAAAGAACGTGTTTTAACAAAAATCTTATAAAAAGTTCATAAAAACCACGCTTTTATTTTGTATAGTTTAAAGGCAAGGCGTTCTTGACTTTTATATTTATTAATGTATAATAAAAGTGAACACAAATTCACTTTTGTTATCAAACTCTATTTTAGGAGGTGTCTTTATGGACACAAGATTCGCAATCAATGAGTATCATGACGCTGCAGCGGTAACAAAACAGCTTGACGAACTCATCAAAAAACCTATTTACACTATTAAACCCGATGTACTCAAGCAGTATGAGGAAGAGTACTATGACAAAAAATGTGCAAAAAGTAAGGAAATGATTGAAGAGGCTAAACAGGTTATTCCCGGCGGCGTTCAGCATAACCTTGCATTTAACTACCCCTTCCCCCTTGTTTTCACAAAGGCAGACGGTATGATGCTCTATGACATTGACGGCAACGAGTATTTTGACTTTCTTCAGGCAGGCGGTCCCACAGTTCTCGGTTCTAACCCCAAGGTTGTAAGAGATCAGGTTATCGACCTTCTTAATACTTGTGGTCCTTCAACAGGTCTTTTCCACGAGTTTGAATATAAACTTGCAAAGAAAATCTGCGACAGCGTTGAATCCTGCGATATGTTCCGTATGCTCGGTTCAGGTACAGAAGCATGTATGGCAGCTGTTCGTGTTGCAAGACTTGCTACAAAAAATAAAAATATCGTAAAAATGGGTGGTGCTTACCACGGTTGGTCCGACCAGCTTGGTTACAGTATCCGTGTTCCCGGTTCAAAATTTACTCAGGCACACGGTGTTCCGCTTTATCTTTTCAAACATACTCAGGAATTCTTCCCCAATGACCTTGATTCTCTTGAAAGAGTTCTTCGTCTTAACCAGTTCCGTGGCGGTACAGCTGCTGTGTTTATGGAACCAATCGGTCCCGAAAGCGGTACAAGACCTCTTGATAAAGACTTTAACAAGGGCGTTGAAAGACTTTGCCGTAAATATGGCGCACTCCTTATCTTCGATGAGGTTGTTACAGGTTTCCGTATCGGTATGGCAGGTGCTCAGGGTTACTTCGGCGTTTCTCCTGACCTTACAATCTTCGGTAAAGTTATCGCTGGTGGTTATCCCGGTGCAGGCGGTATCGGTGGTAAGAGAGAATATATGAAATACCTCGGTGCAGGTCTTGATGCAAGTGGCGAAAAAGTTAAGAAAGCATTTATGGGCGGTACAATGGCTGCTACTCCTCTTTCTTGCGTTGCAGGTTACTACACACTTGAAGAAATTGACAAACAGAATGCCTGTCAAAAAGCAGGTGAAATGGGTGACAGACTTACTAAAGGTCTTCAGGAACTCATTAAGAAATACAGCCTTCCCTTCGTTGCATTCAACCAAGGTTCAGTTTGCCACATTGACACAGTAGGTACAATGCACTACTCAATCAACTGGTCTAAACCCTGGGAGATTCCCGGCGTTCTTTCCGCAACCAGCGAAAGAAAGAAAGAAATGCAGCACATGGGTGCAGCTTACATGGCAGAAGGTCTTGTTACTCTTGCTGGTAGCCGTCTTTACACTAACGCTCAGTACACACCTGAGCTTATTGACGAAGCACTCAGAAGATTTGACAGAGTATTCGCAAACGTTGCAGTTAAAGAATAATTTAAGAGCCACGGTTTTTCCGTGGCTTTTTTAGGAATGAAGAATTGAGATTGGAGATATATGATATGCCAGTCGCCAAATGCCATTTTGATAGTGGCAAGTTGAAAGTGGCAAGTGGCAAGTTTCGGGTGCTGCGCACGGCATTAAAACCAAATACCTGAATATAAAAGTAACGCACTATACAATGTTTGGAAGCAAAGCTTCCCCTACACTCCTCACTCCTCACTCCTCACTCCTCACTTGTAAAGGTTTCTTTTTAAAGAAAGGAGTTAATCAATTTATGGATATTTTAGAAGCAAAAGAATTAGTCATTAAAGCCGGTCACGAGCTTTTGGAAGCAGGTCTTATTGTAAGAACCTGGGGTAACATCAGTTGCAGAGTTAATGACAAGCAGTTTGTTATCACTCCCAGCGGTATGGCTTATGATGTTCTTACTCCCAATGATATTGTTCTCGTAAATATTGCAGACCTTTCTTATGAAGGTGATGTTAAACCATCTTCTGAAAAAGGTATTCATGCATCCTGCTACGAGCTTCGTCCCAATATCAATTTTGTTATTCACACTCATCAGAAAAATGCTTCCGTTGTAAGCACTCTCGGTCTTGATATTAACAATATTACCGGTGAAGATGCAGAAATCCTCGGAACAGATGTGCCTTGCGCATCCTATGGTCTGCCCGGTCAGCCCAAACTACGTCAGGGTGTTATCGGTGCTTTGGAGCGTTCAACATCTAAAGCGGCTATTATGAAGCATCACGGCGCAGTTTGCCTCGGTGAAAGCTATGAAGACGCTTTCAATGTTGCAAACGCTCTTGAAAGAGTATGCGAAAAATTTATTGCAGCTCGTTGCACAGAAGTTTCAGGTAAGGCGGTTGACACTTTTAGCGGTGTTGTTGATTATGTTACAGATGTTTTCAAATCAGGTAATAAATATAAAGCTGCAAAGGAATTTGTGCCTTGTGATAGCGAAAGAAAAGGTAATTGCTTCTTCGTTGGTGAAGAAGGAAAGACCGCAGCTATTATTGACACTAAGAGCGGCGCTTGGGTAGGCGGTGGAGAAATCCCAGACAGCGCGGATATGCACTGGGCAATTTATAAAAAGAGAGAGGATGTTAAATTCATCCGTCACACAAAGAACGACTTTGTTGTTGCAATGTCAAGAAAAGGCAAAACAATGAAACCTCTCCTTGATGACTTTGCTCAGCTTTGCGGACCTGTTGTTAAATGCGCAACATTTAACCCCGGAAACACACTTAAAACAAGCAAAAAGGTCGCAAGAGCTCTTGGAAACAAAAACGCAGTTCTTGTTAAAGATAACGGTGCAGTTTGCGTTGCAGGTAACCAGTATGATGCAGAGGCGGTTGAATTGGTTATGGAAAAAGCAGCAAAAACCGCAGTTGGTGCAGAGCTTTATGCAGATGTTAAGCCTTTAAGCGCACTTGATTCCAACCTCATGAGAATTATATACAAATTAAAATATTCCAAAAAAGCCGGTAAATAATAACACAACACCTCAAAACTTTTTCAAAAGTTTTGAGGTGTTGATTTTTTTATGACACATCTTCCGATACATATATTTCTTCAGTTTCTTGTTGTGCGATGATAAGTAAATCTTTTGCAACAGGGTCTTTGCATGTTTCAATGATCTGAGTAATAGAGTTGAAAAGGTGTTTATACATTTTTTTATATAATTTTAATTCTTTTACCACCGTTAAATTTGTAATCATAAATCCACCCACAACAATAAATTATGCAAAAAGAATAGCATAAAAGAAAACAAATATCAAGTACCCGAAGTATATTTGATAGGCAATACTCTATACTTTTATCGTGCAGATGAAGTATAGGAGGGTGGCTAAAGTGCATTTAAATGAAGCCGTTGCACTAAGAATAAAAGAATTATGTGAAGAAAATAATCTCACTCAATATCAATTATTTTTAAAGAGTGGTGTGCCACAATCTACATTAAGCACCATAATGAAATGTTCATACCCAAGTATGAAATTAAGAATTATTTATGAAATATGCGATGGGCTTGGAATTTCACTCAATGACTTTTTCGCTTCACCTCTTTTTGACAGAGGTAATATAGAAGATTAATAGAAAAACTGCTTTACCCTTTAACATAAAAGAGTAAAGCAGTTAAATTTATACACCAAAATTTTTACGATTGATATTAAGGACTAAATCTCTTGAATCTTCATCAAATCTCTCTAAAAGCTCTTCAGCAGAGTGAGTGGATTTAAACTCAAGTTCTTCCTGATAAATAGGAAACATTTGATAAAAGTTGATTTTTTTGTTACTGCTAAGCCTTAATTCAAGAGGGTTAGAATTATAGTCTGTAGCATTTAGCAACAGAATATTGTTTAATTTGGTGTTTTCGGCAAATGGTGATTTATCTTCATTTGCCTGAATGGTGTGACCGAAGCCAAGCCATGTATTATAATTGATTGGCAGTCTGCCTAAAACTTTTAAAAAGTAAATGGGCCAGAAATCTTTTTCGTCCTGAGATTGAATGTTCCAATTAGGAGGCAAATAAATGACAAGCTCTGCATGTTCCAATTCAAGCTCTTTTAATTGTGCAGGAACATTCATTGGGAATGCACCCATACCCATTGTTATAAGTTTATAATATGGTTCTTCATCGGTAGGCGGAATCGGAATAATGTCCAGGTGTATGTCTGGAGAAACTATCTCGTGTAAAATATCCTTGTAACTGCCAAAAGTATTTTCTATAAAGTTTTCGTATTCAATCAGTTCCGATTCAGAGTAATAGTACGGTTTCATTTTGTTCTTTTTAAAAAGATTTAATAAACCCATAAATTAATTCTCCTCATTCAGCTTCAGTTATTTCATAGAATACAACTGCATGTGGATCAAGATTGGTATCAAGAGAAATTTTTCCGTTTTCAACTGTTACAGTTTCCTCTATAGGAGTAAGCTTTGAACATTCAGTATATTTATTGTATAATTCTTTAAAGTAAATATCTCTTGCATCTTGGTTTTCAAGAGTAACGGGACTATCTATTTGAGGATCATCGGGTGACCAGCTAAAGCAATCGTCACCAATATTATAAGTTTTTCTGTCTTCAACCCATTCATCAAAATAGTTGCAATCATCATCTATTGTATAGGTGGTGATTTTTACTTTTTCGCCGTCAAACTGCGGAGCGTTTATATTAAAGGTAAGGTTTACATCGTGCTTATACTCTAAATCATTTTTAAAGTTATAAGCCATAATGTGAAGAGTGTTTGTATCCCTGTTAAAAGCGGAAACTGCATTAATTTCGCCACCGATAATTATACCCTCTTCAGTGCTTTCGGTGCGCACAAGCCTTGCACCTGCCATTTTAGCGGCATTTTTTGCAACATGGTAGCTTACTGTGGGGTTACCTTCTAAAAGACCATTTGAAAGGTATGACCAGGCTGAGAAATAATCAATGTCATTGTTGAACATCTGTGCAATAAGGCGAGCATCATAGGCTGCCTGATAAGTGTAACCACAGGTACGGCTTAAAAGCTCATCATTATTAGCCCCGCTGTTTACACCACAGAGAATTCTGCCTTCATCAATACCATAAATAAGGTCTGTTAAACCGTTGCTTTCTGCAACATTTCTTATGTAAGCAATTGTTTCGGGGAGACTGTAGCCATCGGTATATTTGCCGGGAGTTGAGTCATAGAAGGAAGCAGAAAGGTATTTAATAGGTGAGCCTGTTTTGCCTGTTTTGTAGTTAGTTCCCTTTGCGCAATGTTCAATGAAAATTGCTTCATCCCATACACCTTCGGTTACTGTCATTGAATGAGCGCCAACAAAAACATCTTCACCTAAAACATCAACAAGAGCCTGTGCAGTGTAATCGTAAAGTTTGCAGTAAGCTTCAGCACTTTCTTTTGCAAGAGTTTCTTCGTCCTCGGTGTCAGAGCCCACAAACCAATCGTAATTTTCATATTCGGTCATAACACCGAAACGCCAGGTAAGAACCTCTTCCTTACCGAACTCCTTAACAAGAGCGTCGGCAATTGCTTTTATGTAGTCATAATATACGTCATAGTCATCGGGCGGATAGCGGTTCATATTAAAGCCGACATCAGTAGCCGCTTTTTCGGAATATTTAAGAGGAACGCTGCCTAATTTGAGCATTGGTTTACCGCCCAAATCAACAACGCCTTTGCAGTTTTCAATGAGGACTGTGAAATCATAGTCATCAAGAACAGTTCTGTCAAGAGGGTCCTTGAATAAGTCTCTTGTCTCTGTACCGCCTGTGCACTGCATAAACTGAACGTATTCAACGAAATCAAAAATATTATTTTCTTCGTTTTTTGTTGCATTTACAAAGGGGTTACCCTCAATTGACCAGATGTTAACATTACTTACAGGGTTTGAAAGGGTTGTTCCTGTATGAGAAGCATCTACGCTGAAGGTGAACTGGTTGTTGTCACCGGAAAAAATACCGCTAACAGTTGAAAGAAAGGCGATAATTAATGGTATAAGAACACTTAAGAATTTTGTTACAAAAGCTGGCATAAAAGCTCCTCCTATTATTTATTTTTCAATTGCAGCTTTTTTTGTGTTGATTTTGTAAAGAATTTCGGAATCGAATTTCTTTGTTCTGTCGTATTTATAAATACCATTTAATTCCTGCTCAACGTCTGTAAGCTGAGTATAGCAGAAGCCTATCATTTTGGGGCAGTCAATTAAAGCGGTTGTAAGTCCGTCATAACGAGCATAGAATTCCTCAAGGCTTGTTGCAGCGTTGCCGTATCCCCAGGCTTTTTTGCTGTCGTTTTCTTCAAATTCTTTAAGCTCAACCCTGATACCGCCGTATTCGCTCATAAATACGGGCTCGCCCTTCCAGGTCTGTTTATGACCCTGATGGTCGAAAAGAATGTTTTTATTTGTAAGGTCTTCATAATGACCTCTGAAAAGGTCGCAGTCCTGGTCATAATCGTGGACGTCGAAAATATCTGTTTCAACATGGAAGTTACCGCTTGTGTCGATGCAAGGACGGGTTTTATCAAGATTTTTAACAGTTCTGTAAACGATTCTTAAAACATCATCGTCCTGCTTTTTGCCGTTAACATCCCAGGTTTCGTTATAGGGGCACCAACCGATAAGCGCGGGATGGTTGAAATCTCTTTCGATTTCTTCTTCAATTTCAAGAAGGTAATATCTTAAGGATTCAAAATTAGTGTGGTCTGCACCCCAGTTGCCGTGCTCTCCCCAAACGATATAGCCTAATTCATCACAATAGTGTAAGAAGAGGGGTTCAAAGATTTTTTGATGAAGTCTTGCACCATTGAAACCAACTTCCATTGAAAGAAGAATATCGTTTTTAAGTGCTTCTGCAGAGGGTGCGGTGTAAATACCGTCAGGATAGAAGCCCTGGTCAAGAACAAGTCTCTGGAAAACGGGCTTGCCGTTAATATTAATTGCTTTGTCAGTAAGTTTAACCTCACGAAGACCGAAATAGCTTGAAACTTCGTCACCACCAAAGGAAAGGCTAAGAGAATAAAGACCGCCCTTGCCAACTTCCCAGAGATGCTTTTCAGAAAGGTTAAGAGTTAGTGTTGCAGTCTGCCCAAGAGTGTCGGTTGAAGCATTACCAACTTCCTTACCATCCCAGAAAGCAGTTGCAGAGAAACTGCCGTTACCAACAAGCTCAGCGTGAATTGTAAGAGTACCATCGGTAATATTGGGGTAGTATTTTACTGATTTAATATAATTTTCGGGGCAGAATTCCATATAAACGGTTTGCCAGATACCTGTTGTTCTTGTATAGTCGCAGTCGTGGGAGTATACAAGCTCACTCTGTTTACCGCGTGCTTGAAGAGGTGAACGGGTATCGTCCTGAGCGCATACTGTAATAGTATTTTCGCCTGCTTTCAAGAAATTTGTTGCGTCAATTCTGAAACTTGTGTAACCGCCGAAATGCTCTCCTGCAAATTCACCGTTTACATATACACTTGCATGGAAATCAACTGCACCGAAAATGATGAAGGCTTTGCCTTTTAACTGTTCTTCTGTAATTTCAACTATCCTTTTGTACCAGACTGCCGCCATAAAATCCTTATAGCCAATACCTGAAAGCTCACTTTCAGGGCAGAAAGGTACATTAATTTTTTTTGAAAACGGAGCGTCAACATCGAAAAGCTTTCTTTCCTTACCGCTATCGCCGAAGTCAAATTCAAAATCCCATTGACCGTTAAGATTTATATAATCATTTCTTTTAAAATTCGGATTTGGATGTTCATTTCTTGGTATCATAGAAAAACTCCTCATTTCTTTAGATATATCAGCAGTACCGCAATATCAGCAGGGGAAACACCGCTGATACGGGATGCCTGACCGATAGTTTCGGGTTTAATTTTCTTTAATTTTTCTCTTGCTTCAAGGCGAAGATTCTGCACATCGTCATAATCAATGTTTTCGGGAATCTTTTTAACCTCAAGCCTTTTTTGCTCCTCTACCTGAGCCAGCTGACGTTTGATGTAACCTGCATATTTAAGGTTTATCTCAACCTGCTCAAAAACCTCACGTGGCAGGTCGGGTCGCCTTTTGTCAAAGGGGGTAAGCAGTTTATATGAAAGCTGAGGTCGTTTAATAAGCTCAGAAAGTCTGCAACCTGTTACAGTCGGTGCGGTTCCTGCCTCTTCAAGAACCTTTGAAAGTTCCTCTGAGGGAGGAATTGTAATTTTTGAAACTCTTTCGGTCTCTTCTTCAATAAGTCGCTTTTTTTCTTGTAACTTATCGTATCTTTCCTGACTTATAAGACCGATTTCATAACCCATTTCAGTAAGCCGCAAATCTGCGTTATCCTCACGGAGAATAAGTCTGTATTCACTTCTTGAGGTCATCATTCTGTATGGGTCACGGCAACCTTTTGTAACAAGGTCATCAATAAGAGTTCCGATGTATGATGTGCTTCTGTCGAGTGTAAAAGGTTCTTTGCCCTGAACCTTACGAGCGGCATTAATACCTGCCACAAGACCTTGTGCGGCGGCTTCTTCGTAACCCGAAGAACCGTTGAACTGACCTGCACCGAAAAGCCCGGGAAGATTAGTGAATTCCAAAGTTGATTTTAGTGCAAGGGGATCAACGCAGTCATATTCAATAGCGTAAGCAGTTCTCATTACCTTAACATTTTCAAGACCTTTTATACTCTTTAAAATTTTCAACTGCACATCCTCGGGGAGAGAGGAGGAAAGACCTTGAAGATAAAGTTCTTCAGTACGAAGTCCGCAGGGTTCAATGAAAACCTGATGACGTCCTTTTTCTGCAAAGCGGACTATTTTGTCTTCAATACTTGGGCAATATCTTGGACCGACACCCTCAATTTTATTGGAATAAAGAGGTGAGCGGTGCAGGTTGTCAAGGATAACTTGTTTGGTATCTGCATTTGTATATGTAATGTGGCAAATCGCTTTATTTTCAAGCACACCATCGGGCGTTTCAAAGGAGAAGGGTGTGATTTCCTCATCACCAACCTGCTCTTCAAGACCTTCGAAATTCACACTGTTTCTGTTAACTCTTGGCGGTGTACCCGTTTTAAATCTTCTTAAAGGTAAATCCAATTTCAAAAGAGATTCGGAAAGCTTATTTGATGGAAACATACCATCGGGACCGCTTTCGTAGGAAACATCGCCGACATATACCATACCTTTGAGGAATGTACCCGTTGCAATAATAACACATTTAGCAGTATATTCTGCTTCAAGCTTAGTTGAGAAAACCCAGAGTCCCTCTTCGTTTTTTGAAAGCGAAACAATTTCGCCCTGTTTTAAATCAAGATTTTTCTGGTTTTCAAGGCAATGCTTCATATAGTCCGTATAATCACGGCGGTCTATCTGGGCTCTCAGGGAATGAACCGCAGGACCTTTTCCCAAATTAAGAATACGGCTTTGAATTAAAGTTTTGTCTGCGGCTTTCCCCATTTCACCGCCGAGAGCATCAATTTCGCGAACGAGATGTCCCTTTGATGTTCCACCGATGGAAGGGTTACAAGCCATATTGCCAATCCAGTCAAGGTTAACGGTGAAAATAACGGTGTTTGCACCGAGCCTTGCGGAAGCAAGTGCGGCTTCGATGCCTGCATGACCTGCGCCGATAACCGCGACATCATAATTTCCTGCAAAATATTTCATAGAGGTTTCCTTACTTAATAAATTTAATGTGTCCGCCTTCTCTTTCCTTGAAAGGTGGTTTTTCGTTGGGGTAGCCTAAAGTCATACCTAAAATGAAGTGCCAATCCTGAGGAATTTCAAGAATTTCTTTCCACTTCTTTGCGCCCTTGTCGTCATCGAAAAGTGCTCCTAAAGAACCTATCATACAAGACCCAAGGCCTAAAGAATGAGCCGCGAGAGCAATATTTTCTGCCATAAGTCCACCGGACATCCCATCCTTTGATGGTGCAACTATAAAAATAAAAACAGGGGCATTGTGGTAAACCGGGCGCAGATTCCAGCCTGTGTAAGCAGGAGTGTCCCAACCAACAATATCTTTAAAGTCCTTGTTCATTTCTTCAAGTCTTTCACGATTTGTTAAAACTCGCAAGTGGCAGGGTTGCGTATTTCTTCCGCTTGGAGCACGGATTGCCGCGTCAAGCACAACCTGAAGAAGTTCATCGGGCACTTGTTGGTCTGTATACTCGCGAATTGTTTGTCGTGACATTATATTTTCAATTACGGGATTCATTTTTATCACCCTTTTCTTTTTGAATAAGTGAGTAGTAACTGTTGACGATAGAATTATCTATTTTTGTTTCAACAACTATTGATTTTTCAATTTTTTCATCGATTTCGTTGCCGACAATTATTTCAATCATTTCCGTTCTTTTTTCATTAAAATAGGTGCTTTTTGTATCAGCATCCCCTCGAAGAACAAGGAAAATATATTCGTCCGTACCAATAACCGTAGCAAGACGCGCTTCGGTATTTTTTACTTTCTCAAAAAAACCGTAAGGATAGCTTGTATCGTCTTTGTGAAGAACAACGGTCTGCACTGAGCCCTGATAGCCTGATTCAGCAAGGAAATCTGCAGCTTGTTCCATATTTTGTTCACCGGCATTTACCATTGCCGCCATATTCTGAAACTTGAGAACAAGAGCTTCCTTTTCTGTTTCATTAATTTTTACTGTTTGTCCGTTAATGTTGGTTTGGGTGAAATAACCTGTAATTGCCTGAAAAACAATATAATTGGTTTTGAACTGAGCATAAAGTCGGGTTAAAGGAATTTCTTCTTCACCGCCTGTTCCGTAGTAATGAACAAGTAGTGCCTCACGGAAAGCATCTGCGGTAAAAACTTTTGTAAGTGTTTCTTTTGTTACACCAATTTTTGTGTAATATTCTCCGTAAATACCCCAATAAGCATTAACTTTTTCAGAAACTGCCGCTTTTTCTGCAATAGAAAGTCTGATATTTTGAGAATGGGCAAGAGAATTTGTTTTAAAATATGTTTCAGCATAGGTTGTTGCTTTTTCTTTTAAAGATTTCAAAGGTACATCCACACCTAAATCAACAACAGCAAGGTCAAGAAAATATGTGAAAACATCGTCGCTTATTTCAACACCGTTAATTTCCATAGCAGTTCCCTTGTCAGTAAGGGAACAACCTGAAAAAGAAACAGCAGAAATCAAGCAACAAAGCACTAATATTAAAGATAAAATTTGTTTTAAATTCATATTCCACTTCCGAAAACTTATTTGGTTTATTACATAAATATACACAATACAGTATAACAGAGTTATTTTCTTAAAACAAGTATAAAAGGGTAACATTTTCAAATAATATATTTGAAAAAAGTTAGGAATTAGGAGTTAGGAGTTAGGAGTGTCGGGACATGCGGTCGGCATTGTGAATTTGCCCCGTTCCATCTTTGCGTCGTTATTGAGATAAAATTTTTAAAGGAGATAAGTTTATGGAAAAAGAGAAACAAAAAAGACACCGCCGTATAGCAAAAATCAATGGTGTTAAAATAGTTAACGCGGAAAACTCGAAGAAACAACAAGAAAAACCGCAAAAAGATGCTACCGCAGGAACTAAAAATCTTATTTGGTTAATGGATAAAGATAATTTGGAGTTATAAAAAATCCCTGTTGCATTTTTGCAATAGGGATTTGAAATTATACTTTTGGGTTTATTATGTTTTTATTTCAATTGAATTTTCTACCGGGTATTGACTTAAATTCAAATAAAATGTGTTGTTTGTAAGATAATCGTAATCGCATATTTTTTCAAAATCTGCATTTGCAACAACAAACGGAAAATGAAATTCCATTTCGGTACCGGGTTTGACAGAAAATGATATGGAGCCGTTTAATTGTGGATACAGTGCATCAAAAACATCAAAATCAACTTGCATTATATTGTTTATTGAATTAAGTGTTGTGTCTATCATACTTATGCCGCTATCGGTATTGTTTTTGTTTTTTACGATTACCGTAACATCGTAAATATATTCAGGTTTGAATAACTCTGCATCCTTAAAAACAGAAATATTGTTTTGTTTTAAAAATTCATCAAACGCTACAACCTCTGCATCAACAACTTTTACACTGTATCCGTTTCTGCTCTCAGTTTCTTTATCGTAGAAATTGTCACCATATTCCACCCATTGTCCCATTGGATGAACCTTTTGGGGTACTGTTTCTACGGTTGAATTCACTCTGTAGATATTGAAAGCCCATATGCAAAAGATAAGAATACATAAAACAACGATTGAAATTTTCTTTTTCATAGGCTACTCCTTTTTCATAACAGTATGGTCTGTTATTCTTCCGTCAGTTATTGTGTAAATTTCATCGGATAAAAATTCTAAAACCGATTTATCATGGCAAGAAACAATAATCAAAGCACCCCTGCTTTTTTCTACTGTAACGATTTCTTTTACCAACTCAACCCCTGAATCATCAAGGGAGTTAGTTGGCTCGTCTAAAATTATAATATCGTGAGCTTCCATAATAGCTGCAGCAATTCCTAATCGTTGCTTCATGCCCAAAGAATACTTTTTATATTTCTTTTTACCTGCACTTGAGAGTCCTACCCGTTCAATTGAATCTAGAATTTTTTCATCAGTTGTTTTTCCCTTGATTGAGGCGAGTAGCTTTAAATTGTCAAAGGCTGAATAATCATCAATGAATGCAGGATTTTCAAGAAGCAATCCAAGGCTTTGTGGGAAAGAAATTTCTTTCCCAAGTACCTTTTCATCAATTGATACGCTTCCTGTCGTGGGGGATATAAGTCCGCAAATAAGCCTCATCAGCATAGTCTTTCCCGAACCGTTAATTCCTTTAAAACCTATAACTTTTGGAGATTCCAATGTTAATGTTATATTATCTAAAACTGTATGCCCCTTAATGGATTTGGTTGCATTATTTATTTCTATTATAGCCATTATGCACCCTCCTTGTTTAATATATCTTGCTTTGAAAACAGGATTGTACCTGATATGATAACAACTAAAATGACACTTAGACTTATTAATAAGCCGTCTGTAAAATTCACTCCATTATCAATGAAAATGTTGCTTCTTGCAATCATTGCATAGTTTCCTAACATAAAGATTTTAAGATAATATGCACTTGCTATTGTGTATGAAACTGTAAATATGAAACTAAAAAACGGTTTTATGAAAAGTGATAAGAACAGTTGTAATAAATTATTCATTACGCAAATAACTATGGGAAGAATGAAATGTAAGATGGTTACTTTATAATAAATCGCATCATTATAAAACAAATTTTGTTCTGTTGTGATGAATGGTATAAGTTTTATAACTGTATTACTACTTACATCAGCGGTAATTTCTGCACCGCTGAAAATTGCAAAAAGGCTCAATACAACAAAACCTATGAGAAAATAGATTATTGTAGATACAGTAACCCACATGCATTTGGATAAATACCACGTTATTTTACTTTGGGTATTTAAAAGTATGTTTTTTCCGTAGCCGTTTAAATCTTTGTAAGGATAATAAAGTGTTATGTATGAAATATAGAGAATAACTGCAACCCATAAAGCAGGAAAACGGAACTTGTTGCCGGGAGAGGGGACATATTCTTCCATTCCGAAAAACAGATAAAAGAAGTAATCAAAAACAGTTATTTCAATGTCGCTCATTTTGATAAAAAAATCAAAACCAATTATCATAAAAAATCCTGTTGCAACAATATATTTTTTATATTCTTTCAGAAATCCGCATTTTAAATCATATTTTAAACATTTATAAAACATCTTTTTTCTCACCTTTGATTTTCATTATCAAAAACGAACTTATAAGCAAAACAACCAATTCCGATATTACTATCCAATAACTTGATAATGCATCACCGCCACCATATAAAAACTGAATGGGTGATAGCTCAACATTATCTGAAAATACATTAACAATATAATTAAACAGCAACATAAAAACAAAAGGAAACAGGACAGCTATAAATTTATTTTTTATTATAGTTCCGGTTGACTGCCCCAAAACTGCAAAGCTTCCGCCAAATGAAGATATCAGTAAAATCTTCATAACAGTATATAACAAGGGTGTTTTATAAAACATTTCAGAAAACACACAACTAATTGGCATATTATAATAAATATCGTAATAAACATTGGGTTTTGCAGCAGGGATAAAAGACGATACAATAATTATATTTACTAAAAGGGGGATGAAAACAGAGATTGCACCGACTAAAAACGTGGTCAGAAATTTGGTTTTTATATATCGACTTTTATTTACTCTTGTAAAAACATTATTTATGTAACCGCTCTTTTTCTCGATACAGTAATTCCAACTATAAGGTAGAGAAGCAGTTAATGGTAATAGAAGGAAAAGTAAAGATGATGTCATTGAAACCCATTCTTGTCCTATCCATTTGTTGTATAAACTAAAAGAAGATGCCATAGGATTTATTATACATTCACTCTGCTCTGCAATAATTTTTAAGTCCTCTAAGTCATTGTAATATGAACAAATTACATATACTGCAGAGTAAATACATAAAACAAATCCGATTAACACGGATATTAAAAACAATTTGTTTTTTGTAGCTTTTATAATTTCAAATTTAAATAATTGAGCCATAATCAAACCTCTTTATTCAAATAAATATATGTGGCACAGTCACTGATAGAGCCATCTGATGTTTGGGAAACAGTACCTATACTTAAATATAAATCTTCTGTTTTTATATTTTTTGGTATCATCCAACCGCAAATAACAGATATGGTTTCATCTTTCTCTATATCGTAATAAAAATAATCTTTTTCATTTGTTGATTTTTCAGTGTTTTGTTTTGAAAAATAAATCTGCTCATTGCTTATAGGTTCGTAAACACCCGTTTTATTTATTTTTCCAATAGAGGATAAGCGCGTTATATTAGGTCTGAAATCTGTGTTTTCCTGTTTTTCGCTACAATGTACATCTACTGATACAAGTAATAATTTATAACTTGTATCAAATGTACCGTTCTCATTGCAAAAAGACTTATATATAAGAATATCATCAGTTTTAAGTCCGGCTTGTTCGATTGTGTCATATGTTTTTACATCCGTTATTTTGTAGGAAAGATGTGTTCCTATAATCGAATTTATGATTGTATCTTCTACTTCTTCACCAATGCTATAGTAACCCTTTTCTTCGATAGTGGGAGTTGAAAACTCCATGTTTTCATCAACCACATTTGAAGTTTTTGGTTTGCTTCCTAAGTTAATAATGTTTTCAGGCGCGCATGAACAAAAAACGAAAAGAAGCGCTCCGATTATAAAAATACATATTACTTTCTTCATTTTAATAACCTCCGTTCACTTATGATACAAATGAAGAATGTTTTTGGTCACAATATATTTTGGCAATTATATAAAATGGTAAAAAACAATCCGAACCATTCTCATTTAAGAGAGTGATTCGGATTTAATATTGTTTGTGTTATTTTTCCAGGGCTTCATTGTTCTGCCTTACATATTCATATACCGGCTCAAGTTTTTCTTTTGTAAGGGGGTAGAAAAATTTGTAAAGAACGAAAACTAATGTGTATGTAATTGCAGGAATAAGAGTGCATACAGTTAAAATGCCTTCGCTTATGCCGTCAACATAGCCTGCATTTGCCATTGTTTCCGCTTCATAACCAACTTTTCCGAGAAGAATAAGTCCGCCGTAATCTGCGGCAGTCTGACCAAGCTTTCTGCAGAATGTGTAAACTGCATAAACTGCGCTTTCATTTTTGATTCCTGTTTTATAAAGCTGATAGTCGATAACATCTGCAACAATTGCCCAGTTTGTGATTGAAACAAAGGAGTAACCAAAGCCGATAACAAACTGCATTAAAAGGAAGAGCCAAGCCTGATCGGGTGCGGGTTTGATGAAGAATGTGGCAACAGCCGCGGCAGCTGCAACAAAGGATGTGACACCGCAAATCTCTTTTTTGCCGTATTTCTTAACAATTTTTCCTGAGAATGGGAGCATAAGAACAAGTGGAGCGTATTGGGCAATTGTTCCCATAACGGAAAGAGATGTGTCGCAGAAATAGTTTTTGTAGAGATATTGATTAAGGGAGTTGAACTGAAGCTGGCCGCTGATAAGAATACCTGTAATTGCAAGAACTACAAAGGGCTTGCTCTTGATCATCCCTCCGTAAATTTCTTTCATATTTACTTTGGGTTCTGCTTCTGAGGGAACTCTTTCTTTTGTCATAGCAAAGCAGGCATAGTAGAAAATAATTGAAAGGATACCCATTACAAGAGCAAACCTGAACATGCCGGGACCGTCTGCAACATTATAGGTTGAGCCGTCTGCGGCAGTAACTGTTGTGTAAATAAGGAAAGGTGCTAAAAGAGCGGGTGCGGCACCGCCAACACCGCTACCGATTGTACGGAAAGTGGAAAGAAGAGTTCTGCCGTCAGGGTCATCGGTAATAACAGAGGCAAGGGAACCGAAAGGCACATTCATACCTGTATAAAGCATACCGAAAGCGATGTATGTTATGTATGCAAAAACAAGAAGTAGAAGAGGATTTTTCGTGTATGAGCTTACATCAATAAAACACAAAATCTGAGAAAGAGCAAGAGGGATTGCCAACCACTTAAGGTACGGACGGTATTTACCGTCTTTATTGGGTTTCTTTTTTGCAACAATTGCGCCCCACATAGGGTCGTTTATTGCGTCCCAAAGACGAGTGAAAAGGAAGAGATTAGCAACCTTTCCTGTTGGTATTTTCAAAACATCGGTGTAGAAAACTTTAAGGTATGACGAAACATAGGTGAGTAAAAAAAGATTTCCGCCGTCACCAAGCATATAACCGATACCTTCACGAACACCAATTTTATTAGGGTGTTCTTTTTTTACGGTTTCTGTTGCCATATTTTCAACTCCTCAAAACAAAAATGTTTAATCAATCTAATGCTTGATAGTTTACTGCAAGACCACCTTCACTCGTTTCGCGATAGTGGTGTTTAAGGTCTTTACCCGTCTGGTACATTGTTTCAACAACTGTATCAAATTTGACTTTTCTTGTTGAGGTAAGGAAGTTTGCAAGCGAAAGAGCGTTTATTGCTCTCATTGCAGCAACGGCATTTCGCTCAATGCAGGGTATCTGCACAAGTCCGCAAACAGGGTCACAGGTAAGACCGAGATAATGTTCCATAGCATTTTCTGCGGCATATTCTATCTGGTCAAGGTCCATAAAATGAAGTTCTGCAAGGGCGGCCGCCGCCATTGAACAAGCTGTACCGATTTCTGCCTGACAACCGGCTTCAGCACCGCTTATGGAAGCGTTTTGCTTAACAACATTACCAACTATGCCTGCTGCTGCAAGGGCTTTTGCAATTTCAAAATCGGTGAATCCTTTTTTCTCCTGCATATAGAAAAGAACTGCGGGAAGAACACCCGATGCACCGCAGGTAGGTGCGGTTGTAATTGTTCCGCCGCCTGCATTCTGTTCGCTGGCTGCATAAGCATAAGCGCAAACAAGTCTGTTTTCACGGGTTTCGGGCGTTTCATCCATATGACGTTGTGCGTAGAGATATTTTGCTTTTCTTTCTACCTCAAGTCCACCGGGAAGAATACCCTCTATTGAAAGACCTTCTCTTACTGTCATTTTCATTTGTTCCCAAACGGATTTAAGAAAGACAAAAATACCCTCACCCTCATAATTAGCCACATAATCACTTAAACGAAGATGGTGCATAAGACAGTATTCTTTGATTTCGTCAAAATTCTTTTGGGGATAAACCTCGGGAGCGGTAACTGCAGGGACTCCCTCTATGCGAATTTCACCGCCACCGATGCTCATTGCACGAACATTGGCGATTTCCTTTTTATCGTTGTCATAGATAATAAAATCAAGGGTATTAGGGTGAGGTAAATTTTTAGTTTGCGTATCAAGTACAATTTCATTTGGTGCGCAGATGGTATCCTTCAAAACCTTATCTGTGCCGTGACCTTCTCCCGTAAGAGCAAGTGAGCCGTAAAGAATTACCTTTACGAAAGTTGCGTCGGGATAATTAGCGTTAATGTATTCTGCGGCATATTGGGGACCCATAGTGTGTGAACTTGAAGGGCCTTTGCCGATTTTATAAAGCATTTTTAAGGATTGCATATTGTACCTCCGCCAATTAAAATGTCGTCAATATAAATTGCCGCAGTCTGTCCCGGTGCGGCGGCTCTTTGTGGCTCTTGAAAAATAATTTTTCCCGTATTTCCCAAAAGTGTGAGCGTTGCTTTTGCAGATTTTGCGGCACAACGGATTTTTACTTCGCATTGAATTTCGGTATCAGGTGCCTTACCTGATAAAAAGTTAATGTCTTTTATACATATTTCTTCTTTAAAAAGCTCGTTGTTATCGCCGATAATTACAGCATTGTTTTCTGCATCAATGGAAAGCACATACATAGGTTTGCCGAATGCACCAAGACCTTTTCTTTGACCAATTGTGTATTTGTAGATTCCAGAATGTGTGCCCAACTTTTCACCGTTTGATGAAAGGAAAGCTCCGGGTATTGCTTTTGGTTTGAACTCCCTTTCTATAAAAGAGATGTAGTCGTTATCAGGAATGAAACAAACCTCCTGGCTATCTTTCTTCTCGGCAACGGGAATGTTATTATCTGATGCCAACTGACGAATTTCAGGCTTTGATAAATCTGCAATGGGGAAAATAACGTGAGAAAGAATGTGTTGATTAAGACCGCATAAGAAATAACTCTGGTCTTTACTTGATGGGTTTCTTTTTATATAGTAAACACCATTTTCATCTTTTACAATGTTAGCATAATGCCCTGTTGCAAGAAGGTTGCCACCATGCTTGAGGGTGTATTCAAGAAGTTTTCCTAATTTAACATTAGGGTTACACATAACACAGGGGTTGGGGGTTCGCCCTTCAAGATATTCGTTACAGAAATAATCGGTTACTTTTTTGAATTCCGCTCTCATGTCGAGAACATCAAGAGGAATATCTAAAGTGTCTGCTACGGCTTTAGCATCTTCGATGTCTTTATCTGCAAGATTATCGGGCTTCAGGCGTAGAGTAACACCACGGACATTATATCCGCTTTCCTTTAAAAGTATTGCTGCCGCTGCAGAATCCACACCGCCGCTTATGGCTACAAAAACCGTTTGAGACATAACTTTCCCCCACAATTTTACTCTTATAAAATAATAACATACCCATATAAAAAAATCAAACTATATGTTTGTATTATTAGTAAAAAATATTCCTTTTTCACAAAAAAGAAAAAGAAATTTCACTTGCATTTTTTTGTAAATTGGTGTAAAATAATACCATTGATATATTCGGGGTATATAGGCTATTTTGAAGGCTGAACAGGGGTTTCAGTAAAAATATGCTTATATATTCAATAGTCTAAGGTAAATGTGGAAATGAATTTCGCTTAAGCGGAAGTACGAAAGGGTGGATTTTTTTGTCAGCGGATTTGCATTGCCATACTCGGTTGTCTAACGGCTCTCTCGGTATTGAAGATTTAATTATACTTGCTAAAAAACGCGGTGTTTCAACAATTGCCATTACCGACCATGACTGCCTTGCGGGTACGGTAAGAGGTAAGGTTATTGGTGAAAGACACGGAGTTACTGTTATTCCCGGTGTTGAACTTTCGGGAACGGATAAAACTACGGGTCAGGAAATACATATGCTTTGCTACAAGCCTGATTTTCCCGACAGACTTGAAGGTCTTTGCCGTCGCAGTTCGCTTATCAGAAAAAAATCATCTCATATTATGATGCTCAAAGCAGCTCAGCGTTATCCCATAACTCCTGAGTTTGTTGTTAAATGTGCATCAGGTTCAACAAATATTTTCAAAATTCACATTATGCAGGCTCTTATGGAGGTTGGCTATACTGACAGAATTTACGGTGACCTTTATAAAAAGCTTTTTTCTTCAGATGTTGAGGGAAATATCAATAATGTCCCCGAATATGAAGACATTTTTGATGTTCTTAAAGCTATCCACGAGGCGGGAGGAATAGCAGTTCTTGCAAATCCTCAGCGTTGCAAAAATAAAAATCTTGTGGACGAGCTTGTTAAAGCGGGTCTTGATGGTATTGAGGTTTATTCTCCCGAACTTTCTGATGAAGAAAAAGCAGAGTTTATTAAATATGCTAAGAAAAATAAGATTCTTACAACAGGCGGTTCAAACTTCAAAGGGCTTTATAATAAAATGGTGGTTTCCGTTGGTGACTGCGATTTGCCCGATGAATGTGTTCAGGAGCTTAACACATATAAAACCCGCAAAAAGAAAGCTGAAAGAAAAGCAGCTAAAGCAGAATAAAATTTTATCAGGTGATTAGAATTTTTGGAATTCTAATCACCTGATTTTTAGTTTGTTTTAATTAAAAATTTTCCCCAATCCGCTAACGAAGAAGCAGGAGATTTTTTCAAGTATATTGTCGGCGTTTTCTTTTTTGGGATCAAAGTGCTTTTCAGAAGAGGTGGCAGACGGTGTGAATTCAATGTTATCTAAACCGATGTTACCGTCTGTGCCCTCGGGAGAGGTGAAGCAGAATTTAAGTTCTTTTACCTCGTTAAGCTTTTCGTTTCCGTGACCTATACCGCAGTCGTTACCTCTGAAATAAAGTCTGTTAAGGTCAAGTGTTACGGTGTGCCATTGGCTGTCGGCAGGGATTACCGTGGAATTCCCTTTTGTTTCGGAAACAGCGGCAGAATACCATGTAAAAGTGTTTTTATATAGCTTTAAGCTATCAAAGGTGATGTCCTCGGTGCCTCTGTTGATAACTGAAAATGTTACGGTACCATAAGTGCTGTAATCCGTATCAACATCCTTGAAGCTGAAAACCTTATTCTTTTCATTCGCATTTTCAAATGTAAGAACAGGCTTAACACAAAATTCGGAAGCAGTACCTTTTATATCAATGAAGCCTTCTTTATTGAATTCAATACCTGCATTTTCCGCATCCCAGGTGGGATAAAAATCTGTGTAGGTATCATCCTCATTGTGCCAAACTGTTTCGTCCTCGCACTCTGCCCAAGTTTTTTCCACCCAATAATGTGTGCCGATAGCTTTATCTGTAACAAATGGGCAAACAGGGAAAAGAGCTTTTCTGTTTAATGAAGAGTACAGATTAGCGTTACCGTTAGTTAAATAGTAGGCGTAGGTTGCGGATTTTGGCTCTTTAACGGAATTACTCCAAATCCTTACTGTGTCTTTATCAATTATTTCTGCATTAGCTTTAACATAAATACCGTCTGCACCGCAAACTGCAAAGCCTTCTAAAACTTCACCATTTGAAGTGAGAGTATCGCCATAGTTTTCCATTGTTACATAAATACCGTCGTCTTTAATTTCTGTTTTCTTTGGCGTTGCGGTAGTATATGTATCATTTTTTCCGTAAACAAGACCCAGTGCGGCAGTGGTCATTCTTTCGCCAACCTCTTTCTTGCTTTCGGGGTGAATATAGCCAACTTCCTTAAGGTATGTTATTGGTATATCATAAACAGAAACTACCGCACGGGAATCCTTTTCCTGTTTCTGTATTTCGGTAAAAGATATGTTTCTGTTAAGGAAATAGCTGTTATCACCATAATTATATGAAACAAGTTGAGTGTAAACAATGGGTAATAATCCGTTTTTGTAAGAGAAAAGCTCCGTATAGGATTTTTGCAAAAGCGAGAAGGAATCGGAATAATTTTCATCGGTTAAGCCGAACATTAAATCAGTTTCACCCTGATACCAAACCATACCTGATAATCTGAAATGTTTAAGTGCTTCAATTCTCAGATTATAGTTTACGGTCATATCGTGGTAAAGGCTTCGGTTATCATCAAGCCATTTGTCCTTTTCGATGTATCTTTCACGGGCAATAAGGTCATCCTTTACCTTTTGGTCAGAGTCGATTGCTTCTCTTGAAAGCCAAGAGGCAATAGATGTGCCACCCAGAGAAATATTGAGAACACCAACGGGCATATCAATTTCTTTTTGAAGCTTATCGGCAAAGAAATATGCTACCGCACTCATGCCGTAAATTTCTTCGCTTTCACCGGTAATCCATTTGGAATCTGGAATATCTTTAAGAGGTGAGGACGGAAGTTCTTTAGTTCCGTCAAGCTCCTGATAAATAGGGGTAATAAGAACTCTCAGGTTTTTGGAAAGTGGCTTTTTTTCTTCCATCCATTTTCTTCCGATTTTTGCTTGACCCAAGGGGTATTGCATATTGCTTTGCCCTGAAGCTAACCACAATTCACCGAAAACAACATTTTTCAGTGTTGCAAACTTTTTGTTCTCCTCTTTTACAATAATTGTGTATTCTTCATAACCGCCTTCGGGAGCAGTAAAAGAAATTTCAAAATTGCCGGTTTTATCGACTTTTTCGGAAGCTTTTGCAACAACTTCTTTTTTACTGTTGATAAGTTCAACAGATATTTCTTTTTTTTCGGTACCCGTACCTGCAATAATAACCTCTTCTTTTTGTTTAAAGAGCATATTATCTGTATAAAAACTGCGAAGGTACGGTGGCATTTGCGGTGCTTTTGCAAATGCAGGGGTAACGCAAAGTGCAGTTAAAATAATAGTAAGTATAATTGATAATAATCTTTTTTTCATTTTTTTACCATTTGTTTTCTACATACTCGCAAAAAGCATACATATCTTTAATTTCAAGCTTTGTGCCGTCATCCAATGTTACATCACCGTTCCAGAGACCGTGAACCTGATGGGTGTGCATTCTTGCAACGCCAACATTCATATCTGAATGCTGGTCAAAGAAGGGTGTCATTGTAAGGTTAAATCTGCCGTCCTCTGAAATAAATTTCCAAGGTTGCATATACTTATCGGGTTTTGGGAAGGTTTCAACATCAACTGCACCGAATTTATGAGCCTTGCCGTCATAGAAAAGGCAGGTTTCGGTTGCATTGCTTTCGTCACCGATTGCCCAAGTAATTTCAAAGCCGAAAATGTGTTTCTTACCTTCTTTATCAGTTAAATAGGTTGAGCCGTTACCCCAGTACCAGACCATTCTGTGAGGGGTGTTAACTCTGCCCCAGTCAAGAGCGCAGAAGGTGTTTTCTTTACTGAATTCCCAGACTTCGTCACCATATTTAAAAGTACCACCGCAAGGCATACAGTTCTGCTTTGTTGTCATAAAGTACTTTGTGGGTGCATCGGGGAAAGGAAGAACCGTTGTAATGTTTTCAAGACCGGGCATAATGTCCATCTGGAAATTGCATTCAACCATTTTTCCTTTAACGGGCATTTTGAAATAAAGAGTTCGGCTGTTTTCTTTTGTGTCGAAATCAAGCTCTGCTTTGCCCACCTTTGCCTTGAATCTGTTGGGCGCGTCACCTCGTGAAGGGAGAATATATTTGTTATCGCCCCCAATGAAAAGTGCGAATGCGTCTGCAAGAACCTTGCCGTTTTTAATATCAATAAGCTTTGCTGCCGCATAACCACCAACGGAAATATTGGCAAAGCTGATTTGAACGGAATAGTCCTTGTTGCCTAACTGATAGAAATCCCATTCTTTTTTTCTTTTGTTGGGTTTTGAAAAAGAACGCTCATAATCAAACACATTGTGTCTTGCCCAACCTTTTGCAAGAAGCTCACCATCAGAGGAAAGAAGAGGTGTTCTTTCTGTGTATTCTGTCTGTTTTGAAGGTCCTTTCCACTCGTTAAAGGGTATATAAGTTCTTTTTGTTTCGTTACTCATAATAACACTCCCAAAAATTATCTAAAAAGCAACTCGGATTTTTCCGAGTTGCTTGAGTTTATCAACCGTTAAGTGCTTCCCAGATGATTCTGAAAATATCAAGAGAACCGAGTAATCTTACGAGGTTATCGGGAATAAAGCTTGCCATTTCCCAGAAATCTCTGAAGTCTTTATCCTCTTCTGTTGTGTCAACGGGAGCATCTGCATATTCAAGAAGGAACGCCTGGGTATAAACAATACCGCCAACACCAAAAATTTCTGCTCTTACATAGCTACCGATGTTTGCAGCATAGTCATCAAGGTCGATAGAGTCGCCGTAAGCGATTGTGTTGCCGTTTGCAATCCAACGGATGCAAAGACCATCTTCAACATCAAGAGTGATGGTATCCGCATTGTCGTCAACTTTTACAGAATTGATATAAGGAGCTTCAACATCAAGTGGAGCCTCATATTTTGCATCGTAGTCATCAACCTGACGAGCAAGAATATCTTCTGCAATTGCTTTTGCTTGTGCATCACCATTTTCAAGAAGATAATTTGAAATTTCTTTAAGTTCTTCGTTGTTACCAAGTTTTTTACTTGCAGCAAAGAAAGCACCGGTACTCATTGCTGTTTTGAGATTTTCAACAGTATTTTCGGGCATAAGCATCATTGTGTAACCTGTGTATGCAGCATCAACACTGTGAGCATCACTTGTTGCGATACCGAGAACATTTCTTCCCTCGGGGGCAAGGTTCATAAGAAGAATGTCCCAGAGCTTTCTGTCAAAACGGGTTCTGGAGTCGCCCTTGCTGTTCATATCAATACCCATACATGTGGGATATTTTCTGAGAAGATTTGTGAATTTATCAATGTAGTATTTGTATGTTGAGTCACTGTAATTGTAAGCATCTGCTGTGCAATCCTCGTCACGAGCGTTTGTATATTCACCGGGGTGGTTAATTACAGAAAGACCGCCAAGTTCATCAACAGCTTTGATGGGTGTTTCATAATCGCTTGTGCCACCGAGAAGACCATTGCCATAATCAACGAACCATGAGTTTACGTGAGCATTATTCAAAGAACTGGGATTGTTTTCAATACCAAAAGGAACGCGGAGCATTTTCTGTCCCTGTGTGCCGTCTTCGAATGTCTGATAATAGTAGTCACCACCGTTTTCGGTTACAACATCGTAGCGGTCGCCATCAAATGTAAGGCCGCCGTCCTTGTTAAGAACAACCATTTCTGTGTTGGGATTTCTCATATCGACAAAAACTTTAAGAGCGGGAATAACCTGCTGTTCAGTCCATGAATAGCTGTTAAGACCGTGGTCAGTAACTGCATATACATCGAAACCATATTTGTAGTTGATTTCAAGCATGTCTTTAAGAGAATCTCTACCATCGGATGCGGTTGTGTGGGTGTGAAGGTCGGATTTGTATTGATCCCAGGACCAGTCAACATCTGCATAAGGGTTAACGATTGTGAAATCTCTGTCTGCTTTTGCTGCATAACCTACAGTTGAAAGAACGCCTGCAAGTAAAGCAACAACACAGATAACAGCGAGCACTTTTTTTGTAGTTTTCATTTTTATCACCTTTCTTTTATTACTTTATAAACTCTTTTTTATTTATCATTTTTTCAAGTGCATCTTCTCTTGTGATTTTACCGTTGTTAGCATCTGTCATAAGCTGAACATCGTGGTCGCGGAGCTTGTAGAATGCCCAGCAAATACAACCTAAAGCAACACCGATAGCAGGAACCATTATAAAGAGGAACCATAAGCCGTCAAGGGTTTCGGGTGTTTGGGTAATTCCAAGCTCTTTAAGTTGGTCAAAGTTTTCAGCGGCAGAAACATCTTTCCACTTGATAACACCCAAAAGAAACAAATAGAGTGCAGAAGAGATCGCACCTGTAAGCTTTGTCACAAAGGTCTGAATTGAGAAGGTAATACCTTTTGCTTCGATACCGGATTTGAATTTGCCGTATTCAGCGCAGTCAGGTGTGAACATAAACATCATAACACCCATAATGCTCTGAGGAATTGCACGGATAACATAAAGTGCAACAATAAGCCAGATGTTGCTGTAGCCTAAAAGCCACATTACAATACTTAATGCGATAGTTAAAATGCCGCAGAACATAAAAATCTTCATCTTATCAAATTTTTCTACCATTTTTGGAACAAGTAAGGAGAAGATAAGAGAGGGAACTGCGGAAAGTGCCATAACCACCAGACTGAACTGTGAGTTATTGAAAAGATAGAAAGCAACAATCAGAGTCATTTGTCCTGCTATGTTAGCACCGCTGTAAAAGAAAATGCCACCATAATAAATAAGCAGGTTTTTGTTTGAGAAGAGATATTTGAACATCTTTCTCACGGTGAAGCTTTCGTCTTGCTCGCCACCGCATCTTTCAACACCGTTTTTACAGATAAAGCTCATTGTGATAAGAGCAACAACTGCTATGATGATTGAAACGGTACTGTAGCTGAAGCCGATGCCTTCACCTGCAAGAACTGTTGCAAGAATTGTTGAAAGACCTGAACCGGCACCACCCCAGATACTTTTATAAGACTGAAGAGCAGTTCTTTCATCAAGTCGCTCTGTCATAGCCGTAACCATACCATAAATGGGAACATCGCAAAGGGTATATGCAGTATCCCAGAGAATATATGTTATTGCATACCAGGCAAGCTTGAATGCCTCACTGCCGTCCTTTGGCATTGAGAAAAGCAATACCGTTGAAACAGGAATGGCAATCAAAGAAATTTTAAGCCAGGGCATAAATTTCTTTCCGCTTTTAAAACGAACCTTGTCAAAGATGCACCCGAAAATTGCATCGTTAACAGCATCCCAGATTTTTATAAGCAAGGTTATGCCGGCAGCTTTCGCTACATCAATACCCTGGAAAAGAAGTGCCGTTGTCAGAATTGTTGTTACAAGGGTGTAAATCATATTCTGACCGGTAAAGTATATGTAATAACTTTTCCTTTCCTTATTGGTCGTTTGCCATAAGGGATTTTTATTCAATTTTTCTTTTGTCAATATATCACGCCCCAATTAGCGATAATAAGTTATATTATATTGTAATACTTTACCAAAGCAAATTCAAGTAACAACATTAATGAAAATTACATTGTATTTATGTGCAAAAAACATATTAGCGACCAGCATTAGCAGATAGCAGTCAGCCATTTTATATACCGGCATCCGGCAACTAAAAAACTCTTGCAGAAAATTCCTGCAAGAGTTTTTTCTATTATTTCTTAGATGAACCAACCTTATTAAGTATGGAAACACTTCCGATGATGATACCCACAACAACGAAGATACCAATCATACCTGCGCCTGAGCAAAGAAGAGCTTCACCGATATTTTCTGTTGTGAAGGAAAGTCCATCAACTGTACCTGCCTGAGCAGCAGCTTGTGAAAGAATATTAAACATATATTTTACCTCCTGATTAACCTTGACCGAAGAAGTTAAGAATCATACCACCGGCGATAACGGAGGCAACCTGACCTGAAACGTTAACACCTGTTGCGTGCATAAGAAGGAAGTTCTGATTGTCTTCCTCAAGACCGAGCTTGTGAACAACACGGGAGCTCATGGGGAAAGCAGAAATACCTGCTGCACCAATCATGGGGTTGAATTTCTTTCCTTCGGGGAGGAAGAGGTTCAAGAATTTTGCAAAGAGAACGCCACCTGCAGTATCGAAAATGAAAGCTACAAGACCAAGACCGAGAATGAGAGCAGTTTCCCATGTTAAGAAAGCGTCTGCATTCATGTTTCTTGCAACTGTGATACCGAGGAGAATTGTGATAAGGTTTGCGAGAACCTTTTGTGCGGTCTCTGAAAGTGAGTCAAGCACACCGCATTCTCTGATAAGGTTACCAAACATAAGGAAACCGATAAGAACTGCAGACTGGGGAGAAACAACACCTGCAATAATTGAAACAACAATGGGGAAGAGAATTCTTGTTGTTTTGGAAACAGATTTTCCTTCGTATTTCATACGTATTCTGCGTTCTTTTTTTGTTGTGAGAAGTTTGATAACCGGGGGCTGAACAATGGGCACAAGAGCCATATAGGAATATGCTGCAACAATGATAGCACCAATGTATTTTGAATTTAAAGCAGTTGCAACGAAAATTGATGTAGGGCCATCAGCCGCACCGATAATAGCAATTGAAGCAGCTTCGTTGATGGGGAAGAAGAGTGAAGCAACGCTGAGGGTGAAGAAAATACCAAACTGTGCTGCGGCACCGAAAATCATAAGTTTAGGGTTGGAAAGGAGCGGACCGAAGTCAATCATGGCACCGATACCGATGAACAGGAGCAAGGGGAAAAGTTCGTTTGCAACACCTGCGTTGTAAAGAACTTCAATTGCACCGTGTTCGGAAATAACACCTTCTGTAAGAGCAAGGGGTAAGTTAACGAGAATTGTACCAAAACCCATTGGCAAAAGGAGTGTTGGCTCCATATCCTTTGCAATTGCAAGGTAAATAAGAAGTCCGCCGATTGCCCACATAATAAGCATAGGAATGATTTCGGATGTAAAATCCATTCCCATTACGGCTTCAAAAATGCTCATGATTTTTGAACCGAAATCAATTAAAGTATCCATATTTTTCCTTCTTTCTTTTTATTCCACAATTCCTTCAAGGAAGTTTGTTTCTTTGACATTAAGCTCTCTGTCAACACGGAAGGTTTTTGTTTCGTGCTTGCCGATATCGAACCAAAAGCCGTTATCGAAGAGCTTTGACATAATGTAGCAACGGGTGGAGTCAATACCTTTTGTTTCATAAAGTCTTATGATAAGGTCACCGCTACCGTCCTCACAGCGCTTGAGAGCAGTAATGAGAACATTATCTGCATTTGTGTAAAGGAAAGAATCCTTCTGTGCAAGCTCGCCTTTGTGATAGCTTTCGGGAACTGCAACAACATTGTTGTTGAAAAGATGTGCTTCTTTAACGATATCGCTGTTTTCTGCTTCACCATCGTGGAGATAAATTCCATATGAAAAACGGTTCAAGCCTTCATCGGTAAAATTGAAATTAGCATCGGGTCTGTAGGAATAGTGGTCTGCAAAAATAACATTTCTCAAAGCAGAAAGTCTTAATTCTGCACCGGGACAGTCGTAGCTGTATTTGGAATCACTTATTACAGAAAGACCGAAGCGTGTGAAATCTTTGCTCACTGTAATATCTGCCCAGTTGAGAGCAACCTCTTCATCACCATCGCAGGGACGTTTAATGAAGCTGTTGGGAATTTCGTATGTTGAAATTTCTTCGTTACCGCCAATAGGGAATGCAAATTTAAGGAGAGTGAATTTCTCCTGCCACATTGCCTTGCAGTCTACCTTTATGGTTTTCTGACCTTTTGCAAGAATAAATTCTTGTGTAAGATAAGAATCATTGAATTTATGAACAGTACGGATTACCGAACGGAGAGCACCTTTTTCAACTCTTTCAATGCTTACTAATTCCATAAGACCTTTAACATCGTGGAATTTGAAAACATTATGTGCCCATGTATCTGTTTTATCATCGTTGATAACTGTGGGAATGGCAAGAAAATTGTCACTTGCATATTCAGTGTCTGTTTCTTTATTAACAAGGCTCTTGATGTAACCTGTCTGAGAGTCGAGCTCAACTGAAATGAACTCGTTTTCCATAAAGAAATCCTGTTCACCTGAAAGTTCTTTATCTGCTTTTATATCCTCTGTTTCAAGCCAGTAGGTTGCATAGCCGAAGGGAGCAACCCTTGCCATAAACAATGTATCAAGGTGTTCGTCATTTGAACGGGAAGAGCGAACATTCTGGAAAAGCACCGAATTACCCTCGGAGTCTGTAACCGCTTTTGATGGGTGATACATTCTTACGGGCATATTGATTTCGTAAGAATGGGGATTGAACACAACTACGGGACGGGGGAAACCGTTATCTGCACCTGTATAGTGGCGGGTTTCAAGGATTGCATCGCTTACGCCGTCAATCCAAGTGTCAATTCTACGTGCAATTTTAAGAACTGCATTGTTGTAGCTTTCGGATGCAATATTTAAAGCGTAGCCCTCGGATTCCTTAACATCCTCGTATGCTTCCATAATTGAACATCCGCATAGAATATCGTGGAACTGATTGAAGCAAACCTTTTTCCAAGCGTCTTTAAACTCTTTGGTTTTGGGAGCAGAGTCTGTAACAATGGAAGAAATTGTATCCCATTTTTCTGCTGCTGCAAGCGTGTTTTCTGCTCTGCGGTTAAGAGCTTTAACAAGAGATGTTGCGCTGTAACAACCGCTTGCGTGATGTTGAAGTTCATCCTTCCAGACGGGGATTTTAAGGAACTGACTAAGCATATCTTCAAAGTATTCATCGGGAGAGGAGAACTCAAGCTCATTATAGCCCTCTCTCTCAAGATTTGCTTTGAGATATTCAATATCGCCCTTTGTAGGTCCGCCACCGTGGTTACCCACGCCATAGAACATCATCATTCCGTGACCTGTTTCTTCTGCACGGCGGTTTGCATCATCTATTCTTCTGTCGAGAGCTTCCTTACCATGAGCGCAGTAGCTTTCGGGTATTCTGTATGCCATGATACGAGTACCGTCTGCACTGTCCCACCAGAAAAGGTTTTCGGGAATATCTGCATTTTCGTGCATACCGGGACGCATCATAACATAAGTGTTCATTCCGCCTTGCTTAAGAAGCTGAGGAAGATTTGCATTGTGACCGAAGGAGTCAACATTATAGCCTGTTTTGCAGGTGATACCGAATTTTTCATAGTAGTAAAGCTGACTGTAAAGTGCCTGACGGGCAAAGCTTTCGCCTGAGGGCATATTGCAGTCGGGTTGAACCCACCAACCATTGACGGGTACCCATCTGCCTTTTTTCACCATTGCTTTGATTTCTTCAAACATTTCGGGGTCAATTTCTTCAACCCATTGATAGTATGCCGCAGAAGAGCAGGTGAAAACAAAATCTTTATATTCTTTTAATCTGTCGAGAGCACTGCGGAAGGTCTGAAGAACTTCACCGCAACCCTCTTGCCAACGCCAGAGCCAGATTGGGTCAAGGTGCGCGTTGCCGATAAGCTTGATTGTTTTATCCATTATTCTTCACCCTCCTCAATAAATCCGAAATATCTTCCTAACCAATAGCCGAAAGTGAAAACATAGCAGCTTTCAACACAATAAACACCGCCACTGTCTTCGTTTTTGTATTCAAGGGGGTTTCTGTCAAGCTTTGCAATAAATCTTTCGTCGTTTGTGGGAAGAGCGGAAACTTCTTTATAGCCGCCCATATATGTACGAACGGGGTAATCTCGTCTTGATGTGAGAGAAACATTACTTGCAAGACGGGAGACATTAAAACGATAAAACCATGTTCTGATTCTTTCCTCATTGGGTTTTGCCTCAGGGTCAGAGAGGAAATATGGGAAATCATAACAGGGGTTGTATTCGGGAGCAAGAGAATATCTCCAGCTTCTGAAACCTTCAAGGAAGAGCTTCTTTCTTTCAGGGTCAGTTTCAAGAGTTGCAAGACCCCAGAGTGCGAGAACTGCAAGGTTATGGTCACCGTACATAATATCTTCACGGTCATCAATTCCGCCCTGAAGACATACCTGATGGAAACGGTCAAAGTGACCTGTCGTTAATTCTGCATAGCCCTTTTCGTTGCAGAGCATATTATAGGTTTCGAGGAATTTGCCTTCTTCGCCTGTAATGTGCATTGTAACACGAAGGAACATAAGAAGTTCTGCTGCATTAAGGCAAGCATCTGCCCAACCCATACCTGAATTGAAATAATCTTCGTTCCACTTTGCCCAGGTTGTAGGATTGCCGTCTGCTTCGCGGAGCTGGAAACCGTTGTCAATGATATGATTCATTGTGTTTCTTGCGGCAGTTTTGAGAAGCTCATCATATTCAGGGTCTTCACAACCCAAAAATTCATGAGCAACAAGAAGGTGAAGATAATGATGAGTGATTTCATCACTGCTTGTGTCACCCTTGTAGGTGATATCGGTATCTTCATAACCCTCAGATGTATAATATTTGCGAAGTCTTTCGGGAATGGGAGCATCTGCTTTAACCTCAAGCCCTACAATGTTTTTCTTTCTTGCATCGGTTGTGTTAAGGCAGGATGCGGTAGAACCATTTTTCTTATAGAAAAGACCATCGTCGGGCACAGGCTCGTCCTTTGTAAGATAAGTTCTTGCAACGAAGCCGTCGCCACGACCTGCAATATACATAAGAAGAAGGTTTGCTTCACTTGCTCTCATAGCAACATCTCTTGCTTCAAGAGTTTCGTGAGCATAATCACCCTTTTCTCTTTTAAGAGTTGCATAACGGAAAATTTCACCCATAGCATAGCCGGAGGAGAAGCTACCGTCATTATCAGAATGTCCGTAAGGAAGTGCGGATTTGAGGTTGCCGGGCTCTGCAAGGTGCTTCTGGCTTACCATACCATGACGCTGAACATATGTAAGAGTTTCCTCAAGAAGCTTATAGGATTTTTCTTCCATAGTCATTTTAACCATAGCAATATGAGTTACACCTTTTTCGGTAAGAACCCAAACACCATCTTCATCATCGGTAACAAGAGCCTGAACGTTGTTATCAAGAAGGTCGCGTCTTGCACCGAAATACATAACAACATCATAGATATTGTCTGTGTTGGGGTCATAACGGGTAACACCGCCGTTTGAACCATACCACATAACACCATTTCTGCCTTCGCAGAAGCAGGTGTAGTCCTTTTTTTTCTGGGGAAGGGGGTAGGGAAAGTCAGTTAAATCGGGTTTTTGAGGACGAGCCTCCAAAAGAGCCTTCGGTACTTCAATATCGTACTTTTTAAAGTGGCTCGATACCCTTGTAAGTTGGGGGTAAAGTTTAACAGGTTGTGCCATTTGTACACTCCTTTGCATAATACTTTTCTGTATTAAATCCAAATTTATACATCATAAATCATAACAAATTTTTTTGCAAAGTTCAATATAATAGGTAAAAATATATTATACTAAAAATTTAAAATAACTATTGGAATATTTAAAATAAAGTGATATAATAAACCCGATTATGACGCATTTGAAAGGAAAATGCTTATGAATACATCTGTTTTTGACAAATACGAATCAGAAGTCCGTTCCTATTGCCGTAATTTTCCTGCAGTTTTCACCAAAGCAAAGGGTTCAATTATTACCGCTGAGGATGGAAAAGAATATATAGACTTTTTCTGCGGAGCAGGTGCTCTTAACTATGGTCACAATAACGACTATATCAAAGAGCAGATTATCAATTATTTAGAGAATGACGGGATAATTCATTCTCTTGATATGTTTACATCTGCAAAAAGAGATTTTATTGAATATTTCGAGAAAAATATTCTTGAACCCCGTGGATTTGATTATAAAATTCAGTTCCCCGGTCCAACAGGAACAAATGCGGTTGAAGCCGCTCTTAAACTCGCAAGAAAAGTTAAAAAGAGAAATAATATTTTCGCATTTATGGGTGCTTTCCACGGAATGACACTCGGCTCTCTTTCAATGACTACCGATAAGGATTCAAGAGAGGGTGCAGGAGTTGCGCTTACTGATGTTACACACATTCCCACACCGTATATGTTCCCTGAGCTTGATGTTCTCAAATATATGCAGACTCTTCTTGATGATGACCATTCAGGTATTTCAAAGCCGGCGGCAGTATTTGTTGAGCCTGTTCAGGCGGACGGTGGTATTCACGTTTTCAGCGTAGAATTTCTTAAAGGTTTAAGAGAATTCTGCACAAGAAATGACATTCTTCTTGTTTGCGATGACATTCAGGTTGGCTCTGCAAGAACAGGAACATATTTCTCCTTTGAAAGAGCAGGTATAACACCCGATATCGTTACCCTTTCAAAATCTATTGGTGGTTACGGTATGCCTTTTGCCCTTGTTCTTTTCAAGCCCGAGCTTGATATCTGGAAACCCGGTGAACATAACGGAACATTCAGAGGCAGTCAGCTTTCAATTGTTGCCGCAAAAGCAGGTCTTGAAATAATGCTTAAAGACAATGTTGAAAAAGAGGTTCAGCGTAAAGGCGAAATCATAAAAGAATATCTCAGAAAAGTAAAAGAAATCAATGAAAACTTTGATGTCCGCGGTATCGGATTTATGTGGGGCGTTGATTGTAACAAGGTTAAACCCGATGCAGTTTCAAGAGCAATTGTAAAAGAATGTTTTGATAACGGTCTTATTGTTGAAAGAGCAGGCAGAAACAATGATGTTGTTAAACTTATGCCCTGCCTTTTAGCAGATGACGAAACCCTTAAAAAAGGTCTCTCAATCTTTGTGAATGCTGTCAGAGCAGTTGTTGAGAAAATGTAATTAATTAAGCTATTGCAAAACAGCAACTGTTTTGCAATAGCTTTTTGCTAATCAGGAGAAAAAATGAAAAAGATAAATAAACAAGAACGAAAAATGAGTACAGCAAAGCTTCTGAAACGTTTTTTGCCCTACTATAAATTACACATAAAAACATTAATTTTTGATTTGTTCTGTGCTTCGCTTACAACTGTTTGCGAATTGGCACTTCCTATGATAGTGCGTTATATCACAAATGCCGTAACAACAGATATTTCTCTTCTCACACCTGCAATTATTCTTAGTGTGGGTGGTGCATATCTTGTTATGAGAATAATTGACGCGGTTGCAAACTACTATATGGCGTCTGTCGGTCATATTATGGGTACCAAAATGGAAACAAAGATGCGTAAGGATTTATTCGAACATCTTCAGAAATTATCCTATTCTTATTACGACAACACTAAGGTAGGTACAATTATGTCCCGTATCACAAGCGACTTGTTTGATGTTACGGAATTTGCCCATCATTGTCCCGAAGAATTTTTTATTGCAGGGATTAAAATTGTTGTTTCTTTTACAATTCTTAGTTTTATAAACTTCCCTTTAACACTCCTTCTTTTTGCGGTTATTCCCGTTATGGCAATCTGCCTTAAATATTTTAAAAATCGTATGCATGAGGGTTTTCGTCAGTCAAGAGTTGTGGTTGGTGAATTGAACTCACAGATTGAAGACTCTCTTTTAGGTGTTCGTGTTGTCAAATCCTTTGCAAATGAGCGTATTGAAGAGAACAAGTTCAGAAAAGGCAACGAAAAATTCCTTGAAATTAAATCCAAGGTTTATAAATATATGGGGTCTCACAGCTCTATTAACAGAGTTTTTGAGGGCGTAATGTATATTCTCATAGTTGTTGCAGGTGCTTTCTCACTTGTGGGCGGAAAAATAAATGCCGCAGACTATATTGCATATCTTCTTTATATCGGTACTCTTCTTACATCTATCAGAAGAATTATTGACTTTGCAGAGCAGTTTCAAAGAGGTATGACGGGTATTGAACGCTTTGCAGAAATTATGGACACAGAGCCCACAATAACAGATAAAGAAAATGCAGAAGAACTTGTTGTTACAGATGGGAAAATCGAGTTCCGGAATGTAACATTCAGATATTCTGATGAAACCGATGAAATTCTTGATAATATAAATATCAGTATCGGCAGTGGAGAAAGCTTTGCCCTTGTTGGTCCTTCCGGTGGAGGCAAAACTACTATCTGCAATCTTATTCCCCGTTTTTATGAGTTGACCGAAGGTAGCATAAAAATTGACGGAACAGATATTCGTGATGTTACTCTCAAAAGCCTTCGTGAAAATATTGGTATTGTTCAGCAAGATGTATATTTGTTCTCGGGCACAGTAAAAGAGAATATTGAATACGGCAGACCGGGTGCTACTGATGAAGAAATACGTGAAGCTGCCCGTCTTGCAGGGGCAGAAGAGTTTATAGATAAATTGCCCGACGGTTTTGATACCTATGTTGGTGAAAGAGGTGTTAAGCTTTCAGGCGGTCAAAAGCAGAGAATAAGCATTGCAAGAGTATTTCTTAAAAATCCGAAGATACTTATTCTTGACGAGGCAACAAGTGCCCTTGATAACGAAAGTGAGTATCTTGTTCAGCAGTCTTTGGAAAGACTTGCCAAAGGCAGAACAACCATAACCGTTGCCCATAGGCTCACAACAATTAAAAATGCAGATAAAATACTTGTTGTTACAAAGGATGGAATTGCCGAAAGCGGAAGCCACGATGAGCTTGTAGAGAAAAACGGACTTTATTCAACAATGTACAAGATGTATAGAATTTAAGTTGTACTTGCCACTATTTATTATTAATCGAATTAGGAGAATTACTTATGAATTATCCAACCCCTCATATTAACGCAACGCCGGAGGATTTTGCAAAAACCGTGCTTATGCCCGGTGACCCCTTAAGAGCAAAATTTATTGCAGAAAACTTTCTTGAAGATGCAAAATTAGTTAATAATGTTCGCGGTATTCACGGTTATACGGGCACATATAAAGGCACACCCGTTTCTGTTATGGCATCGGGAATGGGTATGCCCTCAATCGGTATTTACAGTTATGAACTTTTTAACTTTTTCGGGGTAGAAAATATCATTCGTGTAGGCTCTGCAGGTGGTATGTGCGAAAAGGTTAAGGTCAGAGATATTATTATCGCTCAGGGTGCTTGCACCGACTCAAACTATGCACATACATTTAATCTTCCCGGCACTTTTGCACCTATTGCAGATTATAAGCTCCTTAAAACCTCCGCAGATATTGCAGAAGAAATGACGCTTCCCTTTGTTGTTGGTAATGTGGTTTCATCCGATACATTCTATAATGATAATGAAAATGTTCCCGCGGATATGACCTCTGCTGACCTTTGGAGAAAAATGGGAGTTTTAGGTGTTGAAATGGAAGCGGCGGCTCTTTATATGAATGCTGCAAGAAGTGGTAAGAGAGCTCTTGCAATTTTAACAGTTTCCGATCACCTTGTAACAGGGGAGTCCCTTTCTTCCGATGACAGACAGAATTCCTTTACTGATATGATGAAGCTTTCACTTGAAACGGCGGTAAGGTTAGAGAATGAATAATATTAAACGTGTTTTTCTTATAGTTCTTGACAGTTGCGGTATCGGTAATGCACCTGATGCTGATGACTTCGGTGACGCCGGAGCAAACACAATAAAATCCATTTCAAAATCAAAAGAATTTGATATTGAAAATCTTCTTTCGATAGGTTTTTCACATATCGACGGACTTTCCTTTTTAGGTAACGGAGCTTTAAAGAGTAAAGTTGCAAGGCTTTCAGAAAAGTCAAAGGGTAAAGATACAACAATCGGTCATTGGGAAATTGCAGGTGTGGTTTCCGAGAAACCTTTACCCACCTTTCCAAATGGTTTTCCTGAAAGTATATTAAAAGAGTTTTCTGAAAAAACAGGTAGGGGCGTTATCTGCAATAAAACTTATTCGGGCACAGAGGTTATAAAGGATTATGGTGAAGAACATCTAAAAACAGGAGCTTTGATTGTTTACACTTCTGCAGACAGCGTGTTCCAGATTGCCGCCCACGAGAGCATTGTTCCACCCGAATCTCTTTACAAATATTGCAGAATTGCAAGAGAAATTTTAAAAGGAGATTTCGGTGTTGGCAGAGTTATTGCAAGACCATTTGAGGGTGAATATCCTTTTAAAAGAACATCCCGACGTCACGATTTTTCCATTGAACCGCCAAAGGAAACAATGCTTGATACTTTAAAAAACAAAGGCTTTGATGTTATCGGCGTTGGAAAAATCCACGATATTTTTGCAGGTAAAGGTCTTACGGACTATGTATTTACAAAAAACAACCAAGACGGAATGAGCAAAACAACGGAGTATCAGAACAAGGATTTCAACGGACTTTGTTTTGTAAATCTCGTTGATTTTGATATGGTGTATGGTCATAGGCGAGATGCAGAGGGCTATGCTAAAGCATTGACTGATTTTGATAAATGGTTAGGGAATTTTATTGAAAATATGAGATTGGACGATGCTATCGTTATCACTGCCGATCACGGTTGTGACCCTCTTTATAAAGGTACAGATCACACAAGAGAATGTGTGCCTTTCATTTTATATAACAAAAACATTGAACCCGAAAATCTCGGTACGGTTAATGGTTTTGATTATATATCAGAAACTATTGAAAAAATCCTTGTGAAAGAGTGATTTTATGACAGACAAAGAATTATACGGATTAGCCGTAAAAGCTATGAAAAATTCATACTCCCCTTATTCCAACTGTAAAGTGGGGGCGGCTTTGCTTTGTGTAGACGGCAAGGTTTTCACGGGAACAAATATTGAAAATGCCGCTTTCGGTCCAACAGTCTGTGCCGAAAGAGTTGCGGTTTTCAAAGCAGTTTCTGAGGGCGAGAAAGAGTTTTCAAAAATTGCAGTTGTTGGCGGAAAAGGCGGAGTAATCAACGGAATTTTTGCCCCTTGTGGTGTTTGCCGACAGGTTTTGAGAGAATTTTGCCAAGACGATTTTCAAATACTTTTAGGCGAAACAGAAAATAGTTTTAAAATTGTTACATTAAAAGAGCTTTTTCCACTTTCATTTTCACCTGAGAATGTTAAATAAAGCAAAAATCGTAAGGAACGGGCTTGCCCGTTCCTTAGAATAAAGTTGCGTGGTACAGGCAAGCCTGTACCTTACAGGTTATAGTTGATGAGGTGTATATGAGAATATATGATATTATTAAAAAGAAGCGTGATGGTTTCGCTCTTTCAAAAGAAGAAATAGATTTTTTTATAAAAGGCTATGTTGACGGGTCTATTCACGATTATCAGGCATCTGCACTTTGTATGGCAATTTTCTTTCAGGGGATGGATGAAATAGAAACCGCAGATCTGACTCTCGCTATGGCACATTCGGGAGATACTGTTGATTTGTCCCGATTCGATGATTTGACTGTTGACAAACACAGTACGGGAGGCGTTGGCGACAAAACAACTTTGATTGTTGCACCAATTGTTTCCTCTTTAGGTTGTGTTATGGCAAAAATGAGCGGTCGCGGTTTAGGTCATACAGGAGGAACTATTGATAAACTTGAATCTATTGAAGGATTTAACACCGCCCTTTCACCCGATGAATTTTTTAGTCAGGTGGAGAAAAACGGCGTTGCGGTTGTTGGGCAAACCGGAAATCTTACCCCTGCGGATAAAAAGCTTTATGCTCTTCGTGATGTTACCGCAACAGTTGATAGCCTTCCTCTTATCGCTTCAAGTATAATGAGTAAGAAACTTGCTGCAGGGTCGCATACAATAGTTCTTGATGTTAAATGCGGTTCGGGTGCTTTTATGAAAACCCCCGAGGATGCGAAAGAATTAGCAGAGGCCATGGTTAAAATCGGGAACAACTGTGGCAGAAATACTGCGGCGGTTATTACAAATATGGATAGACCTTTAGGTAACAATATCGGTAATGCTCTTGAGGTTATTGAAGCAATTGAGGTTCTCAAAAACAACGGGCCTGAGGATTTGAAAGAGGTTTGTCTTGCACTTTCTTCCGAAATAGTTTCTCTTTCAAAAAATATTTCTATTGAAGAAGCAAGAGAATTGACGCAAGAAGCACTTCTTTCAGGAAAAGCTTTCCGAAAATTCAAGGAGTGGATTTCTTCCCAAGGTGGAAAAAGAGAATGGATTGAAAATACCGACCTTTTCCCGAAAGCGACACACAAATTTGAAATTAAAGCAGAAAATGATGGTTATATTTCAAAAATGGATGCGGAAAGCATCGGAATTGCATCGGTAATTTTAGGCGCAGGCAGAGAAACAAAGGAAGACACTATTGATATGAGCGCAGGAATTGTGCTTAATAAAAAAACAGGAGATAAAGTAGAGAAAGGTGAAACCCTTGCAACTCTTTATTCCTGCAACGAAAAATCATTCAATTCTTCAAAAGAAAAGTTCTTATCTGCTTTGGAGTTTTCAGGAAATCCAATAAAAGAAGAGCCTTTAGTAATAAGTATAATAAGATAAAAAATTCGCTCCTATGCAAAAAATTATTTTTTGCATAGGAGCGATTAACTTAAATCTTCATCAAATTCGGAATACCTTTTATAACTGATGGAATTGCTTTAACAATCATCACTGTAACACCGCGGACAAGAGGTTTTTTGTCATTAAGGATGTCAAGGAGCTGGTCAGCCATTTTTGGACTGAAAATACCGAAGCTCATTGAGATAAGGTTCTTAATGGGCAACTGTAAAGCAATACCCGAAGCCATACTCTCTTCGCCAACAAGTTTTTTGATAAGGTTAACGATTTTTGCACCATTTTTACCTGCGGCAGAATCTTCAATTGTGTTAACAAGTGTAAGGTTGGGGTATGCTTTGATTTCACGAGGAGGAAGCTCTCTGCCCAGAACTGCAACGAATTCCTCGTCTTTGATGTCCATTATATCTGCTGTGTAGTATTTAGCGGCAGTCTTTCTGTAATCGGGGATTACGGCTTCAACAGTGGATTCAACGTTAAGCTCAGCAGAAAGTCTGATATCACGGCTGGAAGCACCAACATTAATTGTGAAATTACCGCTTTCAACATGCCAATCGTGAATATTTACATTGTAGTAAGCAAATGCACGCTTGCAGAGTTCAATTGAAACTTCTTTTTCTTCACCTGCTTTAAGGAACACTTTCCTAAAGCCTTTAAGCTCCTGCTTGGGTCTGAAAATTGTGCTTTCATTATCTGTTACATAAACCTGAGCAACCTCAGCACCGTCAACAGAGCCAACGTTTTTAATTTTGAAAGAAACAGTTACTTTATCTGTATCTTTAATTGAATCAGCAGAAAGCTTAATATCGGAATATTCAAAGTTTGTGTAAGAAAGACCGTAGCCGAAGGGGAAGAGAACGTTTTTCTCTGCGGTGTCATAGTATCTGTAACCAACGAAAACGCTTTCTTTATATTCAACTGATGCGGTGTAACCGGGATAGTAGTTGTAGGAGGGATTATCAGAAAGAGAGAGCGGATATGTTTCTGCAAGCTTACCGCTGGGGTTAACATCACCAAAAAGAATATCTGCTGCAGCACTGCCTGATGCTTCACCACCGAGAATGCAGTTGAGAATACCTTTAACCTTATTTGCCCAAGGCATTTCAATAGCTGAACCGCCTGAAACGGAAACAACAACATTTTCGTTTACTGCGCTTACTGCATCAACAAGTTTTGTGTGAAGAGCAGGAATACCTAAATGACGGCGGTCAAAGCCCTCAGATTCAAATTCTTCTGTAAGACCGATGAAAAGAACAACTGCATCCTTGCCCTTTGCAGCCTCAACAGCTTCTGCAATAAACTGCTCATCAGAAATTTTGTTTTTCTTTGCGGTTGAATAGCCTGGAGCATAAGTAACCTTTGCACCCTTTGCAAGAATTTCGTCATAAGCGCAGTCAACCTTGATTGCGTTAACAAGTGAAGAACCTGCACCCTGGTAACGAGGCTTTTTAGCCATTTCGCCGATAACTGCAATATTAGCATTTTTATTAAGAGGAAGAATTGCATCATCATTTTTGAGAAGTACCATACATTGACCTGCGATTTCACGGGCTTTCTGATGATGAGCGTCTTTATCGTATGTATAGTCACCGAGCACCTCTTTGGATTTCATAATAACTGTAAGAACGTTATCAACCATTTTATCAAGGAATTCTTCAGGGATTCTTCCGTCCTTGACTGCTTCAACAATTTGAGCATTGCCTAAGCCGTTTGAGGTGGGCATTTCAAGTTCCTGACCTGCAAGAAGACCTGCAACGCGGTCATTTTCTGCACCCCAGTCAGTAACAATCATACCTTTGTAGCCCCATTCGTCACGGAGAACATCTGTAAGGAGCCATTTGTTTTCTGCGCAGTATGTACCGTTAAGGCGGTTGTAGGCGTTCATTATTGTCCAGGGCTGAGCCTGTTTAACTGTTTTTTCAAAAGAGGTAAGATAAATTTCTCTTAAAGCACGCTCGTCAATAACGCTATCGCAGGTCATACGGCGAGTTTCCTGATTGTTACCTGCAAAGTGCTTGAGAGATGTACCGATACCTTTTGACTGAACACCATTAACAAAAGCAGCAGAAATTTCACCTGCAAGATAGGGGTCTTCGGAGAAATATTCAAAGTTTCTTCCGCAAAGGGGAGAACGCTTGATATTAGTACCGGGGCCTAAAAGAACGCTAACCTGCTCTTTAAGACATTCTTCGCCGAGAAGAACACCCATTTCATAAATAAGGTCGGGGTCCCAGGAACAAGCGGTTGTTGCCGCTGTGGGATAGCAGATTGCAGGAACACCTTTAAGGCTTGTTGCCTGCTCTTTATCCATTTTTTCTGCACGTTTTCTGATACCGTGAGGGCCATCAGTCCACATTACAACGGGGATACCAAGCCTTTCAATTCCGGGTGTGTGCCAATAGTCAAGACCGGAACAAAAGCTTGCCTTTTCTTCAAGAGTCATTTGTTTAATAAGGTCTGCGTGATTCATTTTCTACCTCCGTAAATCTTATAAATATACAACTTAATGATAACATACAAAATATTCCAATGCAAGAGTTAATTACGTGCTAATTCATCATACATAACTTTAATAATTTTCGTACTGTTAAGGCAACAATCGGTGTTGTTGGAGTGGTAATAGGCAATAAGCAGATAATCTTTGCCCTCAAGGGTGGCAGGATAGCAGTAGCCGTTGTTAAGGTCATCTTCAAGATAGAAAAGATTTTCTTGTGTAAATTTGTTTTCGTATTTCTTCCTTATTGCCATCACGTATGGGGTTCTGCCCCAGAACTCTGCATCGTCATCTCTTAAAATATGTTCAGGAATGGGGTTGAAAATTGCAACTGTAAGGTCTTTAAAATCCTTGACTGACATAGGCGAAGCAGGGGAAGAAAAGAATAGATTGGGTTCGGGTGTTGTCCAGGTTTCACCATTATCTTCGGAGTAACATTCATACTGATATCCTAAAAGTGTTCTGATATAACACCATATTCTGCCATCGGGAAGTTCATAAAGTCCCGGTTCCTGAAAGCCGATTTTATCATTTGGAAAAGGTGTTTTAAGGTCTGTATCAGTTTTCTGCCATGTGTAGCCGTCGTCATCGGAATAGAAAAAGCAAAGTTCGCCCACAGATAAGTCATCAGAGTTGGTATAAATTGTGTGACGAGCCAGAGGCAGAATAATTCTTCCGTTTTTGAGCCGTAAAACTCTGTCATTATTGAGAATGAAATAATCAGGCTTTTCGAGGGCACTTAAACAGTTTTGTGGTTTATCCCAGTTTTTGCCCTCGTCAGCGGAACGTCTTATGACAATGGTATCAGAACCGTCTTTGTTTTTAACAATATAAAAAGCACCGACATCTCCGTTTCCCATTCTCAAAAATGAAAAGCTCATAATGTTAACATCGTTCTCGCCCTTCTCAAAAAGGACTTTTCTTTCCGACCAGCTTTCACCCTCGTCAGATGAAGAAATACAGGAAATTCTGGCAATGTCCTCATCTTCTCTTCCGCCTAAAAACTCGGTAAAAGCAAATAAAATACTACCGTTATTTAAACGAATGAACGAACCCTCGCCGATTCTTTTTGTTGAACCCTCAGGTTCCATTAAATGCACTTTTTTACCGACTTTTTTCACAAAAAACCACTCCGAATACTATGTTATACAATGAAATTATATCATACAATTTGCACATATATCAACCGTGAAATTGTATCTTCCCGACAGGTTGTTTTTATTGCTTTTAAAATTACCGTATGATAAAATATTTTTATTAATTTTAGGAGGTTTTCCTATGCTTTATAAGAAAAATTCTGCACCTTCTTTAACAGAAGAGCTATTTAAAAATCCAACTGCGGAATACCGCGGAACACCTTTCTGGGCGTGGAATAACCAGCTCACAAAGGAAGAGCTTTGTCGCCAGATTGACGTGTTTAAGGAAATGGGTCTTGGCGGATTTCATATGCACGTAAGAACAGGGCTTAAAAACAAATATTTAAGTGATGAATATATGGAGCTTGTCAAGGCTTGCGTTGAAAAGGCAAAGGGCGAAGAAATGCTTGCTTGGCTTTACGATGAGGACAGATGGCCCTCGGGTGCCGCAGGCGGTCTTGTTACCTGTGACGAAAAATACAGAGCAAGAAACCTTGTTTTCACAACACAAAAGCAGGGAGAAGGCTTCAGCGCAGGTAACTGCTCACGCTCCAATGGTGACAGAAGCGGTAACGATACCCTTCTTGCTTGTTATGATGTTGTGCTTGATGAGGACGGCTACCTTGAAAGCTATAAAAGAATAGACGAAAATGATGATGCGCAGGGTACAAAATGGTATGCGCTTTTAAATATTTATGGTCCTAACAGTTGGCATAACGACCAGAGTTATGTTGATACTCTCAACAAGGATGCAATCAAGAGATTTATTGAGGTTACTCACGACAGATATAAAGAAAGTGTTGGTTACGAGTTCGATAAAACCGTTCCTGCAATTTTTACCGATGAGCCTCAGTTTACAAGAAAAGATACATTTGATAACTCTTTCGATACCGATGATGTTACAATGCCCTGGACAGACAAGGTTCCGGAGCTTTATAAAGAGGCTTATGATGCAGATATTCTTGACACTCTTCCCGAAATATTCTGGGATTTAAAAGATAGCGCACCATCTATTCACCGCTATCGTTACCACGATTTTATTGCTGAGCTTTTTGCTCAGTCCTTTGCAGATACAGTTGGTTCGTGGTGTGAGGAAAACGGTATTGCTCTTACGGGTCATATGATGGAAGAGCCAACCTTACACAGCCAGACTGCTGCTTTAGGTGAAGCTATGCGTTCTTACAGAAGTTTCCAACTTCCAGGTATAGACTTGCTTTGTAATTCTCACGAGTTTACCACAGCAAAACAAGCCCAGTCCGCTGCTCATCAGTTCGGTTATGAGGGCGTTCTTTCCGAACTCTATGGCGTAACCGGTTGGGACTGTGATTTCAGAACCTATAAGCATCAGGGTGACTGGCAAGCGGCTTTGGGTATAACAGTTCGTGTACCCCACCTTTCATGGTATGCAATGGCAGGTGAAGCAAAGCGTGATTATCCTGCATCAATTTCTTATCAGTCTCCTTGGCATAAGGAATATGGCGCAATTGAAGACCATTTTGCTCGTGTGAACACTGCGCTCACAAGAGGTAAGCCCATTGTTAAGGTCGGTGTTATTCATCCTGTTGAAAGCTTTTGGCTTCATTGGGGTCCCAATGATAAATCCGCAATTTTCCGTGATGGTACAGATGAAAATTTCCTTAACCTTACCAAATGGCTTCTTGAAGGTAGCATAGACTTTAACTTTATCTGCGAATCTCTTTTACCAACTCTTTGCGAAAAGGGTTCTGCACCATTTAAGGTTGGAAAAATGGAATATGATACAATTATTGTTCCTGCTTGTGAAACCTTGCGGTCAACAACATTAGAACGTCTCGAAGAGTTCCGCAAAAATGGCGGCAGACTTATTTTCCTTGGTGCTGCTCCCAAGCTTTGCGATGCAGTTGCTTCCGAAAGAGGTAAAGCTCTTTATGATATCAGCGAACACATTGACTATACTCGTTCTGCACTTATTACCGCAATGGATAAGGACAGAACACTTACAATGCGCTATGATGACGGAAATCTTACCGATGACCTTATTTATCAGCTTCGTCAGGATGAAGATTGCAAGTGGCTTTTCGTTTGCCATGACAAAGAACCCCATAATAAAGATATTGACCGCGGTGATGATATAAGAATAACCATAAATGGTGAATATGGCGTTGTTATTTATGATACAGAAAACGGAAATATCAATCCTGCCCGATATGAAATCAAAAACGGCAAAACAGTGATTTCCGACCATATTTACGGCTATGAATCAAGGCTTTATAAATTGGTTGATGTAAATTCTGCAACTCCAGAAACAATTAAAGAAGCAGAAGGAAAGAAAGAAACCCGTGTTGCTTCACAGGTGAAATACGAACTTTCCGAAGAAAATATTCTTGTTCTTGATATGGCAGAGTTCAAGATTGAGGGCGAAAATGAATTTTCACCCAAAGAGGAAATTTTAAGACTTGATAATATCTGTCGTGAAAGATTAGGCCTTCGTGAAAGAGGTGAAGCTATTGTTCAGCCTTGGGTTTACGGAGAAGCTCCCGATGTAAGTAAGGTTACTCTCAGATATTCTTTCAATAGCGAAATTGATTATGATGGCGCATTCCTTGGCATTGAAGATGCCCATAAAGCAGAAATTACCTTTAACGGAGAAAAGGTTTCCAAGAAAGAAATTGAAAATTATGTTGACTTTTCAATTTATAAGGTGAAACTTGGCAAAATACATAAGGGTGAAAATGAACTCATTATTACCTATCCGTTCGGACCATCTGCAAACCTTGAAACAGTATTTGTGCTGGGTTATTTCGGAGTTAAGGTTGTGGGTACTGAGAGTACAATTATTGCTCTTCCCGAAAAAATTGGTTTTGGTGAAATTCTTTCACAGGGCTTCCCGTTCTACAGTGGCGCAATTACATACAAAATTCCCGTTAATATTGAAAATGGTAGAGTCGAGGTAGAAGCATCTGATTATCGTGGTGGTCTTATAACAGTCGAGGTTGACGGAGAGAAAAAAGGCAGAATTATTTATCCTCCCTATACCATTGAAATCAAAGACCTGACAAATGGCGAACACGAAATCGGTGTTAAGCTTTACACACACAGATATAATTCCTTTGGTCCTATTCACCTTGTAAACGAAAAGGAATCCTGGCATGGACCCAATGCATGGAGAAGTAGCGGAATGAACTGGTCTTATGAATATGTATTAAGAAAAACAGGAATTCTTAAAGCACCGGTAGTAAGATTATAAAACAAAATCACACCATTGAATTTTATTCTAAATTTCAATGGTGTGATAAACTTTTATACAAACAATTTTTTAGCAAGCCACGCTCTGACTTTTTTGCTCTTGTTAGCATAAAGCCAGAAGAAAACCAGTGCCAGACAACAAACACCTGAAATGAGGGTGATTTCACAAGCGATAATGTAATTACCAAGGAAGAAGCAAAGACTTGAAACCCCAAGGCATATTACAAGGTCAATGAAAATGTGAAGCACCTTTGAGGTCCAATGGCGTTTTCTTTTACGATACCAGAAAATGAAATATAAAACACAAGCGGAAACAATTGCAATAATCGGTACTGCAATATTGAAATACCATTTTGCATCACTTGGGTCGTTAGCATAGAAAACCAAAGTGTAAAGCGCCACTGCTAAGGTATCAAACCCCCACATTAAATATGGGTGGAGCTTTTTTGTGAAAAAAGGAAATACAAATAAAATCCAACACAAAAATGAGCTTGATGCTACAAAAATAAACCATAAGCTTTCAGGGTTCAAAAACAGATTGATAAACATACATACAATATTGGGGATTAAAAGTATGAATGTAACAACAAGCGCAATAAATTTTTGTTTTATTCCAACCGGAATATCGGGAGTATGAGAAAAGGGGAGAGATGTTTTCTCACTCTTTTCGTTAGGGTTATATATAGGAGTGTCACAAAGAGCGCATTTATGAGCGCTTTTATCTAATTCCACTCCGCAATTAACACAATATGACATATTTAAACATCCTTTATCTAAATGTATAAAAACGGTTAATCTCTGTTGCTTTCAATTTTTACACGGAAACCCATTTTAACAAGCTTTGTGAAGATTTCTCTTTCAATATCGGTTTCTTTTACAATACTTGCAACTGTGAAAACAAGATTATCTCCGACTGTTGCAAGGCCGCATCTTACAGCGTTTCTCACACCGGGACCCGGCATAAACACTACCTTTTTGACAAATGGCAACATATCTTCGGGAAGTTTTACTGCACCGATATTTGAAAGCAGAACAGAGGTGGTTTGTTCACCTGTTATAAGAAAAGATATACCAACGCCTAAATCTTTAACTGCTAACGGCAAGAATTTTAAAACAGGGTTTCTTTCAAGGCCCATATTAGCTGTTACCATTGCGTTAAGTTTTTTTTCATCATTGGCAAGACGCAACTGATATGCAACCTGCTTTAAAAGCTCCTCAAAAGTATAATCCCCTAATTGTGGGTCAACCTTTGCGCGAAGGCAGATTGTAAAGTTTCGAAGAGTTTCGGTTTTATATACACTTCTTAAATCTATAGGAATTTGTACTGAAACCTCTTTTTGCTTTTTAGATTCTTTACGTTGTTTCTCAATGTGAACCTGCATAAGAAGTGCTGCGAAAAATTCCGTTAAGGTTACACCATGTTCCTTTGTATATTTGTGGATTTCTTTAAAGGACATTGTTCCCGAAATTATATTTACCATATGTTTGGGAAGTTTTGTGCCTTTAGCATGGTAAACATATTTGTCGCTTCGCTTGATTTTGCCTTTCGAATTTGCAATTTTTGAAAAACTGTCTTCCAATTCTGATTTTTTCGGTGGTTCGTTGGCATCAAGCACAAGTCCGCCAACAGAAATATCATTACCGCAAAGTTTTAAATATTCTGCAACAAGGGTTGAACCAAAAACAGCGGCACCATGTCCGTCGGTTATAGCGTGATAGGTATCAACAGATATTCGGTTTCCGTGATAATACACTCTGAAAAGGAAACCTTTGTTTTCTTTAAATTTAACACGATGGCAAGGGTTTTGAATATCGGGCTTAACATCGGGAGCAATGTTGGGGTTTTTTTCGAAATAATACCAGAAAAGCCCTTTGCGTATTCTCACATCAAATCCGGGAAAACGAGGCATTATATTTTCTAGGGCCTTTGCAAGAATTTCAGGATTGATTTCTTCTTTTAATTCCATACAAAAACGAAAAATGTTTGACCATGTTCCTGTATTTTGACCGGGGAAAACAGAAGCTGCATTATCAAGTTTGAACCAATCGGGCAAACTAGGGTTTCTTTTTTCTTGCATTTTTCTTTCTGCCAATTTCAAAACTCCTTTCATTATGATAAATACCGTTTTACTCATTTTGTGGGTAAAACGGTATTAGAATTCAGCAAAATTATTGCTTTATATTTTTACAGCATCTTTGATTTTGATTTTTCCAACGAAGGGTATTTTCAAATAGCCGTTGCATTTGTCATCTTCAAAGGTAAGATGAACATCAATTTCCTTGCCCGGAAGAATGGCAACAGTCGCTTTTGCATCAAGTGTATCGCCGTCTTCTTCGAATTCGGTTATTGTAATGTCCATATCAAAATCCGCATTGTCAATTTCAATTTCAAATTCGTAGTTGCCGTTCTCAAATTCAATTTCAAAAACAGCTTCTCCTTTGAAAAACATATGGTCGATGTCAACTTTATATTTTCCTATACCAATCATTGAAATACCTCCAAAAAATTATTCCATTCCGCCTGCAACACGAAGAATTTTGCGAGCGTCTTCTGTTGTGATTTTGCCGTCCTGAGAATTATCAAGATTTGCAGCATTGCTTTGTTCCGGTGTGAGTACCAGTGTTTTGGCGGATGCGTGAAGTGCGACTTTTACGTCGAAAAGTGTAACCGTTCCGTCGCCGTCCACATCGCCTTTGAGAGTAAAGTCGTTGTTTACAAGGATTATGAATCTACCGCCTTGTGAAACCTGTGCACCTACAAAGGGTGAATGTGCAGAACCACTGACCAGAATGAGTTTATCACCTATTTGTTGATAAACCTTTGTTGCACTGGGTAGTGCATTGGGGCAAACTTCATCAAAATTGAAAATCACCTTGCCGTCAGGGGTGAGACTTTCGTTGTTGTCTAAAATATCTATGTCGAAAACATATGCAGCCGAATATCTTGTGGGGAAAAGATGTTCCACTTCAGATAATTCAACAGCTTCAACTGCAATATCAAGCATTTCGCTTTCGGGAAGAACTCCGTAAGCATCAACTAATTTAATACCGGTATCGTTATCGGTAATTGAAGGTTTATTTAAAATAATAATGTTTTGTGGCAAAGCCTGTTCAATAAGGTATTTATGTGCATAAGAATTAATAGTGCAAGAGATACCATCAATAAAATAATATACTTTATTGCCGTCTGAATCTATTGTTCCTAAAACAGCATCAGTACCTATGCTTATAAGGCTTGAAGGTAAATCTATTTTTTTTAAGGATGGACAGTGTGCTAGAGCTTCTTTTCCCAAAGCATAAAGATTATCACTTAAACGAATATTTTTAAGGTTCCAGCAATATGAAAAAGCGTTAGTGCCCATGTCAGTTACTGTATTGTACATATCAACGGAGGTTAAATTATAACAATGGTCGAAAGCATATGGTGCGATACTTTTAATTCCATAAGGAATGGTAAAATGACCGCCTTTTCCTGTAGGGCAAAGGGTAAGAGTTTTAATTTCACCATAGGTATCGGACTTTTCATCGGTATCTCTTCGATAGAGAACGCCATCAATAACAGTAAATGTGGTATTTGCCGGGTCTATGTCAATAGCGTTTAAAGAAGAACACATATTAAAGGCTTTTCCTGAAATAGCAATAAGTGTTGAGGGTAACTTTACATAGGTGAGATTTTCATTTTCTGCAAAAGCTGCTCCGGATATACTTACAACAGGCAAACCACCTAAAGTTTCAGGAATGATAACTTTTGTTTCTTTTCCTGTGTATTCGGTTATAATTGCTTTAGTAGGGTTGTTATACGGAGTTTTTCTGTATGTAAAATCACTTTCAGGTGGGATAACAGGTTCGGCGCTTTCATAAACACCTGAGGTTCCGCCAACAGCTACGGGCATATTATCAGTGAAAAGAAAACACGATAACAGAATTGCAAAGCATAAAAGAAAACTTAACATTTTTTTCTTGCTCAAAAAAACACATCCTTTCAAGCGGTAATATACTAATATAATTATATTATAGAACGAGTGTGATTTCAATAGGAATGTTTATACAAAAAACAATACAATTTTTGTTTATTCATAATATATAGGTGTAAATAAATTTTAAATATAAAAAGCAAAGCTCCGAAGCGAACTTCGGAGCCGTATGCTTTTTAACAATTAAGTTACTTAGATAGCGCGGGTAACCTTACCGGAGCGCAAGCAGCGTGTGCAAGCATATACTCTCTTGGGAGAGCCGTTTACGATTGCTTTAACTCTTTTTACGTTGGGTTTCCATGTTCTGTTTGAACGTCTGTGTGAGTGAGAAACCTTAATGCCGAAAGCAACTTCTTTGTTACAAAATTCACATTTTGCCATTGAGCTGCACCTCCTTCATATTTTTTTAAACATAAGACAACGGAATGTATAATATCACCTTTCTCAGTCAAATGCAAGTATTTTTTTTGAAATTGTCCGTTTTTATGAACTTTCACATATATTCAGGGGATTTATTCTGATATTTTTTTCAAAATTGCTTGATTTTTTCAAAATGATGCTATATAATGCTACTTGTAACCGAACATTTGTGCGAACAACAGTTGTTAGAAGTTGATACGCACATACCTGATATACAAAGGAGATTTATTAAGATGGCAGAAAAAAATGAAAAAAGCAGAGCACTTGAAACAGCACTTTCACAGATAGAAAAAAGTTTTGGTAAAGGTGCAATTATGCGTCTTGGTGAAAATGCAGGTCTTAATGTTGAAGCAATCCCCACAGGCTCAATTGCCCTTGATGCTGCTACAGGTATCGGAGGTCTTCCTCGTGGCAGAATTGTTGAAATTTATGGTCCTGAAAGTTCAGGTAAAACTACTCTTGCTCTTCATGTTGTTGCAGAAGCACAAAAAATGGGTGGCGAAGCCGCATTTATTGACGCGGAACATGCTCTTGACCCTGTTTATGCCGCTGCACTTGGTGTAGATATCGATTCACTTCTTGTTTCTCAGCCCGACAACGGTGAACAAGCTCTCGAAATTACAGAACATCTTGCTCGTTCAGGCGCCCTTGATGTTATTGTTGTTGACTCTGTTGCCGCTCTTGTCCCTAAGGCAGAAATTGAGGGCGAAATGGGCGACTCACACGTTGGTCTTCACGCTCGTCTTATGTCACAGGCATTGAGAAAATTAACAGGTGCAATTTCAAAATCAAATACAGTTGTTATTTTCATTAACCAGCTGCGTGAAAAGGTTGGCGTTATTTATGGCAACCCTGAGGTTACAACAGGTGGCCGTGCCCTTAAATTCTATTCAACCATTCGTATTGATGTAAGAAGAGTTGAACAGCTTAAAGGTGCGGGAAATGAATTTATCGGTTCAAGAACACGAGCCAAAATTGTTAAAAACAAAGTTGCTCCTCCTTTTAAAGAGGCAGAGTTTGATATTATGTACGGCGAAGGTATTTCCAAATACGGTGAATTGCTTGATTTGGCTGTTAAAATGGAGGTTGTCAGAAAAAGCGGTGCTTGGTTCTATTATGGTGAGGAAAGACTCGGTCAGGGCAGAGATAATGTAAAAGAGTATATAAGGAACAATCCCGAGTTCTGTGCAGAGGTTGAGGGGAAGGTTCGTGAGGGTATCAAAAATCTTATTTCTGCAAGAAACCCGATTTCCAGAAGAGAGCCTGTTGCACCCGTACCCGCAGAGCCCGTTTCAAAACAAGCTGCAAGAGCAAAAATTGATATCGCTGTTGATGATGACGAATAATTGTTTTTTATGAAAATTACATCCAAACAGGGTAATGGCAATAAGGTTCATATCTATATTGACGGAGAATATACCCTGACACTTTATGACGACTATTGGTACCTTTGCGGTATCAAAGATGGTCAGGAAATTTCAGAGACTCAGCTTGCTTCCTTGAAAGAGGAGGCAGGCTTTCGCTCTGCTTATGAGAAGGGGATTACATACCTTTCTATGAGAGCCTATTCTGAAAAAGAACTTTATGACAAGCTTAAGTTGAAATATGGGGCAGAGTCTTCTCGCAGAGCGGTAGATAAAATGCTTGACAGAGGTTATATTGACGACGAAGCCTTTTGCAAAGAGTATGCAAGGTATCTTTTTGAAGTAAAAAAATATGATATAAAGAGAATTACATACGAATTAAAAATGAAGGGTATTGATGGCGAAACTGTTAACAATACCCTGAAAATACTTGACAATGAGCCAATTTCGCGTATTATAGAAATGTTAAGGACAAAATACGAAAACAAACTTGAAACGGAAAAAGACAGAAAAAGAATTGTCAACCGTTTCGTGAGAATGGGATATTCCTATTCAGATATAAAATCCGCATTTTACGAATGTGATTTGGAAATGCCGAAAGGATAGATTGCTTATGTCACGAAAAATCGGAATGATTAGTTTAGGTTGCCCTAAAAACCAGGTGGATGCAGAATTGATGCTTAAAAAACTTGTTGATGCAGGTTATATTCTTGTTCAGGAAGCGGATAAAGCAGATATTGTTATTGTTAACACCTGCGGTTTTATTGAAGATGCTAAAAGAGAGTCCATTGAAGCAATTCTCGAAATGGCAGATTTAAAAGCAGACGGACTTCTGAAGAAGATTCTTGTAACAGGTTGCCTTGCTCAGAGATATAATGATGAAGTGTTTACCGAAATTCCCGAGGTTGATGGTGTGATCGGTATTGGTGCAAATGCAGATATTGTTGCTGTTTGCGATGCTATATTTGAAAATGATGAGCAATATAAGAGCTTCCCTGATAAAGAACAATTACCACTTGACGGTGGAAGAATTCTTACTACCCCTGAATATACCGCATATCTTAAAATTGCAGATGGTTGCTCAAACTGCTGTTCTTACTGTGCAATTCCCTCTATCAGAGGCGGGTTCAGAAGCAGAAAAATGGAAGATATTCTTGAAGAAGCAAATATGCTTTGTGAAAAAGGGGTTAAAGAGCTTATTCTTGTAGCACAGGACACAACAAGATATGGCGAAGATCTTTACGGTGAACTGAAACTTCCCGAACTCTTAAGCGAACTTAATAAGATTGAAAAACTTCAATGGATTCGTCTTCTTTATTGCTATCCTGACAGAATAACAGATGAACTTTTAACTGCCATCGCGGAAAATGAAAAGGTTTGTCATTACATTGATATTCCCATGCAACACGCTGACGGCGAAATTCTCAAAGCTATGAACAGAAAGGGCGATAAAAAAACTCTTCTTGCCCTTGTTGAAAAAATCAGAGCAAAAATTCCGGATGTTATTTTGAGAACAACCTTTATTGTTGGCTTTCCGGGAGAAACAGAAGAAGCATTCACAACTCTTTCAGAGTTTGTCAATGAGGCAAAAATTGACAGGGTTGGTTGTTTTGCATATTCTCGTGAAGAGGGCACACCTGCATACGATTTCGAAAATCAGGTTGACCCCGAAGTTGCCGCAGACAGAGTTGAAGCAATTATGACTCAGCAATATACAATTTCCGAACAGAAATTGGAAGAATGTATGGGCAAAACATACGATGTTCTTGTTGAAGGTTATGATTCTTATACAGATAGTTACTACGGAAGAACCTACATGGATTCTCCTGATATTGATAACAATATTATTTTTACTTGCGGTTATGAAATTGAAAACGGTGAAATTATTCCTGTTGAAATATTTGATAAGGATGAGTATTCACTCATTGGTGAAGCAGTATGAAAAATATGAACGTACCCAATCAGTTAACGATTATAAGGATTATTCTTACACCAATTTTTCTTGCGTTGTTTCTGAGCGATATTGAACATCATTATTTAATCGGATTGATTGTTTTTGCAATCGGTTCGTTTACAGATTTTCTTGACGGAAAAATTGCAAGAAAAAAAGGTATTGTAACAGTTTTCGGTCAGCTTGCAGATCCGGTTGCAGATAAAATTCTTACAACTGCTGCTCTTCTTGCATTTATGCAGTTCGGACTTTGCAATATCTGGATTATTATGATTGTGTTACTCCGTGAGTTTACAATCACATCTTTCCGTCTTGTTGCAACAGCTCAGGGAATTGTTATTCCTGCCAATATTTACGGCAAACTCAAGACTATTTCACAGATGGTTTTCTCCCTTGTGATTATGATTCTTGCAGAGCTTAATGATATCGGTATTCTTGGTGAGAACTTCCCGATTTCTGCAGTATCAAACGGTCTTTTGTGGATTACTGCCGCTCTTTGTGTTGTTTCGGGTGTGATTTATGTAAAACAGTCCGTTAAACTTATAGATTTTTCGAAATAAGGTGAAATTATGCAACTTTATAACTCTCTTACAAGAAAAAAAGAAAATTTCAAAGAAAATGTACCCGGCAAGGTTAATATGTATACCTGCGGTCCTACTGTTTATCATTTTGCACATATAGGAAATCTTCGTAGTTATATTATGGAAGATGTACTCGAAAAGCATCTTCGTTACAGTGGTTATGATGTTAAACGAGTAATGAACATTACTGACGTTGGCCATCTTTCCAGCGATGCAGATACCGGCGAAGATAAGATGCTTAAAGGTGCAAAAAGAGAGAATAAATCTGTTATGGATATTGCAAAATTCTATACAGATGCTTTCTTTGAGGACTGCAAAAAGCTTAATATCAAAACTCCTGATGTGGTTGAACCTGCAACAAATTGTATTGATGAATTCATTACAATGGTTCAGGGTCTTCTTGATAAGGGTTATGCTTATGTTGCAGGCGGAAATGTATATTTTGATACCTCAAAACTTGACGAATACTATGTTTTCAATAAGCACGACAGCGAAGAGTTGATGGTCGGTGTCCGTGAGGGTGTTGAAGAAGATACAAACAAAAGAAATAAAAATGACTTCGTTCTTTGGTTTACAAAATCAAAGTTTGAAGAACAGGCACTTAAATGGGATTCCCCTTGGGGTGTGGGTTACCCCGGTTGGCATATTGAGTGTTCCGCAATCAGCCTTAAGCACCTTGGTGAATACATGGATATTCATTGTGGTGGTATTGATAATGCTTTCCCACACCACACAAATGAAATTGCTCAGAGTGAAGCATATATCGGACACAAATGGTGTAATTATTGGTTCCATGTCCTTCATCTTAACACAAATTCAGGTAAAATGAGCAAATCTAAAGGCGAATTTCTTACGGTTTCTCTTTTGGAAGAAAAGGGCTATAATCCTCTTGCATACAGATTCTTCTGTTTGCAGTCTCACTACAGAAAACAACTTGTTTTTTCTTATGAAAACCTTGATGGTGCTGCAACTGCTTATGATAAGCTCCTTAAGAAAATTGCAGGTCTTAATCCTTGCGAAAGCGATGAGCTTGATATGGCAGCAGTTGAAAAACTTCAGGGTGCATTCAAAGCTGCTCTTGATAACGACATAAATACATCTCTTGCGGTTACTGCGGTTTATGATGTTCTTAAAGAGAAAACAAATGATAAAACAAAAATATATCTTCTCAGTGATTTTGATAAGGTTCTTTCTCTTGATTTAGTAGAAGGTGCAAAAAAACTTAACGAAACAACTGAAGATGCAGAGCTTGATGATTTTGCAAAATATGTTGAAGAGCAAATTGCTTTGAGAGTTGAAGCTAAAAAGGCTAAAAACTTTGCTGAAGCAGACAGAATCCGTGACGAGTTGGCATCAAAGGGTGTAAAAATTCTTGATACCCGCGAAGGCACAAAATGGACTAAGGAACAAAAGGTATATTTATGACAAGTAAAGAAAGAGCAAAACTTCGTGCAGAAGCTAACGGACTTGACCCCATTTTCCAGATTGGTAAAGAGGGTGTCACCGATGCGGTTATTGCACAAATTGAAGATACATTTAACACAAGAGAGCTTTTCAAAATTAAGGTTCACCTTGAATCCTCACCTGAAGGACCAAAGGAAACTGCACAGAAAATTTCCGAGGCAACAGGTTGCGATGTGGTTCAGGTAATCGGCGGAACAATTGTTGTTTTCCGAATCAACCTTATTCTTCGTCAGAAAGCGGCAGAAAAGAAGAAACGTCAGCAGGAAAAGGCGAGAAAAGAAGCTCTTGAAAGACGTACTGAAAGAACAAAAAAGAAATACAGCAGGTAAAAATTATGAGTGAAATTGTTACCGTTAATAAAAAGAAAAAGGTCGGTTCTTTTATAATCGGTCTTTTGGTTCTCGCCCTTGCAATCACAGGGGCAATAAGTATCGGAAAATTTGCAATAGATAAATTCTATTCGGGTGATGAAGAGGTTGTTGATTATTCAGGTTATGCAGAGTTTTTAACCTGGGTTGTTGGAGTGGACCCTGATTCTTTTTCGGATATAACAAAAGCAGATAAAAACGCTCTGCTTAATATTGCAATATGTACTCTTCTTACTGATGATATCAAAACAGGGGACTACAATGTAACCGAAAAAGGTCTTATAGTACCTGCGGAGGATGTTGCAGGGTATTACCTGAAAATGTTCGGACCCGATGTTGAAATTGTTCATTCAAGCGTTATGGGTTATGGTTATGAATTTACCTATGATGCAAGTTCAAATACTTACACAGTACCCCTTACGGGTGTAACTCCCCCGTTTACAGTAAGAATCGAATCTGTTGAAAAAACAGGTGGTCTTGCAATTCTTCGTGTAGGTTATGTTGGTACAAATAATATAGAGATTGCACCTGATGGAACAATCGCCGCAACCCAGCCCGACAAATATGCTGATATTACTTTGAAAGAAACTGAAACAGGATATAACCTTATTTCTGTTATGTCAGTTACAACAGGGGAGCATAATTAAATATTGAGCGAACAACTTGGCTTACCTTACTCGCAGTATCTGTATACAGCGTCGACGGTAAGCCGTCGTTCTTCATCTCAATATTTTAATTATGAAGAATAAAGCAAAAATGAACGAACAACTTTGCTTACCTTACTCGCAGTATCTGTATACAGCGTCGACGGTAAGCCTTTTATTATGTTTTACCATAATTGACTTTTAACAGTGCCGGTGATAGAATGTTTTTATAACTTTTTTGAGGTTTTGTTTATGGAATTGATAAAGAAAGATAATTTACTATTCTTGAAAATAATCATCGTTTTAAGTTCATTTCTTATTGGTGGTTATCATCTTGCAGTGTCTTGCGGAATATCTGTGTTATTGTTGCTGTATATGTTATATGTTTCTTTCACAGATGAAAACAAACCCAAGATGCAAATTGGTCTGACCATTGTATCAATTGTTGTTCTGGTTTTTTCGTATTTGCTTGTCACAATCTGGGCAGTTGACAGGGGAACGGCAATTTACGGTTTTTTTAAAATTTTACCGGTGGGCTTATTTTCTTTGATTGTTTCTTCTTACGATAAATCAAAGCGTATGGAGCTATTGGAATGTGTTCCGTTGACAGCGGCTGTTAATGGCGCTTTAGCTTATGGCTTATCTTTTATTCCTGCTTTATCCGACTATTTTTTAGTTGCAGAAAGATTAGGTGGCTTTTTTCAATCTCCCAATGCTTTTGCTGTTTTTTGTCTAGCAGGAATAATTATTCTTTTGACATCAGAGAAAATTAAAATAAAAGAATGGGTTTTGACCGTTGTTCTTATGCTTTTAGTTTTTCTGACAGGTAGCAGATTGGGCTTTATCTTTCTTGTTTTTACTGCAATTTTTTTGCTTTTTACCATAAAAAACAAAAAAACAAAAAGAAATATTATTGTCTCTTTATGCGGTATTGTTGTTGTAAGCATAATAATTGTTTTCTTAACAGACAGTGTTCAGACTGTTGGTCGTTTCCTTACAATATCCCTTGAATCCAGTACATTTTTAGGTCGACTTTTGTACTATAAAGATGCAATTCCCGTAATATTCAAAAATCCTTTTGGCTTGGGTTATTACGGCTATTATTTCAGCCAGGGTTCATTTCAGACCGGTGTTTATTCAGTTGCATTTGTTCACAATTCCTTTTTACAGTTCCTTTTAGATGTAGGTTTCATTCCGACCATATTATTTATTTCAGCGTTAGGGGTATCATTGTTTTCCAAAAATTCAAGCCTCAGGCAGAAACTTCTGCTTTTAGTGGTTTTTGGTCATAGTTTCTTTGACTTTGATTTGGAATTTACGACATTATTCTTTGTTCTTGTATTGGCAATGGATTTTGAAGCGTTTAATAAAAAGGAATTGCCATACAATAAAGTGATTGTTTCATTAATATCAAGTGTATTTATTCTGACAAGCGTGTATTTGGGGTTTGTAAACACTCTTTATTTGCTTGGTCAGTATAGTGCTGTTGAAAAAATATATGGATTCGACACTTTGTCAAAAGTACAGCTAATTACACAAGAAAAAGACGGAGAACTGCTTGAAAAATATGCTGATGACATAATTAATAATAACGGATATTTAGCTATAGCCTATGATGTTAAGGCAAACAAGGCGTATAAAAAGGGAGATTTCAAAAAAGTTGTTGAGTATAAAGATAAAGCGTTGAATTGTGCACCATATTCGTTGGAAGAGTATACCGATTACTGTGATAAAATGATTGTAGGAATATCACTGTATGAAAATATAGGTGATGATTACAGTGCAGAGTTTTGCAAGAAAAAGCTTGTTTCAGTTAAAGAAAAAGCGGATGAGACAAAAGAAAAAACAAGTGCGCTGGGTTGGAAGATACAGGACAAACCACAACTTGAATTTCCTGCAAATTATATAAAAGCAATAAAGGCGTGTGAGAATGATGAGTAAAACTAAGAAAAAGAGTATTATAATAGTCGGCGTTGCAGTTCTGGCAATATTAGTGTTTATGATTTTTCTTATGATAAGTGCATTCAAAACAGAAAAATCTATACCAATAAAAGATTTGCAAGGCGACGTGTTTGCTTATGTTGAATGGGATGGCGTTTCAGAAAAATTCGTAGCTGATGATGAATATGTAAAAACTTATGCTTGTACGTCATACAATGAAGCATTAAGTATAGTTAATATCCAACAAAAAGATATTGAAGGTGACATAAAAGATTATTTCTTTGAAAATGTTACTGAAATAAAAACTAATTTCAATAAGGATATTTCTGTCAGATTAAATGAAGCTTTTCAAAAAAATGATTTGCAAAATGCTCCTTGCGAAATGGCAGTTACAGATTTAAATGGTAAGCTTATTGCTGTTTTTTCAGCAGGGAATGAAGAAAATCCTTATTCTGTAACAGATACTTATGTAGGATCTACAATAAAACCATTGAGTGTGTTTGCACCTGCAATAGAAACCGGGAAGTATAATTGGTCAAGTATGATAGAGGATTCACCCGTTTCTCAGATAAAAAACGAGCTTGGCGAGTACACAGATTGGCCTGTAAACGCAAACAATAAATATACATACGAAAATGTTACTATTGCAGAGGCTCTTATGGATTCTACAAATACCGTTGCGGTTCATCTTTTAAAAGCAATCGGTGTGAAAAAAGCTATGGATGCATTGGAGAATAAATACGGTTTTGACCTTGAATATGAAAAGCAAAAGGCAAAAAGCACAGATGAAACCGAGGTTTTGGGTAATATTGCTTTGGGCTATCTATATAAGGGTGCTTCTGTAATTGATATGGCAGGTAGCTTTCAACCTTTTGCCAATGGTGGCTCTTACAGTAAGCCATTGGCAGTTGATGAAATCTTAAGCGGTGCAGCCTCTTTGTATAAAGCAGAGTATAAAAGCCAACGGGTTCTTTCCGACTCAACTACTGAAATCTTAAACAAAATGTTGCAAAACATTGCTCGCGGTGGCACGGGAAAAGATGCGTATGTGGATGGTATAAAAGTTGGTGGTAAGACAGGAACTACCTCCGGGAATAAGGATAACTGGTTTGTTGGCTTTACTCCTGAATACAGTTGTGCGGTCTGGCATTCTTTTTCAGAAAAGGGTAATATTGCGCCACAAATATTTGCAAGTGTTTTTGAAAATATTGAAGCTACAGAAAATAGTTATCCTCACAGCGATGATGTGATTTCAGAATTTTATTGTAACAAAAGTGGCAAATTGAGGAGTGCTAATTGTGAAACAGCAAACAGAGGGTATTATGTAAAAAACAATATACCTGCAATTTGTGACGAATGTAATTAATACAAAAGCAGTCCGGGTCAATTGAACCGAACTGCTTTTTTTGACTTTCAATTTGTTAAAATGCCCGAATATCCGATGATTTTTTGGAATTTGTGTCAATTGAAAAGGAGAGAGATAATAGTATAATTAATCTTGTATAGATATCTTTACTTTTGAGGAGATGATAAAAATAGAGTTTAATTATGAAAACAATATTTTAGGAGGTAGAATAAGAATGAAAAAAGCGATAAGCTTTATCTTGACAATTTTTATGACCTTGTCAATGTTTTCTTGCTTGGGCATGGCTGCGTATGCGGAAAATGCGGTAGAATCTGTTACTTACACTATGTCCAAACCGATAGAACTCATTGAAAATCTGGATGGTGAATGGGACACCAGAGGTTACTATGATGAATCCGATAATTGGGTGTCTGAGGATTTCTTCAGCTACGGTATGAATCTAACTGATTACATAGAAAAATTCACTGTGAATTATGCTGATGGTACTTCAGAAGATTTTTATGCCGATTATTGGGGATTCTATAATGAAAATTATGAGGAACTTGACCTGTGGTACAGCTTGTATTATGAGCAACAGGAAAAACCATGGGTAAAGGGCGAAGATAATAGTTTGACAGTTGAGGTTTGCGGTACAGAGTTAACTATTCCTGTAACTATTATTGAAAATCCGGTTGAGTCAATTTCTTGTATTCTTGACGAGCCCATAGAGATTATGGAAGAGATGGATGGTTCTTTAAGAGAACGAGAGGTTTACAATGAAGAAACCGGTGAAACTACATATGAATCATTCTATTACTATTGGACACCGGATTGGTATTGGTATGTAGATAAGTTCATTGTAAACTATAATGATGGTACAACAGATGAATATTTCTGGGATGACGATCGTTGGGATCTGTGCAATAAAGAAGGGGAACGACTCGAATACTCTACATCAAATGACCAGTATGAAAAACCATGGGTTGTAGGCGGAGAAAACTTCTTTACAATTACAGCTTTTGGCAAAGAAGTTGACATTCCTGTAACAATTGTTGAAAATCCTGTTGAATCATTTACATATACAATGAAATCTCCGATAAAATTCGTAGAAAATATGAATGGTTATTGGATGGATAACGATTGTTCAGATGATACTTATGGTGAGGTAGAAAGCCAAGGCGATTTCTATTATTATATTGACAACTGGCAAAAAAATATCGAAAAATTCACAGTGAACTACACTGATGGTACAACTTCAGATTTCGTTTATGACGATGGTTCTTTCTATAATGATAAAGGTGAAAATTTTAGTTACAATACAAATAATGAACAGTATAGCAAGCCATGGGTTAAAGGTGGGGAAAATTATTTTACAATTTCCTATTATGGCAAGAAAGTAACAGTTCCTGTGGAAATTGTTGAAAATCGTGTTGATTCAATTTCATTTACTCCTGCAAAACCCATTGTAATAGCTGAAAACAGAGATTGCTGTTACGATACAAGTGATTTCTACAAAAAAGCCGGTAACACAATTACTCTTAATTACAATGATGGTACGTCTGAGGATTTTGTTTACAATGGAGAAGCTTTTGTAAGTGCAACCGGAGAGATTCTGGCAGAACAATATTTTGATGTTGATACCGGAAAGTATTGGGAAGGTTGCGGAACTTATAGCTTCACTTTAAGATATTTGGGTGCAGAAACAGAGATTTCCGTTGAAATAGTCAGCGATAGAATTGAATCTATTTCATTTAACCCCAAGACACCTGTTAAATATATCTTTAATGAAGGTATGAATATTTATCAAATCGGTAATGTGATTACAATCACCTATGCTGATGGCAGAGTTGTTGATTATGAATACAGAATTTATGAAAATGCAGCACTTCCTTATTATGAGCAGGGTATTGGTTGGTATGATGAAAACAATAATCTGATGCCAACCAGATTTGATATGTATGTTGACTATGACAGTTATAACCTTGTTCCAGGTAAAAAGTATACAGCAACTTTATATGTTGAAGATTATTATTATGACGATTATCTGAGCACCGACTTCCCGTTTACAGTTGATGTGCCCAAGGTTAAATCTATTTCAGTGAAATTGCCTGAGGAAATTAAATTAACTCAGAATATCGATTCCACCAAAGGTATGGAAACCGGGGACAGTGATTTTGATTATTATTATTTTGATGCATATAGAATTCCCGATGGTACTGCCGTTACAGTAAATTACAAAAACGGAACAAGTGATGTGTTCTATAAGAAAACTGTTATCAGACCGGATATGGTTGAAGGACAGGTTCTCTTTTTGAATGCGGATGGCGAACGCTTAGACTACTACTATGACACTTATCAGTATGATAAACCCTGGGTAGTAGGAACAAACTATTTTGAGTTTAGTGTCTATGGTGTATCCACATTGGTTCCTGTAACCGTTTTATCCGGTCCGGTATCAATGGATGTTATCCCACCATCTTCTGTACAAGTAGAAGAACATACCAATGGCTATTGGGAGTGGGATGAAGATGACGGTGGATACTACCGCTATCAAGCGAATAAAATCTGTGGTGCCGGATGGAAAATTGTATTGAAATATGCAAACGGTTCTTCAGTAGAATACACTACAGCAGTATATGATGAGGGCGAGTGGTACGCTTCTAATACTAAGGGTGAAAAGATTCAAATATATTGTTCAGCTGCTTCTCAACCCTGGGAAATAGGTGGAGATAATTACATAAATGTAGAATATTGCGCATTTACCACTTCTGTTCCCGTAACAATCGTTGATTCTCCCAAGCATGAAGTAACCGTTCGTGAAGTTGTGGAGCCTACTTGCACTGAGGATGGCTATACAGAATATATCTGCGAAGGTTGTGACTATAATTTTAAAGATGACTATGTTGACAAAAAAGGTCACAACATTGTTGACGGTGTTTGCACAAGCTGCGGAGTAGATGAAGAAACAGCATTAGGCATTATTAAGATTGATACTACATATGAATTCGAAAAAGGCAAAGAATTTACATTTACTGTTCCTGAAACCGGTCGTTATAAATTCGCTTCTTACGGTAATGGCGACCCCAAGCTTTACTTGTATGTAGATGATGATGAATATTCGGCCGACGATAATAATGGTTGGGATTTCGAATTGGTTGTCGATCTTGATGCAGGGGAAATTGTTACCGGTAGATTACATAACTACGATGACTATGAAACAATCATCTTCGATGTAACTTATGTTGGTGCTTCTTCCGGTGGAAATGAAGGCGGCGACGAAGGTGACGACGAAGGCGGAGACGATGATATCCCTGGAATCGGCGATACCATTGTTGAAGGCAACTTTGAAGCAGAAATTGTTTCAGAAAATGGATGTATAATTACATACATTTCCGGCACAGATGAAACAGAACTTACAATTCCTTCTCAGATAAAAGGTTATAATGTTGTCGGTGTGGATGGATATGTAAGCAAACGTAACGTGGAAATATTAAATCTTCCAGAAACAATAGAGTGGGTTTCAGCATATTCTTTCGAATGGTGGACCTCTTTAAAAGAGATTAACATCGCTGAAGGTAATGGATACTTTAAATCCCAGAACGGAATATTGTATGATTATTATCTTGAACAGATTATTGTTATTCCCAGTGCTTTCTGTGGCGAACTCATTATTCCTTTAGGAACAACTGAACTTAGTGACAGTATGTTAAGTGCATTGAAAAATGCTAAGAGCGTTTCTGTTGCTGAAGGTCATACAGAATTTGCAGAAGAAGACGGTATTATATACAATAGTGACTTTACAAAAATCTATTTTGCAAAAGAACTTCCTGCAAACTATGTTATGAAAGCGAGTGTAGAAGAAGTTGCTCCATACGCTTTTGCAGGAAATGAGACAGTTAAGAGTGCTACAATTTCTTCTAATGTAACAGAAATTGCATATGCGGCATTTGAGGGTTGTTCAGCTCTTGAAACCGTTGATTTACCCGAAGGTCTTCTTGTGATTGATGAAAACGCTTTCGCAGAGAATACTGCTCTCAAAGCAGTTAAGTTGCCATCTACAACATTAAGTATTGTTGACAGAGGTTTCTACAATTGTTCAGCATTAAAGGAAATTTCTCTTAACGATGGCTTGGTTTATGTTGGCGATAGTGTGTTTGAAGGTACAGCAGTTGAGTCTGTAACCCTTCCTGATACCCTTAGCGTAATGGGCGATAGTATGTTTGCGGATTGTACCGAGCTCTCTCAGGTTGATTTGGGTAAAAGTCTTTATTATATCGGTAGTAGTGCATTCTGGTATTGTACTTCGTTGAAGCAGGTAAACATTCCTTCAAACATTGGATATATCGGAGCTTCTGCGTTTGCAGGTTCAGGTCTTACATCAGTGAAAATACCTGCTAATGTACACGATATTGGTGACTATTCATTTGGTGGTTGTAAAGCTCTTAAAACTGTAGAGATAGCTAAGGGCTTAAGATTTATTGATAGTGGTGCTTTTTCAGGCTGCACCAGTCTTACTTCTATAAATATTCCTGACAGTGTAGTGACTATAAATGACAGAGCGTTCTATGGTTGTTCAAGTCTTACATCATTGAATATTCCTGATAGTGCAATAAATTTGGGAAATCGCACTTTCATGAATTGTTCAAAGCTTACCAATATTAAATTGCCGAAAAATGTAACTCGTCTTACATATCATCAGTTTGAAGGCTGTACTTCATTGATGGATTTTGAAATTCCTTCAACCCTTCTTGCAGTTGATGGCTATGCTCTTGATAACACAGGCTGGTACAATTCTCAGAAAGATGGCGATTTATATTTCAAACACATCTTGTATGGATATAAGAATACCAAGAACAATAATGCTGCACCTGCAAATTATGAGCTTGATGTAAAATATGGTGCAAGAAGTATTGCAAACTATGCATTTGCTGATCAGTCAGGCTTAACAAAGGTTGAACTTCCAAACACAATGGAATACATTGGTTATAGAGCATTCTATAACTGTAAAAATCTTACAAGCGTTGTGATTCCTGAAAGTGTAACCTCTATCGAATCCGAATCTATTGGCTATATTGTTGAAGAAGTTTATAATGAAGAATATGGCGATTATTATGACCAAGTAAGAGTTAATCCGGATTTGGTAATTTACGGTGTTCCCGGTAGTGCTGCTGAAGAATATGCAAAAGAAAATGGCTTGCAGTTTAAACAAATGTGCACACATGGCAGCACAAAATGGGTTGTAGATAAAGATTCAACCTGTTCAGCTGAAGGAAGCAAGCATAAAGAGTGTACTGCTTGCGGAGAAATTCTTGAAACAGCTAAAGTAGCAAAGAAAAATCATACTGCAAGTGCTTGGAAGATCGACAAAGCAGCAACATGTACAGCAGCCGGCTCCAGACACCAAGAGTGTACAGTATGTAAAGCAGTTATTAAGACAGAAGCAATAGCTAAGAAAGCACATACACCAAGTGGCTGGAAAACCGATAAAGCAGCAACAGCAAGTGCAGCTGGTTCAAAGCATAAAGAATGTACAGTATGTAAAACAGTTCTTCAGACTGCAAAAATTGCTCAGCTTAAAGCAGGAAAACCCAAGCTCAGTAAAATTGAAAATACTTCAAGCGGAATTAAAATTACTTGGGGTAAAGTAAGTGGTGCAGAT
>JAZNGU010000016.1:0-10193 GCA_045576615.1 Acutalibacteraceae bacterium | reverse complement strand
TTACAGAACACACATATCAAAATTATGATCTGATGACACGTTGGCCTAAAATAGATGTTCTTGTGAAAATCGCAGACCTGTACGATGTTTCTATCGACTATCTTGTTGGCAGAACGGACGAAAAATAACAATAAAAAAAGGGTGCATATGCACCCTCTTTTTATTAGCAAATGCTCGGATTTCAACCGAGGCTACGGCCATCACCGTGTGCTCACCCTACACTACAATTTGCATTTTAAGTTTAATGTGTTAAATAATACTTCACAAGAATTTGAAGCAATACATCACGGTCAATGCGGCGAATGAGGTTTCTGGCATTGTTATGGGTTGTGATGTAGGTAGGGTCTTCGGACAAGATATAACCTACAAGCTGACTTGTGGGGTTGTAACCCTTTTCAACCAAAGCGTTATAAACGGTCACAAGAATCTCACGCATCTCTCTTTCGTGGTCGTCACTAATTGTGAATTGTATTGTTTTATCTGTCATATAAACACCTCCTATGAACTATATAAACATTATAGACTATTAATTTTGAAATTACAACAGTTATTTGTTAAGAAATTTCAAACTTTAGCTTAAAGGGATATAAAAATCCCTTTTAAGCTCTCATTTCAATGCCGATTTCTTTAAGATTTGCGAGAATTGTGTCAATCCAAGTCTGAACCTCATCCATTTCAAGAGTTTTATCTTTAGATGAGAAGATAAGACGAACTGTTATGCTCTTAACATCATCTTTTTCGTAAGTGTCAATAACCTTAACGTTGTTAAGTTCAGCAAGACCGAGTTTGTTCCAGCATTCTGAAAGGTCAGCGAAAGTAACGCCCTCTTTCATTATAAGTGAAAGGTCATAATATGTTGACTGCTGAGTTGAGGGTTCAACAAATGAAATGTTGTCACCTGCGATTGTAATAAAATCATCAACATCAATTTCAATGCATACTGCAACACCGTTTTTATCAAGCTTCTGAGCATTTGCAGGGTGAAGCGTATTGATTGCACCAACGTTTACACCATCGCAAGTAATGCTTGCAGTGTTCTTGGGATGTTGCCAGGCGTGAGCCGGTGAAACTTTTGCAAGAACAGGCGATTTGTGCTTAATCTGCAAGAAAATTTCGTTAACCATTGAAACCGCTTTAAAGAACAAGTCTTTTTCTGAGATTGTTTTATCAAAGAGAACAATGCCGAGTCTTCTGCGTTCGTTAGCAGTGCCGTCTTCTTTAACACCTGCCGCAACACGACCGATTTCAAAGATACCGTAGCTTTCGGAGAAATCCTTGTTATCAGCAACTGCAGAAAGGAGAGTAGGAATCATTGAGTTACGGATAGTACCGTTATCAGAGCTTTCAATGTTAAGCACCTTAACATTTTCTTCCACTTCGATGCCGAGCTTTTTATATTTTCTCACGTCGCACCAGATATATGAGTGAACCTCATGGAGATTATAGTGCTTAACAAGAATATCTTTGATTTCATTACTCTGGGCACGGACAGGGGAGCTTTTAACAGGCTTCAAAGGACTTTTTGTTGTAATGATACTAAAGTTGTCATAGCCGTAAATACGGGTGATTTCTTCAATAATATCGGCTTTAATTGTAACATCCTTTGTTGCACGGAAAGACGGAACCTTAACTTTGAAATCGTCGCCATCCTTTTCAACACCAAAGCCCAGTGCAGTAAGAGTTTTAAGAATTCTTTCTTCAGAAATATCAATACCTGTGTATTTATCAACATAAGCCTTGTTGAAGCTGATATTGATTTCGGGATATTTTCTTACATATTCGTCTGTGAGCTGAGAAGCAACTCTTGCGCCCTCATCAATGCTCTGGAGAAGATATGCGAAACGCTTTGCCGCAGTAACAGTCATTTCAGGGTCAAGCATTTTTTCGTATCTTGCAGAAGCATCTGTACGAAGACCAAGTCTTGAAGAAGATTTTCTTACGCTTACACCGTCAAAGTTAGCACATTCGAGAACAACCGCATTTGTGTCGCCAACAATTTCGGAATCAAGACCGCCCATAATACCTGCAATCGCAACGGGTGTTGAGCCATTCTGAATAAGAAGAGTATCGGTTGTGATATCTCTTTCGGTGTTATCAAGAGTTGTGAATTTGCAATCAGCTTTGGGGGTGTCAACAACAATTTCATCAATCTTGTTTGCATCAAAAGCGTGAGTGGGTTGACCCATTTCAAGCATAATGTAGTTTGTAAGGTCAGCAAGAAGATTGATTCCTCTCATACCACAGTAGTAAAGGCGGATTTGTAAGGACATAGGACTTACATTCTTTGTAATATTGTCCATTTTCACACAGGAATATCTGTAAACAAGGTCATCTCTGCCAACTGTAACCTTAATTTTTTCGTCACCGTCATAAGCAAGGTCGGAAAGGGGAAGCGGTTTAAGCTCTCTGTCTGTAAGAGCTGCAAATTCTCTTGCAATACCATAGTGGCCCCAAAGGTCAGGGCGATTTGTAAGGGATTTATTATCAACCTCGAAAATAATATCATCAATGGGATAAATATCTTTAAGATTTGTGCCGTTAGGAGCGTCGACATCAATTTCCATAAGACCTGATTTGTCATCAGAAAGACCAAGTTCAAATGCAGAACAGCACATACCCTCGGATTCAAAACCTGCAACAGTTGCTTTTGTTATTTCACCTGCGGGAACTCTGCCACCTGCTTTAACAAATGCGATTTTCATATTCTCGCGAACGTTGGGCGCACCACAAACAACATCATAAATTCTGTCGCCGCCGTCAACTTTAAGAAGATGAAGTTTCTTTGAGTTGGGGTGGTTTTCTATTGAAAGAATTTCACCAACAACAACGTCGCGCAAATCTTCACCTTTTACGATGATATCTTCAACCTCAGCAGTTGCAAGGGTGAAAGAGTTAATAAGCTTTTTAATGTCAAGACCTTCGAGGTCAACATATTCTTTAATCCAGTTAATAGAAACAAACATTTATTTGACCTCCTTTTCTGAATCTGTGAAAGTTGCGTTCTGGAACTGTGAAAGGGCTTTAAGGTTGCAGGAGTTGAAAACACGAATATCTTTGATTCCGTATCTCATCATTGCAAGTCTTGTAAGACCGAGACCAAAAGCAAAGCCTGTGTATTTTTCAGGGTCAAGACCTGCCGCAGTAAGAACGTTGGGGTGAATCATACCGCAGGGGCAAAGCTCAAGCCAACCTGAATCCTTACAAGAAGGGCAACCGTCACCGCCACAGATAAGACACTGAATATCAAGCTCGAAACCGGGTTCAACGAAGGGGAAGAAGCCGGGACGAAGTCTTACAGTTATATCTCTCTGGAAAACCTCAGAGAGCATTGTTTTCATAAAGTAAATAAGGTTGGAGATTGAAATATCCTTATCAACCATAACGCCTTCCATCTGGAAGAAGGTGTTTTCGTGACAAGCGTCAATCTTTTCATTTCTGAAGCATCTGCCGGGGAAAATAACACGAATGGGACGGTCTGCCTCAAGTTCCTTTGTGTATTTAATAAGAATTGCATTCTGTGCTGCAGATGTGTGAGTTTTAAGCAACTGATTTGTGCTTAAGTAGTAAGTGTCCTGCATATCACGAGCAGGGTGATGCTTGGGGATATTGAGCGCCTCAAAGCAGTGATAGTCATCAACGATTTCATCATAGTCTTCAATGGAGAAGCCCATACCTGCGAAAATATCTTCAACCTCACGTTGAACAAGGGTAATGGGGTGATAAGAACCTGTGTCTTCTGAAATGGGGAAGGTTACGTCATAATCTTCCGCTTGGTTAATAAGACGCTCTTCCTCAAGTTTCATAAGCTCGGTTCTTTTTTCGTTAATGGTAGCTTCAATGAATTGTTTAACATCATTGATAATCTGACCGGCTTCCTTTTTCTGCTCGTTGGGGATGTTTCTGAGTTCACCCATAAGAGAAGAAATAGGACCTTTTTTGCCTAAAAATTCAATTCTCAACTGTTCAAGCTCAGCAGGATTCGTTGCAGCTGCAACTTTTTCGCTGAATTGCTCTTTCAACTGTTGTGCTTTTTGAAGCATTTTTTTCACTCCTATATATTTTATGTTTTTATAAACTTTATTCTGCGGTATGGGCAAGCCCATACCTTACGGGATGAAGTTTTTTGTTATATTGTAAGGCACAGGCGAGCCAATGCCTTACGGGTGTAATGTTTTAATGAGTTTATAGGTCTGAGCGATAAACGTAAGGTATAGGCTTTCCTATACCACATAACAAACTTCGAAAGAAGATTGTTATAATTTCTGTGCGCAGCACCCGAAACTCTTCACTCTTCGTTTTCCATTCTTCACTATTTTTTGTGAATACAAAAAAATAACTCCGTCCCCAAAGGGACGAAGACAAACTCCGCGGTACCACCCTTAATTTTTGCATCAGAGCAAACACTCGTCTGTAATGTAACGGTTACACCCGTCGTAGCCTACTGAATTGTTCAGCCACGCCGCTCACAAGTGAACTTCAAAGAAAACATCCGTAATGTGCTTACAGCCGGGGCACATCTCTCTGTAACATCAATTAACTTCTACTCTCTTGATCAAAGCATTTACAATATAATACCATAAAAAACAAAAAATTCAATAGCTTTTCAGAGATTTAATAAGATTTCGTGAATTTTTTCGTTATTTTTAACAACTTTTAATTTGAAACTTTATTAAAAATAACACTGAAGTTTTTGCCGATTTTTGTCATATATATATGGAACCACAAAAATATTAAAAAACAGGAGGTAAAATATGAAAACGAGTAAAAAAATATTGGCGGTAATACTGACAATTGCTTCAATAATCGGTATGTTTTCTTGTGCAACAACGGTTTTTGCAGAAGACTATAACAATTATGCCGATAACAAAGCATATCAAGAGAAATTACTGACAGAAACAGTTGAAACCGAGGAAGAGCCTTCGGAAATTGTTTGCGAAGTCCCTGAAAAGAGGGATGAGTTTTCAAAAACATATAAACGTGCAGACGGTTCATTTACCTCTGTGATTTCAAAAGCACCGGTACATAAATTCGAAGATGGTGAATGGAAAGAAATTGATAACACACTAAAAGCGGAAAACGAAACAATAACAAATACTAATGGTGCGTTTGATATTGAATTTCCCGAAACAATCGGTCAGGATGAGAAAATCACCATTAACAACAATGGTGAGACTATTGCTTTCTCAGTTAACGGAATCGAAAATGCTAATGCAGTGGTTGAAGAAGCAAAATCAACCGAAACAGATATAGTCAAACAAGATTTGGAAAAATCCGTTTCACAGATTACATACGAAAATGTTGACGAGAACACAGATATTCAATACATTGTTTCGTCAAATTATGTTAAAGAAAACATTGTTGTAAGCAACAAAGAAAGTCTGAAAGATAGTTATTCTTTTCAAATTGAAAAGGGCGACCTTTCGGCTGAGCTTGACGAAAAAAACAACCTTATATTTAAGAACGATAAAAATGAAGTAGTGTTTACTATTCCCGCACCTGTAATGACAGATGCCGTTAATGCAGTTTCCTATGACATTGAAGTATCTGTTCAAAATGCGGACAAGTCCGTTCTTACATTAATTTATACACCGTCAAAAGATTGGCTTAACAGTAACGAAAGGGTGTATCCCGTTGTTATTGACCCGGTTATTGCGCTTGAAAGCTCCGGTGGGGATATTATTGAAGATACAGTAATCTGCTATTCAACAGATAATCCGGGTGTCGAAAATGAAACTGGTGGTGATAGCGTTTTTGGTTTTGTTGCAGATGTTGAAGAAACCAAAAATGGAGAAACCGATATAATAAAAAGTGATGTATTAGTAAAAATCAATGTTAATGCGTTTTCGGGTCTCAATCAGCCGAATGTTGTCGTTACAAATGCAAATTTTATTGTCGAAGGAACGGTTACAAATGGTAACATTATGGTTAAAGCCGTTAATTGTGGATGGGACATTAACGAATTAACATACAGAGATGTATATCCGAGTGACGATACAGAGCCTGTAGTGACCTATAACGAAGAAATTATTGATTATTTTACCGGTAATCCTTCCGATGCTGAACAAAGTGGCACAGGTTTTGTAAGCTTTGACATCACAAAACTTTTCAATAAATGGTTAAGCGGTGAAGAGGTAAATAACGGCTTTGCAATAGTTGCCGAAGAAGGTGCAAATGCATTGTTGCTCCTTGATGGGTGTATTGAATCTTCAGTAGGTGGTTCAAATACATATTTTGATGACTATATAACCATTGATTATGTTGAAGCGACAGGCAAAAACGATGCATATGAAAATATTAGTCAGGAAATTGGAAGAGCAGGAACAGGAAGTGTAAACACATTCACAAGATCGTTATCAGCAGAGCGTTCCGATTTAGAAATGTCAGGATTAAGAATGCCGGTTGACATAAGTTTTAACTATAACACTGCATATAGTTCATATTTTGAATTTTTATACAATCTGGCAGATGAAGTTGATGAAGAAATAATCAGATATCCTGATATATATGGAAGAAATTGGATACCTGCTTGTTTGCAAATGATAACAACAACCTTTATTGAAGGGCAGTACCAATTTTTTACAGGCGAAGGAACTTTGGTAACATTTTTAAAACAGGAAAAAACAGTATCAGAAAACGGAACCGAAAAAAATGAAATATATTTTGAGACGGAGGAAACAAGTGATAGCGGATATACCCTTGAACTAATAAATCCAGAAGCATCTTTAAGATATTCAAATTTAAAGGTTACAACAGTTGAGGGATACGAGATATTTTTTGACAATAATGGATTTGTAAACAAAATACGAGAATCTGAAGCGAATGACGACGGGGCGTATGACGAGATATTCATTGTTAGCTTGGATGGAAGTGGATTTGCAATTGATTTCGTAGTTGACGGAGTCGGCAGAGTGTATGACTTTGTCTATGATGAAGAAAAAGCGTTACTTTCAGAAATAAAATGCCTTACTGCAGACGGTACACCCATTAAAGCGGGCACAACCAATACCGATTTAAAGGTTACATACGGTTATGACGCTAACGGCAATTTAACAACCGTTACTTACCCCGATGGCGAAACTGTTTCCTATACCTACGACAGCAACGGCAACCTTATAAAAATTCAGAATATTGATGACTACAACATTCAATATACCTATGATAATACAGGCAAAGTGACAAATATTGCCGAATATGCGGGTAACATACCGGGCAACACAATTACCCTTACACAGCTTTCTAACCGTCAGGTTAAGGTTGTTGATGGCTTTAACGGAACCGAAACCTATCAGTTCGGCAGAGACGGCAGACTCCTTTATACCTTTGACGAAAAGGGGAATTACCTTAAATCCGATTACGCTCCTTCAAAAGACGAAAACGTTTTCTCTTCAAACGATTGGCGCATCACCTCAGAAAACCTTTTGAAAAATGGTAGTTTTGAGGAAATCCGAAGCGCAAAAGCACTAAATTGGAGCAATTCATTTAATGTTGAAGATATTGAAACAAGCGAAACTTTAACTGATTATGCTTGCAGAGTTTCTGCAATTGAACCCACCAATGCAGTACAAAGCCAGACGGTTGCAGTAAATGGTGGTAAGAATTATACTTTCTCCCTTTATGCAAAATCAAATCTTAGTGAAACAACAAATACTGACCGTTTGTTTGTTTCCATAAGTGCAGAAGATGAAGATGGTAGCGTAACAACCGAATCAAGACAAATTACTGTAACTGACAGTTTTGAACAGTACAGTATAAGTGTATCAAAAGAAACAGAAATTACCGCAATTACAGTTGAATTTGGTCTGAAAAATAAAACAGGTGACTTTTACGTAAATAATGCCCAGCTTGAAAAAGGTAACGGAACTGCACCTTTTAACTATATTAAAAATGGCAGTTTCAATAATTCGGATGAGCATTGGAGCGACTCAACAATCGTAACAGATTTGTTAAATAACGAACCTGTTAAAGCAGTGAAATTAGCAGGCGGTTTGCCCCAATACACCGTAAGGTACGGGCTTGCCCGTACCACAGAACAAAGCACCACAGAAGAAATTGTTCTGGAAGACCACATCTCATCAACAACCCAGAACGTTAATATCAACGGCAAAAAGGGGCAGGTTTATTCCGTTGGCGGTTGGTTTAAAGGTAGGTTCGATGATAACTATATAAATCCATATATCAGCACCGATTATGCAACCCTTACCCAACAGCTTACCAACAGCACCGCACAGATTAAGGTTACCTATTCTTATACTGATACCGTAACCGCAACCGATGAAGTAACAAACGAAATAACTACAACCGAACAAACCTTAACCGAAAATTTTGTTGTGGATTTCCAACCCCATAACAACGATTGGCAGTATGCAGTTGACTCTTTCGCCCTTAAAGGTGATACCCAGTCCGTTGACGTAACCATTCTTGCAAAAAATATTCCTGAAGATTGTTTTGTGACGGGGATCAGCTTAGAACAAGATTTCGAAAGTGAAGTAATTGACGAGGATGAGGAAGAAACAGAAGAATCTGTCGATGATGCTGAAGAAATCTGCTCTTGTGGTTGTGAAGAGTGCTATTATGGAGAAAACTGTCCTTGCACAGGCGCAATAAATGATGATTGCCAATGTCCCGAATGTTTGAGAAAAGAAACCTCTTCACAGGATTCTTTCGGCAACACATTGTCTAACAAATCAACAGACGGCATAAACTATATTGAAACCTTTTCTTCATATACCACAGACGGAAACAATATTGCTTCATATACCGATGAAAACGGAAATGTTGTAACTTATGATTACGATGTTCTTAATGGTATTTTGAAATCAGTAACGAACCCCATTGGCACAGGAAGTGAAACAACCACAACAAATTATTCTTATGATGCTATGGGTAATGTTGTTTGTGTTTCAACAACTGTTAGTGATACACAAAATCAAGCTTTACAGTATGTTTATTCAAAAGACAGATTAACAGAAATTATAACACCAAACGGAAAATACAGAATAATTTATAATTGTTGGGGACAGGTGCTTTCTGTTAATGTTGTTACAGGTTCAGGTGCAACCGAAAACGTAATTCCTTTGGTGGAATATACATATTTTGGTGGTGCAAAAAGAACACAAGTTGAAACTGCAACCTATAAAAACTCTTCAACAAACAGAGGAAGTTACAGATACGAATATTACGACAACGGAACATTAAAATATGTTTATCTGAACGAAGAACAAATCCATTTTGTTGAATATGATAATTTAGGTGCTTTAACTTCAATTGAAAATACAGGTGGCAGAACAGTTGAATATACCGACAACGGAACATATATTTATAACCCTGATGATGCTTGTATTTATTCAACATTTACTAATGATGATGGAACTGTATCAGAAGAAAATTATGGTGTAAATTACAAAACTTTTACACCTGAAAACGATTATGATTCTGCAACAGGAATAAGCACCGATACCGATAAAATCGAAATTAATTCTGATGATAGAATTATTCAAGAAACTAAAACCGATTATTTTGGAAGAACAAAATCTCAAAATATTTCAGTGTATGATATTACAGATGAAACAGATGAAACTCCTGCAACACTTGTTGGTAAAATCAATACTGAATACGGCTATTCTGTTGCAGAAGATGGCAAAACAACATCAAGTATTGAAAAAATCATCAATAAGACGTATAATGATAATAGTGAAAGTTATCGTGTATACGATGGTTACTATTACGAATACGACAAGCAAAATAAGATTTCTGCCGAAAAAATATTAAATGCAGACGGAACTACAACCGATAAATATTCTTATGAATATGACGAGTTCGGTCAGCTTGTTCGTTTCAATGATGCAGTAGAAAACAAAACCTATACTTACACTTATGACAATAATGGCAATATTCTTACAAAGTCAGAATATGCATATACCACAGGTGATTTAGGAACTGCTACAAATACAATAAGTTTCGGTTACGAATCTCAGTGGAAAGACAGACTTTCAACTGTTGGAGATAAAACAATTACTTATGACAACATAGGTAACCCAACAAGCTATCTTGGAGCAACACTCACTTGGCAGGGCAGAACCTTAAAGTCATACGAAAACAGTGAAAAATTAATCACTTATGAATATGACGAAAACGGAATGCGTTACCGCTCAACAATTGTTGATAAAACTGCAGAAGAAAACAATACTTTAACA
>JAZNGU010000015.1:0-4019 GCA_045576615.1 Acutalibacteraceae bacterium | reverse complement strand
TAATACTGCTTTAACTTTGTATTCACCGATTTTGTCAAAAACAGGACCTGACCCTGAACTGTTGATTTTTTGTCCCCAGAGTTGTTCCGCATTTGCTTCCTGCAAAAGATATGCTACTTCACCACTTGCAAATTGTTCTATTGATTTGCCGGAAGTTGCTCCTGATATATCTGCAGTAACAGTACCCGTTAAAGCACTACCTATACCATTTTGTGCTTTTTCTGAGCCATCTGTTGCGGTATTGAGTAAATAGTAGCAATTTGACATAGAAGATGAACCTGTTTTGTATCCTGCAATACCACCAGCATAAGTATTTGCACTTACAATACCTGCGCTATAACAATTCTGCACAGTAGCATTATTATATCCTGTTATACCACCTGCATACGAATCCTTGGCATTTGTAACCACATAATAAGAGTAACAATTATCTATCTTTCCGTTATTGTTACCACAAACACTGCCAACGTATTGTTTGGCAGTAAAACAGGAAGAATCAATACCAACTCTTTCAATTACCGCATTTGAAGCGGTATAACCGAAAAGTCCGCCATAAGATATTGTTGTGTCATTCATATAAAGACCGTTAATTGTATAACCCCGACCATCAAAATGCCCTTTATATTGATTTGTTGATGTACCGATAGGAGTCCATTTTCTGAAACCTGTTGTATCACTTGCTAAAGTTCCGTATCCTGCAAGAACACCACTGTTATCTCTAATATCGCAAACAAGCACTGCATTCGCTTCTACATTACCGTTGTTTACACTATCTCTAAACCAATGTAATTCGCCTGCATTGGAAATTTCGTAAACACTGTCTTTGACTCCATCACCGTTGACATCATATTTGTCTGTTGTAAGTGTTGGTGCAACCTGCTTTCCGCACATATCGCAGAAACCATTTGTATTGGTTGCATCACAAATATCAGAACTATTATCTGCAACAGTTTTAAAATCGCTTCTTATATCTTCAACTTTACCTGTTGATATATAATAGCAATAGGAAATGGGTTTATAACTCTGGAAATGAAGATAATCAACAATGCCCATATAAGATGTCGGGTCCTCTGTTGCGGGACTGGTTGATGAGCAACGTGTGGTTCCGTCACCGCCATAATATACACCTGTATGGAAAAGAGTCTGACCCGGACAATAGATACCTATTGCAAAGCTATCGTCAGCGTCACCTTTAAAAGCTGCCCAGTTTTCATTACAAATAAAATCCTGGTCTGTGGCAGTTCCCCAGAAACCCAAATCTGCTCGATTTATTTTTGTATTACTGTCTGACCAGGGCTCGCCACCTGAATAATAAACGAAATCGTTAAGAGGCTCTACGCAATAGAATGCAGGAAGCTCCTGTGTAGTTGTAACTGACGGATAACCCGAATAATCCACAAATCTGCAGGTTGCTCTCATCATACCATCCTCAAGAGTGTACCATGCTTCCATATATGAAGGTGTTATATTTTCAATCTTTTTTGCCCAGTCAAGAGGACGACACTTGATATATATTTCGTTTGTCGTTACCTTTAAATCAACTATTTTACTTGCTTCGTTATAAAGGTTACCACCTTGAACAGGATTATAATTCCAGACTGCTTCACCATACATACCGGGTTCATAAGGGTAAGAGCCTGTTCCGTAGTACGACTGCTGAACAAGTCTGCCGGTATCGTGAGCATTGATTAAGTTAACATTACCTTTTGTGGTATATTTATCTTTAGTTGTTCCCCCAATATTTCCTATCCCCGGAATATTAATTCCTCCTGAGGTATATGTTCCCTGATAATCCTTGGAAAACCCAACACTTGTCGGAGCAGAACTATCCTCGTTGCTTTTTGCTGCTACAACACTATTTGTTAAATCCTCCATATATGTAAGGGCACCGCCCCAGTCCAAATCAATACCTATTTTGTAATTAGCATCAGAAAGATAAACCATACCACTTGAATCACCGAGATTTGCTTCTTTAGACAAAGAAACTGAATCTAAAGTAAAATCCATATACTCTTTATCAAGAGGTGCAAATTTTACATTTGTAATTGCGGTCTGGGTTGTTCCACCGATGAAACCATCGATATAACCTGAAAACTCTCCGTTTTCATTGGGCTCTAAAAAGAACTCTTCAATAACTCCGCCAAAATTCAGTTCCCCTTTTACATAAGCATCAGAAGAATATTTTATTACATATCTGTTAAATGCCGTTCCGCTATAATTAAGGGCATAACTGTAATTAGTGCAATCAACTGTTTTTGGAGAGTTATTTATGCTGATTGTCTTGGCTTCGGACGCTTTTACATTTACATTAAATGTTGCTGAACTATTACCATATGTGACAGTAACAGTCTGTTCGCCTGTACTTGTTAAATACTCAGGTGTGCAAGTAAAGCCTTCATCAATGTTCTCGCTACTTCCGTCAGGGTATGTAACACCGATAACCAGACCTTTTGTATGGAGCTTTTCACCAACACAATACTCTTGCTTTATAGGTAATGAGACAATACTCAAATCCCCATCTACAATTGGGTCCCATTTAGAATAAAGACATCTGCTTGTAGGAATCGCTACTGTACTTGAAGTAATCTTTTCTCCCGTTCCCTCCGGACCCGTGAACCAACCTGCAAAAACAAGATTCTCTCTTTGAGGAACAGGAAGCGCACCATAAGTAGTCCCCGCAGAATATGTAAAGGTCTTGCGATGTTCATAATCTTTTGCATATTCATAAACTGCTTTAGAACGAATTTTTATATCAGATACAGTTACATCGGATTTCGGACTATTATTATCAAATCTCACCTGAATGTGACCTGTATTCTCAGGAGTTGTAAAACTCCATTCATTGAGTCCGTATTGATAAGCAAAATGAGATTCGTGAGATACATACGAACCCTCTTCATTAAAATAAAAAACAAAACTTTCAAAGTTGGTTGTTGTGCCGTTAGCTATATAAGAAAATACATATTCTGTTTTTTCTTCAACGGGCATTGAATAAAAAGCACCTACCGACCCCATTGAGCATGTTGTAAAAACCTCTTCGGTTTCGTTTGCATTGTTATTTATAAGTTCAAAACTTCCGTTTGCAATATCCGTTGTTAATGTGCCACCCGGTTCAAAGGAACTTTCCACCTTCAAATTCGGATGATTCGCCCATTGTTCAAATATGAACAAGTTGTCAAAAGTTAGCTCATACACACCGGACGCAGCAAATGCTACAGGAGTTAGAAAGTTTGCTACAAGCAATAATGAGCAAATACATAAAACTGATATTCGCCTCAAAGCTTTCTTCATAAAAAAACGACCTCCGCCATTTTAATTGCCAATACATAGAAATTATAACATATATATTAAATCTTTCACAATATATTTTTGTCACAAAAAAATTCTGTTACCTTTGTTTAAAAGGTGTATTCAACGTTGAAATTTTCCCTAACAAAATTCAATAATTAATATAAAAAAATGTTGCCAACAATTCAAATTGGCAACATCTTTCATTTTATCTGATTTTATTTTACTGCGACATTTTGTTGAACTAAAATGTCTCGATCCTCGATATCAAGAACACCATCAAAATTCAAGTCACAAGCATATTTCTGTCTTGTATTTAATCTATCCTGATTTATAAGACCTTTTTTGATAAATTTAATATCTTCCTGAGTAAAGGGGATTCCGTCGCAATCATAGTCACCCTTTAAATAAACATCAACTTTCTTATAGAATCCGCTTGTAATCAACTGCATAAGTGCGCAGTCAATTACATCAAGATAACCATCACCGTCAATATCTGAACTGAGCATATCTTCATAGTCAAGTTTTTTATCAGAAAGAACGTTATTTACAAGAGCTTGATAGTCGCTTGTATCTACATCGCCATTTTTATTAATGTCACCAATGTTTACCAACGAATAATTCCCGGTATTTAATACTGCTTTAACTTTGTATTCACCGATTTTGTCAAAAACAGGACCTGACCCTGAACTGTTGATTTTTTGTCCCCAGAGTTGTTCCGCATTTGCTTC
>JAZNGU010000014.1:0-97977 GCA_045576615.1 Acutalibacteraceae bacterium | reverse complement strand
TGAATAACCTCATCATTTATGGAAATGCATGCCGCAGCAGGAAAGCCGTTATAGTTAAGGAAAGTAGGTCTTGCGCCCTTACTTTCGATATACTTTCGGGCTACGCGGTCAATCTCCCAGGTTGAAACACCGGGTTCGACTGCCGCCCCTGCCACTTTAAGTGCTTCTGCGGAAATTCTGCAGGCTTCAAGCATCTGCTTAATTTCCTTTTCGCTTTTAAGCACTATCATGCTTAATCCTCCAATACCTTAAGGATTGCTTCGGTAATCTCTGTAATAGGAGCAGTACCTTCAACGCTACGGAGTTTTCCGCATTTTGCGTAGAAATCCTTTAATGGTTCGGTCTGTTCGTGATAAACATTAAGTCTGTCAAGAACTGTTTCGGGAGCATCGTCCTTACGAATCTGAAGCTCACCGCCACAGTTGTCGCATACGCCTTCAACTTTAGGCTTCTTATTTTCAATGTGATAAGAAGAACCGCAAGCCTTACAAACACGTCTGCCTGACATTCTGTTTACAATGTTTTCATCGGGAACATCAATATCAACAACCTTGTCAATAATGATGCCCATATTATCAAGAGCCTCAGCCTGAGGAATTGTTCTGGGGAATCCATCAAGGATGAATCCGTTGTTGCAATCCTCATGAGCCAACCTTTCCTTGATGATGCCGATTACGACATCATCAGGAACAAGTTTTCCGGCTTCAATAAATGATTTTGCTTTAAGACCCATTTCTGTTCCGTTGGCAAGAGCCTCACGAATGATGTTGCCTGTGGAAATAGTGGGAATATTAAGCTTACCAGCAATTATCTCTGCCTGAGTGCCTTTACCCGCGCCGGGTGCACCGAGAAATATAAGTTTCATTACTATTTCCTCCTTAATTAATCAAGGAAGCCTTTGTAATGGCGGAGCATCATCTGGCTTTCAAGCTGTTTAACAGTCTCAAGGGCAACACCAACCATAATGATAAGTGATGTACCACCAAGAGAAATGTTCATTCCATCTTTAGTTACGAGACCTGTTATCATTGTGAATAATGTGGGGAACAATGCAACTACGCTGAGAAGCAATGCACCAAGAAGAATTATTCTTGAGATAATTTTCTCGATATATTTAGCGGTGGGTTTACCGGGTCTGATACCGGGAATTGTACCGCTGTTGTTACGGATATTGTTAGCCATTTCAGTAGGATTGTACTGAATTGCTGCATAGAAATATGCAAAGAAGATTATCATAAGGAAGTAGAGCACATTGTAAACTACGCTTGTAGGAGCAAACCAACCAAAGAATGTTTCCCAAATGCTGCCTTCTTCAATCTTGTTTGCCACAAAAAGTTCAATTGTGGGGGGAAGAGAAAGAATTGAGCTTGCGAAAATAACGGGCATAACACCGCTCATATTAACTTTAATTGGAATGTGAGTGCTCTGTCCACCATACATTTTACGGCCTACAACTCTCTTAGCATACTGAACAGGAATTCTGCGTTCTGCATTGTCCATCCATACGATGTAAGCAATCATAAGAAGATAGCAAACAACTACGAAGGGAGCAAGGAAGTAGTAAATACCACCTTTTGCGAAGTAACCGGGTGCTACGTCAGATGTACCGAAGAGCATTGTTGCTTCTGTGGGAATACGGGAAATGATACCTGCAAAAAGGATAATTGAGATACCGTTACCAATACCCTTATCGTTAATCTGTTCACCGAGCCACATAACAAGTGTTGTACCTGCAGTAAGAACAAGTATAACTACAATTGCTTCGAAAATCTTTGCAAAACCGTCACCTGTGTAAAGGAGATAATCCTTTGCATTAAGGTAAATAAAGTATGCAATACTCTGGAGAAAACCAAGTCCGAGAGTCATATAACGAGTGATAGTAGCAATTTTCTTTCTGCCTTCTTCGCCCTCTTTTGAAAGTCTTTCAAGAGCGGGAATAGCTACTGTCAAAAGCTGAATAATAATTGAGCTGTTGATGTATGGTGTGATAGAAAGAGCGAAAATTGTACCGTAGTTGAAAGCATCACCTGTCATCATACTTAAGTAGCTAAGGAATGTTGTTCCCTGCTGGCCACCAAGAAGACCGCCTTCGATGATATCAACGAAAGGAACGGGGATATTAGCACCAATTCTGTATATGACAATAATAAATGCTGTGAAGAGAATCTTCTTTCTTAAATCAGGGATTTTCCATGCATTAACTAATGTTTGAAACATGTTAAATCACCTCTGCCTTTCCTCCGGCAGCTTCAATTTTTGCCTTAGCTGCATCAGAATAAGCATTAACCTTAACAGTGAATTTCTTTGTGATGTCACCATGTGCAAGCACCTTAACACCGTCAAGTGTTTTATTAACAAGACCTGCTGATTTAAGTGCATCGATATCGATAACTGCACCATCCTCAAATCTGTCCTCAAGAGCAGCTACATTAACGATAGCAAACTCTTTACCGAAAATATTAACGAAACCTCTTTTGGGGAGACGTCTCTGCAAAGGCATCTGGCCGCCTTCAAAACCAACCTGTAAACCACGGCCGGCACGTGCCTTTTGACCTTTGTGACCCTTACCGGCTGTTTTACCCTGGCCTGAACCGGGACCTCTACCGATACGCTTAACTTCCTTTTTGGAGCCAGCTGCGGGTGAAAGCTCGTGAAGCTTCATAAATTGCACCTCCTTGCTTATTCTTCAGTAGCCTCAATAAGATGGGCGATTTTTCTGATTTTGCCTTTGGTCTGGGGGTTATCGGGCTGTACTGCTGTATCACCGATTTTACGAAGACCTAACGCATGGGCGGTGGCAATCTGATCTTTTTTGGAACCGATAAGGCTCTTTACGAGCTTAACTTTAATGTTAGCCATTCTTACCACCCTCCTTAATCTTTAAAATGTTTAACGGATTTGCCGCGAATGTTAGCAACTTCTTCAACGTTGCGGAGCTGCATAAGTCCGTTCATAGTAGCTCTAACTACGTTGCAGGGGTTGTTAGAACGAAGTGATTTACCACGAATGTCCTTAATACCAACTGTCTCAACAACTGCACGAACGGGACCACCTGCGATAACGCCGGTACCGGGTGCTGCGGGTTTGAGAAGTACTTCACCTGCACCGAATTTACCGATAACCTCGTGAGGAATAGTTGTTCCTTTAAGAGCAACCTTTACGAGATTTTTCTTTGCGTCCTCGATACCTTTACGGATAGCATCGGGAACTTCGTTTGACTTACCTAAGCCAAAACCTACTGTGCCTTCGCCGTCACCTACAACAACAAGAGCAGAGAACTTCATAATTCTACCACCCTTAACCGTTTTAGATACACGGTTAATAGCAACAACTCTTTCCTGGAGTTCAGAGTCTTTGCGAGCTGCATCGAATTTAGCCAAAGTTAATTCCTCCCTTTCTTAGAAGTTGAGGCCGCCCTCACGGGCGCCTTCGGCCAAGCTCTCTACACGGCCGTGATAAATGTAACCGCCGCGGTCGAAAACAACATCTTTAATGTCCTTTGCCGCTGCACGCTCTGCTAATAACTTACCTACTTTAAAGGCTGCGTCTTTGTTTCCGCCGTAATCCTTGAAGTCCTTTTCAACAGTTGATGCTGCAACGAGTGTTACACCGTTAACATCGTCAATCAACTGAGCATAGATATGCTGAAGAGAACGGAATACATCGAGACGGGGGCATTCAGCAGTACCGCTGATTTTACCACGTACTCTTTTATGACGCTGAACCCTTGCTTTATTAGTGTTCGGTCTTTGTACCATTATTTCTTCACCTCTTTTTAGAATTCAGGGATTATTTACCCTTACCTGCCTTACCTTCCTTACGACGGATAACTTCATCAATATACTTGATACCTTTACCCTTGTAAGGTTCCGGAGGTCTCTTTCCTCTGACTTCAGCTGCAAACTGACCAACCTTTTGCTTGTCAGGACCGGAAATAATGATTTTGTTGGGAGCAGGAACTTCTACTGTAATGCCGTCTTTCTCGGGCATAATAACATCGTGAGAATAACCGATGTTAAGAACAAGGTCCTTACCCTGTTTTGCTGCACGGTAACCGATACCATTGATTTCAAGTTCTTTCTTGAAACCTTCGTTAACACCCTGAACCATATTGGCAATGAGTGTACGGGTAAGACCGTGAAGTGAACGATTTTCTTTCAAATCGTTGGGGCGTGTAACTGTAATCACGCCATTGTCAAGAGTAACTGTAATGTTGCTGCTGACTGTTCTGGTAAGAGTACCCTTGGGGCCTTTTACGGTAACAGTGCTGCCGTCAATCTTGACATCTACGCCTGCAGGAACTGCAATGGGCATTCTGCCTATACGTGACATAGAACTGTACCTCCTTACCAAATGTATGCAAGAACTTCGCCGCCAACATTAGCTTTGCGAGCGTCCTTATCTGTCATAATACCCTTTGATGTTGAAAGGATAACGATACCAAGTCCGTTCTGAACTTTGGGCATATCCTCACAGTTTGAGTAAATGCGGAGTCCGGGTTTAGAAACTCTGCGAAGTCCTGTAATAACCTGAGACTTGTTGGGACCGTATTTGAGAGCAATCTCAATAACGCCCTGTTTACCGTCTTCGATTACTTTAAAACTCTTAATATAACCCTCATCTACAAGAATCTGAGCAATTGATTTCTTGATGTTAGATGCGGGAATCTGCACTGTGTCGTGCTTTGCTGAATTAGCATTACGGATTCTTGTAAGCATATCAGCAATTGAATCAGTAATCTGCATGCCGTGTTTCCTCCTTTATCAATTGCTCTTACCAGCTAGCCTTCTTAACGCCGGGGATCTGACCTGCGTGAGCAAGTTCCCTGAAGCAGATACGGCAAACACCGTATTTGCGAAGGTAAGCGTGGGGTCTGCCACAGATTTTGCATCTGTTGTACTGTCTTGTGGAATATTTAGCAGGTCTCGCCTGCTTAACTTTCATAGATGTCTTAGCCACGATAACCCTCCTTATTTAGCAAACGGAGCGCCGAGAAGTGTAAGCAACTCGCGGCCTTCTTCGTCTGTGTTAGCGGTTGTGATAAAGCTGATATCCATACCGCGAACTTTGTCGATTTTGTCGTATTCGATTTCGGGGAAAATAAGCTGTTCCTTGATACCGATGGAGTAGTTACCTCTGCCATCGAATGAATTGGGGTTAATACCTCTGAAGTCTCTAACTCTGGGAAGAGCGAGATTGAAGAATCTATCAAGGAATTCATACATACGGTCACCACGAAGAGTAACCTTAGCGCCGATGTCCATACCTTCACGAAGTTTGAAGTTAGCAACTGATTTTCTTGCTTTACAAACTACGGGAGTCTGACCGGTAATCTGCTTGAGGTCGCTGATGATTGCATCGAGAATCTTGGAGTTCTCCTTGATTTCACCTGATGTAACGCTTACAACGATTTTATCAAGTTTGGGAACCTGCATGACGCTCTTGTAACCGAATTTCTTCATAAGCTGAGGAGTAATTTCGGAATTATAAAACTCTTTAAGTCTTGCTGCCATTGTAAGTCCCTCCCTTATTCAAACTTAGCGCCGCATTTTTTGCATACGCGCTTTTTATCTTTGCCTGTGCCCTCGTGGCCAACTCTTGTAGCAACGCCACATTTGGGACAAACAAGCTGAACTTTGTCCGCATAGAGAGCGCTTTCAGCTTTGATAATGCCGCCTGCTTCGCCCATCTTACGGGGTTTAACGTGTTTAGAGATGATGTTAACGTTTTCAACGATAACCTTGCCTTCTGAGGGAGCTACCTGAAGTACCTTGCCTTTTTTGCCGCGGTCTTTACCTTGAATAACGATAACCTCGTCGCCTGTTTTGACATGAACTTTACTCATTAGTCGTACCTCCCATTAAAGTACTTCCGGAGCAAGAGAGAGTATCTTGAGATATTCTTTCTCACGAAGTTCTCTTGCAACGGGTCCGAAAATACGGGTACCCTTCGGGTTTTTATCTTCTTTGATTATAACAGCTGCATTTTCATCGAAACGGATGTAAGTACCATCGTCACGACGAACACCGCTTGCTGAACGAACAACAACGGCTTTAACAACTTCACCTTTTTTTACAACGCCACCGGGTGCTGCTTTCTTGACAGAAGCCACGATAACATCACCGATATTGGCATACCTCTTACCGGAACCGCCTAAAACGCGGATGCACATAATTTCTTTTGCACCAGTGTTGTCGGCTACCTTGAGGTAACTCTGTTGCTGTATCACAGTGTGTGCCTCCTTTTAAGTGCTAAATTATTTAGCCTTTTCAATTATTTCACATACACGCCATCTTTTGTCTTTTGAAAGGGGGCGTGTTTCCATAATCATTACACGGTCGCCGATACCGCACTGGTTAGTCTCGTCATGAGCTTTAACCTTAAGTGTACGGTTAACAATCTTTCCATAAAGGGGATGTTTAACCTTGTCTTTGATGGAAACAACGATTGTTTTGTCCATCTTATCGCTTGTAACGATGCCGACACGAGTTTTTCTTAAATTTCTTTCACTCATTTAATTGCCCTCCGTGATTAAGAATTTTTGCCGTTAAGCTGCATATCGCGGATTACTGTCATAACGCGAGCGATATCTTTTCTTACGGCGCTGATTCTCATTGGGTTATCAAGCTGATTGATGGCTTGTTGGAAGCGGAGGTTAAAGAGTTCTTTCTTCAATTCAAGGAGCTTAGCATCCAACTCCGCCTGAGAGAGAGTTCTTAATTCACTTGCTTTCATTCTGCCTCACCATCCTGTTCTGCTTTAGTAACAAACTTGCATTTGATGGGAAGTTTGTTAGCTGCAAGACGCATAGCCTCGCGAGCAACATCTTCTGCAACACCTGCAATTTCAAACATAACTCTGCCGGGTTTAACCACAGCTACCCAATATTCGGGAGAACCTTTACCTGAACCCATTCGAGTTTCAGCAGGTTTCTCTGTGATGGGCTTATCGGGGAAAATCTTAATCCAAACTTTACCGCCACGTTTGATATATCTTGTCATAGCAATACGGGCTGCTTCAATCTGGTTTGAAGTAATCCATGCGGGTTCGAGAGCCTGAAGACCGAAATCACCATAGTTAACCTTGTTACCTCTGTGAGCAACGCCTTTAAGACGGCCTCTCTGAACTCTACGGTATTTAACTCTTTTAGGTAATAACATTATTTGGCTCCTCCTTCCCTTTTGGTTTTACGGGACTCGTGGAGAACTTCGCCTTTGTAGATCCAAATCTTAACACCGATACGACCGTATGTTGTTTTTGCTTCTGCAAAACCATAGTCGATGTCAGCACGGATTGTCTGAAGCGGAATAGTTCCTTCGTGGTACTGCTCTGTACGAGCGATTTCAGCACCGCCAAGTCTACCGGAAACCTGAGCTTTGATACCCTTTGCGCCTGCTTTCATTGTGCGGCCGATTGACTGCTTAAGAGCACGACGGAAAGATACACGTTTCTCAAGCTGAGCTGCAATGCCTTCAGCAACGAGCTGAGCGTTGAGGTCGGGCTGCTTGATTTCAGTGATGTTGATGAATACATCTTTGTCACCGCCAAGCATTTTCTTAACTGTTTCTTTAAGTTTTTCGATTTCTGCACCGCCACGGCCGATTACGATACCGGGTTTTGCGCAGTAAATGTTGATGCGAACTCTCTTAGGATCGCGCTCGATTTCAACCTTAGGAACACCTGCGGGAGCAAGGAGTTCAAGAAGGAATTCACGAATCTTGTTGTCTTCAACAAGAATATCACCGAACTCACCCTTCTTAGCAAACCAGCGAGATTCCCAATCTTTGATAACGCCTATTCTTAATCCTGTAGGATTGATTTTCTGGCCCATTATATTTCCTCCTCTCGCTTATTCTGCATCCTTGAGTACAAGGGTGATATGTGATGTCTTTTTGTTAATTCTGTTAGCGCTGCCTCTTGCACGGGGTCTGATTCTCTTAAGAGTGGGACCCTGGCATACCCAGCACTGTGCAACGTAAAGTGAATTTACGTCCATGTTTTTGTTTTCCGCATTTGCGATAGCGGATTTAAGAAGCTTCTCAAGCGGCTCACAAGCGGCCTTCGGTGTGTGCTTGAGAATTGCCATTGCTTCGTCTGCAGGCTTGTTGCGGATAAGGTCAAGAACGATCTGAACCTTACGGGGAGCTATTCTTAAATAAGTAGCTTTTGCTGTTGCCTCCATTTTTAACACACTCCTTTCGACCTATTATTTACCGTTATTTGAAGTTTTTGATCCCGCATGACCTTTGAAGGTTCTTGTGGGAGCGAATTCACCAAGTTTGTGACCAATCATATCCTCAGTTACATAAACCGGAACATGCTTACGGCCATCATGAACTGCAAAAGTATGACCAACGAAATCAGGGAAGATTGTTGAACTTCTGCTCCATGTTTTGAGAACGATTTTTTCACCGTTTTCATTCATTTTCTGAACTCTTTCGTAGAGCTTGGGCTGAACGAAAGGTCCTTTTTTAATGCTTCTGCTCATTAGTAATGCTCCTTTCCGGCTTATTTGCCGTTACGACGCTTCACGATAAGCTTATCGGAGCGGTTCTTCTTAGCTCTTGTCTTGTAACCAAGAGCGGGTTTACCCCAAGGAGTAACAGGACCGGGACGACCGATGGGTGATTTACCTTCACCACCACCGTGGGGGTGGTCATTGGGGTTCATTACAGAACCACGAACTGTGGGACGGATACCCATGTGACGTGTACGACCTGCTTTACCGATTTTAACGTTTTCATGGTCAAGGTTACCAACCTGACCTACAGTAGCCATGCACTGTACGGGAACGTTACGAAGTTCACCGGAGGGAAGTCTGAGAAGAGCGTAAACGCCTTCTTTAGCCATAAGCTGAGCTGCATTACCTGCTGCTCTTGCAAGCTGACCACCTTTACCGGGGTAAAGTTCTACGTTGTGAATGAATGTACCAACAGGGATGTTTGTAAGAGGAAGCGCGTTACCGGGCTTGATATCCGCTGAAGGACCTGCAACAACTGTATCGCCTACTTTAAGACCAACGGGAGCAAGGATATAAGCTTTCTCGCCGTCTGCATACTCAAGAAGAGCGATGTGTGCTGAACGGTTGGGATCGTATTCAAGAGTTTTTACAGTTGCTTTAACATCGAACTTAGTTCTCTTGAAGTCGATTACTCTGTACTTTCTACGGTTTCCGCCGCCGCGATGACGAACAGTGATTCTACCATAGCTATTACGACCTGAGTTCTTTTTAAGAGGCTTTAAGAGGCTCTTTTCAGGTGCAACTTTTGAAAGTTCGGAGTAATCTGTAACCGACATATTACGTCTTGCGTTTGTTGTCGGCTTAAACAATTTTATAGACATATTATTCACACTCCTATAATGGTTTTGCGGAGAATGTCAACTCCATACTATACCATACGGGTATAAGTTCTATCAGTTTAAATCAGATTACATAATGCCATCGAAGAATTCGATTGTTTTTGAATCTTCTGTAAGAGTTACGATAGCTTTTTTCCAAGAAGCTTTGTAGCCTTCGAATCTACCGTATCTTCTCATCTTACCGTTAACAGTAAGAGTATTTACCTTAGCAACCTTAACGCCGAAAAGTTCTTCAACTGCTTTAGCAATTTCAACTTTGTTTGCATCTGCTGCAACTTTAAAGGTATATTTCTTGAAAGCAACGCCCATCATAGAAGCTTCTGTGATAATAGGCTTAATGATAATGTCCTGTGCGAGTTTCATTATGCATATACCTCCTCAATCTTAGTAACGGAGTCCTTAAGAACTACGAGTGAATCGCAGTTAAGGATATCGTATACATTAAGAGTATTAACGGTTGAAACCTTTGCACCCTCAATGTTTCTGATGCTCTTGTAGATAACTTCGTTATTTTCGGGAAGAACTACGAGAACTTTCTTACCTGCTTTAATAGCAGCAAACATTTCTGCCATTGCTTTTGTTTTGATTGCATCAAGTTTGATAGAATCAAGAACGATCATTTCATCAGCAGCAACCTTTGAAGAGAGAGCAGACTTCATAGCGAGTCTTCTAACCTTCTTGTTGATGGAGATGCCATATGTGCGAGGCTTGGGACCGAGAGCGATACCACCGTGATACCACTGGGGAGCTCTTGTTGAACCCTGTCTTGCACGACCTGTTCCTTTCTGACGCCACGGTTTCTTACCGCCGCCGCTAACTTCGGAACGAGTTTTTGTGGACTGAGTGCCCTGACGCTGATTTGCTAAGTAACCAACTACAACAAGGTGCATAGCGGACATATTGGGCTCAATAGCGAAGATAGAATCGTTAAGCTCGATGCTGCCTGCTTTTTTACCTGCCATATCAAGTACTGATAATTTACTCATCTGTTACACTCCTTCCTTAAGCTTTCTTTACACTGTCAGCGATAACAACGATGCCACCTTTGGGACCGGGAACGGAACCTTTGATAGCAATAAGGTTGTTTTCAACATCAACCTTAACTACGCTGAGGTTTTGAACAGTTACACGCTCTGAACCGAGGTGACCTGCCATCTTTTTGCCTTTGAAAATACGAGCGGGGTCAATAACACCTAAAGAACCGCCGTGTCTTGCAACAGGACCTGTACCGTGAGACTCTCTGAGTCTACCGAAGTTCCAGCGCTTAATAACACCAGCTGTACCTTTACCTTTGCTCTTACCTACAACGTCAACATACTCACCTGCAGCAAAAATGTCTGCCTTAAGAATGTCACCAACGTTTACAGCGGAGGTATCAGCGAGTCTGAACTCTTTGAGTACCTTCTTGGGAGCAACGTCCGCTTTCTTGAAGTGACCACCCATGGGTTTTGTCACCTTGTTGGCTTTAACGTCACCGTAGCCAACCTGAACAGCTTCATAGCCGTCGTGTTCAGTTGTCTTTTTCTGGACAACTACGCAAGGGCCAGCTTCGGTTACTGTTACGGGAATCATTTTTCCGTTTTCATCGAAAATCTGAGTCATGCCGATCTTTTTTCCGATAAGACCTTTTTTCATTTTGTTTTCCTCCTTCAGATTATTGGTTGAGTTTCCTCAACATGACCTGCGACCTATATTATAATAGGTATATTTAAAACCAAACTTTATATCGGATTAAAGTTTGATCTCAAAATCAACACCAGCGGGGAGCTCAAGACCTGTGAGAGCCTCAACAGTTTTGTTTGAGGGTCTGAGAATGTCAATGAGTCTCTTGTGAGTGTGCTGTTCGAACTGTTCACGGCTGTCTTTGTACTTGTGAACTGCGCGAAGCACTGTAATAACCTCTTTTTCTGTGGGGAGCGGAATAGGACCGGAAACCTGAGCACCTGTACGCTTTGCTGTTTCAACGATCTTTTCTGCTGCTTTGTCAACGAGGTTGTGATCGTAACCTTTGAGTCTGATTCTGATTTTTTCCTTAACTGCCATTTTTAACGCCTCCTAAAATTATTGGCGGGCTGCGCAAGTTTCAACAACTCTCCCGGGCTTATCGCCCTCTCCGTTTAAAAACCGGAATAGGCATTCCGGGATGAACTCACGCTCCGAAACAGACCCGTAGCCACAGTTAAGGACGGCAAACGTGTTTGTATTCGGTATTTAATCGCCCGGTTTAAAATCGGACATACTCGGCGGAAATTCCCTGCCTCAGAGGGCAGCCACCTCCCGCGTCATCGCATATCTGCTCGCGTCAGGGCATAAAAAGATAGGGACACGCCCTACGCGCGCCCTATCATAATATCACAACTTTTTCAATAATGCAAGAGTTTTTTGGTATTTTTTCAAGAATTTTTAAAAGTTTTTTTGTAACAATATCACAAGTGATTTTTGCTAAATTTAAGCCTTATTTTTCTACACCGGTAAAATAATCCGGATACTGAGGCATAATCAAAGTTTTCACCATATTAAAGCACAATGTACCTTCTGCGTAGGAAACACCTATGTTACCTGTGGTTTTTCCTGTTGCAACAGTAATATTCTTCTTTTTATCTATCTGATAAACCCTTGTAAGTGTCTCCGGACTCTTTATTACATTTCCGTCCTCATCTCTTTTGTCACTGAACTCAAGAACAAAATTATTACCCGTGTCAGGTTCCGAATAAATTGCTACAAGAAACTCTGTATCCACATTAAATTTTTGTGATACAAGTTTTATATATTTATTTTCATGGTGATCAGAAAGCAAATTATCTCCGTTTTTAGAAAGCTTTTCATATTCCTTTACAGGATTATAGTTATTATTCTTACTGTTCGCTTCTGTTTGCACATCTCCCGCTTGCACATTAACAGAATTTTTGGGTGTACTGACAACATCATTAAGCGAACTCTCACCGTTCTCTTGAGTTTCTTCCAAATCAAATAAATCATCCTGCTCTGTTTTTGTTGGATTTGTAGCACCGGATAATGTATATAGAGAAGTATCTTCATTGTTCACTCCCCCATCATTCGCCTGTATCATGCTTACAATTGCAATGGTAAGCACAATAACACCTAAAAGAATCACAACTGCAAGTGCTATAACAGCGCCCATGCCTTTTTTCTTGAATTTGTTTTCCATGTCATACCTCTTTATGTTTTATTGGTGTTTATATTATAATAGTATATATATACAATTGCAATACCCAAAAAAAGAAAGTGCGGAAAAACCGCACTTTCTCTGTGAAAACTATTGCAATAATTCACACTAACTTTTAGTGTATGTAGGAAAAATTAAGCTACTGTTTCTTCAACTGCAGGAGCAAAGCTTGCGAATGCTTTGAGAACCATACCGATAAGCGGGAAGTCTGCAAGAGCTGCTAAGCTACCACCGTAAACTTCTTCAGTAACAGTGCTTGTTGTACCATCATCATTTGTAACAACCTTTGTAACTGTTGTTATAGAGAAGAGTTCACCGATACCGCCAGCAATTTCCTTAGTGTCAAGACCATAGTTAGCGAGAAGCTGCCAAATAGAATCTAACATGAATTTATCCTCCTTTCATCCTATTCTCGAATGTATGATAACATACTAATTCAATTTTATTTTTCTTTTTTCGAAAAAAAGAATGTTTTTTTAGTTTTCGGCAAAATGACACAATCGATGAACATCTATTTGTTCATCATTGATTATTTTCAAAGGATTAATACTATACGCTTTTTCCAATACGCTTGCGTTTATGTCGTCTGAATAGTTATCAAAACAAAAATCCATATCTGTATTACGCATTCTTAAATCATGCGCATCAGAACCGATAAAATCTGCATATCCCCTATTAATCATTTTTTCAGCAAATGACTGAACACTTCTTCCGAACATTCCGGCTGCAGAACCACTATTAATCTGGAATAACACTCCTTTAGCAGAAAGCTTATCAATTGCTGATTCTTCTGAAATAAAAAATCTGTATCTTTCAGGATGCGCTATTATAGGTACTAAGTCAAAAGACAAAAGATAATCGCACCAAGTTAAAACGTCCTCAACTGATGTTTTAAAAAAGTCAAATTCAATTAAAATATATCTGGAATTACACAATGTATATGGTTTAAAGTATTTTATACCGAATATATCGTCATCACAAAGAATCTCAAAGCCTTTATAGACTTTCAAAGCAATTTCTTCTTCTTTTAAAATCTCGGTTAACTTTTCGACTTTCCATTCCCTCTCGTCGTACAAATCCTCCGCGTGTTCCCAATACATTAAATGTGGTGTAACAAACAACCCCTTTGTACCTGTTTGTGCCGCTATATTACAAAGATTTATTGTTTCTTCAAGGTCACTTGAACCATCATCCATTTCCCACAATACATGGGAATGTATATCAATATATTTATTACTCACTTTTTTCACCTTTTATGGATAATATCCTACAAACTTTATTATTTTATTAAAGCTTTATTTCCAATTACGCCTTCGTCATACATCAACTTAAGAACTATTACCGTAAGAGGCAATATGATAATACCAAATGCACCAAAAATTCTTGCACCTATAAACATAGCAGCTATTGTAACAATAGCAGGTAAGCCAACTTCATTTGCAACAAGCTTTGGTTCAATAATTTGTCTTAAGACAGTAATAACTGCATAAAGGATAACAAGAGCTATTCCAAGACCTATATTCCCTGTTATAAAACTGTAAACTGCCCAAGGAATTATAATCGTACCGGTTCCTAAAACAGGAATGATATCCACAATACATGTCACAAAAGCAATAATTGCAACATAACCACCATTATAAACGCCGATTAATTTCATAAATGATAAACCGATAAACATTTCCAAAAAAGTGATAAGCATCAAGGTAGCATATGCTTTAAAAAGTTTTGCTACACCTTTAGTTGTTGTGCGCTTTGCATTTATGAGCTTTTCTTGATTATTTTTAGAACACATTTCCAGAAGCATTTTTTTAATCACTTCATAATCAGCAGTCATAAATACACAGGAAATGATAGTAACAAGAAGAGTAAGGAACAATGATGGAATGCCTTTTACGACATGCCACGCACCACTTATGGGAGCAGATAATACTGACAAATCAATACCACTGCTTTGAGACCCTATTTTATCAAAAAAGTCAGTTACATAACCACCTACAGTATCATTTACGCCTCCCGGAAGTTTCACCACAAGTCCCATAACGAATTCTTCAGCTGTTTGAACAAGATCAGCAACAGAAGTAAACTGACTGAACAAATATGTGAAGAAATCCTTTAACTCGCTGCCTATGGCAAAAAGCAATCCGACAACCGTACCAACTATTAAAGTAACAATCAGAAGTACCAGAATAATTGAAACAGCACTATGAGCTTTAATGTGAAGTTTTTTTGTTATAGCTTTAATAGGTCTTTGAAGAAAAACAGCCAAAGCCGTCGCAAAAAAGAACGGAAAAAGATAACCAAACGCATATTTAATTGTAAAATAGTATAAACCTATAAAAATTATATAATAAACGAAATTTATAATAAAAGCTTTTCGTTTTTGTATTATGGCATCCATATCAAAACCTCCCACTTTGAGATTGACTATACTTTATTTTAAACTATTAGTATTAATAATACAATAAAAAGATTGTTTTTTTCATAATTTTTTAATATTTTTTGTAAAAATTCAATTTTACTCTTTATTATCTTGAAATATTGTGATAAAATATTCAGGAATATACTTTACTTACATATACGGAGGTATCCGAATGCAAATCGCAATTATGGGTTTTGGCACAATCGGTTCAGGTGTTGCAGAGCTCTTACTTAAAAATCAGAAAAGCATTGTGGCGAAAAGTGGACAAGCTTCTCTTGAGATCAAACATATTCTTGATATCAGAGATTTTAAGGGACACGAATTAGAAAAATATTTTACTAAGGATTTCAACGACATTCTCAACGACCCTGCTGTAAGCATTGTTGTTGAGTGTATGGGTGGAACAGAACCAGCCTATGAATATGTTTCAAAAAGCCTTATGGCAGGAAAGAGTGTAGTTTCTTCAAACAAAGAACTTGTTGCTGCAAAGGGCTATGAACTTCTTGAAATGGCAAAAGAAAACAATGTAAATTTCCTTTTTGAAGCAAGTGTTGGTGGTGGTATTCCTATTATAAGACCTATAAGCCAATGCCTTGCAGCAAATGAAATCGGTGAAATTGCAGGTATTCTCAATGGCACAACGAACTTCATCCTCACAAAAATGATTATGGACGGAATGGCTTTTGAGGAGGCTCTTAAATTAGCGCAGGACAATGGTTACGCAGAGCGTGACCCTTCCGCAGATATTTTAGGTCACGATGCCGCAAGAAAAATCTGTATTCTTGCTTCTCTTTGCTTCGGAAAACATGTTTATCCCGATTTTGTCGAAACAGAGGGTATCACAAACATAACTCCCGAAGACGTTGAATATGCTAAGAATTGGGGCGGAGTTATTAAACTTATCGGTCGCGCACAAAAGCTTGATGATAACAGTATCAGTGCAACTGTTGGTCCTTGCCTTATTCAGAATCATAGCCAACTTGCATCAGTTGACGATGTTTTCAATGCAATTCTTGTTCGCGGTGACGCCATTGGCGATGTGGTTTTCTATGGCAAAGGCGCAGGTAAACTTCCCACAGCTAGTGCGGTTGTTGCAGACGTTATTGACTGTGCAAAGCATACTGCAAAAAGAAAAGCATTCGGTTGGGGACCCACAGAAGAAAACTATGTTATTGACCCTGTTCTTCAGAGCACCGCTCTTTATGTAAGAGCTAAAACCGAAGACTACATAACAGCATTTAATGAAATCAACAAAACCTTTGACTCTCCTCTCATCCTCCACAGAGATAATGCAGAGAAAAACGAAATTGCTTTCGTAACACCTGCAATACGTGAAAAAGAAGCTCGTAACGCTATTGCAAATCTTCCCATTGATGTAAAATCAATACTTAGAGTTCTTGATTATTAAACTATAAGGAGCAACAGTTATGGCTTTTTGTCCTAAATGCGGAAGGCATCTTAATATTTGGCACGTAAAAGCCGAATGTCCCACTTGCGGTGTTAATATCCCAAACTACGATTGGGAAGGTCGACTTAACGAAGATGCTGAAAAAGCCGCAATCGCCTGGTCAAAATTTAACAAATTCACAGGTAACTTTAAAAGCGCATTATTCGGAAACAAATTAAGAGTGATAAGATTTATTTTTACTTTTGTTCCATTGGTTGCTTTGATTCTTCCCTTGGCAAATTACAGCATCAATTTACCCTTTGTATATGCAGATTCTGTTAATATGACCTTGGTTGATTTCACTTTAAATACCCTGTTATCGCTTAATTGGGGCTCTCTTGTTAACCTTATGACATCAGACTTTATAGGGACTCCGGCAGGAATGCTGATAATTTCAATATTATTACTTTACCTTGCAGTTGTTTTTGGTGTTTTGAACTTTATCTTTGTTCTCTTAAGAGCACCAAAACTCAAAGCCGGTTTTAACATCACAATGTGCGTATTATCAACTTTGTGTTTTGCATTTGCAGCAATATTGTTCACTTCCAGCGTATCAAATGTTGCCAACACATCTATCGCTTTTATTTCCGGTTCAGTACAATACGGCATATTTGTCGGTATTGGACTTTTCACACTCAATGTTGTACTTAACACCATAACAAATAAAAGTTTCAAAAAGCAACGTAATGAACAATAACGAACAAAAACTTGCAGTCACCGCGGACTGCAAGTTTTTTTATTTTATATATTCTCTTCTTACACGATTATTAAGAGCACATATAGCCTCTTCGGTAGCACCATGTATATGAGCGGAAATTTCTTCAAGGTGGTTAGTATCCTTTATAACAAATACTTCATCACCTTTACTTACACGTTCATCCACAAGTACATGAGAGATATCCATTGTAACCGCAACAACGGGATATTTCCCACCGTTTATATATACATCTCTTCCTATATTTGTTTTAGAAAATCCATCTCCAAATCCGATAGGAATAATTGCAATTCGGGTACCATCCTTTTCCGCAGTAAAAGCTCTGTTATATGCAAGGTGCTGTGCCTTTTTCATATCAAAAACATCCAGAACTTCAGATACAAGAGAGAACGTGTTTTCTAACATTGTATCTTCACTCTCTATCTTATAAATGATGTTTCCGAGTCTGCAGGTGTTGCAATACTCTTTTTTGTTGTACCGAGGAAGAGTAAGGCTATTTGAAATACTAACCCAATCCAAAGAAGACAAATCAAGTCCCTCTGTCATTCTTTCAAACACTTCATACTCTTTAGTTGTGTCCTCGGTGTTTTCAGCATTATAAGAATGAAGATAAACACCAACTAATCGGCATTTCCCGTTTTTGAGAACATTCCAAATATTATAAAAGCCCTCTTTGCTAATAGGGCCACCAAAAATATCACTGCCACCATTGGCCCTTATTGCAACCTTTACACCTGCCGCAGAAGCCACTTCTTCCGCTTGCTTCAAGGAAGCAGCTGTAATAATAATGTCATTACTTTTCACAACATCGAGATATTCAGAATCCACAGGTGTAAAAAGCATTATGGGGATATGTGGAAATTCTTTTCTCAAAGCAATTCCTTCTTCAAGAAGGCTTGCCGCAAGGAAATTCGCACCACCATCAACCATAGCTCTGACAACATCAAAGCCCCTGTATCCGTAGCAATCTGCTTTAACCACAGCCGTATAATATTTATATCCGCTATATTTATTTATTATTTTTTCTGTGTTGCGTTCTATAGCACCTAAATCAATGATTGCTTTTGTAGCTCGAAAACCATCCATAAATCAATCCAAAACCAAATCCGGTCTTTGAAATTCCTTTCTTTTGGCTTCAAAACTCTCATAAAGAGCTTTTTCAAAAGGTAATGAAAATTCATCAACACCCAATTTTTTAAATAACCATTTACTAAAATCAGGGTTTGCAACAAGAATCGGACCAAGCATATATGTTGCTATAAGATTCTCCTTGTAAATACCCTCCAGTTTTGTATCAGGACAAGAACCTGTACCGATTTCAACCTTCGCCATAGCCATATCTTCTGTTATTCCGTATGTTTCAGAAAACCGACTGGTATAACTGAGAAGTGTGATATCATTAAAATTCGCCTGTATAAGAGTATTGAATCTTCTGGGAGCATGACGAGTGGAGAAAATATCGAAAATACCTAAAGCCTCCACTTTACTTCCGTCTTCCCTTTCAATATATTTGCCAAGAAGTTCCATTGAATTTCCAAGAAAAAGAAAGAATGTACGAGAAGCGGCAATTTTCTGCGCTATCTCCTCTTTGTATTTCATTATACGGCTGAGAATCAATTCCTGACTCTGTTCACTCATTGAATACATACACACAAGATCCACCTCTTCGCTGAGAAAAAGAGGTTTACTGTTAAGCTGAGTAAATACAAACTCTGCCTCGGGGAGACATTTTTGTAAAAACATTGTGTTACCCTTGTCACCATAAAGACAACAGAGTTGAGGGTATAAAATTTCTATTTTCATTTTAAGCCCTCCAACACAGACAGTAATTTTTCTTTCATTTTACAAGAAAGGTTGTATGTTGATGTATCGTACAAAATATAAACAGAATCAACAGAATCTGTCTTAATAAGGTCAATACCTGCCATTTCATCAACGGAACAAGAGATTTTCTCTTCGGGCACACCTGCCATTAGAAGTCTTACCTTGTGGTCATAACAACGAGGACCCGTAGCAATAACTTGTTCAACACCATCACGTGTCATAAATTCATAATCGACATCGTATATCCAACCTGAATATTCAATACTGTTTTTTCTATCGTAATAATCATCTACTGCAATTATTACCGCTTTTTTACCGGGTTGGCTTGAAACAAAATCAAATGTACGACAGGATGAAATACAACTTTGCCCCTTACTCATAGCCTGTGTAACCTTAATACCATTAACTTCAGTGTTGTTAAGACGTGAATCGGGGACATGGATTTTTTTAACAAGCTGAAGAACCTTTTCAACGGACATACCAACTTCAAGAAGCGTTGTAATGACTGTAAGTTCATTATAAATGTTAAAAATGATATCGCTTATAAGCGGGAAAACTGTTTCTTTCCCTTTGTGAGAAAGAGTAAGAGTCATATTCTGCGTATCAACATTACTAACAAGATAATCTGCCTTCTCAGATTCGAAATCACACTGAGGGCATACAGCATGTCCGATATGATGATAACGAAGATAGTCATAGTCAAGCGATGTACCGCACTTAGGACAAAGCGAGTAATCCGCTACTATGTTTACGGATTTCTTAATATCTGTGGGAAGCTCTGCTATGCCGTAATAAACACGGTCATTATTCTTTTTAAGTCTGCAACTGCAAAGCTCATCCGCGTTCAATATCATTTTTGTAGTATCAGGACAATAGGTATCCACAACACTGAAAATATAATCGGGATGTGCATTTCTTTTGAGAGAATCTCTGAAAAAGTTGGTAACTACAAGGTAATCTGGTTTTATGAAAGGAAGAATAAGTCTTGAAGCTCGTTCATCGACTTCAAAAACAGTAACATCCACCTTACATTTACCTATCCAATTGAGACTGTTTATCACATTTGTGGTACACCCCGGAACTATATTGGAACCGGAGCGATTGCTCACCACTTTTTTACCATCTGCCGCAAAAGCATCTGTAAGTAAATTTGAAACTGTAGTTTTGCCATTTGTACCTGTAACGCAGATCACAAGTGGCGCTTTATTCGCCCTTCTTAAAAAATCAGGACATATTTTAAGAGCAACAACACCCGGAGTATGTGATGCTGTTTTCTTCATCATTCGCAACAGTAAATATGTTGCCTTAGAAGCCCAAAGGGCAATAAAGTATCTTAAAATTCCCATTGGAATTATTCAACCTCCGAAGTACAGTTGGGACAACGAGTTGCTTCAATATCAATCTCAGTTTTGCAGAAGGGGCAAACCTTTGTTGTAGGAACTTCTTCAACAACTTCTTCCTCTTTCTTGCCCAAACTTCTGATTTTATTAATACCCTTAACAAGAAGGAATATAACAAATGCTGTGATTATGAAATCAATAACAGCCTGAATAAAAAGACCATAATTCAATGTTGCAGCACCGGCTTCCTGAGCAGCAGCGAGTGTTGCATATTCACCACCATCAAGAGCGACAAACATATCTGTAAAAGAAACCGTACCTGTCAAAAGAGAAATTGCAGGAGTAACAATGTTTGTTACAAGGTTATTAACGATACCTGAGAAAGCACCGCCGATAATAACACCGACTGCAAGGTCAATTACATTACCTTTTGAAATAAAATCTTTAAATTCTTTAAAAAATCCTGTAGTTTTCTGGACTGCTTTGTTCTCTTTCATAAGAAAAACCTCTTTTCATAAGATTATATGATAAAAAATATCGAGAACAGTATATCATATAAATGAGCTTTTTCAAATACTTTTTACAAAATTATTGCATTATTTATAGTTATGTTGTATAATTCAGGCGTTAAAAATTCAAATTTCAGTTCCTTGGAGGTGCAATTTATGATTTTAACTGCTGATATAGGCAATACAAATATCACTTTAGGTGTTTATGAAAATGACGAAGCTATATGCATTTCTCGTCTTGCTACCCAACGCCACAGAACATCTGAGCAATATGCAATAGAGTTAAAAGCAGTTTTTGAACTCGAAAAAATAAGCAAGAATTTTGAGGGCGCCATAATCAGTTCTGTTGTACCTGAACTTACAAGAGTTTTCAAAGATGCAATAAAAAAAGTCATCGGTTGTGATGCCTTAATAGTAGCTGCGGGAATAAAAAACGGCTTAAAAATCACAACAGATAACCCTAAAGAATTAGGTGCAGATTTAGTTGCAGGAGCAGTTGGTGCAATTGCTCAGTATAAACTTCCTTGTCTTGTAATGGATTTAGGAACCGCAACAAAAATCTCTGTTATTGATGAAGGTGGTGTTTTTTCAGGTTGCACCATCGCACCCGGCATCGGAATTTCTCTTGATGCACTTTCTTTAAGAACATCTCAGCTTCCGGCTATTGAGCTTTCCGCCCCTGAACATGCAATCGGAACAAACACCATTGAGTGTATTCGTTCCGGAACAGTCTTAGGCAATGCAGCAATGCTTGATGGCATGGCAAGCAGATTAGAAAAAGAATTAGGGAAACCCATAAAAACAATGGTTGCAACAGGTGGCCTGGCAAAAGAAATTGTTGCCTGTTGCGAAAAAGAAATTATTTTCAACAAAGACCTTGTTCTTCAAGGGCTTTTGGTGATATATAAGAAAAACAGGTAAAAAAACAACAAACGCATTATATCCATAATTGGAATAGTAGCAAAGGAGTTTTATTATGAAAAAGAAAAAACAACTCGTACGTCTTGTTTTATGTGCCTTGTTTGCGGCATTGATAGTCGTTCTGACATTCACACCGCTGGGCTACATTATTATTGGTCCCGGAATTGCAATTACAACAATTCATCTGGTAACAATATTGGGTTCTTCAATCCTCGGAATTAAAGAAGGTGCATTTTTAGGTGCTTTCTGGGGTATCTTGTGTGTTATAAAAGCATTTCAGGAGCCAATCCCTGCAAACATTCCTTTCCAGAACCCTATGATTTCGGTTATTCCGAGAATTTTTGTGGGAATTGTAACTGCATTAGTAGTAAAGGCATTACTTAAAACAAAAATCAAAAAGCCTGTCGCCATAGGCATAGGAGCTCTTGCGGGAACTTTAACAAACACAGTTTTAGTTATAACCGCATTAAATGTTTTCAACGGATTTGAAACCATTACATTAGGCGTTACAACAACACTCAACACAATAATTACTACATTAATCGGAGTTAATGGTATCATAGAGGTTGTTGCCGCAGTAATCTTAGTTCCCGCTATTTACACAGCAACAGAAAAATATTTAAAGAATAAAATATAAGTATTACAGCCTGTTTTTCTTAAGTAATTGAAGTATAAAATCAATAAAACCCTGCACGCGCAAATGCACTGCAGGGTTTGTATTTTTGTTTTTATTTTGCTTCCTCAGTATCAGAAGCAGTTTCTGAAGGTTGTGCTGTAAGTTCAGGGTAGTAAGTGAAGGGTTTAAAATCCAAGCCATTCAAAAACTCCTCAACATCATCAAAGTTAGATTCATCAACAATTGCTGTCGTCAAGGTAACATTATATACGTTTCCAGCGTTCAAAGCTACAACTGTTACATATCTACCTTCTGGTGTAGTTACAATCAAACGGAAAGCCTCTTCTGCACCTTTAACAAACGAACGATCCTCTTCGATAGAACCCTCCAAGCCCTCTTTGAACAATGCACCATATAATTCTTTGGTGGATTTAAGATACTCATCATAAGTATCCTCTGCCACTCTTATACTAATACTTTTTTTACCTGAAGAATCTTCAAACACACCAAACTCTTCAGTTTTCTTCCACATTTTAGGAAGTTTCAATTTAAAACCATAATCTTCTATAATTCCATCTTCCTCAATAGGTTCAAACTGTTGACGACGTGTTTCTTTTTCACCATTCTCATCCTTTATATACTTTCCTTTTTCATCAGTTGCATAAACAAGGAACTCTCCATCTTTTCCGAGAACTTTTTCACCATTTTCATCAGTCACAAAATCGAAATCTTTAGAGTCTGCATACACTTTGTCTTTTTTCTCACAAGCAGCAAACACACAAACAAAAAGTATTGTAATTATTGTAAGAATTGCAATTATCTTTTTACTCAATTGAATAACCTCCATCTAAAATTGCAGAGTGGTAAAATCCACTCTGCAACAAATAATCATAAATTATTTTACTTCTGCAGTTTCAATAGGGCTTGTGGGCAAACCGCTTTCCCAATTAATATCATAGTTTGCTTTATCCTCAAGTGTAAACATAACGCTTACATCACCGTAGCTTTCAAGTGTTCCTGCACCTGTCATATAAGCAGTAACATTTGCTGCTTTGTAATAGTTGATGTTTGTAATCTCATTTGTAAGACGGTCAATTGTCGCAGTAATTTTGCAACCGCTATATACAACATCAAAGTCATTAAGAACAAGGTATTCTTTTGTTTTCGCAAACTCTTCTGATGCAAGAATTTCTTCTTTATCACGAAGGTCAAATGCTTTTGTAAGAACTTCCTGTGCTTCGTCACTTGTAAGGTCGTTGAATGCAATTGTTATAAAATACTTGTCACCGATTTCTTTAAGTGTTGCATATTCAATATCTTCCGGGGTAAGCTCTGTTGCCCAGGACTCGCCTTTAACGAAAAGAGTTTCGGAGTTATCGTCACCGAAATTAATGGTACCGGAATTTTCCTTGATATCTTCAAGAATAAGGTCTTTTATACCTTTAGCAGCATCGTTGATTGCTTTGAGAGAATCATCGATTTCTTCTGCATCCTCTGCACCCTGTTTTGTAACTTTAAGGCTACCATTAGGCACATTTTTCTCAATGTTATAGTTAACAACGGGTTTATCCGTTTTTACACCATTAACAAGGCTGTTGAAATATGCAAGAACTTCTTCACTTGTTTTGCCAACAGTAACGGCACTCTGAGTGTATTCTGCCTCTTCTGTTGAATAAACTTCAACAGTTTCTTCGGCAGTGTCAGAAGAACCACAAGAAGTTAAAGTCATTAAAAGTGCGCTAACAAGCAAAATAGCTGTTGCAATAGTAAAAATACGTTTCATTAAGGTTTGACCCCTTTCGATTTTTTGCATCTGTCGATACTTCGACTTATTCACTGACTAATTATATCACAAAATTTCATATAACAACAGTAGTTTTCAACATTTTTTCATCTTTGTATAAAAAGCACAAAATCCGCAACACACCTTTGTAATTTACAACTAATTTATACCCTTAACTTCATCAATTACCATTTGACAATTATCACAGATAACAATATAATATGTCTGTGGATAAAAAGACAAAGAGGTTAAGATATGGCAACTAAAAACACAAAAAAGAAAAACAAACTCACCAAAAACCAAAAAGCCTTGAATTTTCTCTGCATAATGATGGCTTTCGTTGTAATTTTTGTTACAGTTGTTTGCATTTCAGCAGATAAAAAGAATGATGCTTTGAGAGAAAAGGAAACCACGATTTCCCAAGGCGCTCAAACTACAGAAAAATCCAATAATAAAAGTCCTGCAGTATCTGACAATAATGCTAATCCCGATACTACCGCAGGGGAAACAAACAGCAACACCACAACCCTTCCTGAAACTACCCAACCTGTAACAGCGGCAGTTGCTCAACCGGGCACTATAGACAACCCTACAATCATCACAATTGATGAAGAAAAATGGTATTTGACACTTGTTAACTCAAGCTACAGAATTCCCGACAGCTATGAACCTGATTTAGTCTATGTGTGTGGTAGCGGTGAAAGACTTGACAGAAATGTTGCTGTACATTACGAAGAAATGTATAACGCTGCCAAAAAGGATGGCATAAACCTTGCCCCTTGCTCAGGTTATCGTTCGTATGAACTTCAAGAAAGAAACTACAATAATAAAGTAAGCTTCTACGAGAGTCAGGGATATTCGAACAAAGATGCAAAAGTAAAAGCTGCCACAATAATCATGCCCCCCGGTTCCTCCGAGCATAATTTGGGCTATGCGATGGACATTGTCTGTGTTGACGAATGGTTTGAAGACACTGCAGAGTTCAAATGGCTTACCGAAAATGCCGCAGATTACGGTTTCATCATGAGATATCCCAAAGACAAGCAGGACATAACAAAAGTTATATATGAGCCTTGGCATTGGAGATATGTTGGTGTTGAATTAGCAAAAGAGCTTAAGGACAGCGGTTTAGTTCTTGAAGAATATATGGGAGTAGCATAAAATGATTGGAATAAAAGCAGAAAAAGCACATGGAGAATATGACCCCGGCACAAGTAAATTTTTTGGTTCACCCACAATGCCTGAGGAATGGCTTTCCGACGGAACAATCGGAGATGAAGATTTTTTCTTCTGCCAATTAAAATTATCGGAATTTAAAACTTATGATAAAGAAAACATAATTGACCACAAAGGTTTCATTTATTTTTTCTTAACTGAAAACGATGGTAGTTTCGTACCTAACATCCGCTATTGTGAAACAGAACCCGATACATTAATTGATGATTTCAACGCAGGATTCGAATTTTTAGGTGATGTTGAAACAGAGTTCTCCATCGACTTTTTTGATACAGATTATGCACAGGACGGAACAAGAATTTTTGTTAAGAACGGTGAAGAAATCACACTTTTACAATACGACCCACTTGATGACGGAATGCCTGAATTCCTCACCGAAACAGAAAAAATTGCATATTTTAAAATGAATATGAAAGATTTGAAAAACCTCGACTTTTCAAGTGTAAAATTTACCATAGAATAAATTATCGGACAGCTACAAATTCAAATAAATTTGTAGCTGTCCGAATTCTTCTACTTTATTTCCGCAATTGTAACTCCGTTTTCACCTTCACCGAATGTGCCTAAACGGAAGGTTCTGATTCTGGGGTCACCTTTAAGATATTGTGTAACTCCTGCACGAAGAGCGCCTGTTCCTTTACCATGAATAATTGTGCATTCAGTCAATCCGGAACGGAGCAAATCGTCAAGGAAGCGGTCAAGAACAATAATAGCCTCATCCACCATAAGACCGCGCAAATCACAACGGTTATTAACCGCCATTGTAGATTTGCTTTCACCCGTAACTCTTGTTGTCGAAACCTGTCTTTTTTTAGTTTCCTTTTGTTTTGGCTTTTCAACAAGACGCAGAGATTCTTCCTTAACCCTCATTTTAAGCATACCTGCGGCAATTTCCACATTTCCTTTTTTATCCTTAAGGGCGGTAACATTTGCATTTTTGCCAATGGTTTTGCAGAAAACAGTGTCACCGATTTCAAGAGGTCTCGGAAGAGTGTAATCCTCATCATCTTCAATGGAATCAAAAACGGGATTCACAGCACTATTTATTGCATCAAGATGAGCATTGACAGCAGATTTTGCTCTTCTTGCCAAATCTGCTGCATCTTTAGTCTGTTTTGCTTCTTTTTTCAATTTTTCAACTTCGTTAAGAAGCGCATTTGCTTCTCGTTTTGCTTTTTCAACAATTCTTAAAGCCTCACCTTGTGCATTTTCAAGTTCTCTGTCACGCCTGAACTGTGCATCCTTAAGAAGTTTTTCCGCCTTTTCTCTGTCTGCCTTGGCAGATTCGGTAATTTTTTTTGCCTTTGAATGCTCATCTTCCATTTCAAGACGGCTTTTCTCAAGCATATCAACAACATCTTCAAAACGGGTGTTTTCAGAAGAAACAAGCTCCCCTGCTCTATCGATAATGCTCTTATCAATACCAAGCCTTTCAGAAATAGCAAAGGCGTTCGAACGGCCGGGAATACCGATAAGAAGTCGATAAGTGGGTCTTAATGAATTAACATCAAATTCGCAAGAACCATTTTCAACTCTTGGAGTCTGTAAAGCATATGCTTTCAACTCTGCATAGTGAGTTGTAGCGGCAATTTTTGCGCCTTTTATATGGAGTTCTTCAAGAATTGCCATAGCAAGTGCCGCACCCTCAACAGGGTCAGTACCTGCACCTAATTCGTCAATAAGAACAAGGGATTTCCCTCCTGCTATTTTAAGAATATTAACAATATTTACCATATGAGAAGAAAAGGTTGACAAGGACTGCTCTATACTCTGCTCATCGCCAATATCAACCAGAATATTGTCATAAACACTGACTTTACTTTCATCACCTGCAGGAATCATAAATCCACTTGAAGCCATTGCAGAAAGAAGACCGATTGTTTTAATTGCAACCGTTTTACCACCCGTATTCGGGCCCGTAATAACAAGAGTATCAAAATCGGAACCTAAACGGATATCAGTTGCAATAACTTTTTTTGGCTCAATCAAAGGATGTCTTGCCTTCTTTAAATCCGTAATGCCTTTATCATTGAGAATCGGCATTGTTGCTTTCATATCATAAGCAAGATGGGCTTTGCAGAAAATAACATTAATTTCTACTGCACACTCATAGCTACCCTTTATTTCTTCAATAAATCCACCCGCTTCAACAGAAAGCTCATATAATATTCTTTCGATTTCCTGAGCTTCTTTACCTCTTAAAACACGAATATCATTATTCGCTTCAACAACACCCGCAGGCTCAACAAAAACAGTTGCGCCTGTGGAAGATGTATCGTGAACAAGACCTGAAACCGATGCTCTGTGTTCGCTTTTAACAGGCACAACATATCTTCCGTTTCTTTGGGTAATAATAGCATCCTGCAAAACAGTTTTCAATTTCTGAGAACGGATAAGCTTTTCCAGCTGGTCACGGACACTATTTTCTTTATTTTTTATCTGACGGCGGATTGATGCAAGTTCAGGAGATGCATTATCGCTCATCTCGTCTTCTGTAAGAATTGCAGAAAAAATCTTATCTTCAAGATATTTGTTAGGCATCAATGAATTAAAATACAAATCGATTTTCAATTCATCCTGGCCACCACTGTTATTTCTCCATTCTCTTATACCGCGAACAGTTCTGACTGTTGAGCCGATATCAAGCAGTTCTTTCATTGAAAGAACACCACCTGCAGAAGCGCGGGCAAGGGAATTATTAACGTTTTTAAGTCCACCGAATGATGGGCCGCCGTATTTTGCCAATAATATGTAGGCATTTTCTGTCATATCAATATGGTTCTGCGCCATATTAACACTTGTTTCAGGTCTTATGGAAGAAATAATATCACGGGCATCATCGTTACAAGCCCTTTTCATTGCCATTCCTAAAACCTTGTCATATTCAAGTGCTTTTAAATGTTTGTTTAACTCGCTCATATCTATTCCTTTATAACATTGTAAAATTCAAGAGTCTTGAATTTTCTTTGGGTTTTGTTAAGCAAATATTCTTCGACGGTATCGCGAAAAACTCCCAATGCTTTATCACCTAAAGAAAAAGAAAAAATCTTCTCAAAATCGGAAAATACCACATATCGCATTGCTGTAACAACCGAAAGATTTATATTTTCACTAAAATTATTTGGTGCACAATTATTACAAAACAGTTTTCCGCTTTCGAAATCAAAATACATATATTCCGTTTCATATTCGCCACATTTTTCACAGGCAACTAAATCGGGCATATAACCGCTTAAAGACATCAACCTCAATTCGGTTACCGCTTTTATAAATGAGGGCGTTTTTCTGTTTTCTTTTAACAGCCATAAGGCGTTAAGAAAAAGTCGGAGAACTTCCTCCGACTCAAAATCCTCCTCACAGAATTCGTACGCCAATTCACAAAAATATTGAGCAAGGGCCATTTTCTGAACATCATTGCGTAGCTCAAAAAACACCTCTTTTATAAGTGCTTCTTCAACAGAAAACGCATCCCTTGATTTTGTGAAAGTAAAATCCGCATAGGACAGAAGCGAAGTGGCAGCAAGTTTTTTGCTTTTAGTCTTTTTTGCACCTCTTGAAAACGCCCGAACAAGCCCGTGCTTTGCAGTAAGCACGGTTATAAGTTTATCGGCTTCACCGATATTCTGTTCCCTGATTACAAGTCCCGGTGCAGTTATTTTCACCACTTTTTCCTATCTCCTCAAATTTAGCATTTACGCAATTGCGGTATTCGATGTAATCCGCAATTTTTCCGCCTTTATAAAACTTTTCCCAAAGTTCTTTTTCGTTCATTTTTATCACTCCGAGAATATTTTATTCCTCGGGTGTTTCTTTATTCTGTAAAAAAACATATAGTTTTTGCCAAATCAATCCAAGCCGAAATTGTGAATTAAGCCCTCACGATTTCTCCAATCTTCTTTAACCTTGACCCAGCATTGGAGATTGATTTTGCACTCAAAGAACTGTTCCAATTCGTGACGGGCATTGGTGGAAATCTCCTTAAGCATAGCGCCCTTTTTGCCGATAACTATACCTTTATGGCTTTCTCTTTCGCAATAAATAACTGCTTCAATATCAATAATGGGCTTATCCTCACGTTCTTTCATTCTTTCAATGGAAACTGCAATACCATGAGGAATTTCATCACTTAACTTATGAAGTAATTTTTCTCTTATCATTTCTGCAGCCAAAACTCTTTCGGGTTGGTCTGTAAGAGTATCTTCAGGGAAAAAGAATTCAGATGGTGCAGCAAGTTTGAATAACTCATCCTTAAGTTCGTCCATACCATCATTTTCACGTGCACTGACGGGGATAACTGCTGCAAAATCCAAAAGATTTGTAAGTTCAAGAATCCTTCCCATAAGTTCTTGCTTGTCGGAAAGCATATCGATTTTATTTATAGCAAGAACAACGGGAATCCTTTCCGCCTTAAGTTTTTTTAGAAGGTCAAGCTCTGCCTCTCTTATTTCCCCTTTTGCTTCTGTAACAAAAAGGCAAGAGTCCACACCACCGATACTGTCATCAACAGCTTTAATCATTTTTTCGCCTAATTTTGTTTTTGGCTTATGAAAACCCGGCGTATCTGTGAAAACAAGCTGAACATTATCTTCAGTTAAAACGCCCATAATTTTTGTTCTTGTAGTCTGAGGCTTTGATGAAACAATAGCCACCTTTTGCCCCAGAAGATTATTAAGAATTGAAGATTTACCCACATTGGGTCTGCCTACAATCGCAATAAAAGCAGTTTTTCTTTCTGTCATTATTTTTTTCCTTTTTTCTCAAATTTAAATATAAATAAAGTGAATACAGCCACACTTAAAACAAACCACAATATGTAAATCGGATTTTCTGAATAATGTTCAAAAAGCATTTTGAATGCCTCAGGTTGCCAAAGAATCGCAACACCGCAAAGCACTGCAAAAACGGCAAACACCAGAACTGCACCTGCGGAAACATCCTTAGAAACTGCAATGGTATCCTTTTTCTCTTTAGAAACCGAGTCATCCGCCTTTTCAATACCCGAATTAATCATTTCTCCTCCGATAACAAGGCCTGAAGCTAAAAGAAGAATTGCAAACTCAGTCCTTGAAACTGTAAAGAAATCATATCTCAACAGATAATAGAACATATATACAAGGCAGGTCAGGTGAATTCTGAAATTTCTTTCGTGAGTTATCATCCACCCAAAGCCCTTAAAAGCATAAACAAAGCTTTTAAAGAGGCTTTTAACATCCTTCATTATTATTCCTCCTCGGAGTCCATATAGTAGGATTCGTTTCTTTTGAGTCCGAGTTCGGTTAAAACATGTTCTTCCTTTTCGCGCATATGTACCGCTTCGATACCACCATTAACATGGTCATAGCCCAAAAGGTGAAGCATTGAATGAACTGTCAGGAAGCCGATTTCTCTCTGAAGAGTGTGACCGTAGGTTTTCGCCTGACGAACGGCAGTAGGAACTGAAATAACAATATCACCCAAAAGGCAAGCACCTGTATCAAGGTTTCTGTCATATTCACCATTTTCACCCAAGGGGAAAGATAAAACATCTGTACTACTGTCAATATTGCGATGTTCTTTGTTAATTTCGTGAATTCTTTCATCATCAACAAAGGTTACACTGATCTCTGCAGGCTCTGAAAAATCTTCAAATGTGAGAACTGCATTACAACAACGTCTTACAAGCATTCTCACACCTGTTGGGATTTTCACTTCTTTTTGGTCGTTTGTGATAATTACTTTTATTTTCTCTTTCATTTTCTTTTCTTTGCCTCCTCATATTTTTCATAGGCTCTGATTATATCCTGAACAAGTTTGTGCCTTACAACATCTTGTCCTGTAAAACGAACAATATCAATCTGCTCCATATTCTTAAGAATTTTTGTTACCTCAACAAGACCTGAGCGTTTTCCGTCGGGCAAGTCAATCTGAGTAACATCACCTGTTACAACAACCTTTGAGTTAAAGCCCATACGGGTTAAGAACATTTTCATTTGCTCGGGGGTTGTGTTCTGTGCTTCGTCAAGAATTATGAAGCTATCATCAAGGGTACGTCCTCTCATATATGCCAATGGTGCAACCTCAATATTACCTCTTTCAAGATATTTATTGAAATTCTCGGCGCCCAGCATATCAAAAAGTGCATCATAAAGAGGCCGCAGATATGGGTCAACCTTACTCTGTAAATCGCCGGGCAAAAAGCCTAACTTTTCACCTGCTTCAACAGCAGGACGGGTAAGAATAATTCGGTTAACCTCTTTTGCCCTGAAAGCATTAACCGCCATTGCAACTGCAAGGTAGGTTTTACCTGTGCCTGCAGGACCGACGCCGATGACAATTGTATTATTTTTTATTGATTCTACATATTTTTTCTGACCGAGAGTTTTAGGCTTAACGGGTTTACCCTTGCTTGTGATACAAACACAGTCACCACTCATTGTAACAAGCTTGTCCTCATTGCCGTCATCTACTAAAGAGATGACATATCTGACATTTTGTTCATTAAGAGTTTCTCCGCGATTCAAAAGCATCAGAAGTCCGTTAATTGCCTTAACTGCCTTACTGACATTTTCCGGCTCACCGTTAACTTTTATATCTGAACCGCGACTTATTACATCCACATTAAAGGATTTTTCGATTATTAAAATATTCTCATCAAAGCTTCCGAAAAGGCTTACCGCCTGCTCCATTCGGTCAACATTAATTATCTGTTCCGACTCAATTACCCTCTTTATATAAATTTAAACATAATAGTACAAATAAAGTATAACACATTTTTTGTAAATGTCCACTAAAAACTTTAAAATATTATATGGAAAAGTCACAGTTTTTTCAATTTTCGGTAAAAATCAAACTCTCTGTTGCAATATCTTCAACGCAGTTGATTTTAACTTCGATTTCACCATTGTTTTCATTTTCTACAAATTCATATTTCACACTTTTCAATTCACTTTTGTTGTATTTTTCACGTTTCATTTTCACACCATCAAGAAAACATATAAGTTTCGCTTCTTTCGGGGAATATTCAATATTATTCCGTAACTCAGCAAAATTATCTTCCCTTATTATTCCGAAAGGCAAAATTGTTTTTCCGCTTTTTAAAAACTTATTGCTTTCTGTAAGAAAATCGCCTTTTGTTTCAAATCCCAAAGGTATTTTTAAAGAAAAAATGTAAAGATAATATCTTAATTCCTTTTTGCAGGTGGTCATCGCTTTGTTTTTATAAGGGCAAAATATTTTTTCGTTGTTTGTGGTTCTTGCGTAAACCTCACCCTTAGCATGGGTAAAATATTCCGAACCATCAAAATTCTTTACAACTCCTGATATAAGAAGAGAACCTTTTGTTACATTATCGCCTTCTTTAACCGCATTCACTCCATTGTAGCCTTTCACAAGCACAATTTCGCCTTTTTTCTTTGCCACAATGTTAACAGGCTTTTTTGTATCAATTATCTCTTTTTGCTCAACAAATTCACTCATTTCCACCTGAGCCTTACCACCGAAAATATTAAGAGAAACCCAAAGCAAATTGTTATATTTATTCATCAGCTGATTCTGCACCTGAATTATATCAATTTTGGATTTTCTCGCCCCTATTTTCACTCCTAAATTTGCAAGACTTTCTGTAAAGTCCTCAACATTTACACCATCAGTTTCTATAATTTCAACTTCCCAAATATATCCCGACATAAAAAACCAGAAGCAAAACGCCAAAACTATACCTAAAACCGCGCCACACCGCCATTTGTGGCGTTTTGCAAAGGCTTTCAAGCCACGGTATTTTATGATTTTCAATGTCATTCCTGAATTTTCTGCAGGTGTTTTTAACTCCTCAAATTCCCGCTCGGTTGTAAAAGCAATAACCTTTACACCATCATTTTTCACATTCCAAAGATTGATACCTCTTATATTGCAAAGATTTATAAATCTTTCGGGAAATCCACCCTCTGCGCAAAACACAACATACCCTTTTAAAAGCCTTAAAATTTGAATCATTTTCAAGCCCTCTCAAATTCAATACTGACAATTTCACCACAAATATCTGTTTGCCCATAACAGAAAGAAGAAATCACAAGATTATCTCCTCTTACCTTCATATTCAAATTCCCCAAATTCAGCACAATGCTTTCATCTGAAAAATCCACCACATATTTACAGTCAAGAATAATCATTCTTTTATTTCCAAAAAGCTCAATTCCTGCATTTTCAGCATCTTCCGAAATATTCTTTAAAGGATTAAATCCCAAAACCAACACTCTCCTTTGTTATATTTCTATGCATACTGTGAATAAAATATTTTGGGGTGTTAACTAATGAAGCGATTTTCTGCAATAATGTTAAAAAATATCTTGACTTTAGTAATCGTATCTGCTATTGGAGTGTGTCTTATAATTCATCCAAAAAACACTTCTGAGGGCATAAAAAACGGTTTTCTGCTTTTAGGCAACAATTTAATTCCTGCTCTTTTCCCATTTATGGTGCTTTCCTCTTACATTTCGGGAAGCAATATCGCAGAGATGATAAGTAAAATTTTCGAAAAGCCCTTTAATTTCTGTTTCAAAACAAGTGGTTATGGAGTAATCCCCTATATTTTAGGCGCTTTGGGTGGATACCCTGTCGGTGCTAAAACTATTTGTGAATTTTATGAAAATGGTAAAATTTCTCAAAGTGCTGCTCAAAGACTTTTTTATTGGTGTATAAATCCAAGTCCCGCCTTTCTGATAACCGCTGTCGGAACCTTTATGTTAGGAAATACCAAAAGCGGTTTTATTCTTTATTTTTCTTGCTTGCTTTCATCACTGACGGTTGGTTTATCCTGTCGTTTTCTGTCGGACGAAAAAATTCAACCGATAGAAAAAACTCAGCAAGCAAAAAAAGAAAACATATTTGTAAAATCTGTTTCAAAGGGCAGTGAAGGTATGTTTGCGATTTGTGGCTGGGTCCTTACATTTTGCGTTCTCGCATCTCTTTGTGATGCATTAAAACTACCTTATATCCTCTCCTACATAATAAAATCCGTTGGTGAAGTCACCACCGGCTGTAAAAACGCCATTTCATCAGGACTCTCTCTTCCGGTTATTGCAGGCATTTCAGGCTTTGGCGGATTTGCAGTTATATGCCAATGCGCCTCATATTCTTCAGTCTGCAAAGTGCAAATGAAATATTTAATGTGTTCCCGTCTCGTTAACGCCGCATTAAGTTCTGTTTATTGCTCGGTGCTTCTCAAATTATTTCCTCAATGTGAAAACGTAAGTGTTATCATCGGAACAAACACCACAACTTTCACCCTCTATCACAGTATGGGTGCAGCAATAATTCTGATTATTATGTGTGCTCTTTTGATTTTAGAGGTTGATAACCGCAAAAAAATGTGTTAGAATTACACAGTGAATTCATTCAGTTGCGGAGGCGTTATTATGGCTCTTAAAATTTTCAATAAATCAATCGAGCCTCAGTGCGCTTTCTGCGAACATGGCTCTCTTGTGGGCGATGGTGAAACTGTTCTCTGCCGTAAGGTTGGCGGAATTATGCAGTCTTTTTCAAAATGCAAAAAATTTAAATATGACCCCTTCAAAAGAGAACCAAAAGTTATCTCCTTTTCAGGCGAATTTTCAAAAGAAGATTTTAGTTTATAATGGTGGAATTATTATCAATTCCATCATTATTTTTATTTTTTGTAATTTTTCACAAATTGCAGGTAGAATATGCCAGTAAATTTTAATGTTATATTTTGGCGAATTGACTTGAAAAGAAAAGAAATTATTAGTACAATATAGAATATAATAAAAGTACGGAGGTTAATGTCGTGGCAGATGCATTCGGTATTCCAAACACTATTCCCGTAGGTCCTTTGGGAATTATTGCAACTCCCGGTTGTGAGGAGCTTGCTCAGAAAATTGATAATTATCTTACTTCTTGGAGAGAAGAGCGTGAAAGCGAACATAAAGGTACAATCGCTTTCTACGGCTATCAGAGAGATACTTTTATCGTTGACGCAGATTTCACAAGATTTGGTTCAGGTGAAGGTAAATGCGTTCTCCACGAAACTATTCGTGGTTACGATATTTATATCATATGCGATTGCTTCAATCATGGCTTAACCTACAATATGTATGGTTATGAAAACCACTATTCCCCCGATGAGCACTATGCAAACCTTAAACGTGCAATTTCTGCAGTTGAAGGTAAAGCAAGAAGAATCAACGTTATCATGCCCATGCTCTATGAAGGCAGACAGCACAAGCGTTCAAGAAGAGAATCTCTTGACTGTGCTATTGCTCTTCAGGAACTTTGTATTGATATGGGTGTTGAAAACATCATCACCTTTGATGCTCACGATCCCAGAGTTCAGAACGCAATTCCCCTTAAGGGCTTTGAAAACGTTGCACCTACATACCAGATGGTAAAAGCTCTCACCAAAAACTTTAAAGACCTTAAGATTGACCACGAGCATCTTATGGTTATCTCCCCCGATGAAGGCGGTATGGGTCGTTGCATCTACTATTCCGCAGTTATGGGAATTGACCTTGGTATGTTCTATAAACGCCGTGACTATTCTGTTGTTGTCAACGGCAGAAACCCCATTCTTGCTCACGAATTCCTTGGTGATGATGTTGAGGGTAAGGATTGCCTTATTATTGATGATATGATTTCCTCAGGCGATTCTATGATTGAAGTTGCGACTAAACTCAAAGAACTTAAAGCAAACCGCATTTTTGTTTGTACAAGCTTCGGTCTTTTCTGTAATGGTCTTCAGGAGTTTGACAAAGCTTATGAAGCAGGCATCATCAACGGTGTTTTCACAACAAACCTTGTATACAGAACTCCGGAACTTCTTCAGAAACCTTGGTATTTTGAGGTTGATATGAGTAAGTATTGCTCGCTTATTATCGACACACTCAACCACGACTGTTCTGTTTCAAGTCTTCTTAATCCTGCTGATAAAATCAAGGCAAGACTTCAGAAATACAGAGACGAACAGAAAAAGCAAGAACTTTCTCTTTTTGAAAACTAAAATTATAATTCAACCTGTGACTTTTGCCACAGGTTGTTTTTTTGCCTAAATAATTATTGACAATGCTTCTTTATTATAGTATTATTTACTATATAAGATAATAAATCTCTTGTTGGAGGCAATAATTATGATTAAAAAAAGAAAAACAGGTAAATTTATTTTCCTCAATATCATAACTCTCGGTATTTATGGTCTTTTCTTCTGGACAAAATGGACTAACGACCTTAACAAAATATGCGATGGCGACGATAAAGAAAGCGGTCACTACATTCTTGTTTTCCTTCTTGATATTTTCAGCTTCGGCATTTATGCTTTCGTTTGGAACTATCAGATGGTTGAAAGAATGTATCAGAAAGCAAAAGATTACAACATCACTCTTAAGCACGGCGGTATGTTCGTAATGATCTGGAGAATTCTCCCCATTGTTAGCAGCGTTTACAAAATCAAATATCTCAACAAACTTGCAGAAGCTTACAATGCAACAGTTGAAGCTGCTCCCGTAGAGGAAGCACCCGTTGAAGAAACAGTTGAAGCTGCAGAATAATTAATCAGCCGTCCGTATGGACGGCTTTTTTTGAAAACTTATTTTGACTATTAAAGTAAAAGGTGATACTGATGAATCTTAAAAAAAGCGCTTCACTTCTTGCCGGTGCAGGAACAGGAGTTCTTATAGGAAAGGCACTTAAAGGCAAAAAAATCTGCCCTGTTTGTATTGCAAAAAAGGCTTTTGCCGCAACCCAGGTTCATGTGGCAGACGTTGAAAAATATAATAACGGTGTTGCTCTTACTCCCCCTATGGGTTGGAGCAGTTGGAACACCTTCAGAAACTCAATTGATGAAAAGCTCATCAAAGATACTGCCGAAGCTATGAAAAAAACAGGTCTTCTTGATGTTGGTTATCAATATATCAATCTTGATGACTGTTGGCAAAGTTCAATGAGAACTGCAAACGGAAAGCTTCAGGGCGACCTTACACGTTTTCCAAGAGGAATGAAACCTCTTATTGAAGAAATAAATGAATTGGGTTTCAAGGTTGGTCTTTATACTTCAAACGGTATTCTTACCTGCGAAGATTTACCTGCAAGCCTTTATAACGAGAAGGTTGATGCAGATACTCTTGCAGAATGGGGTGTTGAATACTTTAAATATGATTTCTGCCACAACGAAGCAATCCCCACGATCGCACCTGCCGTTATCAAAATCACTCTCGGCAAGCCCGGTGAACAGGATTTCCTTGAAATACAGGCAGAACACGGCATTGTTTCAAAAGGTGCAAAAGTCACCACGGATGAAAAAGTCGAGGGAGGTTATATGGTAAGTAACCTTTGCGGTGGCTTAGGTGAACTTCTTTTTGATACAATTGAAGTTCCTGAAGACGGCGATTACAGCCTTACAATTGTTTTCAGAAAAGGCGGATTGAAGAGAAAATTCCTTGTTTGCCTTGTTAACGATGAAAAGGAATATGATTGTTATTTTCCCTCTTCAAAAGGCTTCACTCCCGATGGCAGATTACAGATTGTTGTAACTCTCAAAAAAGGGCTTAACACCTTAAAATTCTACAACCCCGTTGCATCCCGTATGGATTCCGCTCAGCGACAATATACTCTTATGGGAAAAGAACTTAAAAGAGCAACTAAGGAATATGCAGAAAAAAATGGCACAACCGAAAAACCTATTTGCTATTCCATTTGTGAATGGGGGATGAATCAGCCTTGGAAATGGGGCGCAAAGGCAGGTAATCTTTGGAGAACAACCCACGACATCAAACCATTCTGGGCGTCAATGCTTACTATTTACGAAATGAATGTGCGCCTTTATAAATATGCACAGGCAGGTTCCTGGAATGATCCTGATATGCTCGAAGTTGGTGTCGGCAAACTTAACATGGAAGAAAACAAAACACATTTCTCGCTTTGGTGTATGATGGCTTCCCCCCTGATTCTCGGTAACGATATAAGAAAGTTCATTAACCCTGATGGTTCTGTTGATGAAAATAATAAGGTTCTCCGGATTCTTAAAAACAAAGAACTTATTGCCATTGATCAGGATAAACGCGGTATTCAGGCAAAGCGCATTTTCACAGACGGTATAAGTGATATTCTCGCAAAACCATTGGAAAACCGCGAGCTTGCAGTTTGCCTTTTCAACAAATCAAACAAACCCAGAGAAATGTCCGTTTCCCTTGCAAAGCTCCACAGTGATCCCTTTGTTGATTTACCCATTAAAAATTCTTATGAAGCAACAAACCTTTGGGAAAAAGAAACCTTCACTTTAAAAGATAGTATTCAAGCAACAATCGCTCCCCACGGAGTTGCTGTTTACAGAATAAAAGCAAATGATTAATAAATCCAAAAACAATTTCAGGAGGTGCTTTTATGAACAGACAAGATTTAAAACAAGCAGGTAAAAACTTATTTAAAAAGAACTATTGGCATAGTGTTTTAATTTCATTATTGATGGTTTTAGGCATCAGTGAGGATGGTGGTGGCATATCTTTCACCACTCCAACCGATTCATCTGGCTTTGAGGAGCTTTTTGGAGGCGGTGATTTAGATTTCTTCTTCGAAGAATTTATTTCAACACCTATTTCTATCGCATTGATTACAGGTTTAGTGGCATTATTCATATTATCATATTTTATATTTACACCCTTAAGATGTGGTGGTATCAGATATTTTCTCAAATCAAGAAAAAATCAACCTGTAGAAATTAAAGAAATAGCGGAAAACCTTAAAGATAAAACCTACTTAAATATTGCAAAAGTAACATTTTTCAAAGGTTTATACACATTTTTATGGTCTTTACTTTTCGTCATTCCCGGTATTATAAAGTCATATGAATATGCAGCAGTTAATTATATCTTAGCAGTACGTCCCGATATTGATAAGGATGAAGCCCTTCGTTTAAGTAAAAAACTTATGGACGGCAACAAATGGGATTTTTTCGTGTTACAGTTATCATTTATTGGTTGGGAAATACTCTCAGGCTTTACAATGGGAATTTTATATTACTTATATGTTAATCCCTATGAGCAAGCAACTTATGTAGAATTCTTCTCTGATTTAAGGCTTCAGGCTTTGGCAAAGGGTACAATCACTCCCAACGATATTCCTGATTATGATTTCTATAATCCTGAGCCTCAATATCAGGCACCCTATACTCCACCGCAAAACAATTTTTATGCACCGCAAATTAATTCTGCAGAAAACGGCTTCGATGCCCCTCTCACTCAACCTACTGAACCTATAATTGAAGTATCTGTTGAAGAGCCTGTCGTTGAACCTGTTGCAGAACCGGTGGTTGAACCGAGTGAGGAGACACCACCTACAACAGAAGAATAAAATCATAAAAAAGATTGTCAGATTTAGATGCAATAAAAATCAACCCCTTGGATTTTTTATAAATCCAAGGGGTTGTAAGTTTTATTTAAGCGTCGTAAAGACCAAGAATAACTATACCCACAACTGCCGTTGCAATCATAATGTAATGTTTAACAGAAAGCTTTTCTTTAAGGAAGATTCTGCCCCAGATGACTGATGCAACACAGTAAGCAGAAATGATGGGCGCTGCCATTGCAACATGTTCGCTATCTGCAAGAGCATATATGTACGCAAACTGACCTGCAGTTTCAAAAATTGCACCAACATATTTGGGTGCTTCTTTTTTGGGAAGATATTTTTGTTTTTTAATAAACTTAGTATAAATAAAGCAAATAACACCACAAGCAAGGAAAGTAAGCTCATAAGCAACGTTTGCAACATCTTCATCAAGGGTTTCAAGAACCATACTGTCTGCAAAAGTTCCTAGAGCATCAAGCAAACAATAAAGAAGCGGTAAAATAATTGCTAATGCGCTCTTTGAATATTTGTAGTTTGCTTTTTTCTGTCTTTCAATTCTTAATGCTTCGTCCTCTCTTGCTTCAACAAAACCGAGGCCGATAACACCAAGGCAAACAAGTGCGACTGCAATATACTGAGGTGTAGCGAGCTTGTCACCCATTATAATACAAAGCACTGCAACAAGTGCACCTGATGAATTACAAATTGGTGAAGAAACTGAAAGTTCAATATAACGAAGGCCAACATAGCCGATTGCCATTGAGAGAATGTAAAGTGCAGAAACAGGTAAATATTTAAGAAGAGAGCCTATGTCTATTGGTACGCCTTTTGCAAATATTTCATACAAAGCATGAAGACCCATAACCGCACCGACTGCGGTAACCATCTTCAGATGACTGTATTTGTCGGAATTATCTGCGCAACCGATTTTAGAAAACAAATCGGAACCGCTCCAACAAATGAGGGCGATAATTGAGAACCAAAACCACATAGTAATTTCTCCTTTACTAAAATTTGCAAAAAACATTTTAACAACTGAAACCAAAAAAATCAATAAAATTTTTGTCATTTTAATGATTTTTTCAATTTTTCGTATTATAATATTTTTTGCAAATATATTTTGGAGGTGGAATTATGAATAAACGTGGCATTCTCGATATGACAACAGGACCTTTTTTCAAGAAAATACTTATATTCTCAATTCCGCTAATGCTGACAGGGGTGTTACAACTTATTTACAATGCCGCCGATATTATGGTTGTTGGTCGCTTTGCCGGTAGTGAGTCCCTTGCGGCAGTGGGGTCTACAAGCTCCCTTGTTAACCTTATAATAAATCTTTTTGTTGGTCTTTCAACGGGTGCAGGTGTTGTAACCGCAAGACATATCGGCGCAAACCTTGGTGATAGAATTCACAAAAGCGTTCATACTGCTATGGCAATAAGTATTGCTTCGGGAATAGCCGTAGGGCTTTTCGGGTTTTTTCTTTCAGCTAAATTCCTAGAGCTTATGGGCACCCCCGATAATGTTCTTTCTCTTGCAACCCTTTATTTAAAAATCTATTTTTTAGGCGCACCCGGTTCACTTGTTTATAATTTCGGCGCATCAATTGTCCGTTCCACAGGTGACACAAAGCGCCCTCTTTTCATTCTCGGCTTTACGGGAATAATCAATGTTGTTCTCAATGTGGTTCTTGTTGTGGGCTTTCATTATGATGTTGCAGGTGTTGCAATTGCCACAATTGTCGCCCAGTACATTTCTGCAGTCCTGATTGTTTTAAGATTATTGCACCTTGAAAATGCTTGCAGACTGAATCTAAAAAAAGTCAGAATTTATAAAGATGAACTGAAAGATATTGTAAAAATCGGCTTACCGGCAGGTTTCCAAAGCAGTCTTTTCTCATTCTCAAATGTGCTCATTCAGTCTACTATCAATTCATTCGGCTCCGTTGCAATGGCGGGAAACACTGCCGCCCAAAATGCAGATGCCATTATTTATACCTGCACCAATGCAGTAGCCCAGACCGCCATGACTTTCTCATCCCAGAATATGGGGGCAAAAAAACATGAAAATCTGCGCAAGGTTTATTTCATGTGTATGGGCTTTGCACTTTTAATAAGCATTTGCTTTGGTGCAATAGGTCTTGTTTTCCCCGAGCAGATAATCGGCATTTTCACAACTGAACCGGAAGTTATAGAAGTGGGCAAGCAAAGGCTTTATATAATGATGACCACTTATTTTATCTGCAGTATTATGGATGTTTCAGGCTGTCAGATTCGCGGTATGGGTAAATCCATCGAACCTATGATAATCACCCTTTTAGGTGCTTGTGGCATAAGAGTTTTATGGCTTTACACAGGCTACCCCTTAAAAAAGGAACTGTGGAACTTGTATCTATCCTACCCTATTTCCTGGTTAATAACATTTATAGCCTTATTTATATGTTTCTTTGTATTTGAAAAACGCATAAAAAAGTCGCAGTAAATAAACTGCGACTTTTGTTATATTAAATCATTTAATATCAATCCCACCAAAAATGCAATTGGCGTGAACGAATATGGTATGAGGATTTTCGGGTGAATTTTTGTGTTCTTTATTTTCTACTCCACCGAAAATAGAGGTTGAATGAACCTTAACATTAACACCCTCGGGAACGAAAATATCAATTCCACCGAAAATCGCATTAGCTTTAATTACGCAGTCCTGCTCTATAAAAGCACCTCTCAAATCACAGTCAACTCCGCCGAATAATGCATTAAGCTCTGTTCCGCAAAACATCTCACCTGAAAAATTTGCGCTCGTACCGGAAAAAGCAGCCCCGAATTTTTTAGTATCTCCACCGTTTATTTTAATGCTTTCCATTACCTTTTCGCTTTTGTTTTTAAATAATCCTCCGAAAATCATTTTAAGACCAACTGCAACAATGATTACGGGAAGGCCTAATTTCCAAAGCATTGAAAATTCTAAAATATCCTGACAGCAAAGTAAAAGAAATACGCCAACCCCCAAACCTAAAATATTGCTGTATTTATCTTTAGAGGTAAAAACTCCTATAAGGCAAGGAATTATGATGAAAAGAGTCCACCATCCCTCAAAGAAAATATCAATATCTGTAATTTCGAGAGCGTTAAGCGCAACTATCACACCAACTGCAACAAGAACAAGCCCCCATATAATGCTTTTAAATTTTTTCATAGATAAGCCTCCCTTTGCATTTTATTCATCTTCAACCTGATATTTAACATCCTCGAACTGCATTGTAACCTCTTCGCGAGTAAAACCATCAAGCTCATATCTGTCTGAATAGTAATTGTATTTATCAATTGTAAAAGTAGAATCGGGTTTGCAGGTAATCATATTGCAACCCCTTTGGGAACCCTCTTTTGCAATACCTATGTATGCAATATAATCTATGCTGTAGCCACAGCTGAAGGTGATACCCTTGTATTCAGCAGTCAAATTATTATAGTGATCATGACCTGTGTGCATAGCCTTTGTTGAGCCTAATTCAAGCATTTTTTCAAAAAGCTTATCCTCACCAAAACCGCAAAAAACTCTTCTGCCACCCTCACCGATTATACCATCAATATACTTGAAATTCTCGGTGTCTTTAAAATCATTTTCAGCAAATTCTTTCCACGCATCCTGAAGCTCAACCAAAGGAATGTGGAAAAAAGCCTGTGTTTTAACTATATCAGCATTTTTATCGATTTTCTTATTTTCAGCATTCATACGCTTGATTTCAGATTCATACCATTCAACCTGATTATCATGAATATTGTCATAAGTACCTTTCCAGCTTGTAATCATACGGTCATCCACATAAGAAAGAGAGTCAATCATTACCATAGCCTGAGTTATAAGACCCTTTGAGTTTTTTACTTCAATAATGTGATTGCCCTCACCGTCAACATCCTCAGGACCTTTCCGGAACAAGCAATATTTATAATTATCATCCGTATAAAAGCCTGCAACCGCTTCTCTGTCAAAATAAGAATAAGGCTCAGCGTCGTGATTACCGAAGGTTACAGTCCAGTAAACACCAAGACTCTCCATAAGATTTGCAAAAACCTTTGCACTGGTATAGTTATTGAATGTACCCGCTTGGAAGGGAACAGGATAAGCAATATCACCCGTTATAACAACCAAATCAGGCTTTTCTTTAGTGATCATAGTGGCAACGGCATTAAGTGCCTTTTTATCTCTGCCGTGACACATCCATCCGCTACCGATATGAACATCTGTAAGGTGCATCACTTTAAAATCACCGTCGGTAGTAAAATACCAATAGCCGTTTTTATCCTTCTGAGGAACAAGCTGATTTTTAATTTCAACTTTATTATATGAGCTTCCTACTTTAAAAAGATTATGAGTCAATATGATATTAACAACTGCAGTTACAACTGCAACAGAAACAACCACACAAACAAAGCCAATCAAAGCCTTTTTAAACCTACCCATGAAAACCACACCCTTTCTCTTATTTTTAGAATAACATAAAATCTTAAACTTTTCAATATTATTGCAATTCCCAATATTTATAAGTATAATATAATACATAACCTCTGTGATAAAGGGTGAAATTAATGAAAAAAGAAAATACAAATCTAAAAAACGCTTTGCATATTTTATTAGGCGCTCTTCTTATGGGTCTTTTATGGCGTGTTCGCGGTGAACATGGGTGGGGTTCATCCTGGGGACTTCTTAATGCAGGTTTTATTTTTACAATGTTCATTATTGTCATAAAAGGTAGCCGACAGAAACTTGATATAGGTTGGCTTTCCCTTACGGCACTTTCATTTATGCTCACGACACCCGGTTGGGGTACTCTATTAAGCCAGATAACAGGTATTATTTATGATGCTGAAGATTGGTTTAATGGTGGTAGTGATGTCTATACGTCCGTTGGCTCCGCAGTGTTTTTAATGCTCTGCTTAGGCTTTGGTCTTGCTTCCCTTTTCGGAATTATGCTTGGCAGAGGCTTCAGTGAAAAGCAATGGAAAATCAAAGATATGGTTATTCTTCTTGCAGTTTTCTACATAACCGATTTAATTGCAAGTGCATTTATTTCACCATTTATTTTAAACACAATACAACCTGAAGCTGCCCAACTCTTCGAAAAAGGGCTTGAAATCCAAAACATTGATGGTTCTGCATATCAGGTATATATGGAGCATTTCAAGGATGTTTCCTGGGCAAAGAAAATTGATGGTGGCAGAAATTATTTCCAATCCTGTGATGTTATTACCGCAACAATCAAAGCAATTGCTTCAATTTTAACTACCCGTTTTATAATCAAAGATAAAGTTGCCGCCAAAACAGGTGCAGTTGTTTGCTCTGCTTTTGCAATCGGTATTACTGTTGCCGACCTTTTCTTCTATTTCGGAAATGGTGGTTATCACGAACTCAACCCCTCATATCTCCCCGAATTTTTCTACCCCTGGGGTTGTTGGGAATATTTCACAGGCTTTATTGCAGGTGGAATTATTACTGCTTTCATTTTAAAATTAAATCCTCAAAACAATGTTACCGAACTTGCTTTCCAAAAACTTCCCGAAAAACCAAAAGGAATTCTTACGTTCATTCTCGGTACATTGTTTATTGTAGGCGTAAATATCGTAAGACCTGTTCTTGTAAGATATGAAGACTCAGATTATATGATTATTGCCACAACAATTGCAGTTTTATTTGCAGTTGGATTTATTATTCTTCTTGTCAAGAATTATGGCTTAAATGCTTCAAAAATTCACATTGAAAAATACTATGCTTTCCTGTTACTTTTCTTTGTGATTTTTATAAATATCGTATATCTTGTCATCGGAACAACTGACTGCATACATCTTCCCGGTAATTTCGGTTTTCAACATTTTATGGCAGTGCTTTCTGCAGGAATAATTACATTATGGTTAGCATATAAGAATGAAAAACTTTTTAAATCAAAAGGTGAATAAAATGGAGCTTAAAGAGTTTTTAAAAAATGCGGCTCATGTAGTGCCAAGCGAAAATCAGTTAAGGCATCTAAGGGAAAATCCCTTTTATGCTTTCGTGCATTTTAGTCCTAATACTTACACAAATCTTGAATGGGGCGATGGAACGGAAGATCCTGCAATATTTAACCCAACAGAGCTTGATTGTGACGGGTGGGCGAAAGCTATTAAGGATGCAGGTATGAAAGGAATGGTGCTTACCGCAAAGCATCACGATGGTTTCTGCCTTTGGCAAACAAAATATACCGACCATTCAATGAAAAACAGTCCCTATAAAAACGGTAAAGGTGATATTGTTAAAGAAGCCTCTGAAGCCTGCAAGAAATACGGACTAAAATTCGGTTTTTATCTCTCCCCATGGGACAGAAATTCAAAATACTATGGTACTGATGAATATAATACCTATTACAAAAATCAATTAACTGAGCTTCTCACTAACTATGGCGAGATTTTTTATGTGTGGTTTGATGGTGCTTGTGGTGAGGGTCCAAACGGCAAAAAACAGGTTTATGATTTCAAAGGTTATATTGAGCTTATAAAGGAATATCAACCTCAGGCAAACATTTTCCACGATGGTGGAACAATCCGCTGGTGCGGTAACGAAGCAGGTACTGCCCCTTTTGCTCAATGGGCAGTTGTACCTGTGGAGCTTTGCCCAATGAACGAACCTCAGACCAAGGGTGCTTTAATGGATGGCAGTCTTGAATTTTTATACAATACCGATATCACAATTGGTAGCTTACAGCAGATTATGTATTCAAAAGGTCTTGTTTTTGCTCCATCAGAAGCAGATATGTCCATAAGACCCGGATGGTTTTACCACGAGAACGAAGAACCTCATTCATTGGAAAGACTTTTTAATACCTATCTTTGCACAGTTGGTAACAACTCTGTTTTCAACCTCAATATTCCCCCTATGCCCAACGGCAAATTCGACCCAAGGGATTTACAACGATTAAAAGAATTAGGCGAGCTTTTAAGAAATGAATTCAAAACCAATCTTGCGGATGGTATAGATTTTCAGATTCTCGAAGGATTTGGTGAAACTCAACCCGAATACCTCTTGAAACTAAACAAAAGACAGACAATAAAATACATTGAAATTGCAGAAAAAATCAGCGAAGGTCAAAAAGTTGAAAGCTTTGTTGTTTTCTTCAAAAATAAAGATAATCTTTGGGAAGAAGCAGAAAAAAGCACCACTATCGGTAGCAGAAAAATCCTTAAAATCAACCCCCAAGAAACAGATGAAATCAAAATCCGCATCACATCTTCAAGAGATGTTCCCCTTATTGAATGGATTAAGATTTATTAAAGCATAATAAACTTTTTATATTGACATATAAAGACAATATATCGTAAAATAGTTTTGTTATTTATTATTCTATAAGGAAGGTAGTAATTATGATAAATATGCCTAACGTAAAATTGGGTATTGTAGCAGTTTCTCGTGACTGTTTCCCTATGACTCTTTCCGAGGGCAGACGCTCTGCAATCGTGAAGGAATATGCAAAATTCGGTGAAATTTATGAATGCCCTGTTTGCATTGAAAATGAAAATGATATGCTCAAAGCTTGTGAAGATGTTAAAAACGCCGGTTGTAACGCTCTTGTTATTTACCTCGGCAACTTCGGTCCTGAATCTGCAGAAACGCTACTTGCAAGACATTTCGGTGGTCCTGTTATGTATTGTGCCGCTGCAGAAGAAAGCCAGAACGACCTTCTTGACGGCAGAGGTGATGCTTATTGTGGCGTTCTTAACTTAAGTTACAACCTTAAGCTGAGAAATATAAAAGCTTACATACCGGAATATCCCGTTGGTGACGCATCGGATTGTGCTAAAATGATAAGCGAATTTGTTCCTGTTGCAAGAACAATTCTCGCTCTTAAAAACCTTAAAATCATTTCCTTTGGTCCTCGTCCTCAGGATTTCCTTGCTTGTAATGCTCCAATTAAATGCCTTCACGATTTAGGGATTGAAATTGAAGAAAACAGCGAGCTTGACCTTTTCGCATCCTTTAACGCTCACGCAGGTGATGAAAGAATTCCCGATGTTGTTAAGGATATGGAAAATGAACTTGGTGCTGGTAACAAAAAACCTGAAATTCTCGAAAAACTTGCTCAGTATGAGCTTACTCTTCTTGACTGGGTTGAGGCTCACAAAGGTTCAAGAGAATATGTTGCAATTGCAGGTAAATGTTGGCCCGCATTCCAGACCGAATTCAAATTCGTTCCCTGCTATGTTAACAGCCGTCTTGCTTCACGCGGTATTCCCGTTTCCTGCGAGGTTGATATTTACGGTGTTCTTTCCGAATATATCGGTGCTTGTGTAAGTAACGATGCAGTTACGCTTCTTGATATTAATAACTCCGTTCCCCATGATATGTATGATGCAGAAATCGCAGGTAAAACACCTTACAGCTTCACAGATACGTTTATGGGCTTCCATTGTGGCAACACCCCCTCTTGCAAACTTTCATTCTGCGAAATGAAATATCAGAAAATTATGGCAAGAGCTCTTCCTAAGGAATACACAAACGGCACTCTTGAAGGTGACATTGCTCCCGGTGATATTACATTCTTCCGTTTACAGTCAACAGCAGATAGCAAGCTTCGTGCTTATGTTGCTCAAGGTGAGGTTCTTCCCGTTGCAACCCGTTCATTCGGCGGTATCGGTGTATTTGCAATCAACGAAATGGGCAGATTCTATCGTCATGTTCTCATTGAGGGCAATTTCCCCCATCATGGTGCAGTTGCTTTCGGTCACCATGGTAAAGCACTCTTTGAGGTGTTCAAATATCTTGGTGTAACCGATATTGGTTATAACCAGCCCAAGTCACTTCCTTATAAAACAGAAAATCCTTTCGCATAAGAGAAACCCCGTTACAAGCTAAAACTTGTAACGGGGTTAACTTTTTATTCTACATATTCATTTCCGGGTTCGTCCATAAGCGTCATTTTTGCATATCTGATACCGGAAAGGTTTTTGGTTGAGTCAGGGCCTACAATACCTTTAATATCAACCCAAGTGCCGTCTTTGGGAATTTCAACTTCTTCATCGAAAATAACCTCAATTGGTATCATTTCCGCTGAAGAAATATCCCCTTCTGCACGGTCGTGGTCATGTTCATGGTCTTGGTTGTGACCATCGTGGGAATGATTTCTGTAAACCCAATACTGAACTGCGCCACCATCAAATTTTTTAGTGTAGAACATACCCTGAAGATGAATTTCAGAACCACCGTAAGCAGCATACTCGTTGTCATCATCAGTCTGATAAGAAGCATCAAGAGTAGTAATCCAATAATAGAAAGTGTCATCGTTAACTTCGATTTTCACTTTGCTTTTATCGTCATGGGAACCACCGTCTTTTTCAACTTTCTCAAGAGCTGCTTTTACAGTGTCCCTCTCTTCAAAAAAGGCCTGTTCAATTTGCTCAAATCTTTCGTCCTCGAGTTTGGTATTGTACCAACCTGCAACAATTACAGCAATAACACCAACTGTAAACACAGCAAGAATGCAAAGATTTATAATAGTAACCTTTTTTCTGAACGCCGCATCAGCATAATCACTTTTTTTCATACCCTCGGGAATAATTTCTTCCTTGGGGGATTTTTTATTTTTAGCCATACTAAAAACTCCTTTAATGCAAAATTTGCATTAATTTGCATTTTTTAATAGGTGATGTGCAATGGGCTTTTCAGACACCCCGAAGCGTACAAAGGTACGTGAGTTTGGGTGGCTAAAATGCCCTATGTGCATTATTTATTGAAAAATTGGGGTAAAAATGCTTTATGTGCTTCCTTCATTTCTTCATAGCAGGATTTTGCCTGAGCGAAATCACCGCAAAGGGGATGTAGCATAAGCGCGTTAAGTGCGTCTTCGTCAGAGCCTTTCATAGCTGCATCAACAGTATATTTCTCATAGGATTTAACTGTTCTCATAAGGCTGATGATATGACGGTTATCAAAATCACCGACTGGAACGGGTTTTGCACCATCCGCACCGATAACGGCTGCAATTTCAACAATATCGTCATCATCCATAAAGTGAAGTGTGCCGTTGTTTTTAATATTAACAACATGAACATCCTGTTTATTATTAGCAATAGAATCAATAAGAGAAACTGCTGCAAGAGAATACTTGTAACCACCGCGCTGTTCAAGAAGAGCGGGTTTAATAACAAGTTCGTTATCGCTGTAAAGTTCAAGAAGCTGTTCTTCAATTTCCATACAAACTTGTGCACGGCTCTTTGAACCTTGCTTTAAGTGAGCAAGCTTTGCTGCGCGGGAGTAGTAATACTGAAGATATGATGAGGGGAAGCCTTTGCATGCGTTAAGACATTCCATGTCAAAACCGTCATCGTGAATGTTCTTCATTACTGTGGGAGCAAAGTTATCATCGAAAATTGTATCAAATTTCTCTTCACCATTAACCTTAACAGATGTAATCCAGCTAAGGTGGTTAAGACCGAGATATGTAATATCTGCATCCTCACCTACTGCTGCCTTAACATCGTCAATCATAGCAATGGGAACATTGCAAAGACCCATTGTTTTAACATTTGTGTGGTTAATAAGGAACTCGGAAATAATACCTGAAGGGTTTGTGAAGTTAATAAGCCATGCATCAGGGCAAATTGCTTCAATTCTCTCTGCAATATTCTTCATAACGGGAATTGTACGAAGTGCCTTGAAGAAGCCACCGATACCTGTTGTTTCCTGACCGATAAGATCGTGCTTTAAAGGAATTGACTCATCAATGTGACGGCAAGGAAGCTTACCAACACGAATCTGAGTTACAACAAAGTCTGCACCCTGCAAAGCAAGGTCAAGGTCATCAGTCATAACAACTTCACAGTCAATACCTGCGCTTTTAAGCATACGAACACAAAGACCACCAACAATAGTGCGCTTTCTTTCGTCAATGTCCATAAAAGCAACTCTTTTAAGTTTAAGGGAATCCTTTGCTTCAATAAAGCCATAAATAAGCTCGGGGCAATATGTGCTACCTGAACCAATAACGGTCAAATTAATTTCTTTCATTTATTTCAAGTCCTTTCGGAAAAAATTTGTAGAATTATTATTCTTCAAGAAGCCAATTGATACAGCCTGTAACGGGAGCGCAAGCAAGTTTAATAAAATTGAACTTTCTGCCTGTTCTTTCGGCAACAAGCTCTGCCATTCTGTCGGTATACTTATATGAAGGCAATTTTGTGTGAATTGAACCTGAGAGAACAATGTTGATTTCATCACCGAAGTTCATATTATTGACGTGACCGCAAATGAAATCTGCGCCTCTCTGAGCCATTTCTTCAATAACCTTAAGTGCTTCTTCATCATCATTATTTGCAGCTTCAAAGAACGAAACAATAAGCATTCTGAGGAAATCCTCACCCTTTTCTTCGTCTTCAAGAACTGCAATAGCCTCAAGAAGAGTTGCCCTGTCTTTAATACCTGCCTTTTCGCCCATTAAAGAGGTAATCTGTGATTTAACTTTACCAAGGCAAAGCTCATCATACATAATTTTGAATGCCTGTGAGCCAACCCAGTGACCATTACCCTTATCACCGGAAAGTACATCAAAGCCACCAATCTGAAGCATATTGCCATCATTATCAAGGCAGTTACAGCAAGTACCTGTGCCACAGTTATAACCGATGCCTGCACCTGCGCCAACACCTGCTTTTATAACAATGAAACCATCATTATAAATTCTTGCGCCTGTGATGCCAAGCTTACCAAGTTCAACCTGCATTTCATCATGCTGATAAGGATGGTCAATACCTGCAAGACCCATTAAAATTCCGCTGATATCATCGAATTTAAGGTTTGCTTTTTCTAAAAGACCATTGATACCACCGGCAATAATACCTGCCGCCTCAGGAATTGCTCCCTCAAGGTTTTCGTGGTTTGAGCCTTCTGTTTCATTTTGTGCAATTACATTTTTATTTTCATCAAAAAGGGCAAATGCGGTTTTAGTACCGCCGCCATCAACACCGATATAGTATTTCATAATATCACTTTACTCCTCAACTTTTTCAAAGCATTCATCACAAACTTCTTCAAGGCAATACATTCCGCGACGGAAATCTTCTCTGTCGATCCATCTGCCGTTTGTGAAATCAGGAACGGGAACAGGAGCGCCACCCATTGCAACTGATTGCTCTGAAAGGCAAGTAATAACCATCCAGGCTGCTGTATCGTAAACATCAATGGGAGGTTTTTCACCCTCATAAACTGCATCAACAAAAGCAGAAAGAACAAGGTAGTCCATACCACCGTGACCTGCTTTAATTCCGCCCTTTTCATAAGCCACCCATAAAGGATGTTCATATTTCTCTCTCCATGGTGTGAAGTCATCCCATTCGTGAGTCCAGCTCTGATGCTCTGTATGAGTACCGTCGATATAAATTCTGCCTTTTCCGTCCTCGGGCTCGGAATAGATACCCTTTGTGCCCTGAACCTCGTAGTCACGGGTATAAGGACGAGGAAGAGTACAATCGTGTGTTAATTTAATTGTTTCTCCGCCTGCGCATTTGATAATTGTTGTAACGATATCACCGCATTTGAAATCTGTGTTATAAAGGTCATATTCTTCACCTTTATTATCTTTAATCCACTGGTGAAGACCGCGAGCCTTACTTGCAACGGAGTTAACAGTCAAGAAACGGTTACCTCTGTTAATTCTGAGAGCCTTGGAAATCGGACCTAACTGATGGGTGGGATAAAGCTCACCGTTTCTGTTCATAAAGTTAAAGAGTCTGCCGTGAATATTTTCTCTGCCGAGAGCAATTTCATCACGCAAATCGTGGCGATAACCGCCTTCCATATGTACTATTTCACCGAAAAGACCCTGTCTTATCATATTGAAGACTGCCATTTCGTTACGGCAATAGCAGCAGTTTTCAAGAAGCATGCAAATCTTGCCTGTTTCTTCACTTGTTCTTACCATCTGCCAGCATTCTTCAACTGAAGCAGCACCGCCAACTTCAGTTGCTACGTGGCAACCTGCTTTCATTGCATCAACTGCAATTCTTGCATGAGTAATCCAGGTTGTTGCAATAACAACTGCATCAAGGTCTTCCTTTTCAAGCATTTCTTTGTAATCAAGATAAGCGTGAACGGGGTATTCCTTGTTGTTTGCTTCTTCGACAATTTCAATACCTCTTTCAGCTCTTTCGGGAATAAGGTCGCAAACTGCGGGAACCTTAACGCCCTCAACCTGCAAAAGAAGTCCCAGCATGCCTGAGCCTCTTCCGCTGATACCGATAAATCCGATATTTGCACTTGTTTTTCTCATAATAATCACGTCCCGTGTGAAATATTTTCATAATCTATATAATATTAACATATTACATTTATATTTGCAATAAAATACCAAAGAAAACCCTGTAAAAAACATAAAAAAACACCCTATCCTTTCGGATAAGGTGAGTTTTTACAATTTAATTATTGCTCAACGGGATAAACGCTAACTTTCTTGCGATCTCTGCCAAGACGCTCGAAGCGAACCTGACCGTCAATAAGTGCAAAAAGTGTATCGTCTTTACCTTTGCCAACATTTGTACCGGGGTGGATTTTTGTGCCTCTCTGTTTTACAAGGATGTTACCTGCAAGAACATACTGACCGTCTGCTCTTTTAGCACCGAGTCTTTTTGATTCGGAATCACGGCCGTTACGAGTTGAACCCATACCTTTTTTATGAGCAAATAACTGGATATTGATTTTAAGCATTCGTTACACCTCCGTAGTTATCGTAACATTTTTGGGATATTGCTTCTTGAGCTCATTAATATGAAGCTCCAGGCCAAGCAATAGTTCTTTTGTTTTTTCTGCGCTTTCTTCGGAAACTCTCAAAGTCATTTCTCCGTCTTCCTTAACATCAACATCTGCATCTACTTTCATTATTTCAATGATAGTATTAGCAGTCATATATGCAACGGAAGAAATTGCAGCGCAAACTATATCGCTACCATGAGCGGCATAACCTGCGTGACCTTTAAAAGAAAAACCGAAAGGCGCACCGTTTTCAGAATGAAAAAATTTTACATTAATCATTGATTATGCATTAATAGCTGAAATTTCAACCTTTGTATAGGGCTGTCTGTGACCCATTTTACGTTTTTCATTCTTTTTGGGTTTGTAGGTAGCAACAACGATCTTTTTGCCCTTACCGTTTTTGATAACTTTTGCGCTAACAGAAGCACCGTCAACATAAGGAGCACCAACTTTGATACCGTCGTCTGCACCAACAGCGATAACCTTATCGAAGGTTATAGTGGAATCAGCTTCAACTTCGAGCTTTTCGATGAAAATAACATCGCCGCTCTCAACTTTATACTGTTTTCCGCCTGTTTCGATGATTGCGTACATAGATTTTTACCTGCTTTCTTTCAGTCTCGCTAACAAGGCTACCTAAGGATTTTGGTATTAATAGACGCACCTATAGCATCCGCCCTTAATATGCGGCAAATGGTATTCTAACAGAACATTCCCGCTTTGTCAAGAGAAAATCCGCTTTTTCCCAAGTCTTTTTTGAAATCCTCGGGAAGCTCAGCAATAAATGTTTTTTCTTCATTGGTTACAGGGTGAATTATTTTAACTTCATAACAGTGAAGAGCCGCTCTTTTGATATTATCGGTAACCTTTGCCCCATACATTTCATCGCCCACAAGGGCGTGACCCATATGAGCACAATGAACTCTTATCTGGTGGGTTCTTCCCGTAAGAGTTTTTATCTCAAGCAAAGTTTTATCGTCAAAATTTTTTAAGGCTTTCCAAATCGTTATTGCTTTGTCCCCTTGATCACCAACAGCACGAATGGTTTTATTTATATCGGGTCTGTAAATGGGAGCATTCACCGTCCCCTCACCCTCTAAGATACCCTCTGCCAAAGCAATATATGTTTTATCAAGATTGCCATTGAGTTTTGAAGCAACAAAAGCATTCTTTGCAAAAATCATAACTCCCGATGTAACCTTATCAAGTCTGCCAACCGCTCTTGCAACGAAATTCTCATTACCCCCATTCTTAAGATATGCGGCTACCGCGTTGCAAAGAGTTCCGTTCGGGTGATTTCTTGTGGGGTGAACAGAAACCCCCGATGGCTTATTAACTATAAGTAAATCCTCATCCTCATAAATTACACATAAATCCGTTTCCCAAAGAATCGGCGGTTCGGTTTTTTCGGGAAGATAAATTTCTATTTTATCATCAGTTTTAACCTTGTCGATAACTCTGCATTCTTTACCGTTTATAAAAACAGTTTCTTGGGTATGGCGAAGAGTCTGAATTATGCGGGTAGATACGCCCACACACTCCCTCAAAAAATAATAAAGTGGTGCTCCGTTGTATTCCTCAGAAACCATATATTCAATTTTCCTCAAAACACCACCCCTTTGTTAAAAATACACTTAAATGAATATGCAAATGTATATACATTGGTCGAAAAAAGTCAAATGTTCAAAACTTTGTCAATGTAAAGTCAGTTGCTTTACGCGTTTTTTCCTTTTAAGAAATTTCAAAAGTTCCAAACTCGTAGTTGTTGACATTTTAGACACAGTTTTGAACATTGTCAAGTTATCTGCTTTACAGTTTTTTCATTCATTTCGAAGTGTAATAAATGAATAAAACTAACCAAAAACCATAAAATATTCAGTTTTTGAATACAAAACTTATTTTATTGCAAACTCAAAAACTTTTCTTTCTTTAAATCTTGCAACAAAATCAAAGCCTGCTTCTCTTGCCATTTCATAAGCTCTGGGAATACCGAAGCCGATACGCTCTGCATAGTGAGAATCTGAACCGACGCTGACAAGCCTTCCGCCTAATTCTTTATATCTTTTAATTGTATCAATATCAGGAGCAGGTTTATTAATCGGGTATTTAAGACCGCCCATATTAATTTCCAAAGCCTTGTCCTTTTCAGCGCAAAGTTTTAAGATTTCATCAATCTTTTTTGAATATTTATTTATATCTTCTACATAACCGCAAAGATTGAAAATATATCTGAAAGGATATGTAATATGTGCAAGAATTTCAAAATTGCCCCATTGAAGCATCTGGAGAAGTTCATCAAAATACTCATTCATTGTTGCTTCAATATCAATACCATCAAAGGATTTCCAATAATAAAAATCCTCTTTTTCACGAAGATTATGAATTGAACCAATAACCACATCATAATTCTGCGCAGAAATAATTTTTTCCGCAAGTTCGGGAATATAGTGAGGCTGAGCAAGTTCGATACCACGAAGAATATCAAGTCTGCCCTCAAAAGCAGTTTTCGCTTTGCTCACTTCAAAAAAGCTCTGAACAGTTCTTCTGTCATATTCATCCTTATAAAAATAATCTACTTCACAATGGTCTGTAAACGCCACACATTCAATTCCGTTTGCCTCTGCAATTTCTGACATATACATTGCAGAATGGTTGCCGTCAGGGGAATTATCAGTATGTGTGTGCATATCAATAATTTTAATATCGCTCATAGTAAAACCTTCTTTCAAACAAGTATAATATCATATTTTTTTACAAAATAACAGACCTTACAACAAATATATCGAAATAAATATCTTTTAAATTCAAAATATTTGTGATAAAATAAAAATACTGAAAGGAGTGGCAATATGAAGCTCACTTTAAAAGCAAATTCAAAAATCAATCTTCTTTTGGATATAACGGGTATCAAGAAAAACGGCTACCATAAGCTTTTCACTATTATGCAGTCCATAAGCCTCGGTGATATTATCACAGTTGAGAAAATTGATGGTGAAAAAATCACCGTTTCCTGCGATACCGAAGGTGTGCCTACTGATAAAAGAAATATTGTTTATAAATGCGCAGAAAAGTTTTTTGATTATGCAGATATTACCGAAAACAAAGGTATTCACATTCATATTGAAAAGCATACACCCTTTTGCGCAGGTATGGGTGGTGGCAGTGCTGATGGTGCAGCAGTTCTTATTGCCTTAAACAGAATCTTCAATACAAACTATCCCGAAAAAATTCTCTGCCGAATCGGTGTAAAGGTGGGAGCTGACATTCCTTTCTGTATTGTTGGCGGTACTGCATTGGCTCTTGATACAGGTGCAATTGTTGCTCCCCTCGCCGATTTAGATGGATATCACATTGTTGTCGTAAAACCTAACGACGGAGTTTCCACCAAAGAAGCCTACGATGCAGTTGATTCGATAGAATGTATGAAGCACCCAAAAAACGAGCAAATGCTTGAATACTTTGCAGATGCAGATTTCGAAAACGGACTTAAACTTTGCAGTAATGTTTTTGAACAAGCCTTTGATATAAACGGCAGAGTTGATATTAAAGATATAATGAATAAAAATGGTGCTATTGCTTCCTGTATGACAGGTTCAGGCTCTGCAGTATACGGAATATTCAAAGAAAAAGGAAATGCAGAAACAAGCGCAAAACTTTTAGAAAAACAATTCTCAAATGTTTATATTTGTACTCCCGAAAAAATAGGTGTGGAAATAATTTCCGAAAATTGAATAAATAATATAAAACCGTCCAAAATCTTTTTAGAAAGAAAGGACGGTTTTATTATGTCGATTTTTAAATACAAAGCCTTTAATGAAAGAAAAGATAAAATTCTTTTATCCGTTACTGCTATTGCAATTTCACTTTATATGGCTTTTTCCTGCACTTACTTCACCGCAGCCGCAGGAACAATTAAAGAAGATGTTGTAAGGCTTCACATTCTTGCGAACAGTAATTCTCAAATAGACCAAGAGCTAAAATTAAAGGTACGTGATGCACTTTTAGAGACTAATGCAAGTATTTTAAGTGATAATGTAACAAAAGATAATGCCTATGAACACTTTCAAAATTCACAAAAAATTCTCTTAGAAACGGCAAAAGCAACTCTTAAGGAAAACGGATTTAATTATAATGTTAATGTCACCTTACAAGAGGAATATTTTGAAACAAGAAATTACGGCAACTTAACCTTCCCTGCAGGACAATACACCGCTTTAAAGGTTGTTATCGGAGAAGGTGATGGTAAAAACTGGTGGTGCGTTATGTTCCCCCCTTTGTGTGTACCTGCCGCAGACGGAATTAAAACTAATGAAAGTACCGCCGACTATTTAACGGTCAGCGCAGAGAAAATAGTCAACGGCGGAAATAAGTATATTGTTAAATTTAAGATATTAGAAATATATGAAGAACTTCGTAATAAGTTAGGAGTTAGGAGTGAGGAGTGAGGAGTGTCAGGGAAGCTTCGCTTCCAAGCATTATAATATTGCGACACTTTTACTAATTTCTAACTGCTAATTGCTATTTGTTGTTAGCCGGCAACTGGCATCTAAATTCAAAGCACAATCTCTTTATGTCTCGTAACATGACACCCTACATTAACTGCAACGGGAAGACCTGCAATATGAGTTGGTGCAGTTTCAATATTAACTGCAAGTGCGGTTATATCGCCACCAAAACCCTGAGCACCAATATTAAGTTTATTAATTTCTTCGAGCATTCTGTTTTCCAGATTCTTATAGAATTCATCTTCATTTCTGATGGAAATATCTCTGCAAAGTGCCTTTTTGGAGAGAAGAGCGACCCCCTCAAAATCGCTACCGATACCCACACCCAAAACAACAGGTGGGCAGGGATTTGAGTCCGCCTCTTTCACCACATTAACTACAAAGCCAACGATATCATCAACACCGGTACTCGGAGTAAACATTTTAATTTTGCTCATATTTTCACTGCCGAAACCTTTAGGCGCGGCGGTGAGTTTTATTTTATCACCTGGGACAATTGAAAGGTGTATTAAAGCAGGTGTATTGTCATTTGTGTTGCCCCTTCTTATAGGGTCTTTAACAATAGAGCAACGCATTTTACCATCAAGATACGCTTTTCTCACGCCATTGTTAACTGCGGTATTAAAATCACCGTCAACAATATGCACATCCTGACCCATTTCACAAAAAAGCACAGCCATTCCTGTATCCTGACAAATTGGAATATTAAGCTCTTTTGCTGCATCAAGATTTTTGCAAATGTCCGAAAAAATCCCTTTTGCAATAGGGTTACTTTCTATTTTTTCGCAATTACGAATTGTTTCTTCCAAAGAAGCTGAAAGTTTTCCGTTTGCTTCAAGAAAAAGCTTTTCAACTGAATCTTCAATGAGTTTTGCACTAATCTCTCTCATTTTTTCACTTCCCAAATTTTTAAACCGTGCTGAATAAATCATCAGCACGGTTGTTTACTTAACCTCTTGAATTTCCGCCACGGCGAGGTGTTGAAGCACCGCGCTTTGCAACATTATTCTTTTTAAGGTCGCTCATTTTTTCATCGCTAACACTTTTGAACTTTGCCATCATATCTTCGAAAGACATACTTTCGGGTTCAGAACGCTGTGTACCTGTCCAAACGGGAGGTTGACTTCTCTTGGGTCTGTCCCCTGCAGGACGCTTCGGTTTAGATTCTTCCGGTTGCTCCGGCTGAGCTTTTTTAATTGAAAGAGCCACCTTGCCCTTTTCGTTAATATCGATAACTTTAACTTTAACGACATCGCCTTCAGAAAGTTTTTCATGTATATCTTTTATAAAAGATGAAGAAACCTCTGAAATATGTACCATACCTGTTGTTTTATCGGGAAGTTCTACAAAAGCCCCGAAATTTGTAATGCCTGTAACTTTTCCTTCAAGAATCGCGCCGATTTCCACTGCCATAGTTTACCCCTGTTTTTTGATTGTATTATGTTATTCTGCGGAACCTGGTGTTATGTCAACATAGACTCTTTCGTCCGGCATAACATAACCATTTTTCCTTGCATATTCTTCTGCAAGTTCATCCTTATCTCCATCCTTGAGAGCGGCACTTACTTCTTCATTTGAAGCAGATAAACTTGCCTCAATGCTTTGAAGCTCTGTTAACTGCGCCTGTTTGGCATTAATTTTGCTCTGCGCTTTAACGAATCTTATACCCATATAAAGCAAAATAGCAAAGCACAAAACAATAACTATAACACTACGGGAGTTAAGTTGGTTTTTCTTTTTCTCCTTCGCCATAAGCCTTACCGCCTTTCCGTAATTTTTGTGAACCTGCACATAATATACCAAATAAATTATACACATATACCCGTGCTTTTGGCAAGACCTTTTTTTGTATTTTTTTGGACTTTTTTTCACTTTTCTCAAAAAAAACTTTAATTTTACCAAAAATTCTCAAAAAAATTTTTTTGAGAAGGCGAAAAGGAAATGAAATAATTTTAAAGAGAAACGAATATAACCGATTCAAAAGTAAAATAAACTTATCCGTAAGCTTCATTAAAGCATACCCTAATGAAAAATAATAAAAAACTGCACCCAAAAGTTCACCAATAATTATGTATGAGCGTACCTCGCCTTTGTTGGCGGCAAGAATAAATATGTAACTCACAAAAGCTACCATAAAAAAATAAAGCAAATCAAAAATGATTACTGCAACTTTTTCTTTTGTAAACGATAATCTTACTGCTCTCAAAAAATCATATAAAACACCTAAAAGAAAACCAACACCTAAAGAAGCAAGAAAAATCAGCATTTGTTCGCTTTGATAAACATTATACATTATCTGAACACTCTCGAAAGGAAGCTGCCTGACTTATCAATTATATCAGCATAAGAAAGAGAGTTTATTCTACCCTCAATGCACAACTCCCCTATTTCAAGTGAAAGCTTTGTAATATGGAGTTTTTCCCCCTTAACAGTCAATTCTCCGTATTCAGTCTGGGCAATAATCGTTTCCTCATCAAAACTCCCCACATCCTTAACCCCCGAAACAGAAAGCTTCTTTCTGTCTTCAAGGATACAGTTATGGGGCAAAATTCCTGTTCTTTTTTCTTCTGTCATAATAAAACACCTCCGCTATACAATTTATGCATAAAACGGAGATGTTATGTTAATTTTATATATTTTCTTCCCAAGTGTAGTTGTGAAGCTGACCTTTATTTTGAAGTTCAGGGTAGCCTAACTGTCTTAGAGCTTCATAAACCCCTATTGCAACGGAATTTGACAAATTAAGGCTTCTTGCATCATCAATCATGGGAATCCTTACACACTCATCGGGATGCTTTAAAAGAAGTTCTTCAGGAAGACCTTTTGTTTCTTTCCCGAAAAAGAGAAATGATTTATCTGTATAAACCGCATCGGAATGAGTTTTTCTCGCCTTGGTAGTAAAAAAGAAGTAACTGCCATTGGGATTTTTCTCAAAAAAATCATCAAGATTTTCATAATAAGTTAAATCAAGCAAATACCAATAATCAAGTCCCGCTCTTTTCAGCTTTTTATCGTCAATTGTAAAACCCATTGGTTTAATTATATGAAGTCTTGCACCTGTTGCGGCACAAGTTCTTGCAATATTACCCGTATTCTGTGGTATTTCGGGTTCTACCAAAACAATGTTAAGTTCGCTCATACTTTTCCTAATTCCTTAAGATAAAAAGGAATTCCCCTCTCAAAATCAACACCATAGGTAATGGGATTTTCCATAGACTGTGTTCTCTTTATGCAATCGCAAACATATCTTGCGGCAATTCCCATTGCATCATAATATGAAATACCGTTAAGAATTGCACCACAAAATGAACTTGCGAAAACATCACCTGTTCCATGATACATTCCGGGAAGACGTTCCTGAAAATAATACTGCGGAATTCTGTCCTGTCCCATAAATGCAGCGCCTAATTTATCTTCTTCAAAGGTAACACCTGTAAGAACAACATTTTTAGCACCCATATCCAAAAGCTTATTAAGAAGAGTTTCAATATATTCTTCAGTATGAAGACCCGAAATAAATTCAGTATCAGTCATAAAACAAGCCTCTGTAATATTGGGTAAAATAATATCAGCTTTCGAGCAAAGCTCTGCCATAGCTTTTGCAAATTTGTTATCAAAAATTGCATACATTTTGCCGTGGTCTGCCATACAGGGGTCAGCAATAAAAAGATTATCATCTCTTTTAAAATCTTCTGCAAATTTTTTCACAATATCAATCTGGTCAAAAGAGCCTAAAAAACCAGAGTAAATTGCATCGGGTTTTAAATCAATGGATTTCCAATGAGCAGAAATATCAGGCATATCACAGGTAAGGTCACGATAAGTGTAACCTGTAAAACCTCCTGTGTGAGTTGACAAAACTGCTGTGGGCATACAGATTGTTTCCACACCTGCTGCAGAAATAACGGGTAATGCAACAGTCAAAGAACATTTTCCGAAACCCGAAATATCATTTATGGCAACAAGTCTTTTTTGATTTTTCATTTTAATCCTTCTTTCTTTTGCCATTTTTACTGCAAACATTTTAGCACTTCCATTTATTTTTATCAAGTGAATTTGATTAGTTTTTGTTATACAGGGCAAAATTTTAAAAACAAATGGGAGGTGTTTTTATGATGTTAATGAGTTCTGACAAAACAATGAAAATCGGCACAGCTTTAATGGCAATGGGTGTTGCGGCAGCAGTCACAGCAGGTGTTGTAAATTCAAAAAGCAGTACAAAGCACAAAATGAAAAAGCTTGCCAAAAAGTCCGTTAAAACAATGGACGGCATCTTAGACAATGTTCAGTATATGTTTAAATAGCGTTGAGGGGCTTTACCCTCAACCGCTGAATAGAAGGAGCAACTATGAAAAAGACAATTTCAATTATACTTATACTCTTATTAATCCCCTCGTTTGTTGGTTGCGGAAAAAACGACTTAAAAGAAACCACATCATTTTCAACAGAGGCTAAAACCTCCGAGGCGACGGAAAAACAAGAAAGCACATCCCAAAAAGAAAGTGAAAGTCAGACCGAAAGTGCCCCCGCCCCACAACCAATGGATAAAATAAAAAGAACTGCTAAAGCAATATATGGCAAAAACACCGGCACCAAGAAAACCTTTACCGGTTTAGAGCCTTTACCCAAAGTAAATCTACCGGTTGTTGACCCTGATAATTTAAAAGCTCTTTCAACTGCTACTCACAATCATAGTTTTGGTGTTTCTGAAGCCGGTATTCCCCACGATATTTCTGTAAACAATCAAAAGTTCTATGAGAAATACGGAGCGCTCTGCCTTGATACAAGTGGTGAAAAAGTAATATACCTTACATTTGACTGCGGTTATGAAAACGGATGCACTGAAAAAATTCTTGATACCTTAAAAGAAAAGAATGTGCCTGCGGCATTTTTTGTAACTCTTCCAAATGTTAAAGATAATCCTCAAATTATTGCCCGAATGATTAACGAGGGACATATTGTTGGAAATCATTCTGACACGCATCCAAACTTTTCAAAAATCGACAGAACGCAAATGGTGAAAGAAATTGAAAATCTTGATAATTATCTAAGAGAATATTTCGGCTATTCTTCACCATTTTTCCGTTTCCCTGAGGGTGCTTGTTCGGAAAACGCATTAGAACTGGTGCAAAGCATCGGCTACACCTCAGTTTTCTGGTCAAGCGCCTACGCAGATTGGGACATTAACAATCCCAAAGGGAAACAATATGCCTTCAATACAGTAACCGCCCGACTTCACCCCGGTTGCATTCTCCTCTTACACGCTGTTTCCCAAGACAATGCAGATGCTTTAGCAGACATAATTGATTATGCAAAGGCACAAGGTTATAAGTTTAAATCATTGTAAGAAGCAACAAATTTAAAGTATCACTAAAAAACTTGACCCTGTCAACCTAATGATTAACAGGGTCGAAAAATTTTATTTCGCAACAATATTTATTATCTTACCCGGAACATAGATTTCCTTAATAATATTCTTACCATCAAGGAATTCCTGAACCTTTTCGTCTGCCTTTGCTGCTGCAATAGCATCTTCTGAGGAAGAATCTTTAGCAATTGTGATTGTTGCACGGAGCTTACCGCAAATCTGAACAGGAACTTCAATTGTTGAATCCACAGTTTTTGCTTCGTCAAATGCGGGCCACTCTGCAATTGCAAGCAAGCCTTCGCCACCGATAGTCTCCCAAACCTCTTCTGCAACGTGAGGAGCGAAGGGGTCGAGAAGCTTAACGAATGTTTTAAGCTCGCCCTTTGTAATTGAGCCAACTTCATAAATTTCGTTAAGAAGAGCCATCATAGCAGCAATAGCGGTGTTGAATTTCATATTTTCAATATCTTCGGAAACTTTCTTGATTGTCTTGTGGAAAGACACTTCAAGTTCTTTTGAATATTCCTCACCATCTTTAACAATTTCAAGAAGATTCCAAACTCTATCTACGAAACGTTTGCAACCCTTAACACTGCTTTCGCTCCAAGGTGCTGCCTTTTCATAGTCACCCATAAAGAGAACGTAAGTACGAAGAACGTCTGCACCGAGAGAGTCAACAACTTCATTGGGGTCAACAACATTACCCTTTGATTTACTCATCTTGTCACCGTCAGGTCCAAGAATAAGACCCTGGGCAGTTCTCTTTGCATAAGGCTCATCAAAAGGAACTTCACCTAAATCATAAAGGAATTTGTGCCAGAAACGAGAATAGATAAGGTGACGTGTAACATGCTCCATGCCACCGTTGTACCAGTCAATCGGTCCCCAATAAGCAAGTTTTTCTTTATCTGCGAAAGCCTCTGTGTTGTGTGGGTCAATATATCTTAAGAAATACCAGGAAGAACCTGCCCACTGAGGCATTGTGTCAGTTTCACGCTTTGCAGGTGCGCCACATTTGGGGCAAGTGCAGTTAACATAGCTGTCAATTTTTGCAAGGGGGCTTTCGCCGTCTGAACCGGGTTGGAAATTGTCAACTTCAGGAAGTCTTAAAGGAAGTTCTTCATAAGGAACGGGGACAATTCCACATTTGTCACAATGAACAATCGGAATAGGTTCACCCCAATATCTTTGGCGGTTAAATGCCCAGTCTTTCATTTTGTACTGAACACCTTTTTCACCTATACCCTTTTCAGTGAGGAACTCTGCCATTTTTTCGATAGAGTCCACTTTCTTTGTCATACCATTAAGGAAACCTGAGTTAACCATTTCGCCGTCACCTGTATAAGCTTCAACAGAAATGTCGCCACCTTTGATAACCTCAATAATATCAATGCCGAATTTCTGTGCAAATTCGTAGTCACGCTGGTCGTGAGCAGGAACAGCCATGATAGCGCCGGTACCGTAACCCATCATTACATAGTCAGATATGTAGATAGGAATCTTCTTACCGTTAACAGGGTTAACTGCCTCAAGACCATCAATTCTAACACCGGTTTTCTCTTTAACAAGCTGTGTTCTTTCGAACTCTGTTTTCTTTGCACACTCTGCTCTGTAGTTTTCAATATCGGCCATATTGCCGATTTTTTCTGAATATTTGTCAATAAGAGGGTGCTCCGGAGCCATAACCATAAAGGTTACACCGAAGAGAGTGTCGGGACGGGTTGTGTAAATCTTCATTTTTTCGTCTGTGCCGTCAATTTCAAAGTTAACGAAAGCACCTGTTGATTTACCAATCCAGTTTACCTGCTGAAGCTTGATATTGGGAAGATAGTCAACCTTATCAAGACCTTCAAGAAGTTTATCTGCATATTCTGTAATACGAAGATACCAAACATCTTTTGATTTCTGAACAATATCGCTGTGGCAAATGTCGCATTTACCACCCTGAGAGTCTTCATTTGAAAGAACAACCTTACATGAGGGACAGTAGTTAACAAGAGTTTTGTCACGGAAAACAAGACCCTTTTCAAACATTTTAAGGAAAATCCACTGTGTCCATTTATAGTAACTCTCTTCAGTTGTGTCAACAACTCTGTTCCAGTCGAAAGAGAAGCCGACCTTTTTAAGTTGTGAAGAGAATTTTTCGATATTCATATCTGTAACCTTACGGGGATGAATACCTGTTTTGATTGCATAGTTTTCTGTAGGAAGACCGTAAGCATCAAAGCCAATAGGGAAAAGAACGTTGTAACCCTGCATTCTTCTTTTTCTTGAAATCACTTCAAGACCTGAATATGCTTTGATGTGACCAACGTGCATACCTGCACCACTGGGGTAAGGAAATTCAACAAGACCGTAGAATTTGGGCTTGTCAGAATTATCTTGTGCGTGGAAAACGCCTTCGTCTTCCCACTTTTTCTGCCATTTCTGTTCAACGGCGGAAAAATCGTATTTCATTATTATCATACCTTTCTATGAAATGGTAATTTATTAACTAGATTAGATTTTAAGTTTTGCGATACTTTTACAAAGGGAAAAATTTTACGGGGCAACCCACCACCATCGCAAGCGATGGTCCCCATCCCTATTTGCTAAAGCAAACAGGGATGATAATAATCGCAATACTTTAATATATTGTCAATTTTTCTTTTTCAATTCAAAAATTGATTAACATCAATTTTTGCTGCATCTTCCCAAAGTCTTTCAAGATTATAATAGTTTCTTGATTCCTCAAGGAAAATGTGAACAACAACACCTTTGTACTCAAGAAGCACCCAACCTGTTGCTCTGCCTTCAATGTGGTCAGCTTTAATACCTGCTTCTTCAAGCTGATATTCAACCTCATCTGCAAGAGAGCGAACATGAGTGTTTGAGTTTGCAGTACAAATTACAAAGTAATCTGCAACAATTGTAAGCTCTTCAATTTTAATAACCTGAATATCGTTGCCCTTTTTATCATCAAGAGCTTTCACGATTTTCTTAACAATATCAAGACTCATTTTTTTACTCCTGTTTTCCTTTTTTCATTAAAACCATCATAGCATCGTTGTAGGCATCAATCGTATCAGGATGGACCACCCTTTCGTTATCTATGAGTTCTTTTATTGTAAAGCTCAGTCCCTCAACAATAGCCTCGTCAAGTGACCTGACTGCTTTTTCTCTCATTATTTCAACACCGTTGTAATCTCTTTCTGCGCTGATGAAATCTGCAATAAACACAATTTTTTCAAGAAGGCTCATGTTTTTTCTTCCCGTTGTGTGATAGCGCACGGCATTTACTATATCTTGGTTTTCAATTCCGAATTCTTTTTTTACATATATACTGCCACACATAGCATGGTAAAGCTTTGCGGTGCTTATTTCAATCTCCGTAAGGTCGGCACCGTTCTCAAGCATATATGATAACTGCAATCCTGCGGGAGTATCCTTGCAACAGTCGTGAATAAGACCTGCGGTATAAGCAACTTCTTCATTATAGCCATAAATTTTCGCAAGTTCTTTTGAAGACTGTGCAACATTAAGAGAATGAATAAATCTCTTTTCCGTAAGTTTTTCTTTTAAAATTTCAATAAATTGCGCATCTTTGTTCATTGATACAACCCCTTTGCCGCTATATAGTTGTACACATCTTCCGAAAGACCTTTGTTTATGTCATCTTTCAAGGAAGAACGTATTTCAGTTGAACTGATTTCAAAGGGCACACTTTCGCAGATTATTACCCTGTTTTCTGCCTTAAGAACATTTTTCACAAACTCTTTCATATTATCGAGTTCCTGAAGATTTTCCGTTCTGCAAGCGCAGACAATAGTTGCGAGTCGTAGAATTTCTTCGTGCTTGTACCATTTATCAAAAGATAAAAGCATATCATCCCCCATAAACAGAAACAGTTCAGCATCGGGATTTTCTTTTTTTATCTGCGTGAGCGTATCAACAGTGTAGCTTTTACCGCCCCGTTTAATTTCAATATCGCTTGTCTGAAACAAAACCTCTTTAAAGAAGAGGTTGCACATATTCAGTCTGTCCTCTGCCGTAGCAGAGCTTGAATTTTTAAAGGGAGATAAAGCAGTTGGTATTATTATAACCTTTTCGGCACCGCATACACTTGCGAGATTTTCTGCTAAAAGCTTATGTCCTTTGTGTGGCGGGTCAAACGAACCGCCATATATTGCAATTTTTTTCATAAATCAATATAAAGTTACGGACTGCAATTCAAGATTGCCTCTGTATGATTTGATTTTGATTTTAACTTTTGTAACCTCTTCGGGAGTTATTTTAACAATTCGCTTGTAACCAACAACTCCGCCTTTGGCAACTCTTTTGAATTTGCCGTTGCCGTTATCTATGTATACCTCATATTCCTCAACATGCTGACCATTTATGATGTTTTCCATTATCTCAACCTTGTCAAACATATCTTTCTGAGAAAGGGTTATTGTGATTTCAGGCTCTTTATCATTTGGTGCAGGACGCCAGGTTTTGCTTTCATCTCCATCAAGAAGATTTGAACCTTTAAACTCTTCAGAAAGAGAGCTGCTTACCTGAACTGTACCAATCTGAGAAACCTTGTAATTGAACATTCTCTTAAGGTCATAGCCGAATGCTTTGAGAATCTGTGTATCCATCTCAGCAAACTTGCCGTTTTTCATTGGAGGAACGCCAAGCATCCATGCACAGTTAGCACCAACAGTATTAAGATAAAGCTTATGAAGTCGGTCTTTGGTTTTAGCGGTATATTCATCATCCTTATGATAATACCATCTGTCACGGATAGACATACTTACTTCACAAGGATACCATATAAAACTCTCTTCTTTCTTGATAGCCTTGCGTGAACCTAAATCAAGCTCATATTTTTCTTCTCTCTGACGCTTCTTCTGAGGCTTTTTGCTTTTTTCAATAGCATTATATATGCTGTACTTTTCTGGAACAACACTCCACTCATTTTCACGGATTACGCCCCATTCGTTACCATACCAACGAACATCGGGACCAACAAGAGCGATTACCGCATTGGGTTGGCATTCTCGTACAATTTCATAATAGCCTTCCCAATCATATTCCTGTATATTTCCGTTTTTATCGGGCTCTGCCGCACCATCAAAGCGAACATAGAAAATATCACCGTATTTTGTAAGAATCTCTCTTAAAAGAGATTTAAAAAATCTGTTATAGGGTTCACCACTACCGTAAAGAGGACAGTTTCTGTCAAGGGGTGAAATTGCAATCCCGAACTTCAAGCCCTGTTCCCTACACTCTTTACTTAAAAGTTCAACAATGTCGCGATTTTCCACATCCCATTCTGTTGCACTTTCAACAGAATATGCAGTATGCTCCGAGCACCAGAGGCAAAAACCATCGTGGTGCTTAACATTGAGAACCATACCCTTAAAACCTGCATCCTTAAAAAACTGCACCCACTCCTGAGCATCAAATTCTTCCGGATTAAAGTTTATGGGGTTAACTCCGCCATCGGTCCATTCTCTGTTTAAAACTGTTGCAAGACCAAAGTTTATAAAACCATAAAACTCTGTTTTCTGCCAGTTAAGTTGTCTTTCGGAGGGCTTTACCTCCGCTGCAATTTCATAGGGTTTCATTTTATAATCCTTTTAAATTTATTTGCCGGGGTCGCAGTTTGTTGCAACAATATCAACACCAAGACCACAGATATTTTCAATAACCACGTCACCGATTTTTACAGGTGCCTTAATAATTGCTTTGTTGATTTCTTCCATGCAATCAAACATTTTACCCTTTGGAACAGGACCTGCAGATTTAACGGGAACCACCGGGTGAACGCCCCCCTCAACCTTAACGCTGGTGGTAAGGCTTCTCATAGGGTTGGTAATTTCTGTTCTTGCGTAACTATCACCACGCTTGCAGGTGTTACCGCTAACAGAAACAACTTCACCATTTTCAATTTCCACTTCAATGGGGCAACCTAAAGGACAAGAAACACAAATAAGACTTTTTTTCATTTCAACTTGTCCTCCTTACTCTTCAATTCTGACAACAATTTCGCTGTCTTTAGTCATATCTTTTAACATTTCGGTTGTAATCACAACATTTTCCATTTCACCGGGAGCAAGTTTAACCTTTTTCTTAGATGAAAGGATTTTTCCGTCACAGGTAACAACAACCTTTGCACCTTTATAAACCTGACCAACACGGAAATAGAGTTTAAGGTTTTCTTCACCTTCAATATTAACTCTTTGAGGAACAATGTAACGAACACCATTAATTCCTTTAGTGTTAATAAATGTACCGCCTTTTTTCTTTCCGAAAATATAGTCTGCAGCACCTTTACCTGCAATCTGACTTTCTTCTGTAACATAGTCAACAAGGTCGTGAACCTGTAAAACGTTACCGCAAGCAAAAATACCGGGATGAAGGGTTTCTCTGTATTCGTCAACAATAGGACCACTTGTAACCCTATCGAGTTCTACGCCCACATCTTTTGAAAGTTCATTCTCAGGAATAAGACCAACTGAAAGAAGAAGTGTGTCACATTCAATATATTCTTCTGTACCCGGAATGGGTTGGAGCTTCTCATCAACTTGTGCAATTGTAACGCCTTCAAGTCTTTCTTTACCGTGGGTTTTAATAACCGTACAACTTAAACGAAGCGGAATACCGAAATCGTCAAGACATTGAACAATATTTCTTGTAAGACCACCCGAGTAAGGCATAAGCTCGCAAACAACCTTAACCTCTGCACCCTCAAGAGTCATTCTTCTTGCCATAATAAGACCGATATCACCAGAACCAAGAATAACAACCTTTTTTCCTGGCATATAACCATCAATATTAACATATTTCTGTGCAGTACCTGCAGTCATAATACCTGCGGGTCTTGAACCTGCAATAGAAAGTGCTCCACGGGGTCTTTCACGGCAACCCATTGCAAGAACAACTGCAATCGCCTTGAACTGCATAAGACCTTCATTATTATTTACCGCGGTAACAACATTATCATCAGAAATATTGAGAACCATTGTATCGGTGTATACTTCAATATCTGTTTTCTCAACCTGCTCAATAAATCTTCCTGCATATTCGGGACCTGAAAGCTCTTCACCAAAATAGTGAAGACCGAATCCTGTGTGAATACACTGTTCAAGAATACCACCGAGAGTTTCAGCTCTTTCAAGAATAACTATTTTTTCTACGCCCTCTTCTTTTGCTTTGAGAGCCGCAGCCATACCGGCAGGGCCGCCGCCGACTACAACTAAATCATAATTCAACATTCTGCCCTACCTCCTTACTTTGTTTTATCATACATTATTTTCGACTCTCCGCCGAATTTTGTAATTTCATTCATAGGCACATTCAATTCTCTTGCGAGAATTTCAACTACCTTGCTGCCACAGAAGCCACCCTGACATCTGCCCATACCCGCTCTTGTTCTTCTCTTAACACCGTCAACATCGCGAGCGCCCGCAGGAGCGTGAATAGCATCAAGGATTTCACCTTCGGTAATTGTTTCACAACGACAAACAATTCTGCCGTATGCTTTATTTTTCTCAATAAGCTTTGCTCTTTCTTCTGTTGACATATGACGGAAGCGAACAGGCTCGGGTCTGATAGGATTAAAATCAGCTTTTTTCTCAAAGCCCCCTGAAAGTTCATTAATAATACCGTCAACCATTTCCGCAATAGCAGGGGCAGAAGAAAGTCCGGGAGATTCAATACCTGCCGCATTGATAAATTTCTTATTAGCTACTGATGAACCTATAATAAAATCATCGCTTGTGGGATGAGCACGGTTACCGCTGAAAGAGGTAATTGCATTTCTCAAAGAAACTGCAGGAACGCTCTTAACGGCATTTGTGTAAATCTTATCAAGACCAACGGATGTTGTAGCAACATCATCGCCATTGTCAATATCTTCTGCAGATGGTCCTACAATAAGGTTACCGTCAACTGTGGGAGAAACAAGAACACCTTTACCCATTTGGGTAGGACATTGGAAAATAGTTCTTGAAACAAGTGAGCCCTGAGATTTATCAAGAAGATAATAATCACCATGACGAACAACGATTTCAATAGAATCATCACCGATAAGTGAAGCAACCTCACCGGAATGAACACCTGCGGCATTTATTACATATTCTGCAGTAATTTCACCGAGAGAGGTTTTAAGTTTAAATTCATCACCAATATAATCAATGTTGGTAACTTCGCAGTTTCTTAAAAATTCTGCACCGTTTGTAACTGCATTTTCAACACCTGCAATTGTAAGTTCGTAAGGACACACGATTGAAGAAGTTGGAGCAACCAAAGCGCCCACTGCTGTATCACCGATATTGGGTTCTAATTCAACAAGTTCTTCTCTTCTTACAATACGAAGAGCGGGAACACCGTTCTGCTCGCCCCTGTCTTTAAGCATCTCAAGATGTGGCATTTCCTCCTCAGAAAAAGCCACAACAAGAGCTTCGTTATTTTTAAGGGGAACATTAAGCTCCTTGCAAACTTTTTTCATAAGCTCAACACCGCGAACATTGAGCTTTGCTTTAAGTGTTCCGGGTACAGCATCAAAGCCTGCGTGAACAATTGCAGAGTTTGCTTTTGTAGCACCCATTGCACAATCGTTGCATCTTTCAAGAAGCGCTACTTTGATGTTATATTTTGAAAGTTCTCTCGTAATAAGAGAGCCTACAACACCTGCACCTATGACAGCAACATCGTACTTCATTTTAACATCTCCTTGTTATCAGAACATAATAACCTATAATAGAAAAACATTATAGCACAGTACACTTATAAAAATCAAGTGCATATATAATGTTTTCATATTACTTTGTCACTTGTTTTTCATCAGAAAATAGTGTAAAATATTCAGTTGCAAGTTGGAAGTGGCAAGTGGCAAGTTTCGGGGCGCGAAAATGCGCCAAAAGAACAAGTAACAGTATTGCGAAATTTGTAATGTTTGGAAGCGAAGCTTCCCTAACACTACTCACTACTCACTCCTCACTCCTAACTCCTAACTTTCAACGAGGTGTTTTAATATGATAAACCCCAACAAAAAGCCTGAACTTCTCGCTCCTGCGGGAGATATGAACTGTCTTATTGCTGCCGACCGTTTCGGTGCAGATGCAGTGTATATCGGCGGACCGCTTCTTCAGTTAAGAGCCGAAAAATCTGCGTTTTCTGAAGAGAATATTGACTCTGCCGTAAAACTTTTACATTCAAAAAACAAAAAGCTTTATGTAACAGTAAACAGTTTTACAAAAAATAGTGAAATCGAACCACTTAAAGACTATGCCCGAACCCTTTACGGATTAGGTGTGGATGCGGTTATCGTGTCCGATTTAGGCGCAGTCAGAACAATAAAACAGGCAGAACCAAATCTTGAAGTGCACATCAGTACCCAAGCAAACTGTTGCAACTATGCCTCTGCTTTAGCTTATTACGAAATGGGTGCATCAAGAATCGTAATCGCCCGTGAAATGACCATTGATGAAATTGCCGAAATGCACTCAAAAATCCCTGAGGAACTTGAGCTTGAAGCCTTTGTTCACGGGGCTATGTGCATGGCATATTCAGGCAGGTGCCTTATTTCATCATATATGAACGGAAGAAGCGGTAACAGAGGCGAATGCACCCAGCCTTGCCGTTGGGAATATTACCTTGTTGAAAGGAATCGTCCCAATGAATATATGAAATTGGAAGAATATCAAGACCATTCCGCACTGCTTTCTTCTCACGATATGAAGGCAATCGGCTTTTTAGATAAATTGGCAGATGCAGGTATTGACTCCTTTAAAATTGAGGGCAGAATGAAAACCGAATATTATGTTTCTCACGTAGTTAATGCCTACAGAAGAGCAATTGACAAATCTGCTCCTATAGAGCTTCTTGAAGATGAACTAAATGCTATAAGCCACCGCCCCTACAACAGCGGTTTCTATTTCGGAAACCTTGTTCAAGGTCATAAAAACGACGGTCTTTACCATTGGGATTGCACCTTTGCAGGCGTTGCCCTTGAAGATTGCAAGGACGGAAAATTAAAAATCCAACAAAGAAACTTTTTTAAACTCGGCGACACAATCGAGGTGCTTTCGCCCGAAACATTCGGTATGAAATTTACCGCAACCAAAATCGTCAATGAACAGGGTGAAGAATGCGAAAGTGCCTGCCATCCTCAAGAATTCCTCACTCTCGACTGCACCGCAGACGTAAAAAAGGGTGACATTTTAAGAGTAAGAACCGCCAAAGAGGAAATAATCACCAATATTTGATAATTGATAAATAAAACCGAGGAATGAGGAGTGAGGAGTGTTGGGGAAGCTTCGCTTCCAAACATTATGTTTGCTTCGCTAGCCGCTACTTTTTTCTCACAACAAACATTCTCTTGGATACAGACATTTAGTAAGATAAAGTTTGGGTCTGATTTTACAATTATAATTGCCGACCGCAGGTCCCGACACTCCTAACTACGCACTCCTAACTCCTAACTAAACAATACAAGGTATTTCACACTATGACTTCTTTTGAAATTCTCGCTCCCGTCGGAGCACAAGAACAATTAAAAGCCGCTGTAAGAAGTGGTGCAAATGCAGTTTACCTGGGTGTTGATAATTTCAACGCCCGGCGTAATGCTGACAATTTCACAACAGAAAGTTTAAAAGAAGCGGTTAAATACTGTCGTCTTCGTGATGTGAAGGTTTACATAACTCTCAATACCTTAATTTTCGATAAAGAAATTGACGAGCTTTACAAAACAGTAAAAGCCATAGCCCAAAGTGGTGCAGATGCAGTAATTGTTCAGGATTTTGCAACAGTAAAGGCAGTAAAAGATATTTGCCCCGATATACCTCTTCACGCTTCAACACAAATGGCAGTTCACAATGTTTCAGGTGCAAAACTCCTTGAAGATATGGGCTTTTCCAGAATAGTTCTGGCTCGTGAACTTTCATTGAATGAAATGAAAATGATAAGGGATGCAGTTAACACAGAACTTGAGGTGTTTGTTCACGGCGCACATTGTATGAGTACATCCGGCAATTGCTATCTTTCTGCAATGCTTGGTGAAAGAAGCGGTAACAGAGGTCTTTGCGCTCAGGGTTGCCGTCTTAACTGGACTAATACTCACGGCAGAGAGTATGCTCTCTCCCTTAAAGATATGTCATATCTTGACAACATAAAAGACCTTATGGAAATCGGCATTAATTCATTTAAAATCGAGGGAAGAATGAAACGTCCCGAATACGTTGCCGCCGCTGTAAGCAGTCTGAAAAAAGCTATGAATGATGAGTTTTATGATAAACTCACCTTACGCTCTGTTTTCTCCCGTAGCGGTTTTACAGACGGCTATTTAAAAGGCAAAAGAACTGTTGATATGTTCGGCTACCGTCTTAAAGAAGATGTAACATCTGCAACCACTGTTTTAAAAGAACTCGAAACTTCATATAAAAACGAAATCCGCCCCAATAAAGCAAACGCAAAGCTCATTCTCAAAAGGGACGAGCCCGCAGTGCTCTTGTTTTCTGCAAAAGGTAAAACTGTTCAGGTATCGGGCGAATTTCCACAAGAACCAAGAACCGCTCCCCTTTCTGAAGAAATTGCTTTCAGAAATCTTTCAAAACTGGGCGATACATCTTTTTATCTTGATTCTCTCGTATTTGAAAATGAAGATGCTCTCACCCTCCCTGCATCTGCTATTAATGCTTTAAGGCGGGAAGCAGCAAATCTTTTGGAAGAAGAGCTTTCAAAAAAAGAATATATAATCAATGATGTAGAACCTGATATCTCATACAATAAAGTTGATTTTTCAAAACCCAAAACAAGAATTCGTCTTGAAAGTTTTTCTCAATTCAGTAAAGATTTTGAAAAAGCTGATTTAGTTATCATTCCTCTTGAAGAAATTTTCAATAACCTTGAAGAAGCCGAGTGTTTACCCGTAAAAATAGCTATTGAGTTACCTCAGCTAATTTACCCCGAAGACGAGAAAGAAATTCTCAGAAAACTTTCTGCAATAAAAAGAACAGGTATTGTAAGAGGTGTAACGGGAAACATTGGCGGAATTGCACTTCTCAAAAAAGCAGGGTTTAAAATTTATGGTTCACATGGACTTAATATAACAAACTCCCTTTCCGCGCAAAGTTACAAAGAAATGGGACTTGAAGATATAACACTTTCCTTTGAACTTTCTGAAAAGGCAATAAAAAATATTTCCACAGATACTCTCAAAGGCACATATATTTACGGTTATCTGCCAATTATGTTATTGCGCACTTGTCCTCAAAAAAGTGTTGACGGTTGTCTTAACTGTAATGGCAAGGCCACACTCACAGACAGAAAAGGAATTGAATTTCCTCTTCTGTGCTATAACAAAAAATATTCTGTTCTTCATAACAGCGTACCGCTTTATATCGGGGACAAAAATCTTTCAAACCTTGATTTTGTAACATTTTATTTCACAATTGAAGAAAAGAAGGATTGTGAAAAAATATATCATGCTTATTTAAACGGCAAAACTCCTGACGGAAAGAAAACCAACGGACTATATTCAAGAGAATTACTGTAAAACATTAAAAAGTTTGTGAAAAAATTTTCACAAACTTTTTTTCTATTCCAAATTTACAATTCAACTCTTTCGTCATAATGTGTTAAAAATCTTTTTACCAATTGTGCATTTTTCACAATTTATTTTGCAAGTTTTTAATACTTTTGTGTAACCCAAAGATAAAAGCGCAGACAGCCGCATCGTGCATATTGCACAAACTCAAGAGGTTGTGTTTGTGCACAATCACTTGACTTTTTCAAAAAAATCCGTATAATAACATTGTAATCAAACGAAAGGAGTCCCGAACATGATTAACTATCGTTCAATTGAGAAAAAACTTCTCAAACAGATTGAAGAAGAAAAGGGCTTCTCTTTCAGAAAACTCAGAAAGATTATTGAACTCAATGGTCTTTACAAGAACATGCAGAACGCACAGTAAGCCTGTTCTTCTTCATCCGATATACCCCTTGAACATCTTGTTCGCCCATATTTATCGCCGAACCGGACTTCAAGGTTGATATATAAAAGATTAGTTTCATAAATACCTAAAACAACAAGCCGCCACATAGATGGCGGTTTGTTGTTTTTATATAGTTTTTCATTTATTTTTTGTCGCTTTATTTTATTGACTATATTTATCATTTGGTTTATATTTAATCTATTATATATTTTCCCTAAAAGGAGAAATCCAGATGACAAAAAACGAAGCAAAAATCAAAGCGAAAGAGCTTGTGTCAAAAATGACAGTTGAAGAAAAAATGACACAGCTCCTTTACACTTCCCCCGCTATTGAAAGACTTGGAATCAAAGCGTATAACTGGTGGAACGAAGGCGCTCATGGCGTTGCCCGTAGCGGAACCGCAACGGTTTTCCCCCATACAATTGCTATGGCAGCAACCTTTGACAGCGAACTTATAAATGAAATTGCTGATGTTATTTCAACAGAAGGCAGAATTAAATATAATAAACACGTTGAATATGGCGACCACGATATTTTCAAAGGCATTACATATTGGGCACCCAACATCAACATTTTCCGTGACCCTCGTTGGGGACGCGGCCAGGAAACCTTTGGCGAAGACCCTTACCTTACTGCAACTCTCGGTACGGCATTTATCAAAGGAATTCAGGGTGACGGCGAATTTTTAAAGGGTGCCGCTTGTTCGAAGCATTTTGCCGTTCACTCGGGTCCTGAAAAAGACCGCCATGGATTTGATGCAATTGCAACTCCCCACGACCTTTATGAAACCTATCTCCCCGCTTTCGAAAAAACTGTAAAAGCAGGTGTTGCTGGTGTTATGGGTGCATACAACCGCACCAACGGCAAACCTTGTTGCTCCCACGATTATCTTATGGGTGAGGTGCTTCGTAAAAACTGGGGCTTTGATGGTTACTTTGTTTCCGACTGTGGCGCTTTGCAGGACATTTATGAATTCCACAAATTCGTAGAAACAAGAGCAGAAGCTGCAGCAGTTGCTCTTAAAAACTCCTGTGACCTTAACTGCGGTCAGACTTATGATGCCCTTGTTGATGCTTATGAAGAAGACCTTATCACAGAGGAACAAATCACAGAAGCTGCTGAAAGACTTTATATGATTCGTTTCCTTTTAGGCGAATTTGAAGAAGTAAGACCCTATTCCGATATCCCTTATTCTAAACTCGACTGTAAAGAACACAGAGAACTTAATTTAAGAGCCGCTGAAAATTGCGTAACTCTTCTTAAAAATGACAATTATTTACCCCTTGATAAAAACACAAACAAAAAAATTGCAGTTATCGGTCCAAACGCTCTTTCCTTTACTGCCCTTGAGGGCAACTATAACGCCTATGCTTCCGAATATATCACAGTTGCAGATGGTATAAGAAGAGTTTTCACCAACGCTGATATTGCCGTTGAAAGAGGTTGTAACTACTGCCACGAAAAAATTAATGAGTGGAGTGGCTTCGGTAATATGCTCAGCGATGGAGCCGCTGCTGCCGCAGAAGCAGATATTGCCGTTCTTGCCCTTGGTCTTGATTGTTCAATTGAGGGCGAAGACACAGGCTACGATAACGACTATACAGCTTGCGGTGATAAGAAAAACATCTATCTTCCCAAAACCCAACAGAAACTTGCAGAAATGGTTTGCGATGCTTGTGAAAATGTTATTGTTGTTATTCTGTGCGGTAGCTCCGTTGACCTTGGTGAAAAGGTAAGAAACCATGCTAAAGCAATCATTCACGGCTGGTACCCCGGTTCTCAGGGCGGTCTTGCAATTGCAAAAACAATCTCGGGCGATAACAACCCCTGCGGTAAACTTCCTGTAACAATCTACAATGGTGAGCATCCTCTTCCCGACTTCACAGATTACAATATGCAGGGTAAAACCTATCGTTTCATTGAGGGTGATGCGCTCTACCCCTTCGGTTATGGTCTTTCATATACAAAGTTCCGGTACACCGATGCAAAAGTGCTCGAAAAGACTGATGATAATATCAAAGTAAGCGTAAATGTTAAAAATATCGGCGACAGAGCAGGTATTGAAAAAACTCAGATTTATGCACAGTATTCCGACTCAAGAACCTATACTCCCAATTTCCAGCTTTGCGGTATCAAATCCACAAATCTTGAAGCAGGCGAAAGCAAAAACGTAACAATTGACATTGATACATATTGGCTCAAAGCAGTTCTTGAAGACGGTCAGAGAGTAGACCCCAACGGCAAAATCACGCTCTATATAGGCGGTCACCAACCCGATAAGGTTAGTAACGAATTACTTGGCTACGAATGTGAGAAAATTGAATTATAAGACATAAAAAAACAATCGACAGTTCAAAAAAACTGTCGATTGTTTTTTTATTTTTATCAATAACCAAGTACACCCTCTACAGACTCATCAATTTCAATCCATTCGGAAACTTTTATAATTCTGTATGTATCTTTATCATCACGGATTATAACATTTTCAATCCCTGCATTTATAACCATTCGTTTGCACATTGAACAGCAACAAGCATATTTTACATATTCACCTGTTTTAACATCTGTTCCAACGAGGAAAAGTGTACTTCCTATCATATTTTTTCTTGAAGCACTGATAATTGCATTGGCTTCTGCGTGAACACTTCTGCAAAGTTCATATCTTTCACCGCGGGCAATATTAAGTTTTTCTCTTATACAAACACCTATATCAGTGCAATTCTGCCTACCTCTCGGCGCACCCACATAACCTGTGGAAATAATCTCATCATCTTTAACAATTACCGCACCATAATGCCTTCTCAGACAAGTGCACCTTTGTGAAACCGTTTCAGCTATATCTAAATAATAGTTTATTTTATCTCTTCTCACTTTTATCCCCTTCATTATTATACAGCTCATTTTTTCGTACCGACACTTTGCGCTTTGCACTTTACATTTTGCACTCAAAGAATATATTCTTTAACAACCTCACCACTCAAGTTCTTATGAATAATCGCCTCATCATCCACAATCATATACCCTCTTGGTGTATTCTCTTTTGGAATAGAAACTGAACCGGGATTTGCATAGATATAGCCTCCCTCTAATTCTTCAATTTTACTCACATGGGTATGACCATTGAAAAGAATATCGCCTTTTTTGATTTTAGGAAGATTCTTAGGATTCATTTTATGCCCGTGGGTAAGGAAGAACATTCTGCCCTTGTGATAGAAGAAAGCATATTCAGCAAGAACAGGGAAAGAAAGCACCATTTCATCCACTTCCGCTTCGCAGTTACCTCTTACGCAAAGTATTTCTTCCGCCATATCATTTAAAAGTGCTATAACACCCTTTGGATTATATTCCTCGGGTAAATCGTTACGGGGTCCATGATAAAGCACATCCCCTAAAAGCACTAATTTTTCGCATTTTTCTTCTTTATATTTTTCAACTAACTCACGGCAGTATTTTAAAGAACCATGAATATCGGATGCAATCATAATTTTCATAAGAATATCTCCTTTTATATACTGAAATCATCATAACATAAAACAATTCAAAACACAAACAATAAACCCTATTTAATTTTGATTTACAAAATTAAATAGGGTTTAACTTTTATTTCTTTTTCTTTCCGCCGAAAAATCCGCGTTTTTCTTCAGGCTCTACTGCCTTTGCACCCATTGTGGTATTAAAGTTCATAAGAGCTTCTTTCTGCTTTTCATTAAGATTTTTGGGAACCTCAATATTAACCCTTATAAGCTGGTCACCACGTCTTGTGGAGTTAAGAACAGGAATACCTCTTCCCTTTAATTTGAAGATATCACCGGGTTGAGTTCCTGCAGGAAGAATATATTCAACCTGACCGTCAAGTGTGGGAACACGGAGTTTGTCACCTAAAGCCGCCTGAACGAAGCTGACTGTGACATCATACCAGACATTGTAGCCATCGCGTTCAAAAAATGGGTGAGGTTTAACAATAACGCCAACTCTCAAATCACCTGCGGGACCACCGTTTGCACCTGCATTACCCTGATTGCGAACTGTAAAAATCTGTCCGTCATCAATACCTGCAGGGATTGTGATTTCCTGCTTAACAGTTCTTCTGATCCTGCCTGCGCCCTTACATCTTGTACAAGGATTGGGGTTAAATGTACCCTTACCTCCACAACGCTGGCAGGGTTTTGATGTACTGATAGTACCGAAAGGTGTCCTCTGCTGAACATTAATCTGTCCTCTACCGTTACAGTCGGGGCAGGTCTGGGGTGAAGAACCCTTTGCCGCACCTGAACCTGTACATTCATCACAGACTTCAATTTTCTGGAATTCAACAGTTTTCTTGCAACCCTTTGCGGCTTCCTCAAAGGAAATATATATGTTAGTCTGAATATCGCTGCCTCTACGGGGTGCATTGGGGTTAGAACGTCCTCCGCCACCACCGAATCCGCCGAAGAACGAACCGAAAAGGTCACCCAAATCGAAATCCATTCCGCCGTCAAATCCGCCGAAGCCACCGAAACCGCCACCACCTTGACCTGCGCCATAGCTGGGGTCAACACCCGCAAAGCCGAAGCGGTCATACTTTTCTTTCTTGTCGGAATCTGAAAGAATTTCATAAGCCTCGTTTGCTTCCTTGAACTTTGCCTCTGCCTCTTTGTTATCGGGGTTAAGGTCTGGGTGATACTTTTTCGCAAGCTGGCGATATGCTTTTTTTATCTCATCAGGTGTGGCACTTTTGGAAACACCAAGCACCTCGTAATAATCTCTTTTATCTGCCATAATTGATTCCTTTCTTTAGGAATTCACTCACCGAAGACGGTTCCTTTTGAGAACCGTCTTCGGCTTTTAATCAATAATTAGTCAACATCTGTGAAAGGTGCTTCTGTGTAATTATCTCCACCCTGCGCACCTGCTGCATTGGGGTCAAAGCCTGCGCCCATATTGTTGGGGTCAAAGCCCTGAGCACCGCCTGCTGCTTTATAAAGTTTTTCGGAAATCTCATAGAATTTTGCCTGAAGAGCTTCCTGTTTTGTTTTGATAAGCTCAATATCTTCGCCCTTAAGAGCTTCTTTGAGTTCTTCTACTTTAGCGTTGATATCGTTCTTGTCTGCTTCGTCAAATTTATCACCGTTTTCGGAAACGAGTTTTTCGCATTCAAATACCATCTGATCTGCGCCATTACGGATGTCAACAGCTTCCTTACGTTTCTTGTCTTCTTCTGCAAACTGCTCTGCTTCTCTGACTGCCTTATCAATATCATCCTTGCTCATATTGGAAGAAGCAGTGATAGAGATTGACTGTTCCTTACCTGTGCCAAGGTCTTTTGCGGAAACGTGAACAATACCGTTAGCATCAATATCGAATGTAACTTCGATCTGAGGAGTACCGCGACGAGCAGGAAGAATACCGTCAAGGTGGAACATACCGAGAGTTTTGTTGTCTCTTGCAAATTCTCTTTCACCCTGAAGAACATGAATTTCAACTGATGTCTGATTATCTGCTGCAGTTGAGAAAATCTGGCTCTTCTTTGTAGGGATTGTTGTGTTTCTTTCGATAATTTTTGTGCAAACGCCACCGAGAGTTTCAATACCAAGTGAAAGGGGTGTAACGTCAAGAAGAAGAAGGCCTTCTACATCGCCACCGAGAACACCTGCCTGAAGAGCTGCACCCATTGCAACACATTCATCGGGGTTAATGCCCTTGTAGGGTTCTTTGCCTGTGTAGTTTTTAACTGCGTCCTGAACAGCAGGAATTCTTGAAGAACCACCAACCATAAGAACTTTATCAATTTCAGAAACCTTAAGACCTGAGTCGGAAATTGCCTGACGAACTGGAGCCATTGTTGCTTCAACAAGGTCAACTGTAAGCTCGTTGAATTTTGCTCTTGTGAGAGTTGTGTCAAGGTGAAGAGGTCCTGCTTCTGTCATTGTAATGAAAGGAAGGTTAATTGCAGATGAGGTAACGCCTGAAAGCTCGATTTTTGCTTTTTCTGCAGCTTCTTTAAGTCTCTGCATAGCCATTTTATCAGTAGAAAGGTCTGAACCTGTTTCTTTTTTGAATTCAGTTACAAGCCAGTCGATAATTCTCTGGTCAAAATCGTCACCACCGAGGCGGTTATTACCTGCAGTTGCAAGAACTTCCTGAACACCCTCGCCCATTTCAATAATAGAAACATCGAAAGTACCGCCACCAAGGTCATAAACCATAACCTTCTGGTCATTTTCTTTATCAATACCATAAGCAAGAGCTGCTGCTGTGGGCTCATTGATAATTCTCTTAACCTCAAGACCTGCAATTTTACCTGCGTCTTTAGTTGCCTGACGCTGTGAGTCTGTAAAGTAAGCGGGAACAGTAATAACTGCTTCTGTTACCTTATCACCGAGGTAGCTTTCTGCATCAGCTTTAAGCTTTGAAAGAATCATTGCAGAAATCTGCTGGGGTGTGTAGGATTTGTCATCAATCTGAACTTTGTAATCTGTACCCATCTGTCTTTTGATAGATGCAATTGTTCTGTCGGGATTCTGAACCGCCTGACGTTTTGCAACCTGACCAACAAGTCTTTCGCCGGATTTTGAGAAACCTACAACAGAGGGAGTTGTTCTGTTACCTTCAACGTTAGCAATAACTACGGGCTCGCCACCTTCGATAACTGCTACGCAAGAGTTAGTTGTACCTAAGTCAATACCAATTGTTTTTGCCATTTTAATTACCTCCAAATATATTTTAAAGTTTTGTTTGTGTATTTATTTAATTGGTAACCTGAACAGTTGCGAAACGCAATATTCTGTCACCCATTTTATAACCTTTTTCAAAAACTGCCGCAATTGAGTTTTCGGGAAGCTCATCATTTTCAACAGTCATTACAGCGCTGTGAATATTGGGGTCAAATTCGTCACCAACTGCACCGAAAGCCTCAACATCCATATTTTTGAGTATTTCTTTAAGCTGAGTAACCGTCATTTCAACGCCTTTTCTGTAAACCTCAACATCATCTGTCTGGTTTTCAAGTGCTCTGTCGAAATTATCAATAACAGGAAGAAGAGCCTTAATGGTGTTGCCTTTTGCATCGCCATAGGTTGCTTCCTTTTCTCTTTGAGAGCGTTTTCTGTAATTATCATACTCTGCAAGAGTGCGAAGATGTGAATCCTTAAGAGCCGCAAGGTCAGTTGAAAGCTTTTCGATTTCCGCTTTGAGAGCATCAACTTCAGCATTCTTCTTAGATTTCTTTTCTTTTTTTGTTTCTTTTTTTACTTCTGCAGTTTCTTCGGTTTCAACTGCTTTGTTTTCTGCATTCGCCATTTTTTACCTCACTCCTCATCAAGAGTTTCGGAAAGAAGATTTCCGATAACCGATGCTAAATACTTAATACTCGGAATAAGCCTTGCATAATCAAGCCTTGTCGGACCGATTATTCCGATTGAACCACTATCCTTATCCCCTACGGAATATTTCGAGAAAATCGTTGAAGAATTTTTCAATTCTCTGTAAAGGTTTTCCGTACCGATTGCAACATTTAATTGTTTCTTATATGAGCCAAGCATATTTTCAAGAGGTGTCCCCCTGTGAAGAAAATCCATAAGACGAAAAGCATCGTCAGAAAGTTCTTCGTGATTAAGTATGTTTGACTGACCCTTTAAATGAAGCTCAGTTGTTTTAACTGCTTCGCAAAGGTCTGCTATTGCGCACAAAAACGGTGACATTATAAAGACTCTGTCTCCAAGGGATGCAACAAGTGTCTGAATGAACATTACATTAATATCAGAAACGGATTTCCCGATAAAATAATTCTGACAGATGTTATAAAAAACCTCAGCAATATCAACATTAATCTGCGCATCACTTCTCACAACGGAGCTTTTAAGAATACCTGATGTAGCAAGAAGAACAATCATTGCGGTGTGTTCACTTAACGGAACAAGCTCAATTCTTTTTATCTTAGCATCTGCGTCTGCAGGTGAAGAAGAAACCGCAACACAGTCCGTAAGCTCTGCTAAAATACTACCCGCTTTTTCAAGGAGCTTATCGGGTTCACCCGAAAAGGACTGCAACCATATTTTGATTCGTTCCTGCTCTTCTATGCCTAATTCATAGGTAGTCATTAAATTATCAACATAGTACCTATAACCAAGTTGGGAAGGAACACGACCTGCAGAGGTGTGAGGTTGTTCAAGAAGACCAAGCTCAACCAAATCCGCCATATCGTTACGAATGGTAGCGGAAGAAACCGCGTTTCCCATTTCGGCACAGATCGCTTTCGAACCCACAGGCTCGCCCGTAGCGATAAAGCGTTCAATTATAATCGCAAGAATTTGTTGTTTGCGCCCTGTAAGCTCTGCCACGACCTCACCTCTTCTCAGGTTTTTAACACTGTTAGCACTCCACACACCAGAGTGCTAACTCTGTTAATAATATACTCCCCTTGGTAGCATTTGTCAACCTCTTTTGCAAATATTTTTGTAAATAGTTTGTGAATAGATGTTAAATTTATGCAAAAAAACTGCGTGAGTGTCCTTAAGACACCCACGCAAAAGCGAACGTTTTTATATTTACCTAATATTTACTTAATCTTCACACCAACTGTCTTATAACCACTATAAACCATGCCACTTGAAGTTTTAACATAAGCTTTTACACGGAAGTAATATTTTTTACCTCTTTTGAGCTTTGAAACTGTTTTCTTTGTAGCGTTGGCTTTAGGTGAACTGTACTTTTTGAAACCACTTTTTTTACTTGTTGAGTAGTAAATTACATAACCACTCTCACCTGATACATCTGACCACTTGAGCTTAGCCTTACCCTTAGCAGTTGATGTAACCTTAAGTGAAGGAGTTTTTGGTTTTGTTGCAGTTTGGATTACCTTTGCATCTTCACTCCAAATCACCTTTGAGTCTGACTCGTAATAAGCCTTAACCCTGTACTTATACTTTCTGCCGGCTGAAAGTCCGGAAATTTTCAGACTTGTACCTTTTACATCCTTAAGTTTATCATAAGACTTTGTTTTGGTATTATACTTGTAAACTCTGTAACCTGTTGCACCGATAACCTTTGACCAAGTGAGTTTAATTGATTTTGTGGTCGGTTTTGCAGTTATTTTTTTGGTTGCACCGGGATAAATCTTGAAGGTCCGTTTCTTTTTACCGATATATTTGCCTTTAAATGTAACTGTAACTGAATATGTACCGGGATTTTTCCTGCCTTTTGAACACTTGATTGTATAATCGGTATCCTTTTTCAAAGTTGTTCCTTTGCTATCTTTAACAATCACGGTAGGTGTTATCGCCTCTCCGTTGCAAGCGTAGGAATTCTTAGAAAGTTTTATTGTTTTAGGGTAGTAGATTATTTTCTCATTATCAGAAGAAACATAACCGCAAACAGAACATACATTTTTTATTTTGCCGTTTCTTGTAAGAGTCGCTTTTGTAACTCTTGTTTTCGAACCATAGGTGTGTGCGCATTTTGCAATTGTTTTACGACCCATAACCCACTTTTTACAATCAGTACAATAAACACCTGAAGTTAAACCTTTTTTTGTGCAGGTGGAAGCTTTGGCTTCATAGTAAACCGGTTTGTGATTGGTAAAATTATCGCTTTTCTTCAGAAGATATGCCCAGTTTTCCTCATGGGGTTCCTCCCAACAAATGCCTACAGCTGTGGCACCTTCAGGAACCGTGATATACCCGTTTTTCTTATATTCGGCATAAACTTCAGAAGAACTCTTAGACATTAAATAACATTCTCTTTTGAGGAAAGTTACTCTGGAGCCATTATTTTTCGCAGTTACAGGTTTCTCTTTTTTGTTGACAAAAGAACTAACCATCAACCTGTCCCCACCACTCACAGGAAATACAATAGAAATATACTTGCCATTGTCGGTGCGATATTCCTTCTGAGCGTAGTAACCCTTCATCGGTTCGAGCACCTCATAAAGATTTGTGCATCCGAGCAAATTTTCAGGAAGTTGCTGAAGATAAGGAGAGTCAACTTCACAGAACACATTCTCACTAAGAGCCCTTGCCCACCCAAAGCCTGTATCATAAAACACTTCCACCTTATAGTTGTTGTTAGCGGGACGCTTTTCAACAGCAAAGGAGTCGTCCGTAATATCTTTGTAGGAGTTGTTATATATAACAGTTGTGTAGCCCTCAGGCGCACCATAGAAATCATAGGTGCCATTGTCAGGGATGATTCTGATTACATGGTAGCATACAGGAGTGCAGTTTGCATAATTTGATAAAGTGGCGTTGTTATCTACAATAGAAATTTCGCCCAGATCAACAACCTTTATGCAGATATCTGTTGTATTTTCTTCGGTATGGAAGTAGTAATCCCCTACACCGTCAAACAATTCACTCAAATCGTAAACAATCGTGTCGTTGACAGTTTTTGTATTAAAGACAGACTTACTGTATTCAGTAGTCTCTCCATCCTTGGTAAAATATACTGTGGAAGCCGTTGGAATGTAAAAAAGCATTTCATTCCAATCTGTAACATAGGTGTTGTTACCACGGGAGAAAATTATGGAATTATTTTCAGGATATACTGCCGGATCATCAACATCCTTTTCACCACCATAGTAGATTGTTTTCCAATTACTTTCAAAATAACTATCCCACATTTCGGCAGCAACATCAAAAATTTCAACACTGGGATTGTTTTGTTCGATACATGTTACACTCGTCACATTATCGTTTGCATCTTTTGATACACCGATTACTCCGGCCACATGACCGCTTCTCCACAAAATATCATCAACAGCAACATTCCCTATGGAATGATTCGTTTTTTCCATCATAGCCTGTGGAATTTCATAAGACATATAGGGGTATTTATAGCCACAACTCTTCATTGCCGTGGTACTGCATACAGAACCATAGTAAGATGCGGCGTTATACACCGTCCCCCATTTGTTTTCAGTGTACAAAACGGAAGCAGGATTTGCAACAGCACTATAAAAAGTAGAGGGATTATAGTTCCAAAGTACATCTGTTCCACCACGGAACACAGAAGAATAAGTTATACCGGGGAGAGAATACCCCACAGGTAAATAGACCCTCTCAGAAGGAGCTTTTGTATTCAGCTCAGGAAAATTCGCACCGGTAGTCACCATCGGCTGACTGCACTGCTCATAGTAAGGCACCAACGGTAGCAGGTCATCACAGTTTGCACATCGACCTTCCACATAATGATGTCCTTTTACGGGTATCACTACCTGCTCTACCAACACCTCACCACAGATTTCACAATGACTGCCCTCAGTCAAACCAGTTTCTGTACAGGTAGGCACTTTGGCTTCATCGGTAACAAAAATATGTTCACATTCATAACTCTCGGTAGATTCAGTTGCATCTTCCGCTTCTTCGTTTAAATCCGTTTCTGTTGCAAAAGCATCTGTCTCCACAAGTTCCGAAGCAAATGCAGACGGCAGAAGTAATCCTACCAAAAGTAAAATACTCAGTAACAAACAAGTAACCCGTTTCATAATGTATCATTCTTTCTTCATATTAAAAATGCGTAGTCAAAACTACGCCCAAAACACACTTCTATACAACCCACCAATTTCACAAGAAGCACCCAAAGTAAATAACTCACTTTTGCTAAAGCAAAACCCTGTCACTCACGAAAATTATATTGAATTGTATATTAGAAATATAGTACCAAAACTGTTGCAAAAATACAATAGAAATCAGAAATTTTCATCTCCATTTGATATATTGCATTATCTGAAAATTTGTTTCCAACAGGTTTGGGTCTCCTCACACAAAAGAAAACCCATCATACCAAAAAGTATGATAGGTTTTCTGGCGCAGAAGGAGAGACTCGCAAGGCTTTGCCTTGCATTCGCTTCGCGAACAACCGATTATGTTCGGCTTCGCCGAGGGAGTTCGAGTCTCTCCTATTCGTTACAACAAAAAACCACACACCTTGTTAGGCGTATGGATTTGTTATCTACTTCGATTATAGATTTCGTACCTTTGCCCTCTTGCGGTGCCCAAAATTGTTTGCTCGCTTTTCGCTTCGCACAATTTTGACCGCTGCGCCAACTCGCACTCCCTGCTTCCGCCACCGGCGGCGGTCGTGCTCCTTGCCCGCGCCGTAACCGTCACTCGACTCAAATCTTTTATTCCAAGCCAAACAAAAAAGCATCCCGAAGGATGCTTTTTTGTTTGGCGCAGAAGGAGAGACTCGAACTCTCGCGCCGGTTTCCCGACCTACGCCCTTAGCAGGGGCGCCTCGTCACCAACTTGAGTACTTCTGCATTGGTAACTGAAATCAGTTATTAAATTGTCCTCAAAAGAGGTGGCGCAGAGAGTGGGATTCGAACCCACGGTACGTTGCCGTACGACGGTTTTCAAGACCGTTCCGTTATAACCACTTCGGTATCTCTGCATATGTTAGCCTTGATATATTATCACACTAAAAAGAAAAAGTCAACAGTTTTTTTAATTATGCTAACAAAAAACTTTTTCCAAAAATTTTTGAATAAACTCTTGACAACTGGAAAATGTAAGAGTATAATAACGTTCGTCTTAGCGGGATAGTGTAACGGTAGCACGACAGACTCTGACTCTGTTTGTTGGGGTTCGAATCCCTATCCCGCTGCCAAAAAAGAAAGTACCCAATCGGGTGCTTTCTTTTTTTGTTAAGATTATATAGGGATTCGAACCAGGAGGGAGCAAACATAGTTTGCGGAAGAAAACAGTCCGGTGTGACTGTTTTCGCCGACGTGGGCAACGAGCGAAGCGAGGCGAGAGGCGCAAAGCGCCGGAAAAATCCCTATCCCGCTGCCAAAAACCCATACACCTAACAAGGTGTGTGGGTTTATTTTTATTGCCAATATTTATTTTATTTGCTATAATACATATATAAACATTCGAGGAGGATGTAAAATGAAAAACCTTAAATCCATAATAGCAATATTATTAGTATGCACATTATTTTCATCGGTAGCGTCCTGCGGTAAAGATACTGCTGACGAAACCACAACCACTACAACAGAGCAATACATTGCACCAATCGAAACTGTTAATTCAGATATTACATACTCTGACACAGTAGCAGACACTTCTGTTGCATCAACCCCCGCCCCTGATAACACAAGCGGTACTGTTACACCCATTGAAACTCAGGCACCGACAACCCAAAGCGGTAGCGGTTCTGCTCAGCAAGAGCCTCAGACAAATGCACCTGAAACCAACGAACCCCAACAAACTCAGAGCGCCGCAGTTTCTCAAGGAACAGCTAACCAGGAAATTCACGAAGCTGACGGCAGAACTTATTATGTTTACTATCCTGAAAATATAAAATCCTCAAAGAAAACCTACCCCGTTCTTTCCTGGGCAAACGGAACAATGTGCCCACCCGATATGTATGCAGGCTTGCTTGCCGAACTTGCAAAAGGCGGTTATATTGTTATTGCAAGTAGCGAAACAATGTCCGCAGACGGCAATGCTCAGATTGCCGCACTTGATTTTGTTATTTCTCTTAACAACGACTCTTCAAGTTGCGCTTATAAGAAGGTTAACACAAGCACATTAGGCGTTATCGGTCATTCTCAGGGTGGCAGAAGTTCCGTTAATGCAGCCGTTAAGGATTCAAGAATCAAATGTGTTGTTTCCGTCGCAGGTAGCAACTACCTCGAAGAAGCAGAGCCAAACTCGACTCCCACATTATTTATTGCAGGTGAAAAGGATATGATAGTTTCTCCATCAAAATGGATTCAACCTGCTTACGATGTTGCAAAAGGTCCCGCGGTTTATGCTTCTCTTAACGGAGCAATTCACACAACCTGTTGCACCAACCCCGAAAAATACACCTCATACATCCTCGATTGGTGCAACGCATGGCTTAAAGGCAACACCAAATCACTTAACACTTTTAAAAGCAACGGCACTCTTGCTTCCGACAGTAACTGGAGCAATTTTCAAAGTAAAGGATTCTGATTATGAAAAAAATCCACTTATTATGTAACGCCCACATTGACCCTATCTGGCTTTGGGCAAAAAACGAAGGTATAGCGGAAGCGATTTCAACTTTCCGCATCGCCGCAGATTTCTGCGAAAAATATGATAATTTCATTTTCAACCACAATGAATCTGTTCTTTATGAATGGGTAGAGGAAAACGAGCCTGAACTTTTCAAGCGAATTCAGAAACTCGTCAGAAAAGGGAAATGGCGTATTATGGGCGGTTGGTATCTTCAACCTGACTGCACAATGCCATCTGCAGAGGGGTTTCTTCGGCAGATTGAAGCAGGCAACGCCTATTTCAAAGAAAAATTCGGAGTGAAACCCACCACCGCTATAAACTTCGACCCATTTGGTCATACCCGCGGTCTTGTTCAGATTTTAAAGAAAACAGGCTACCATTCATATCTGTTTATGCGCCCCCACAATATTGTTGGTAATGATACAGACTTCGTTTGGAAAGGCTATGACGGCAGCGAAATTATCGGCCACTCAATGTGGGGTGGTTACAACTGCGCAAGAGGCGAAGTTACAAAAAAAATCGATAGAATGGCAGAAGATGCCCACGACGGTGCAAACCTTATGCTTTGGGGTGTCGGCAATCACGGTGGCGGCCCCTCAAAAATCGACCTTGATAATATTGAACAATACATAAAAAACCACCCCGAAATAATCGTAGAACATTCCTATTGCGAAAACTATTTTTCCGAGGTTGACACTAAAGAGCTTAACACTTATGCAAAATCTCTCGTTCATTGTATGGTAGGCTGCTACACCACAATGGCACAAATCAAAAAAAATTACAGAGCCCTTGAGAACGAGCTTGTTACCTGCGAAAAAATGCTTGCTTCAAGCGGTGTAGAATATGACGAAAAAGAGCTCAAATCCGCAGAAAAAGCATTGCTTTTCAGTCAGTTCCACGACATTCTCCCCGGAACTATGATTAAAGATGGTGAAAACGAAGTTCTCCGTCTTTTAGGCTACGGCAGAGAAATTGTTTCCCGTCTTACCACAAAAGCATTTTTTAAACTTTGTGAAGGTCAGAAAAAAGCAATTGACGGCGAAATCCCCGTTATTGTTTTTAACCCCCACCCCTATTCTGTCACAAGAGAAATTCAGGCAGAATTTCAGCTTGCAGACCAGAACTGGAACGAGGGTGAAACAACTCTTGTCAAAATCCGCGATGAACAAGGTAATTATCTCCCCTGTCAGAACGAAAAAGAAGCAAGCAGTTTAACTATGGACTGGAGAAAACGCATCTGCTTCAGAGCAGAATTAAAGCCCATGAGCATCAATCGTTTTGATTGCGAATTACACGTTGAAAAAATAGACAAAAGACCTATCGAACCGTTAAAAGAAACCACCACTCATTTTGTTTTTGAAAACAACAATATTTCTGTTCTCATTAATAAAGAAACCGGTCTTATTGATAAATATGAAATCGAGGGCAAAAACCTCTTAAAAGAAAACAGCGGTAAAATTCTTGTTTATAAGGACAATGAAGACCCTTGGGGTATGACAAACGACGGTTTTTATGACAAAATCGGTGAATTTACCCTTCTTTCAAAAGAAGACGCAAACAAATTCGCAGGTTACCCCGATGCAGATTGTAAAAATGTGCACGTAATTGAAAATGGCGATACAAGAACTAAAATTCAGGCAACCTTTAAAAACCGTAACTCTTTCGCAGTTGTTACATATTCATTTTCAAAAGAGGATATTTACATTGACACAGATGTAAAAATCTTTGCAAATGATGTAAACACCCTTTACAAATTTTCTTTTGAAACCGATTTAACCAACCCGAAATTCATCGGTCAGACTGCTTACGGCAGGGAAGAACTTTTAAAAGAAGAAAAAGAGGTTACATACCAGAAATGGTGTGCATTCAAGGATGATAACAAAGCCTTTGCAGTTATAAACAGCAGCACCTATGGAGGTAGCGCAAAAAACAACGTTCTCAATATAACACTTATGCGAACACCTGTTTATTCTGCCCACCCCATCAACAGCAGACCCATTACCGACAACGATAGATTTCACAATCACATTGATATGGGTGAAAGAGACTTTTCTTACAGATTGACTCCCGACTTTGACACTATTGACATAGAAGCCGAAATTTTCAACCAACCACCCTTTGTTCTCTCGTTCTTCCCATCGGGTAATGGAGAAAAGAAAGAAACAGGTTGTAAAATAAGCAATCAAAAAATTCTTCTTTCTTCTTATAAAAAGATAAATAATGAAGATTATCTTCTCCGTCTTTTCAATTCATCCGAAAGCAACGAAACCACTGCTATTTCCATAAATGGAAAAGAATTCGAATTCACCTTCACACCCTTTGAAGCAAAAGGATTCAGATTTGATGGTAAAAACCTTACTGAATGTAACTTGATAGGAGAAATGTAAGGAACGTGGCTTGATAGTTCCGCTCATGCCCTTTGATAATATATTCTGTGGTACAGGCAAGCCTGTATCTTAAAGATTAATAACAGAACACAAATGCAACGGTTAATTCACAAATTATTCGTTGCATTTTCTTTTTATATATAGTATAATAAACTATCAATGTAATAAAATAGGAAATCATACTCTGAAGAAAGGTGGTTCTATGAAAAAAACATCTAAAATAATAGTTGCCGCTGTTGTTATAACCGCTGTCATAGTTCTGACCGTTATGCCCTTTGGTGCAGTTGAAATCAAAAGATTTTACGGTGACATAAATAACGATAATTACATCACAACACAGGATGCAATTACCGCCCTTTCCATCGCTGCAGGAATTTACGACGACGAACTTACAGGAATGGATTTTGAGTGTGCCGATATTGTTAAAGATAACAAAATTGATACAACTGATGCCCGTTTGATTTTAAGAACTGCCGCAGGGCAAGAATTCAAACGCCAGATGGCAGGTTACGAATTCAGTGAAAACCCTGATTTATTCCTTAAAAAAGTTAATGATATGCGAATGAACGAGGGAATTTCTTCTTTAAAACTTTCAAATGAACTTTCCAATGCAGCCAAAGAGGCAGCAGAAGAATTTGCCACAAAAACAGGCACTGCATTAGCTCGTGAAGACGGCTCATATTATTACAAACTTCTTGATGAAAAAGGCATCAGTTATACTTTTGCAGATAAAATCATAATCCCTGCCTCTTTCGGTTATAAGGAAACCTTTGAGGAACTCAAAAAGATTGAACAAAGCCAAAAAGCTCTTTGTAATAAAAACTTTAAAAAATTCGGCGTAGGGGCATACACCAAGGACGGACACACTTTCTATTGGTGCATTTTCCTTACAGATTAAAACTAATTAAATATCAAACCACTCGAAAGGATGATTAAAATGAGTGATTACAGAATAGAAACCAAATGTGTTCAGGGTGGATATACCCCCGGTAACGGTGAGCCCCGCCAGATTCCCATTGTTCAGAGCACAACCTTTAAATATGCAACCAGTGAAGATATGGGCAAACTTTTCGACCTTGAAGCAAGCGGTTATTTCTATACCCGTCTTCAGAACCCCACAAATGACTCTGTTGCAGCAAAAATCTGCGAGCTTGAAGGTGGTACTGCTGCAATGCTTACCTCTTCAGGTCAGGCAGCATCTTTCTATGCAGTTTTTAATATTGCATCTTGTGGTGACCACGTTGTTTCTTCTTCCACAATCTATGGCGGAACATATAATCTTTTTGCGGTTACAATGAAAAGAATGGGAATTGAGTTCACATTTGTTTCACCCGACTGCACCGAGGAAGAGCTTAATGCAGCATTCCGTCCCAACACAAAAGCCGTTTTCGGTGAAACAATTGCAAACCCTGCTCTCACAGTTCTCGATATTGAAAAATTTGCAAATGCAGCTCACGCTCATGGTGTACCGCTTATTATTGATAACACCTTTGCAACTCCCGTTGGTTGCCGTCCTTTTGAATGGGGTGCAGATATTGTTACACATTCAACAACAAAATATATGGACGGTCACGGTGCCGCAGTTGGCGGTTGCATTGTTGATTCAGGTAAATTTGACTGGATGGCACACGCTGACAAATTCCCCGGACTTTGCACTCCTGATGACAGTTATCACGGCATCACTTATGCAGAGCGTTTCGGCAAAGAGGGAGCATTCATTACAAAAGCAACTGCTCAGCTTATGAGAGATTTCGGTTCAATCCAATCTCCCCAGAACGCCTTTTATCTTAACTTAGGTCTTGAAAGCCTTCATGTAAGAATGAAACGTCATTGTGAAAATGGTCTTGCAGTTGCAAAATTCCTTGAAGCAAATGACAAAATTGATTGGGTAACTTACCCCGGTCTTGAATCTGATAAATACTACTCACTTGCACAGAAATATCTTCCCAACGGTTCTTGTGGTGTTGTTTCTTTCGGTGTTAAAGGCGGAAGAAAGGCTGCAGAAGAGTTTATGAAAAAACTTAAACTTATTGCTATCGAGACCCATGTTGCTGATGCAAGAAGCTGTTGCTTGCATCCCGCAAGTGCAACCCACCGTCAAATGAATGACGACGAGCTTATCGCCTGCGGAATCACAAACAACCTTGTAAGACTTTCCTGCGGTCTTGAAAATGCCGAAGACCTTATTGCAGATATTCAGCAAGCACTTGCTGAATAAGTGGCAAATTAAGGGGCTGCAACGCATTATATTTACAGCGCATTTCCGCGCCCTGAAACTTTCAACTTTCAACTATCAACTATCAACTTTAATAAAGGAGGTATGAGGAATGCCCATCAAATTACCGGACGAGTTACCGGCAGTAAAAACCCTTGAAAAAGAAAATATCTTTGTTATGACCGATACTCGCGCCATAACTCAGGATATAAGACCATTGAAAATTCTGGTTCTTAACCTCATGCCGAAAAAAACGGAAACAGAAACACAGCTCTCGCGCCTTTTGGGAAACTCACCCTTGCAGGTTGAATTTGAGCTTATTCACACAAAATCCCACGTACCAAAACATACCCCAAAAGAATATCTTCTTGCTTTCTACAAAACCTTTGACGACATTAAGCACAGAAAATTTGACGGACTCATAATTACAGGTGCTCCTGTTGAAAAAATGGAGTTTGAAGAGGTTACCTATTGGGATGAGCTTTGCGAAATCATGGAGTGGAGTAAAACTCACGTTACAAGCACTTTCCACATCTGTTGGGGAGCTCAGGCAGGTCTTTACTACCATTACGGCATAAAGAAATATTCTCTCCCCGAAAAGCTTTCAGGAATATACAATCACAAAGCCGATTACAAGCATTCTATTCTTTTACGAGGCTTTGATGATGAATTTCCCGTCCCCCATTCAAGATATACCACAGTAAAAAGAGAAGATATCGAAAAAGTTCCCGAGCTTAAAATTTTAGCTTCCTCCGATGAAGCGGGTATTTACATTACCTCCACAGAAAACGGAAAGCAGATTTTTGTTACAGGTCATTCGGAATATGACACTGAAACTCTTAAAAACGAGTTTCTTCGTGATAAGGATGCAGGACTTGATATCAGAATGCCGAAAAACTATTTTCCAAATGACGATATTACAAAAGCACCTGTTAACACCTGGCGTTCCCACGCAAACCTTCTCTATTCCAACTGGTTAAACTATTTCGTTTACCAGACAACACCTTATGATATAGAAGAGATATAACAAACAAGTTCATCGAGTTTTTCGATGAACTTGTTTGTTTTTTACAGATTATCATAATCAATCTTTCTATCTTTAAAATAAAACTCTCTGTCGTGGTCGCTTATTTCACGAAGCACCTTACATGGATTTCCCACCGCTACAACATTTGCGGGGACATCTTTCACAACAACACTACCTGCACCGATAACGCTGTTGTCTCCTATTGTTACACCGGGAAGAATAATCGCCCCTGCACCTATCCAACAATTTCTACCGATATGAACGGGCATATTATACTGGTACGCCTTTTCCCGAAGTTCAGGCAATATAGGGTGCCCTGCGGTCGCCACAACAACATTGGGACCGAACATTGTATAATCGCCTACGTAAATATGAGTATCATCCACCATGGTAAGACCAAAATTTGCATAAACCCCTTTGCCGAAATGCACGTGATGTCCACCCCAGTTAGCATGAAACGGGGGTTCAATATAACAATCCTCACCAATTTCCGCAAACATTTCTTTGAGCATCTCCGCTCTTTTAGGAAGTTCCGATGGTCTTGTCATGTTAAAATCATAAAGTTTGTCAACATAACCCAATTGTTCAATCATTATATCATCACCACTGGGGTAATAAATCATTCCCGAGTGCATTTTTTCTTTATTTGTCATAAAACCAACTCCTATTGAAAAAATTATATCATAAAACTGATTCTTTACAACAGTTTACCATTGAAAAAGAAATAAAAAAAGTGTATTATAAAAATAAATGATACTAAAAAATGGAGTAAAAATATGAAAATTACAGATTCAGTTATTTATGTTGGGGTAGACGACCATAAAATTGATTTATTCGAAGGTCAATATGTTGTGCCAAATGGTATGTCATACAACTCCTACATTGTAAAAGGCGAAAAAACCGCTGTTATGGACAGCGTTGATATCAACTTTACAGAAGAATGGTTAAATAATATAAAAACCGCCCTTAACGGTAACGCTCCCGATTACATTGTTGTTCAACATATGGAGCCCGATCATTCTGCGAGCGTTGATATTTTCATGCAGACTTACCCTGAAGCAAAAATCGTTGCATCTAAGCAGGCTTTTGCTATGATGAATGCATTTTTCGGCACAGATTACAAAGAAAGACAAACCATCGTAGGCGAAAACGACACACTTGATTTAGGCGGTCGTGTGCTTACATTTGTTACCGCTTCTATGGTTCATTGGCCCGAGGTTATCGTAACCTATGACTCACAAGATAAAATCCTCTTCTCTGCAGATGGTTTCGGCAAATTCGGTGCACTTGATACAGAAGAAGATTGGGCTTGTGAAGCTCGCCGTTATTATTTCGGCATTGTTGGTAAATACGGAGCCCCCGTTCAGAATCTTCTTAAGAAAACCGCAAACCTTGAAATCGAAAAAATCTGCCCTCTCCACGGACCAATTTTAACAGATAACCTTGGTTATTATATAAACCTTTATAATACCTGGTCCTCTTATGCTGTTGAAAGTGAAGGCGTTGTAATAGCTTACACATCTGTTTACGGCAACACTAAAAAAGCCGCCATTAAGCTCTCTGAAATCTTAAAAGAAAAAGGTTGTCCCAAGGTTACTGTTACTGACCTTGCAAGAGATGATTTTGCAGAAGCAATTGAAGACGCTTTCCGTTACGGAAAACTTGTTCTTGCAACAACAACTTATAATTCCGATGTTTTCCCATTTATGAGAAGCTTTGTTGATGGCTTAAGAGAAAGACAGTACCAGAACCGGACAATCGGTATAATTGAAAACGGCAGTTGGTTTCCCACCGCAGCTAAAGTAATTAAAGGTATGCTTGAAAAATGCAAAGACATAACCTACACCCATACAACAGTAACAATTAAATCTGCAATGAACGAAGAAAACATCAAACAACTTGAAGCGCTTGCAGAAGAGCTTATGAAATAAAAAATTATTCTCCCCAACTTCTTGTTTGAAGTTGTCAAGTAAAAGTAGACAATAAAAAATACTTTTAAACAAAACCTATGCAAAGCCCTGTTCAGTTCTGAACTGAACAGGGCTTTTTCTGCCACATTTAGTAGAAGGTCGTTCAGTATTGTAATATTTTACATAT
>JAZNGU010000013.1:0-13031 GCA_045576615.1 Acutalibacteraceae bacterium | reverse complement strand
AACCAAAAAAGAAAAAGCCGATATATTAACGGCTCTTGTTTGGCAGAAAAAAAGCGAACAATGGTTAAAAGATAATGGTCAGTTTATACCGTACCCTGCAACATATCTTAACCAAAGACGATGGGAAGATGAACCACAGGTGATTTCAGGTGGCGATATAACCGACCCTGCCCGATATGTTGACGATGATGAAGATTATTTTGATTTCAAAAATTATTGTCAACCAGCAACTGCTGTGGCTCAAATAAAAAACACATCCCACCGAAGTGAAATGTGTTTTTAATAATTATTTCATAAGTCCGTTTGCTACGCACCAAGCGTGGAAAGCTTTGAGAGAACGGAGTCTTGCACCGTCAAGGTGATGAGAACCTCTTGTATACCAATTGAAGTTCTTAACTCCCTGAAGTCTGATAAGCTCTTTTGCACTTGCACAGAAGCCATTATCAATAGCATTGTCAAGAAGAATAATTTCGTTATAGCGTTGTTCAGCAAGAGTCATATCACCGCTTACAAATGCTTCATGGAATCTCTGGAAGAATGCGCCACCGCAGGATGTGGGAGTAGCCATAACACCTCTTGCACCTGCAACATAAGAATCGAAAAGATAGGGCATATTTGCCTGAATGATTGTGGAGTCGCCTTTATTTGCGATTTTATCTTTAATTTTTTCAAGAGAACAGGTTGTGTCCTTAATACCCCAGATAAGACCATCTTTTGTAAGTTCGCCATAAGCCTTACCACTCATAAGGTGGGGCTGGAAACCGGGGAACTCATAAAGGAAAACAGGGAGTGTTGTGCCGGAAGCCAATTCTCTGATATATTCAACAAGTTTGTCATCGTCATCGCCCATACCTTTTGTGGTAAGAACAAGTCCGTCAACACCTGTCTGCTCCATTTTTTTGATTTCTTCAAGGTTTTCTTCCTTGGTAGGCTCAATGTTTGCTGTTGCAACAACTGTTGTTTCGCCTTTGTGCTTAACTGTGAGAGTTGCAAGTTTAAGTCTTTCTTCGAGAGTAAGCTCTCTCATTTCAGAACTACCGCAAACTGCGAAAAGGTGGTCAACACCCTGAGCAACCTGCCAATCTGCATATTCTTCGTATGTACCATAGTCAATGCTTCTGTCCTCAAAGAAGGGGGTAAGCATAAGTGAATAGATACCATCTTTTGTTTCTCTTGTAAGCTTTGCCATTATAAACGACTTCTTTCTTTAATGTATTTTTACAAAGAGTATAAGGGCTGCACCGAAGCACAACCCTTTAACCATTTTATTATTGAACGTTTTTCTTAAGTGTAGCAAGTTCTTCTGCGAGTACTGCAGGAATCTTATCGCCGAATTTAGCGTAGAATTCTTCAATACCCTTTGCATCTTCCTGCCAGAGTTCTTTTTCAACTTCAAGGATGCTTTCGAGAGATTCGAGAGAAACTTCGCCCTCAAGACCTTCGATGTTGATGTCTTTTGCATAGGGGATGTAACCGATTTCAGTATCTTTAGCATCTACCTTGCCTTCGCAACGGTTGATAATCCATTCAAGAACACGAAGGTTATCACCGAAACCGGGCCACATGAAGTTGCCCTCGTCATCTTTACGGAACCAGTTAACGTTAAAGATTTTGGGTGCTTTTTCGGGGTTGAGTGTTGCACCGATATCAATCCAATGCTGCCAGTAATCTGCCATATTGTAACCGCAGAAGGGAAGCATAGCCATGGGGTCACGACGAACAACACCAACTGCACCAGCAGCTGCAGCAGTTGTTTCAGAAGCCATAATAGAACCAACGAATACACCGTGATTCCAGTCACGTGACTGATAAACAAGGGGAGCAAGCTTTGCACGTCTGCCACCGAAAACGATTGCTGAAATCGGAACACCGTTGGGGTTTTCAAATTCGGGGCTGAGGCAGGGACAGTTAACAGCAGGAGCTGTGAAACGGCTGTTGGGATGAGCGCCTTTTTCTTCGCTTTCCTGACCATTCCAGGGGTTGCCTTTCCATTCAACTGCATTTGCAGGAGGATTCTTGTCAAGACCTTCCCACCAAACAGTGTTATCGTCAAGATTATGAGCAACGTTTGTGAAAATTGTACCCTTCTTTGTTGAAGCAAGAGCATTGGGGTTGGATTTTACATTAGTACCGGGAGCAACGCCAAAGAAACCATTTTCGGGGTTGATAGCATAAAGTCTTCCGTCGGGACCTTTACGAATCCAGGAAATATCGTCACCAACGCACCATACTTTGTATCCTTTTTCCTTGTAAAGTTCCGGAGGAATAAGCATAGCAAGGTTTGTTTTACCGCAAGCAGAGGGGAATGCGGCACAGATATATTTAACTTCGCCCTGAGGATTTTCAATACCGAGAATTAGCATGTGCTCTGCCTGCCATCCTTCTTTCCAACCCTGATAAGAAGCGATACGAAGTGCGAAACATTTTTTACCGAGAAGAACGTTTCCGCCGTAACCGGAGTTAACGGAGATAATTGTATTGTCCTGAGGGAACTGACAGATATATCTCTTTTCTTCGTCGATATCGCAACGGCAGTGAAGACCACGAACCCAATCATCGCTGTCGCCAAGTACTTCAAGAACATCTTTGCCGACTCTTGTCATGATAACCATGTTGAGAACAACATAGATGGAGTCTGTAAGCTCAATACCAACTTTTGCAAAAGGTGAACCAACGGGACCCATTGAATAGGGGATTACATACATTGTTCTGCCTTTGTAGCTGTCACGAGCAATATCATAAAGCATTTCATAAGCTTCAGAGGGATCCATCCAGTTATTTGTGGGGCCTGCTTCTTCTTTTGTGTTTGCACAAATGAAGGTTCTGCCTTCAACACGAGCAACGTCGTTAACTGCGGTTCTGTGGAGATAGCAGTCGGGGAGAAGTTCCTGATTAAGTTTGATGAGTTCGCCTGTTGAGCAAGCAGTTGCTCTGAGCTCCTCAATCTGTTCTTTAGAGCCGTCAATCCAAACAATTTTGTCGGGCTTTACAAGATCAACTTTTTCGTCAATCCAAGCAAGGACGCTCTTGTTGTTTGTTAATGCTGACATATTACGACCTCCTGTAAATTAGTCCAAAATTACCTATTTTGTCATCTTACACATAATACTACATTTTGCGCATAATTTCAACATAAAATACCAAATATTCCAAAATATTCCGTATTTTTACGTTTTCAACAATGTTTTGCTTAACTATTATATGAATTTTTATATAAAAAAACTCCCCGAAAAATCGGAGAGTTAAAATAATTTTTTATTTTACATATTTTTCAACAAAGTTGAAAACGGAATCCCAATAGAGTTCGGGGTGAACAAGGTGCGCTTCCGCATGTTCTGCGTCAGGGATTGAAACCTTTTCTTTTTCGCAAGCAGCTGCGTTATAGTTAAGGTCAAGCATTCTGTAAGGTACAAATAAATCTTTTTCACCATGTAAGAAAATTGTTGGTGTTTTAGACTTTTTCAATTGTTCAACACAAGAAGCTTTTTTGAAGTCAAAGCCAGAAACAATATTTGTAACTGCTTGTGCAGCATACAAAACGGGGAATGCAGGAACGTGATAAGTCTCTTTCATTTCATTTTTGAATTCGTCCCATACAGAAGAGTAACCACAATCTGCAACCGCGCATTTAACATTAAAAGGTAAGTCCTCACCGGTTGTCATCATAACGGTTGCCGCACCCATTGAAACACCGTGAAGAACGATTTGAGGGTTGTTATAGGTTTTTGATAAGTACTGAATCCAATCAATGATATCCAGTCTGTCAAGCCAACCCATAGTGATTGAACGGTGCTCGCTTACATCGTGACCGCGAAGACAGGGTAGAAGAACATTATAACCTTTCTTATGGTAATGGAGAGCATAACTTCCCATACCTTTTGGTGAGCTTGTGTAGCCGTGAATGCAGATTAGCCATTTATTGCTTTCTTTGTCTGATTTAACGGTAAGAGCGTGAATAGGTTCATTCTTGCGGTTTTTTATAACGATATGGTCATGCTCTTTTGAATCAACCCAAGCGTCGCCCTCTGCTCTTAAAATTTCTTTAGGAAGTGACATATCAGTTGGTGATTTCTTTTCTTCGATATCTTTTTTTATATCACTGACTTTTTTTGATGCTCTTGTAAGAACAAAAGTGTTCATAGCAAGACCTGAGCCAAAAAAAACTCCCGCAGCACCTAATAAAGCTTTTGCAGATTTTTTCATATATTTCACAACCTTTCGGCTTTTTTCTTCATTATACAACATTTATTTGAAAAAATAAATATAAATTTTAAAATAAGTGATGAATGAGGAGTGAGGAATGTTGGGGAAGCTTTGCTTCCAATTATTTTAAAGCTTCACAACCTCAAAATTTTTGTCACTGCTTTTTGAAATTTAATAAAAACATAAAAGTGAGTAATATTATATTAAAATAAATCAAATTTTTTGTTGTTTTATACATTATATTCTGATATAATCAAATAAATGTGAGTTCAGGTATAGTGAGTGGAAAGTATCGAGATAAAAAATAATAAAGAAAATTAAGTCGGTTTTTATGTCTATAATGCCGACCGCAGGTCCCGACACTCCTCACTCCTAATTCCTCACTCCTAACTTGTATAAATGAGGTTTTTTTATGTCAAAAGACTTAATGTTCAGAACATCTGCTTTCGGCGGTTTTAAAAAAGATGAGGTTATGGACTTTATTGAAAAAGTTCTTACAGAAAAAAGTTCACTTGAAAAACAAGTTGCAACTAACTCTTCACAGGTCAGCCAGCTTAATGCACAAATTTCATCATTAGAGAGCGAACTTGCAGATATGGGAAAACTCCGTTCAGATATTGCAGAGCTTTCGGCTAAAATTAATGATTATGAAAATGCAATTGACGATAAGGACACGCTTATCAAAGAGCTTACAGAAAGACTTTCTGAAGCACAAATGAAAGCCATTGATAATAGCGAAACAGAAGAACTTAAAAGAGAAAACGAAAGATTGCAGAATGAACTCGACAAGAAGCGTGATATGGAACGTCAGGTTGGTGCTGCTATGCTTGATGCAAGAGTTCATTCCGAAGAACTTGTTGAGCAGGCTAAAGAAAGAGCTAACTCTGTTACAAAAGCAGTTTATGCGGCAATTGGTGATACTGCAGTTAAGATTGATGATCTTTCTGCAGGTATAGGTGAAATAGCTCGTAATTTCACAAAATCAGTTGAAGAGGTTGAACTTCGCATTAAAGCTTTAACAGGTGATATGAGTAAAACTGCACAGGCTCTTATTGCTGAAAACGTTTTAACAGACAATGTTCAGCCGGAAGCTGTTGAAAGTGCAACTGAATATGATTTTTCGGCTCCTGTTGCGGATGATGAAATTACTTTTGACAGTAAAATCGGTGACGAGGATTATTAATGAGCGAATATTATCTTAATACCGAGAATATTAATGAATGGGTGGAGAATCTCGTTGCGGGTGACAGGGTGCTTTTATCCGGAACTGTATATACTGCGCGAGATGCTGCCCACAAGAGAATCAAAGAATTGATTTCTTCAAATGAACCTTTACCCTTTGATATTAAAAATTCTGTTGTTTATTTTGCAGGTCCGACGCCCCAAAAGGATAGTCTTGCAATTGGCAGTATCGGTCCCACAACATCTTCAAGGATGGATTGCTTTTCACCCTTGATGATTTCATTGGGTCAAAAAGCAATGATTGGTAAAGGCAACAGAAATAATGATGTCATTAATGCTATGAAAGAGTATGGCGCAGTTTATTTTGCCGCAATCGGTGGCGCAGGTGCTCTTTATTCAAAATGCGTTGAAGAATGTAAGGTTATTGCATTTGATGATTTAGGTTGCGAATCTGTAAAAGAATTAAAAATCAAAGATTTCCCGCTTTTTGTAGCAATTGATAGCAAAGGTAACAGTTTGTATAAATAAATCGTGTGGTACAGGTTAGTTGGTTAGCGCTTTTAATGTAAGGTATGGGCTTGCTCATACCATTGAATAACTTTATGGGTGGTTTCTTGAAAAAATCCTATGATTATTTCAAGACGTTAAAATTATTGTCGGAAACAGTTTCCGTAATTTATAATAAAACACTTTTAAAACAAGATTTTTCATCAAACAGAATTTTGTTTTTTGCAGAAAAAAGTGAACTTGTGTATAACTTGCGTAATGAATTTATTACTCCGTTTGAACGGGGTGATATTTTCTTGTTAGAAGAAAGTATTACGGGAGAGCTTTATTCAATTTTCACATTACAGGAGTATTTGAGTTTAATTAATACAAAGGTGTTTGAAGAATTAAAATGTATCGAAAATTCCCTTGAAAAGCAAAATATAATTTTTTCTCAATTAGGAAGCTTTAAAAGTAATTTAAAGCTTTTTGAACAATGCTCCGAAGAGCTAAAGCATCTTAATTCAGAAAAAAAGAATATCGAAAAGCATATTGTTAATGCACTGCAATGTAAAAGTGAGCAACCATTGATTAAATATGCAATTTATTCTGCTTTTCTTGATCTGAACAGAAAAATATATAAAACGATTTTACAAATTGAAAGAATTTTAATAAATAACAGTTAGGTGAATTATGGATTTTTATGCATTAAGAAAAAAACTAATTGAAAAAGAGTTTTCAAGAATGAATGACATGCAGAAAAGTGCTGTTTTTAATGTAAATGGTGCGGTTCTTATTCTTGCGGGTGCAGGTAGCGGTAAAACTACCGTTCTTGTTAACAGAATTGCATACCTCATAAAATACGGAAACGCATATCATTCTGATTTTTCATACAGAGTACCCACAGAAGAAGATTCTGCAATTCTTGAAAATTACATAGAAAATGGTGGTGCTCTTCCCGACAGAGTACAATCACTTTTAAGTGTTGATGCCCCTCAACCTTGGCAGATTCTTGCCATTACTTTCACCAATAAAGCTGCAAATGAGCTTAAAAGCCGTCTTGAAGCTATGCTTGGTGAAAAGGGCAACGACGTATGGGCAAGTACATTTCACTCTTGCTGTGTGCGTATTCTTCGTCGTGATAGCGAAAGAATCGGCTTTTCAAAGCATTTCACTATTTATGATACTGACGATTCAAAGCGAGTTATGAAAGAAGTGCTCAGAGTTCTTGACATTGATGAAAAGCGGTTGCCTGTTAAATATGTTCTCAATGAAATCGGCAGAGCAAAGGATTCTTTAATGACTCCGGCAGATTATACCGCAAGTGCCGGGTATGACACTAATAAAAAGCTTATCGGACAAGCATTCGAAAAATATGAAGAAATGCTGAAAAAGGCTGATGCTATGGATTTTGATGATATCATCGTCAATACTGTCAAGCTCTTAAAAGAAAATCCTGACGTGCTTGAATATTATCAACGGCGTTTCAGATATGTTATGGTGGACGAATATCAGGACACAAACCATGCTCAATATATTCTCACATCTTTACTTGCTAACGGCTATAGAAATATCTGTGTTGTTGGTGATGATGACCAGAGTATTTATAAATTCCGTGGTGCTACAATTGAGAATATATTGTCTTTTGAAAATCAATATGAAGATACAGCGGTTATACGCCTTGAACAGAACTACCGTTCAACCTCGGTTATTCTTGATGCGGCAAATGCGGTTATAAAGAATAATAAAGGAAGAAAAGGTAAAACTCTCTGGACAGAAAAAGAGGGCGGAGATAAAATCAAGGTTAAAATTCTTACTGATGAGCGTGATGAGGGTCGTTTTGTTGCAGATGAAATTCTTAACGCTGTAGCCCTTGGAAGAAAGTTTTCTGATTTTGCAATTCTTTACAGAACCAATGCTCAGTCCAGTAGTATTGAACGTGCTCTCGTTTATAATGCTGTACCGTACAAGGTTATCGGTGGTCATCGATTCTATGACCGTAAGGAAGTTAAGGATATTCTTGCATATCTTTCTGTTATTGCGAATCCGTCTGATACAATACGAATGAAGCGCATCATTAATGAACCAAAAAGGGGAATTGGTGATACGACCATTAACAATGCCGCTTCAATTGCTGATGGTCTGGGAACAACATTCTATAACGTTATTGCAAATGCAAACGATTATCCTATGCTTTCCCGTGCGGCAGGTAAATTAGTGGATTTCACAAACCTTTTAAATTCACTTGCACTTTCTCTTGAAGAAAAATCAATTCAGGATTTCTTTGATGATGTTATAACCAAAACCGGTTACTATGCATCTCTTGATTTAGACAAAGAAACCGCAGAAGAACGAAAAGCAAACGTTATGGAAGTTCTTGCAAACCTTGTTCGCTATATGGAGGATAACGAGGGCGGTACACTTACAGGCTTCCTTGAAGAAGTTGCTCTGATGACTGACCTTGATAACTATAACACCGAAGCAGAGTCAACGGTTATGATGACTCTTCACTCTGCAAAAGGTCTTGAGTTCCCGGTTGTTTTCATTGTTGGAATGGAAGAAGGACTTTTCCCGGGAAATCAGGTTATGTATGACCCGACAGAGCTTGAAGAAGAGCGCAGACTTTGCTATGTTGGTATTACCCGTGCAAAAGAAAAGCTTTATATAACAAATGCGCGTTCAAGAATGTTGTTTGGTAATACAAGCTTTACAAGGCCTTCACGTTTTCTTTCGGAAATACCCGAAGAACTTACCGACTTCGAACGTAACGAGCCTCAGCAGACCTTCTACGGCGGTTATTCGGGAACTTCCTATGGTGGCTCGTCATACAGTGGCGGAACAACGATGTTTTCCCGGGAAAAATCATATTCAAAACCAAGCACTACGCCCAAAAACAAAGCTAGCGGTTTTGCGAACGGCGGTTTCAGTTCTGCACCTAAAAAGACAACAACAGATAATGTAACTCTTGATTTTAAGGTTGGCGATACAGTTGAACATAAAACCTTTGGCAAGGGTATGGTTGTAAGTGCAAAGGCAATGGGTGGCGATATGCTTCTAGAAATTGCTTTTGATACCTGCGGAACAAAAAAGGTTATGGCAAAAATGGCGAAGTTAACTAAGTGCTAAGCGCAAAATGTAAAGCGCAAAGTGAAAATGGATTCAAGACATTCGTTGTCCTGAATCCATTTTTCTAATTATTGAAATAATTTGTATAATAGCCGTGCGCAGCACCCTTAATTTGCCGCTTTCCACTTCCAATTTGCCACTTGTATCAGTATTCCGAAAACGGTGATGCAATTCTTGATAATCTGAAATTCACTGTTTCTCGTGAACGATTATATCTATATATACTGAATATAAGACCAATACCTACATAAAGGCAAAGTGTACTCGTACCACCGGCACTGAAGAAGGGGAGCGTGATACCTATAACCGGTAAAACCATAAGTACCATGCCCGCATTAATAACAACCTGAGCTGCAATCATTGAAGCTATACCGTAGCAGGCAAGCTGAGCGGAAAAGTCCCTTGCCTCTTTTCCGGTTTTTATCATTTTAAAGCAAATGAAAAACAGTAATAAAAGAGCGATAAGGCAACCTATAAAACCTGTTTCTTCACCAATTACGGTGAGAATAAAGTCATTTTCTCTTTCGGGAACGAGACCTGCTTGAGTGTATGTGCCCTTAAGATATCCCTGACCGAAGAAACCACCGGAACCCAGAGCATTAAGCCCCAATCTCTGTTGATAGCTTTCGTCTGCAAATTCTTCAGGACGGAAGAGTGCTAAAAATCTGGTTCTTTGGTATTCATCAAAAATATACATCCAAATAAGAGGGGAAGCGGCTACAGCTAAAATACCACCTGCACCAAAAAATCCAATATGGAGTCCTGCAAAATAAAGCATTGCAATTGTCATAAAAACGAAAACAAGAGCAGAACCCATATCACCCGTAAGAACAACAAGTCCAATAGGAATAAGAGCATGAATACCTAATAAAAGAATAGATTTAAAGGTGTTTATGTTGTCCTTACAAAGCTCAAGGTGCATGGAAAAGGTTATAACATAACCAATTTTAACAAGCTCTGAAGATTGAAAGTAAATTGAACCGAATTGAAGCCATGATTTAGCGTCTGGTCGTGAATCGGGAGCAACACCAAAGATAAGGGTTATAACCATTAACCCTACACAAAACAAGCCGATAATCGGCCATATTTTCATAATCAGCTCATAGTCGATTGCCGAAATTATAAGGGTTATAACAATACCTGCAACCGCGGCAATAATCATAACAATTGCATCTCTGTGAATTGTTTCGCCTTCACCCAAACGCCATCTTGTTGCACTATGAACCATCATAACACCGAAAATAGATGCAGCGGCAATAAGCATCAGAAGAATTTTATCTGTTTCAGCAATAAACCTTCTTGTTAACGAAAAATATTTTTTCAAGTCTTGCACCTCTTGATTTTATCTTACATTATTGATATATTATACATATATTAAATATTATTTTCAAGTGTTTACAAATTGGTATTTATATTTTGAGGTATATATGGTTGAAGTATTTTCTTGTTCACCTGATGAAACCGAACTTTTCGGTGAAAAATTAGGTGCAGTTTTAAAGGGTGGCGAAATTGTTGCCTATTTTGGCGGACTTGGTATGGGTAAAACCCGTTTTACTGCAGGTCTTGCAAGAGGAATGGGTATTAATGCTGATGTTTCAAGTCCTACATTTGCTCTTGTTCACGAATATGGCGGTGAAATCCCACTTTGCCATTTTGATATGTATAGAATAAATTCTTTTGAGGACTTGTGCACAACAGGTTTTTTTGATTATCTTGACAACGGGTGTGTTCTTGCAGTTGAATGGAGCGAAAACATTGAAAATGCTCTGCCTGAGGATAAGCTCATCAGAATTGAATTTTTCCGTGGTGAAAATGATGATGACAGAATTTTAAGAATGAGTGGTGAGGGTGTTTATGAAAATTCTTGGAATTGACAGTACTGCGACTGCTGCTTCTGCTGCCGTGTATGCAGATGGCAAACTTTTAGCAGTAGATTTTTCAAATACAGGTCTCACTCATAGTCAGACACTCTTACCAATGGTTGATAATGTTCTTAATACGGCACGTGTAACTGTGAATGATATTGATTATTTTGCAGTTTCCAACGGTCCCGGTTCTTTTACAGGTGTGCGTATCGGTGTTTCTGCAGTTAAAGGTCTTGCACAACCCTTAAATAAAAAATGTGTCGGTATTTCAACTCTTGAGGTTATTGCAAAACCACTTGAAAATACCGGTGTTTATGCGGTTGCAGTTATGGATGCTCGTTGTAATCAGGTTTATACAGCACAATTTGATTGTAAATGTGGTTTAGAAAGAAAAACTGATGATGCTGCTATTTCAATTGCAGATTTAACCCAACAGCTTAAATCCGTTGATGGCAGAATAATGCTCATTGGTGATGGGGCTCTTCTTTGTTATAACAAAATGAAAGAAGAATTACCCGATATTGAAATTGCACCGCTTAACATCAGGTATCAGAGTGCTTCTTCTGTTTGCCTTATTGCAGCGGAGCTTATCGAAAATAATGAAAAATTGTCGATTTCTCCCGATGAACTTTTACCTTGTTATTTAAGGCTTTCTCAGGCTGAGAGAGAGTTAAAAAATAAAAATAAGTAAATTTAGATTACCGAAAGGATGTTTAATATGATTGCTATTGCTTCTGACCATGCTGGTTTCCCTCTTAAAGAGGAAATTAAAAAATATCTTACTGAAAAAGGCGTTGAATTTATTGATTGTGGTACAGATTCTGCCGATTCAGTTGACTATGCCGCATTTGCTCAAAAAGCTTGTTTAAAAGTTACCGGTGGTGAGTGTGATAAGGCTGTTCTTTGTTGCGGAACAGGTATTGGCATTTCCATGGCAGCCAACAAGGTTAAAGGTATAAGGGCGGCTTGTTGCTCCGATTATTTCAGCGCAAAGTTTACAAGAGTACATAACGATGCAAATGTACTCTGCATGGGTGCAAGAGTTATTGGTGGCGGTCTTGCCTGCGAGCTTGTTGATGTTTTCCTTAATACTGAGTTTGAGGGTGGCAGACATCAGCGCAGAGTTGACCAGATTCACGCTATTGAAAACGGCGAAATACTTTGAATATATTAAAATCCCGTTCAGCAGTTTTGATGCTGAACGGGATTTTTTCTTTTCTTTTATGACTTTAAAGCTCTTTCAAGCCAGATTGATGCGATTTCAATTGCCGCATACATTCCGTTTTTATCAGAACTTTTTTCAATAGCAGCAAGGGGGTTAGCCTCTTTAGTGTTAACGAGCTGAACTTTAACCTTATCTGCAATCTTAACGCCGTGAACCTCGTGAGATTCAACAACAGAAAGAAGAGTAACATAAGGGTCATTAATATCGCCGTAGTAAATTGTATTGCCTTTGCGAACAAGGGGTTTGCCCTTGTAGGTTAAAAAGCTTTTATTTTCTGCCAAAGTGAACACTCCTTAGTGAAGATATGCCTTAAGAAGAGCCTGAAGAAGCTCGTCTCTGTCAATCTTACGAATAAGACTTCTTGCATTGTTGTGAGTTGTGATGTAGGTGGGGTCCTCAGACAGTATATAACCTACAAGCTGACTGGTAGGATTGTAACCCTTTTCAACTAAAGAATTATAAACTGAAACAAGTATCTCACGCATTTCCTTTTCGTGGTCATCACTGATTTTGAATTGGATTGTTTTATCTGTCATATATACACCTCCTAAATATCTATGTCATACATTATAAACTATTCTTTGAAAAAATACAATAAGTATTTATAAACAAATGATAAATTATGCACGCATTTCTATGCCGATATTTTTGAGATTTGCAAGAATTGTGTCAATCCAGCCTTGTACCTCATCCATCTCGAGTGTTCTGTCTTTAGCGGAGAAGATAAGTCGAACTGTAATGCTCTTGATTTCCTCGGTATCATAAGTGTCAATAACTTTTACACTTGTGAGTTCTTCGAGATTGAGTGAATTCCAACACTCGGACATCTGAGCAAATGTTATGCCATCCTTGAGTATAAGTGAAAGGTCATAGTATGTTGACTGCTGTGATGAGGGCTCACAGAAATCAATGTTAGCACCACCGATTGTGATGAAATCATCAAC
>JAZNGU010000012.1:0-15902 GCA_045576615.1 Acutalibacteraceae bacterium | reverse complement strand
GGCATGGCGGCTGAGTATCAGGTGGAACGGGGCACCATGCTCTTTATGCCCCTGTCCACGCGGCAGGCATTGGCGGCATTGAACACCATCTTGGCCAATGGGCCTATTACGCTGATTCCCGGCAAGCTGGAAATGGATTTCCTGCTCCGTGTGGGAGAGGAACATCTGCCCTTTACCCTATCGAAACGCTTGTCTGCTAATCTGCGAGCATATGGGAAGCAGTCAGCCGCACCTACAGAGCGTACTGCCCATAACACTGAAAATCTTCAGATTTTGGGCAAGGAGGTCTTTACGGATACGGAAATCCGCACGGCTCATATCTATGCTGTCATACGAGACAATCGGTGCTGCCGCATCAAAAAAGTGCAGACCTTCACCGCCGGTCAGCTTTTTTATTTCTTCGGAAATACCGTCTGACGCAAGCGGACCTGCCGCAATAACAGTATATTCATCGGTATTAATTTGGGTGACTTCCTCCTCAATAACAGAGATATTGGGATGAGACTTTATTTTATCGGTTACCATTTTTGCAAAAGCATCACGGTCAACAGCAAGAGCACCGCCTGCAGGAACTTGCGCCACATCTGCAGCGTCAAGGCAAACAGAACCAAAAAGTCTCATTTCTGCTTTTAACAATCCTGCCGCTGAACCTAAACGAGCGGCTTTAAGGGAGTTTGAACAAACAAGCTCCCCTAAATTTCCGCTTTTATGAGCAGGTGAAAACTTTTGGGGTTTCATTTCATAAAGAGTAACTTTTATGCCCTTTTTACTCAATTGGTTTGCCGCTTCAACACCGGCAAGACCTCCGCCGATAACAACGGCTTTTTTATCAGTCATCATTTTCTTCCTGTGTTTTCTTTGCATTTTTACGGGTGGCTTTACATGTGTAATCACAAGCTTCATTTGAGCAGGTAATCATTCCGCCCTTACCTTTGAAAAGAGATTTACCGCATTTGGGGCAATTCTCGCCGGTTGGCTTATCCCAAGTCATAAAGTTACACTGGGGGTAATTACTGCAACCATAGAACTGATAGCCACGTTTTGATTTTTTACCAATAACGTTACCGCCACAAACGGGGCAAATTGCATTTGTTTCCTCAATAAGAGGCTTGGTAGTTTTACATTCGGGGTAACCGGGACAAGCAAGGAATTTACCGAATCTGCCCACTTTAACTACCATGTTTCTACCGCATTTATCGCATTTTATATCTGTAATATCTTCCTGAAGCTGAATTTTCTGACCCTGCATTTCTGTTTTTGCTTTAGAGAGTGTATTCTCTAAATCGTCATAAAATTCATGAAGCATTGCAACATAATTTGTTTTGCCCTCGTCAATTTCATCGAGCTTTGTTTCCATTGATGCTGTAAACTTTGCATTAACAATTTTCTGAAATTTTTCTTTAAGAAGGTTTGTTGTTGCAATACCAAGTTCTGTTGCTTTAAGAAGTTTACCATCACGCTTTACATATTCTCTCTTGATAATTGTTGTAACAATTGAAGCATAAGTACTTGGACGACCAACACCGGTTTCTTCAAGAGTTTTAATAAGAGATGCTTCTGTGAAATATGATGGTGGTTGAGTAAAGTGCTGATTACCTTTAACTTCTTTAAGTTTAAGAACATCACCTGCTTTTACGTCGGGAATGTTTGTATCACTGTCTTCGTCAGCGGTAACGTCCTCATAAAGCTTTGTAAAACCGTCAAATTTAATTGAATAGCCACTTGCAGAAAATACACAAAAGCCTGCTGTACCATCTTTTTCTGCAGTTATTTCAACTTTAACAGTATCCTGAACGCAGGGTGCCATAAGAGATGCCACATATCTGCACCAGATAAGGTTATAGAGCTTATACTGATCATTGGAAAGACTTGCTTTTGCCATAGCAGGAGTGATTGCTACATTAGCAGGTCTTATAGCTTCGTGACCATCCTGAGCACCTGCTCTTGTTTTAAAATAACGGGGCTTTTCGGGAAGATATTTCTCACCAAATTCTTTAGTGATAAAAGAATTTGCTGCCGCTCTTGCTTCCTCGGAAATACGAAGAGAGTCGGTTCTCATATAAGTGATAAGACCTGTCATACCGCTTCCGGCAAGTTCAATACCTTCATAAAGCTCCTGAGCAATTTTCATTGTCTTCTGTGCCTGGAAGTTAAGTTTTCTTGAAGCTTCCTGTTGCATTGAAGAAGTGATAAAGGGTGGTGCAGGTTGTTTCTTTCTTGTGCCTTTTTTTACGCTTGAGGCAGTATAAACCGCATCTTCAAGGCGAGAAAGATAATAATCTGCCTGCTCTTTATTTTCTATTTTGACCTTACCGTTTTCATCCGCAGTAAGAGTAGCACTCAATGTTTTTCTGTTTGAAAGGAATTTTGCATCAATTGACCAGTATTCTTCCGGATTGAATTTTTCAATTTCTTCCTGACGATCAACAATAAGACGAACTGCAACACTTTGCACACGACCGGCAGAAAGACCCCTTCTGATTTTTTGAGAAATAAAAGGACTGAGTCTGTAACCAACAAGTCTGTCAAGAATACGACGAGCCTGCTGAGCATCAACAAGACCCATATCAACAACCTCTGGATTGCTTATACCGCGTTTTACGCTTGTTTCGTTAATTTCGTTGAATTTAACTCTGTTTTTATCATTAAGGTTAAGTCCTAAAACAGTTGCAAGATGCCAGGAAATTGCTTCTCCTTCGCGATCCGGGTCAGTTGCGAGATACACCTTGTCACAACCTTCAACTTTTTCCTTAAGGTCTTTAACAAGTTTCTCCTTTCCCTTGATAATTGCATATTTTGGACTAAAGTCATTTTTCACATCAACATTAAGTTTTGCTGCCGGCAAGTCTCTGATATGACCCATTGAAGCCACAACATCATACTCGTTGCCAAGATATTTTTTGATGGTCTTTGCTTTGGCAGGAGACTCAACAATAACAAGTTTGGACATTAATTTCATCCTTTCATTTTCTCATATATAGCATTAAATAATTTTATATTTCTTACCGCTTATCAACCTGGCAAAATCTAAAAGTTCAAGTTCGGTCAAAGAAGACAGTACAATATTCATTTTTAAATTTGTTTCCCTTACAATATCATCAATATGAACGCCGTTTTCATTCAATACTGAATAAACAATTTTTGCTTCATTACTGATGTCATCAGGAAGTATTTTTTTCTCAATTTTTTTATTGATTTCTCTATTGGTTTTTATTTTAGGTTTATCATCTTTTCTTTCAACCGATTGTGTTTTATCTTTATTTTTTCTGTAATTTACATAGGGTACTGAAGCAATATTTACTTTAGCGTTTGACAGATCAAGTAAATCCCCATAAAGATATTCATATTCACTTAACACATCTTCTGCAGAAAAAACAGGTTTTGCGCCATTTTTTATAAGATAATTTGTCCCGTCAAATGATGAACGGACAATATCTCCCGGCACAGCAAAAACATCTTTCCCTTGTTCCAATGCACAATTAGCAGTAATAAGCGAGCCACTTTTTACACCGGCTTCAATTACCACAACCCCCAGAGATACACCTGAAATAAGTCGATTTCTTGTGGGAAATGTGCTTTTGCTTGCCGGTGTAAATGGTGAATACTCGGAAACAACCGCGCCATATCTTGTTATGGCTCTTCTTAAAGAGGCATTTTCCATAAGATAATTAACAGAAAGACCGCAACCCAAAAAAGCAAGTGTTCTTCCCTTGGCAAGCATTGCACCTGCGTGGGCTTCACTATCAATGCCCAATGCACCACCACTTACAACAGTCACGCCTGAAAGAGCCAATAGGAAAGATAACTTCTGCGCAGTTTCTATTCCGTAATTACTCGCATTCCTTGTGCCGACCATACCAATGCTTACCCCATCGTTCAGAACCGAACAATCACCAATTCCATAAAGTACAAGTGGCATATCCGGTAAATTCTTCAGCCTATCCGGAAAGAAGTTGTCTTCGGGAGTTATTATTTTATACCCTTTTTGACGGCATTCATTTATTACCTCATTAGTTTTTTCTAATGTGGAATTTTTCAACAATTCTATCTTTCGTTGGGTTAAAAGTCCTGATAAACGCCATTCATACTCCCCTGCTTTATACATTTCTTCAGGGGTCTTGAAATACGAGAGAAGCTCATCGGTACGCACACCTGCGCCCAATGCATTCTGCAACCATATCCAATATTCAACAGGACAATTACTCATCTCATCATTTCCCAGATAATAATTGAAGCGGCAGCGGCAGCATTAAGAGATTCTGCTCTGCCCTTCATTGGTATTGTAACAAGTTTTGTTGCTGCTTCACATGTTTCTTGGGTTATGCCATTACCCTCGTTACCTATTACTGCAACAACACCGCCGTCCATATCAACTTCCGTTAATTTTTCAGCAGCGGAATCGGGAACACCTGCATAAATTGACATACCGTTTTCAGCAAGTTCTTTTAATGTTTCCGACAAATTTTCTGTTTCTACAACATTAAGCCTGAAGAGAGAACCCATAGCGGCTCTTTGTGATTTCGGGTTATAAATATCACAACCACCGCTTATGATAACGCCATCAAGTCCCACCGCTTCGGCAGTTCTTACAACTGCACCGAAATTGGCAGGATTTGAAACATCTTCTAAGGCAATATATTTCCCATTGTATTTTATTTTACCTATATTTGTGTTTTTGTCAAGCATTTTACACAGGCAGAAAACGCCCTGATTATTCTTAGTATCCGAGAGTTTTTCAGCCACTTCTTCAGACACAACAAAACAACGCTCAGCCTTTTCTTTCACCAAACGCACATAGTCTTCATATTTATTTAATGCTTTCTCCGTAACATACATCTCAGCTATTGAAACACCGCTTGAAGCAGCATCAAAACAAAGCCTTGCCCCCTCAGTAAAGAACAATTTCTCCTTTTTCCTGAGAGAAGTGTTTTCACGAATTTTCACCGCATATTTTATGCGATCATTTGCTTTACTTGTAATTTTTTCCATACTTAAAAAAACATCTTACGCCCGACCAATTTTTGGTCGGGCGCAATACTTGATTATTAAAGAGCTGCTTTTGCTTTTTCAACGAGTGCTGCAAAACCTTCGGGGTCTGCAATAGCAATCTCGGAAAGCATTTTTCTGTTAAGTTCGATACCTGCTTTTTTGAGGCCGTTGATGAATGTTGAATAGTTAATACCATTCATTTTACAAGCAGCAGAGATTCTTGTAATCCAAAGACGACGGAAATCTCTCTTTTTCTGTTTACGACCGATGTAAGCATAGTTACCGCTTTTCATAACAGCCTGTTTAGCTGTTTTGAAAAGTTTGCTCTTTGAGCCATAATAACCCTTTGCGAGTTTAAGAACTTTATTTCTTCTTTTGCGAGTCATCATCGCACCTTTAATACGTGCCATTATAAGTTACCTCCTGTACCGTTTTCTTCTTATTTATAAGGAATAAGACGTTTAATCTGCTTCTGATTTGTGACGTCTGCAACATTAGTCTTACGAAGACCTCTTTTACGTTTTGTTGTTTTCTTGGTAAGGATGTGAGACTTGTTTGCATGTGCGCGAATCGGCTTACCGTTTTTAGACATTTTGAAACGCTTTTTAGCGCCTGAGTGAGTTTTAATTTTAGGCATAATAATATCCTCCTTAAATTTTACTTGGATGCTTTGGGAACAAGGAACATAAGCATTTGACGACCTTCAAGCTTAGCAGGCTTTTCAACTGAACCTGTTTCGGAACAAGCTTCTGCAAAACGCTGCATAATTGTAGTGCCGTATTCAGTGTGTGCCATCTCCCTGCCTCTGAAACGAATTGACACTTTAACCTTATCGCCATCCTTTAAAAAACGGAGTGCGTGGTTAACCTTTGTGTTAAAGTCACCTGTGTCGATATTCAAAGATAAACGAACTTCTTTGATATCCATAACCTTTTGTTTTTTCTTTGCTTCTTTTTCGCGTTTTGCCTGTTCAAATTTGAACTTACCGTAGTCCATAATTTTGCAAACAGGGGGAACTGCGTTGGGAGCAATTTTAACAAGGTCAAGATTACTTCTTTCTGCTAAAGCGATTGCTTCTTTTGCGGACATAACACCGATTTGCTCACCATCTGCAGAAATAACTCTGACTTCCTTATCTCTGATTTCTTCGTTGATTTGATTCTCCTTGCTAATACCTAAGCACCTCCAAAAAATAATGAAAAGCTCGAACAAAAATTCCGTTCGAGCTTCGAAAACGCACCTGTAGCGTTAATTAATGAAACTATTGACCAAACAATACTCTCGGTTGGTGAGAACGGAACAGTTCTGCTTTATTGCCTTGATATAATACCAACTTTGTTACTGTTTGTCAAGTGTTTTTTTAATTTTTATGTCTCTTCTGAAGAACTCTCTGTTTCTTCATCACCAACAGGTTCATTTTCAGGCTCCTCTGCCTCGGTTTCCTCTGTTGTTTCTTCTGTTGGTTCTACATATTCTCCGTAATAATAAACAATAATCTTATCGCTTACGGAAAGGCGCCTGTCGGCAGGAATTGCAACCCAGTTATCTGTTTTTTCCTCTTCACATACAACACTGTATACTCTCAAAGAATCAGATTCTTTATCGGCAACATTACCCGCAACAGTCTCTACCTTTTTAAAGCCTGCAGCTTTCAAATCCGCAACCGCATCTTTCAAGGTTTCGTTCAATACATCGGGAACCTCTCTGCCGTTACTTATACGAAGAGTAATGTTTCTCTCTTCAAAAACAAGGGTACCTTCTGTAATATCCTGGGAAATAACTGTGCCTTTTTTCTCGTCACTGTCAACATATTCTGTTTTAAATACGAGAAAACCGTTATAGGTACTGTCATTCTTTATATCGTCATAAGCCTTTCCTCTGAAATTAGGAACGCTTATACTGGAAGCACCGATTTCACCCGTAGTGTCTTCTTCAGAAACATACTCTGTTGTTGACTCTTCTGTTGTGGTTTCTTCATCATCTTTATCAGAAAAGCCTTTTATTCCAAAAAGTGCCACCACAAGAATACCGAGACAAAGAATTACACTTATGACAAAAACCGCAATTGTGCTTTTACGGATTTTAGGTGAATCAGGAGTTTCTTCAATTTCATCATTAAGAGAAACCTCTTCCACAACTGTTTCAGCAACATCATCCGTTTGTGAAGCATACATTGAAGAATAAGCCTCTGATGCCGTTCCCGCTGCCGCAGGAGAAGCAGAAAGCTCATCTCTCAATTCTTCTGCAGTAACAGTTCTGTCATCAGGTAAAATCTGCAAACCGTTCACAAGAGCATTTATAACATACGCAGGTAACTGCTCCGCAAATTTGCCGGGAATCATAAGTTTATCATTAGTAAGTCTTGAAGCAGAACTCATAGGAACGCTACCGATAAGAGCTCTGTAAAGAACTGCAGAGAAAGCATATATATCTGTGCTTGTGCTCAAGCCCTCGCTGAAGCCATACTGTTCAACTGCTGCATAGCCATCAAACAATTCGCTTTCCATTGAACTTTTCTGACGTCGCACCTCTTCAATTGAATAGCCTGTAATACGAATTTTGCCGTTTTTATCAAGAATAAGCGTCTCCGGACAAATACCACCATGAATTATTCCTGCATAGTGAAGTTCACCCAATGCAGAAAGCACGGGCATAAAAAGAACTCTTGCATCATCCCATGAAATATAACCTGTTTCCTGCTCCAAAAGAAATTCTCTTAAGGTTTTACCTTCACCAAGATATTCGCTGACTGCATAAACAGTACCTAAATCTTCAACAAGTCCATAAACCTGTGTCAAAGCGGTAAAACCTTTAATTTCTTTCAAAGTTGTCCAGAGTTTCACAAATTCTTCTTTTGCATCGATAAACTCTGATGCTTTACCTATATTAACAAGGCAATAGTTACCCTCTCCTCTTGAAAGAATCCCTTTAGGAAAAAGCTCTCTCAAGGTAACGGGGATTTTCTTCTCCATATCAAAAGCGTAATAAGTTGCACCTTCGCTGTTTGAAGCAACAAGTTTCCCCACAAGATACCTGCCGCCTACAACTGTTTTCAGTGGCAAGAAAGGTTCTTTCTGGGGTTCGCTGTTTTCCTTACGGCAATAGGGACAAAAATCATTATCGCCTATTTTTCGCATACAGCGCAAACAAAGTTTTTCTTTTTCCATCTTATCAATACACCTTATTCAAAGTCGGGTCTTGTAGAATTATTATGTGCAAGAGCTTCTTTAACGCTCTGGCGAAGTTTTCTGATGTCATTAACGCTGTTTGTAAGTGTTTCGTCAGTATCTCTGATAATTGTTTCGACATAAGAACTTGCGTTTCTTCTGATGTCGTTTGACCATTTTTCAGCTTTGAGAGTCATTTCTTCAGCGCGCTGTTTTGAAGAAGCAAGAAGTGCATCTGCTTCGGCTTTTGTCTGACGGAAAATATCCTCTGCAGCACTTTTAGCTTCCTTTGTAATCTGATGTTCTTCAATCATAAGGTCTGCTCTTTGACGAGCCTTATTAATGATATCCTGTGCTTCAAGCTGAGCCTGGTCGAGAATATCACGTCTTTCCTGAGCAATTCTCTTTGCCTGAGTGATTTCTTCGGGCATATTAAGGCGGATATCTTCAATAAGTCTTGAAAGCTCCTCTGTATCCATAAGTGTTTTTGTTGAGAATGGAACTGATTTCGCCTCGTCAATAAGCTGTTCCATATCAGCAAGTGATTTTTCTACAATACTTGTAGCCATTATAAAAACATCCTTTCATTATTTAGTTTATTTTCTTGATAATCTTTTAACTATATCCTCACAGATTTCTTCGGGAACAAATGTTGAAATGTCTCCACCTAATCTGCAGACTTGTTTAACTACGCTGGAGCTTAAAAACATATGCTCTGCGTTTGAAACCATAAAAATTGTTTCCATTTCGGAATTCAGTTTTTGGTTTGTGAGTGCCTGACGAAATTCATCATCATAGTCAGAAATAGCTCTCAAGCCTTTAACAACTGCCGATGCACCTTTTTCACGGACATAATCCGCAAGAAGACCTGCATAGCTATCAACACAAACATTCGGAAGATTTTTTGTGCAACGTTTTATAAAATCAACTCGTTCTTCAGTTGTAAAGCTTCCGACATCCTTGTTGGGATTTCTCATTACAACAACAATAACCTTATCAAAAAGTTTTGCCGAACGGGTTATGATATCAAGATGTCCTATTGTAAGGGGGTCAAAACTACCGGGACAAACAACTGTTTTACCCATTAATTACTCCCCTTTCTGTATACAGTCAATGCAATTTTACCATATTTATAACGTTTTGAGGTGAAGCCCTCAATATCTTCAGGCAGAATTTCTCTTTCTCCGGTTTCACAAACTATTATACCGCCATCTGCAATATGAGGTGAAACTCTTTCAATTGCATCGTCCATAATACCTGCATGGTAAGGCGGGTCGAGAAATGCAATATCAAAAATTTCAGACGTTCTGTCAAGATATTCAAGAGAATTTGCAAGAACGGTTTTTGAAATATTTCTGAATCCTGTTGTGGTAAGGTTTTCTTCAGTAACAGCAATTGATGCACGGGAAATATCAACAAATACCGCTGAAGCCGCACCGCGACTCAATGCCTCAATACCCAACTGACCGCAACCGCAGAACATATCAAGAACTCTTCTGCCCTCAATATCAAATTGAATAATGTTAAATATTGATTCCTTAACTTTATCGGTTGTAGGTCTGACACTGTCGCCCTCAAGAGTCTTTAGCTTTCTTCCGCGGGCAGAACCGGTTATAACGCGCATCAGACAACACCTCCGTAAACTTATTTTGAATATAAGTCATACTTTGACATATATAATCATTATATTATTGCATTTATTTTATATGTTTGTCAAGTTTTTAATTAAAACTTTTGCTCTATCTTACTGTCTTCTAAGGTATAGGCGAGCCTATACCTTACGATTACGACCTTATCATACATGCTCACTAAAACCATAGAACCCGTAAGGTACAGGCTTGCCTGTACCACTGAATACACTTAATAAAGAATAGTTCTTTTATTACAGTGCAATCGTATGAGTGGCTCTTGACTGTACCGTCACAACCAAACAACCCATCGACTTACTTCTATACGACAGAACAAAATTAAACTAAACCGAAAATCAAAGCAAAAAAGCCGATAACGAATTAAGTATAAATAATAAATATATATTATATGCCATCAATTTCTTTTACACCTGCAGTGTGCCATCAAACATTTAATAAAAACACTTAGTATCATCATTGACAACTACCTCACCCAATGATAACATTAATAAAACTACTACAGAAAAGAGAATTTACAATGTCTAAAATAGAACTGACAAATATGGTTATGGTACAAAACCCTGAAACAAAAGAGGTTTTGGTTCAACGAAGAGTAAAATATTGGTGCGGTATTTCATTCCCAGGGGGTCATATTGAGGATGGCGAAAGCTTTTATAACAGTGCCGTAAGAGAGATTAAAGAGGAAACCGGTCTTTGTGTTACGAACCTTAAATACTGCGGTTGTGTGCATTGGCATAACACAGACACCAATGATAAATATATTGTGTTTTTTTATAAAACAAACGAATATAGTGGTGAGCTTTTGAAAAGCACAGATGAAGGTGAAGTTTTCTTCACACCTATTGAAAATATAAAAAACATGCCACTATCCCCTAATTTTGATAAATATCTTAATGTATTTTTAAGCGATAAATGCACCGAAATTTTCTGCAATTGGAACGAAAAAATGAAAGAAAATTGCGATGGCGAACCGGATTGGAATTTTCAGTACAGATAAAAAGCAAGGAACAGACCGAAAAGTCTGTTCCTTAAATTTATTCACCTCTGAAGGCTTTTATTATTTCAATTGCATTTGCTTCTGTTATTCCCGGAACGCTCATTAATTCTGCCTTGGCAGCGTTTCTTATTGCATCCATTGTTTTGAATTTGATTATAAGATTTTTGGCTTTCTTTTCACCAATGCCTTTTATATCTGTGAGTGATGCGGTAAATGCAGATTTTGTATGCTTTTTGTGGTGATATGCAACGGAAAATCTGTGGACTTCATCCTGAATATTGGTAACAAGCTGAAAGGCTTTTTTTCTTGCATTAAAATCAATTCTGCCACCCGCTGTGGAAATTGCAGAAGTTCTGTGCTTACTGTTTTTGACCATACCAAAAACAGGAACATCTATGTTATATTCCTTTAAAAGCGGTAAAACCGCATTGACCTGACCTTTGCCGCCGTCAAGTAAAATCAAATCCGGAAGTCTTGCAAAGCCCACAGTTTCACCATTTTCCTTATGGGTATAATACTCTTCAAAACGACGGGAAAGCACCTCATTCATTGAACGATAATCATCCTGACCGCTGAATCCTTTTATGGCAAACCGGCGGTATGCAGCTTTAAGGGGTTTACCGTCTTTAAACACTACCATACCTGCAACATTATCACTTCCACCTGTATGGGAAATATCATAAGCTTCAATATATTCAGGAATTTTTGACATCCCCAGAAGAAGTGAAAGTTCTTCAAGTGCTTCACGGTTTCTGTCGTTGACTCTATACTTGTCGAGAAGTTTTTGAGACGCGTTTGACTTGCACATTTCAACGAGTTTTGCCTGAACACCCTTTTGAGGTATAACAATATTTACATTTGTACCACGCTTTTCTGAAAGCCATTTTTCGATATTTTCTTTATCTTCAATCTCTCCGTCAATTTCAATTCTCGGAGGAATTTTTCTGTTCATCGAGTAATAAGAGGTTATAAACTCCCCTCTCATTTCAGAAATATTGTCGCCCTCTTCAGTAAAGAAATGCTCACTGTCAAAAAGGCGGTTGTCGCTAAAGCGCAGAACGGAAAAACAAGCTTTACCATCCATAACTGCAAGGGCAAAAACATCCTGCTCCTTATATGTTGAGGAAACAACCTTTTGATTACTTCCAACCTTTTCAATACTTTTTATGGTGTCGCGAATCTTTGCTGCTTTTTCAAATTCCAGATTTTCTGCCGCTTCATTCATCCGCTCTGTTAATTGCCTTATTGTTTCCTTACTGCCGTTTTTAAGAAAAGCGAGAGCATCTGAAACATTTTTCTTATATTCACTATTTTTAAGCTTACCCGAACAAGGCGCGCAACAAATCCCTAAATGGAAATTCAGGCAAGGTCGCCCCTTTCCAATATCACGAGGAAATACCTTTGAACAGGTAGGAAGTTTGAATACCTTTTTCGCCTCTTCAACAGCACGAGTAACAGAAAAACCGGCAGTATAGGGACCAATATATTCTGCGTTTTCGTCATCCTTTTGAAGTACGGGGTAAATATTCTTCCACTCGCCTTTTGTAACCTTAATATAGCTGAAACCCTTATCATCCTTTAAAAGAATGTTGTATTTAGGCATATTTTGTTTTATAAGGCTACATTCAAGAACAAGAGCTTCAAATTCACTGTCTGTGAGTATATAGTCAAAATCCTGCACATTTTCTACCATTTTCTGCACTTTTGGAAGATGCTTTTCCTGAGCACCGAAATATTGGCTTACCCTGTTTTTCAGCGCTTTCGCCTTTCCGATGTATATAATTTCATTGTTCTTATCTTTCATAATATACACACCGGGAGATAAAGGCAATTTATTTGCCTTACCCTTTAATCTTCTCAATCGTTCTGTCATATACTCACCACCTTTTAATAAAGTTAGGAGTGAGAAATTAGGAGTTAGGAGTGTCGGGACCTGCGGTCGGCATTATAACTTATAAACTAAATAAATTCCTTTATTTGATTTACTCAAAGAAGTAGAAATTTCTTGTATTTGTATTTTTTAAGAGTAGTGTAATTTATTATAATGTTTGGAAGCAACGCTTCCCCAACATTCCTCACTACTCACTCCTCATTTCTCACTATAAAAAACAGCGGTAAAGGTCTCCCTTTACCGCTTTAAAATCTGAATTAAACTTCTGCGAAACCGCTGTCTACCAAAGCAACGAGAGCATTAACTGCCTGTTCTTCGTCAACACCGCCTGCAATAATGCGGATTTCGGTGTCACCCATAATGTCGAGAGAAAGTACGCCGAGAAGACTTTTTGCATTAACTCTTCTTTCTTCCTTCTCAAGCCAGATTGAAGACTTGAACTCGTTAGCTTTCTGAATAAAGAAAGTAGCGGGACGTGCATGAAGACCTACCTGATTTTTAACTGTTACATCTTTAACGTACATAATAATTCTCCCACATTCAAAATTAAAACATTTAATTAATTTCTTACTGTTATGAGTGCAGAAATCTGCAAACCACTTACTATATTATACCACCAAATCGTCTTTAGTCAACGAAAAAAGACCAACCTTTTCTCAAAACGCCAATAATTCGGATGGAATACTAAACCTTTTAAAATTTCAAAGGCGTGTTTTGTGCAAGTTAACCACAATTGTCAATTGTTATTATTGAAGATAAACAATTATTTAACATTCCTCTTCAATTCTTCTAAAAATTCACGTTCCTTTTTGTCTAACTCCGCATTCTCCAAAAGTTCGGGGCGACGCTCAAAGGTACGCTCAATAGAACGCTCTCTTTGCCATTTTTTTATATTAGCATGGTGTCCCGAAGCGAGAATCTCAGGAACTTCCATCTCATGCCAAACAGGTGGCTTAGTGTATTGAGGATATTCGAGTAGAGAAGAATAGTGACTTTCTCCAATAAAGCCTTCTGGTTCTGAAAGAACACCGGGAAGCATACGTGAAACCGCATCTGCAAGAATCATAGCAGGCATTTCTCCACCTGTTACAACATAATCACCAATAGAAATTTCTTCATCAACAATTTCGTCAATAACTCTTTGGTCAACGCCCTCATAGCGACCGCAAAGAATTGCAATATTCTTCATTTCGGAAAGTTCTTTAACTCTTTCTTGAGTAAGAGTTTTTCCGCAAGGTGACATATAAATGAAATGTGGCTTTGTTCCTGCTTCATCGCAAACCTTCATAAAGCAATCGTAAATAGGCTGAGCCATCATAAGCATACCTGCACCACCACCATATGGAGTGTCATCAACCTGATTATGCTTGTTTATGGCAAAATCACGAATCTGGTGGAAATTCATTTCCACCTTACCTGATTTTCTCGCTCTGCCGATAATACTTTCACTCATTACCGCCTCACACATTTCGGGGAAAAGAGTTAAAATATCAATCCTCATCAAAAAGCCCCCTCAATGGTCGAATGAAAGCAACATCATTTGCCACATCACATTCAATAACAACATCCTTAATAGCAGGAATAAGCACTTCTTTACCCTCATGAGTTTCGATAAACCACACGTCATTTGCCGCATAACTCTCTATATCTTTAATTTTGCCATAGCAGATATTATTATCATCGTAATCTATAACAGAGCAGCCGATGAGTTCAGAAACAAACCATTTACCCTCAGGCAAATTAATATCCGCACGTTTCATATAAAGAATGGTATTTCTTAATTTCTGTGCATCCTCAACAGTATCTACACCATCAATTTTGAGTACAGCAACATTACCGTGAGGACGGCATGAAACGATTTTAAAACTGTCATTTCCTTTTTCATCACGATAAAGAGTTTTAAACTTTTTAACAAATTCAGGAGAATCGCACCAAGGGTTGAGGCGAACCTCGCCCTTTATTCCGTGAGTGCTGACAATCTGCCCGATTTCAAGAAAATCTTTAATCATAAATTTAATAAAAAATGGGCTGAAATCAGCCCATTTTTCCTTTCTCAGTCAATATCAACTTGAATCTTAACATCTTTACGAATAGCTGCGGCACGCATTACAGTACGAATTGCTTTCGCAATTCTTCCCTGCTTACCGATAACTCTTCCCATATCGTCGGGTCCGACGTGAAGATGATAAACAACTACACCCTCTTCGTTGGGCTCGTCAACAGTGACCTCGACTGCGTCAGGGGCATCAACAAGTCCCTTTGCGACTGTTTCGAGTAATTCTTTCATCGTAGTCACCTTAATTATTTAATGATGTTTTCTTTTTTAAGAAGGTCACGAACTGTATCAGTGGGCTGAGCACCGTTCTGAATCCATTTTGTAACTTTTTCCGCATCGATTTTAACCTCTGCAGGGTTGCTGATGGGGTTGTAGTAACCAACTTCTTCGATGAATCTGCCGTCACGAGGATAACGTGAATCAGCTACAACTACACGATAGAAAGGTGCTTTCTTTGCGCCCATACGACGAAGACGAATTTTTACTGCCATTTTAATTACCTCCGAAAAGTAAAATAATAATAAACTAATTTATATTAAACACATTGTGTTTAAATGCTTACATTGGGAATCCACCCATGCCACCCATACCACCGGGCATTCCTCCGCCCATACCCATGCGCTGCATACGCTTCATCATTTTCTTTGAATTTTTACCGTTAAGCTGTTTGTAAAGCTTCTGCATTGAGCGATACTGATTAAGAAGTCTGTTAACATCCTCAACCTGCATACCACAGCCTGCGGCAATTCTTCTTTTTCTTGACGGGTTGATTATATCAGGATTTTCACGTTCCTTCATAGTCATAGAACGGATAATTGCCATTGTATAATCAATCTGCTTATCGTCAACATCAGTGTCCTTAACCTTCTTATTAAGACCCGGAATGAGAGAAATAATGTCTTTCATAGGACCCATTTTCTTCATTTCCTCAAACTGCATAAGCATATCGTTAAGGTCAATTCTGTTTTCACGAAGTTTCTTTTCAAGCTGCTCTGCCTTTTTCTCATCAAGTGCGGTTTCTGCTTTTTCAATAAGTGAAAGCACGTCACCCATACCGAGAATACGGCTTGCCATTCTGTCGGGATGGAATACGTCCAGATCCCCAAGCTTTTCACCGATACCGATAAATTTGATAGGTTTACCTGTAACTGCT
>JAZNGU010000011.1:0-22847 GCA_045576615.1 Acutalibacteraceae bacterium | reverse complement strand
GGTACAAGAAGACTTCTTGAAATTCTTGAAAAAATCACAAGTGGTAAAGGTACAATGGAAGATCTTGACAGAATGGAAAAGCTCTGCCATTACATCAAAGAAAACTCTCTTTGCGGTCTTGGTCAGACGGCTCCAAACCCTGTTCTTTCCACATTTGAGCGTTTCAGAGATGAATACATTGCTCACGTTGTTGATAAAAAATGTCCCGCAGGTGTTTGTAAAGACCTTGTTACATTCTCTATCGATGTTGAAAAATGTATCGGTTGCGGTATCTGTGCAAAGAACTGTCCCGTTGACGCTATTACAAGAACTGATTACATCGCTCCCGGTCACAAGCTTGCATCCTTCCAGATTGATGCTGAAAAGTGCGTAAAATGTGGCGTATGTATCGGTAACTGTAAATTTAAAGCAGTAAATAAATAAGGAGGAACTAATAATGGAAAATGCAGTAAATATTAAAATTAACGGCTTTGATTATCAGGTTCCTGCCGGTTCTACGATTCTTGAAGCTGCTCATTCAGTAGGTATTGAAATTCCTACTCTTTGCTATCTTAAAGAAATCAACGCTATCGGTGCTTGCCGTATCTGCGTTGTTGAAGTTAAAGGCGCAAGAAGCCTTGTTGCTGCTTGTGTATTCCCCGTTAACGAGGGTATGGAAATTTACACCAATACTCCCAAAGTTATCGAGGCAAGAAAAACAACTCTCGAGCTTATCCTTTCAACACATAAGAAAGAATGTCTTTCTTGTGTAAGAAGCGGTAGCTGTGAATTGCAGAAGCTTTGCCATGAATATGGTATTGCTGATGAAAATGCTTTCGCAGGTGATGTTGTTAATTACAGCATTGATGCAAGTGCTTCACACATGTATCGCGACAATGAAAAATGTATTCTTTGCCGTCGTTGTGTAGCAGTTTGTGATAAGATTCAGGGCATCTCCGTAATTGGTGCAAATGCTCGTGGTTTTGATACACATATCGGTTCTGCTTTCGAATACAACCTCGGTGATGTTGCTTGTATTTCCTGCGGTCAGTGTATTACAGCTTGTCCCACAGGTGCTCTTGCTGAAAGAGATGATACTCAGAAGGTATTTGACGCCCTCAATGATCCCACAAAGCACGTTGTTGTTCAGACTGCTCCCGCAGTTCGTGTTGGTCTTGGTGAAGAGTTTGGTTACGAAATGGGTTCTGTTGTAACAGGCAAAATGGTTTCTGCTCTTAAAATGCTCGGTTTTGATGGTGTGTTTGATACAAACTTTGCTGCTGACCTTACAATTATGGAAGAAGCAACAGAGTTTCTTGCAAGATTCAAAGAAGGCAAAAACCTTCCTCTCATTACATCTTGCTCACCCGGTTGGGTTAAATATTGCGAACACTACCACCCCGATTTCATCCCCAACCTTTCTTCTTGTAAATCACCTCAGGGTATGTTCGGTTCTGTAGCAAAAACTTTCTATGCAGAAAAAATGGGTATTGATCCCAAAGATATCTTTGTTGTTTCAGTAATGCCCTGTACTGCAAAGAAATTTGAAGCTGAAAGAACAGATTACAGCGCAGTTAAAGGTCTTGCTGATATTGATGCATCCATCACAGTAAGAGAGCTTGCAAGAATGATCAGAAAAGCAGGTATCAACTTCAAAGCAATTCCCGAAGCAGAATTTGATGCACCCTTCGGACTTGGTTCAGGTGCAGGTACAATCTTCGGTGCAACAGGCGGTGTTATGGAGGCTGCTCTTCGTACAGCTTACGAAGTTGTTACAGGTAAAGAACTTACAGACCTTGCAACTTTCAAGGCAGTTCGTGGTGTTGAAGGTGTTAAAGAAGCATCTTATGACCTTGACGGTGTAACAGTTAATGTTGCAGTTGCTTCAGGTCTTGCAAATGCTAAGAAAGTTCTCGAAATGGTTAAATCCGGCGAAAAGAAATATGATTTCATTGAAATTATGGCTTGTCCCGGTGGTTGCGTAAATGGTGGCGGTCAGCCCATCGTTCCCGCATCAGTTCGTAATTTCGAGGATGTAAGAGCTCTTCGTGCAGCAGGTCTTTACAACGATGATGAAAATCTTCCTGTAAGAAAATCTCACCAGAACCCCGACATTAAAGCAATTTATGACGAGTTCTTCGGTGAACCCGGTAGTCACAAGGCTCATGATATTCTTCATACAGGCTATACTGAGAGAAAGGTTTATTAATCTTTTCTTAACTTTTATGTAATTAAGTCGTTCCTTTACTGTGTTTAAATACAGTAAAGGGGCGATTTTTTTTGAAAATGAAAGTTAAAAACAGGTCGAAAAAGAAAAAAAGGAACACAACGAAAATTCTGGTTTTATTGTGGATTTTAGTTTTCTTTGCAATAGGCTTCGAGTTGTTTTTCAGAAATGAAATTAAATTTATAACTCTTGACTACCTTTCGAGGGTTTCAACCTGTGAAATAGGAAAACTTGAAGAATCAAAGCTTTTGAGTACAAAAACAGTATCCCTTGATGAATTTTTGGGGTATGATAACGTAAGCGTAAATGAATCTTTGCTTTTGGTAAATGAAAAATATAAATTAAGTGAAAATTATATACCTCAAACTGTCTATCATCAGAAACGGAATGTGGAAATGAATGTGTGTGCAAAAGAGTCTTTTGATGAATTGAGTGAAGCGGTCTTTGGAGAAAGTGGTGAAACACTTCTTATTTCCAGTGCTTACAGAGATTTCGAAAAGCAGGAAGAGATAAAAGCAGAAGAGGGTGGAATTGCACAGATGCCCGGTTGCAGTGAACATCAAACGGGACTTGCTCTTGATGTTTTTGTTCAAAATTTTGCAGGTGAGAGTTTTATAAAATGTGAAGCGGGACAGTTTGTAAATGAAAATTGTGGTGATTACGGATTTGTTATTCGTTACCCGGCTTTTGGTGAAGGGGATACTGGCATCACCTATGAACCATGGCACTTAAGATATGTGGGCTTTCCACATTCAAAAATCATAAACAACAGTAAAATGACTTTTGAAGAATATATTGAGTTTTTTGAGTTGGGTAAATTCTATACATATGAAAATTATGTAATTACAAGGCAGAATACAAAGAATATTTTTGTGCCTAAAATCTTTGAAAGTGCCGTTGTTTCCGAAGATAACACAGGCGCGGTAATAATAACATTCAAAATAATTGGAAATTGACGAAAATCGTCTTTTATGGTATATATTTATACAGTGTATATCATAAAAGGCGGTGATTTTTTGGAAAATAAAGATTCTTTTATAATTCAACCTATTGCATATATAAAAAATGGCTATAAAGAAAAATTTGGCATTCCACGTCAAAGCAGACTTGCACCGTCGATTAAATCCGTAATTGAGTTTTGTGAAGATTTTCGCGATGAAAATTGCATAAGAGATATTCAGCAATATTCTCACCTCTGGCTTATCTGGGGGTTTTCTAAAAATGAAAACCAATGGTCGCCAACTGTCAGACCCCCTCGTTTAGGTGGAAATAAAAGGGTGGGGGTATTTGCAACCCGTTCACCATTCCGTCCTAACCCCATAGGGCTTTCTTGTGTTAAGTTTGAAAAAGTTGAAGATAGCAAAAACGGAAAAGTTCTTGTCGTCAGCGGAGGAGATTTGGCAGACGGCACACCTATTTATGATATAAAACCTTATCTTCCTTATGTTGATAGCATTCCCGATGCTCTGGGCGGTTTTTCCGAAGAACATAAAGACCATATATTGAAAGTGGATTTTCCTGAAGAAATGCAAGGAAGTTTAACAAAAAAACAAATTGAAAATATAATTGAACTGCTTTCACTCGATCCAAGACCATCATATCAGAATGATGAAGAGAGAATTTACGGTTTTGCTTTTGAGGACTTGCAGATAAATTTTAAATATAAAGATGAAAAAATTATAGTCGTTGATGTTTTAAGAGGTTGAAATGTTTTATATAAAACCGGATTTTTATGATAGTTTTAAATGTATTGCAGAAGTATGCACTGACAATTGTTGTATCGGTTGGGAAATTGATGTTGATGAAGTTGCTTTCGAAAAGTATAATGAAATGTACTCTCCATTTGGCGAAAAAATTCGCTCTCACATTATAAAAAGTGAAGATGGTAATAATTGTTTTGCTCTTGCAGAAAATGAAAGATGCCCTTTTCTTAACAAGAAAAATCTTTGCGATATAATAATCAATTGCGGTGAAGATTTTATTTGTGATATCTGCCGTGAGCACCCAAGATTTTATGAATGGTTTCCGGGTGTAACCGAATGTGGTCTCGGTCTTTGTTGTGAAGAAGTTTGCAGGATTTTATTAGAAAAAGATGAACCATTTTCATTGATTGAAGAAAGTGATGGAGAGGAAATCCTTTTAGAATCATCGGAAGATGTAGCAGAATCGGATTTTTATATTTACCTTTATGCTTTTCGTGAGAAATTGTTCGAAATACTTTTTAGTAAAGACATAAATTTTGAAGAAAAGCTTGTAAAAATTCTTTCAATAACAGAATCTTTTTGCGGTGAAGAAATTAAAATCCGCAATTATAAAAACAGTCTTGAACTTTATAAAAAAACTGAGCCTATTGATGATAAGTGGACTAGATATATAAATGGATTAAGTGTCAATTTTGAAAATGTTTTAAAAGTAGAAAAAGATTTTAAAGAAAAAACAAACGCAGATATGCTGTATTCAAAAATTCTTGCATATATAATCTATCGTCATTTTATCAAGGCGGTTTTTGATAAAAGCATAAAAGAAAGAATTTGTTTTGCTGTTGAAGGCGTAAGATTTATTTGCCTTTGTGATATGAAAACATATTTGGAAAAAGGTGAATTAACCTTAAAAGACAGGGTTGAAAATCTTAAAAATTGGTCGAAGCAAATTGAATATAGTGAAGATAATACGGATTTATTGATTTACGGTGAGTGAAATGACAAAGCAGGATAAAACAAATGTAATGCGCCTTTTGGAGCAAAAGAAAATTCTATACAAAATGCACGACTATACTGCAAGTGGTGCAATAGCAGGGGAGGATGTTGCAAGGGCTTTGGGTGAAAATCCCGATGAGGTTTTCAAAACTCTTGTAACAGTAGGCAAATCAAAGCAAAATTATGTTTTTCTTGTTCCTGTTAATAAAGAGCTCAACCTTAAAAAAGCAGCAAGTGCCGTTGGCGAGAAAAGTATTGAAATGATAAAATCTAAAGATTTATTAGGTCTTACGGGCTATGTGCATGGGGGTTGCTCACCAATAGGAATGAAAAAGCAGTTTCCCACAGTTGTTCATAATACTGCACAAACTATGGAAAACATCTTTTTTAGCGGTGGCAAAATCGGTATACAGGTTGAAATTGCAACCAAAGATATTGAAAAAATATTGAAAGTAAAATTTGCAGATATTGTATAAAAGCGGTTTGAGTAATTCAGTTTACTCAAACCGCTCTTTATAATATTTTTTCAATATTTTTTAATTTTTTAACAATATAAGTTGGTTTTATGTCATCGGGCGAATTATCACCATTTTTATTAAACCATATACAGTCAATGCCGTAATTAAGACCACCTATAATATCTGCAGAAAGACTGTCGCCAATAAGAATAACATCTTCTTTGGGTGGGTGTTCTAATTCTTCAAAGCAGTAGTCAAAAAATTCTTTTGCAGGTTTTTGAATACCTATATCTTCCGAAAGAAAAATGTTTTTAAAATATTTTCTGAAATCACCGATTTTAAGGCGACTCTCCTGAACAAAACGGAAGCCGTTTGAAACTATGTAAAGCTCATATTTTGGATAGAGGTAGTCTAATAATTCATAGGCACCTTCTACTGCATAAGCACCTTGTGCCACGCCGTTTTCAAACTTTTCTTCGATTATGGTTCCGTCATAATCGATACCCAGTTTCCCGAGAATTATATTCCATCTGTTTGCTCTGAGCTCTGTTTTCGTGATTTCGCCCTTTTCAAGTCTTTTCCATATTTTTACGTTTTCAGCTATAAAAGTTTCAAACACCTTTTCAGTATATGGGAATCCCAATTCGCTAAAAATGTTCATTATGGAGTGCCTTGCACATTCATTGAAATCAATGAGGGTGTTATCTAAATCTAAAAGTACAATTTTTTTCATATTTTATCTTTTAAATCCTTCAATAATTTTTCTACTGTGGTTACTAACCGTTCTTTAGCGTTTTTAATCGCCTCTTCGGTGGAATCGGTGGAAAGTCTGCATTTGTAGGTTTTATAAAAATAATCAGATAAATTAACGGAGTCTTCAATATCGCCACTTAACAAGATGCAGGGCTTATTGTGCTTTTCAGAAAGTTTTGCAACACTTACAGGAAGTTTTCCCAATAATGTTGAATTATCTGTTTTGCCTTCACCGGTTATTACCAAGTCACAATGTTTTATTTTTTCTTCTAAACTTAAGGCATTACTTACCGCTTCAAACCCTGAGGTAAGCTTACCACCGCAATAAGCTACAAGTGCAAAACCCAGACCGCCTGCTGCGCCTGTTCCGGGAAGGGTTGAATAATCTTTTCCTAACAACTCATTCGATTTTTTGCTGAAATGTATAAGAGCATTTTCAAGATTTTCGATTTGATGGTTGTCAGCACCTTTTTGACGTGCGAAAACCTTTGTTGCACCATTTTCGCCGCAAAGGGGAGAGGTTACATCACATGCAATTATAAGTTCTGCATGATCGGCAACTTTTTTGAAATTTGAAAGGTCTGTTGTTTCAAGTTCTTTCAGTGATGCTCCACCGGGTTTGAGTGGTTGAGCATCTTTGTTTCTGAACACTGCACCTAAGGCTTCAAGACAACCTTTCCCACCGTCGTTTGTGGCACTACCGCCTATACCGATTATAATCTTGGTGCAACCTTTTTCAATAGCGTGGTAAATCAGTTCACCGGTACCATAGGTGGACGTTGTTTCAGGATTTAGTTCATTTTCCTTAAGAAGTGTTATACCTGAAGCCGAAGCCATTTCAATAATTGCAGTTTTTTCTGCAATAACATACTGAGCGGATATTTTTCTCATAAGTGGGTCGTGTACAGTTGTTGTTACAGTTTCGCATTTTAAAGCACTACGAAAAGCGTTAACTGTACCCTCACCACCATCGGCAAGCGGACAACGGACTGTTTTTATATTTGCATTGTTCAGTGTTTCAGAAACACATTCACAAACTTCCGCAGAAGTAAGAGAACCTTTAAAAGAATCACAGGCTATAAGAATATTCATAACAACAACCTTTCAAAAAAGGGGCTGTAAAAAAACAATTAGTTTTTTACAGCCTCTTTCAGTTTAAATTGTTTCTAATAATTTGTCTGCAACCACGTCAAGCCAGTTACCATCGAAAAGCTCAACTGCACCTGCATCAACTGCAGCGGCAAGCTTGTTGTTAATCGGGATTTGGGCAACTGTGTCAACATTGTATTCTTTTGCGATTTCTTCAATATGACTTTCACCAAAAATTTTGTGCTTTTTACCGCAATCCGGACATTCGAAGTATGCCATATTCTCTGCAAAGGCAAGAACGGGAATGTTCATAAGACCCGCCATTTTAGCAGCTTTTTCAACAATCATACCAACAAGCTCCTGTGGTGAGGCAACAATAACAATTCCGTCAACAGGAAGACTCTGGAAAACTGTAAGCGGAACATCACCTGTTCCGGGAGGCATATCAACAAACATAAAGTCAACATCGTCCCAGATAACATCTGTCCAGAACTGTTTTACTGCACCTGCAATAACAGGACCGCGCCAAACAACAGGGTCAGTATCATTCTCTAAAAGAAGATTAACGGACATAATTTCAATTCCTGTTTTTGTTTTGCAGGGAATAATACCGCTTTCTGTTCCTTGTGCTTTTTCTTTAATACCGAAAGCTTTTGGAATTGAGGGACCGGTAATATCAGCATCAAGAATAGCGGTTTTGAAGCCTCTTCTCTGCATTGTAACTGCGAGTAAGGATGTAACAAGAGATTTACCAACGCCACCTTTTCCGCTTACAACACCGATAACTTTTTTGATGTTGGAAAGCTCATGGGGTTTTTCAAGCAGGCTCTGGGGCTCAGTTCTTGAAGAACAGTTCTGACCACAGGTGCTGCAATCATGTGTGCATTCGCTCATTTAAAATCATCTCCTAAAATATCGTTAGTATGATACCATAATAATATTAAAATATCAACCGAGAAAGTCAAAAATATCCGTTACGAAACAAATCGCAACGGATAAATGACAGCGTTAAGAGTTACTCAGCGGGCTCTGTTTGGGTTTCTGCTTCGGGGTCATAGCCCATGAGGAGAATTTTAAAAATTCTTATACCGGGATTCTGAAAAGCAATTTTATCAAGCCATGATATTAAATCACGGAGAAAAGTTGAAATATCTTTTGTTACGGGGACCTCAACGGTTTCATATTGCGTGTTTTCTTCATGCACAACAAGGGGCTGTGAATAGCAGATACCATCTTTACCTGTGATATAGAAACGAACAAAATAGTTGATGTCAAAATCATTCAGGTCAATTGTAATACTTTCATTTTCGTTACAATCATAAGTTCTTTCAATAACATTTCCGTCTGCAATCCAGGTTATTGTATCAAAGTTTTTGCCCCAAACAGTAACAGTATCATTTTCTTCATCAATTTCCATTCTTGTTACTAAAGGTGTATCATTTGATTCGTAGTCAACATCTTCTTCGTTATACTCAGGAAGCTCTCTCATACCATTAAGCTCAAAGCCGTTTGAGTAGTGGGAAACACTGAAAAATGTTCCACTTTCCATGCTTGATCGGAGCTCGTTGTTGGAAAGCTCAGGCATATAGTGCATTGTGTAAGCAAAGTTTATTGATTCTGCATCGTGAGAATCTGAGAATGTAAAGCCCCAGGGAACAACATTATTAGGGATTGTTTTCTTAAGAATCTGATCATAGAGAATTCGGTCGCAACGAGTATGTGCATCTGTTGCACTATTTATTCCCATGCCAACAGCTGAACCGGGATTATCCAGGAACAGACGTGCGAATTTGTTTACATATTCTTCTTTAATCGGTTTACCAACATGGTCTTCAGAATCTTTGTCAGGATAAACATATTCGCCTATGTGGGAAAGCATAGTGATACCGCCGGCTTCATTTACACCTGCAGCAGGAGTTTCATAGTCACCGAAAACCCCCATAAGACCCTGACCATATTCTGAAAAATATCCTGTAAGGTGGCAGTCGGCAATTGGAGTTGCAAAATTAAGTTCTATTCCGAGAGGTACATCAATCATACCATTTTCTCTTATAGTACCATTTGTGGTTGTGGCGGTTCCGTTAAGATATGAATTATATATGTTATCTGCAAGTGGCACAATAGGCGCCATCTGGGTTCTTTCATATTTTACCAAGCGAAGAACGGGGATGAGCTGAGGCTGGTTATTCCAACCTCGGTTAAGGGTGCCGTGGTCAGTAATTGCAAGAATATCGTAGCCTTTGTCGTAATGCGCTTGAACGGATTCATCAACCTTAAGATAACCATCGCTTGCATTAGTGTGACAGTGAAGCTGAGCCTTGTAAGCCTTCCAGCTGTCCCAATCAATATTTTCATAAGGACTTGTTATTTCATAGCGTTTTTGAGATGCAACAGCATTACCTGCCGCAGCACTCAAAGGCGTTGCAACAATAATGAGGGTAAGCGTAATTGCAACAATTTTAAATAATTTTTTCATTTGTAAATCCTCCTTCTCACTATAAACCTTAATTATAATATACTCTCTGTATCAACCATAAACAAGAAGAGAAATTAACGAAATTTAAGGGCATGATATGTGAAAATCTTCCAAAATAATGATTGCTTTGAATGTGAATCTGATTACTTTTTATGGGAGTGTATTAAATTTGTAAAATGTTTATTTGCTATTGACTTTTTTCGAGAATTTTTATATAATGCTATGTGCTACTGTCGGAATGTATGGTTTGTAGCAATGAAATTGTAAATAACAGGCTTATTTTAATACTTCTCATACTTCGTAAAATTGCCTGAATATACAGATAGGAGAAATAAAAATGAAAAGAACTTATCAGCCCAAGAAAAGACACAGAAAGATGGAACATGGTTTCCGTAAAAGAATGGCAGACAGAAACGGCCGCAAGGTACTTGCTCGTCGTCGTAAAAAAGGCAGAAAACAGCTCACATACTAATCCTGCCAAGTAATCCGGGAGAATAATGTGTCAGATTTCGTCACACTTAAATCAAATTCCGACTTTCGTCGGTTATATAATAGAGGTAAGGCTGTAACTGATCCTGCGTTGGTTGTTTATTATTCGAAGAACCGCGCGGGAATTTGCCGTATTGGTATAACTACAAGTAAAAAAATCGGTAATGCAGTTGAGAGAAATCGTTCAAGAAGAGTTATCAAAGAAGCTTTCAGAAAGGTTTGTCCTAACCTTAATCCATGCTATGATATAGTTATGGTTGCCCGTTCAAAGACGAAATATTTAAAAAGCACCCGTGTTGAAGAGGTAATGAAAAAGATTTTTGAGAACGAGGGTATGTATAAGGTGGAGAGTGAGGAAAAATGAAAAACTTTCTCACAAAAGCAATCCGCTTTTATCAACGTCGCATTTCACCTCTTTTTCCGCCAAAATGCCGTTATTACCCAACCTGCTCTCAATATGCTCTTGAAGCAATTGAAGTTCACGGTATTTTTAAGGGTATGATTTTAGCAATCGGCAGACTTATGCGGTGCAACATTTTCTTTCCCGGCGGGGTAGACCCCGTACCGCCCAAAAAGGAGAAAAAGTAATTTCCCTTTTGGCAGACGACAGAAAGGAATAATATTCTAATGGATTTTATCAGAGACGTATTTGCAATACCTTTTGGTTGGTTGCTCAGTATTTTTTACAATCTTACTGACAGCTATATTCTTGCTATTGTTTTGCTTACTGTTCTCATCAGATGCGCTCTTTTGCCCACATCTATCAGTCAGCAGAAGAATACTGCAAAGCAAACAAGACTTACCACAAAGGTAAACAAAATCAAACAGAAATATGCAGGCAATCAGCAGAAAATACAAGAGGAAACTCAAGCTCTTTATCAAAGAGAGGGCTTTGGCGCAGCCAATATGGGTTGTATGCCTCTTATGATTCAGATGATTGTTATGATTGGTCTTTATGGTGTTATCTATACACCTCTTTCAAGTGTTTTGCGCTTTGGCGACGATACAATTGAAAAAATCAAAACAGCAATGAACATTGTTGTTGAAACGACAGGTAAGAACGCAAACAACTCAAGAATGGTTGAACTTCAGATTCTTGGTAAGGTTGAAGAGTTTGCAGAAAAACTTTCAGGAGTTATTGATTCTGAACAGGTTGCAGAACTTCTCGACTTCAAAGAAAGATTCACAGTTTTTGGTCTTGACCTTTCACTTACACCTAACGTTAAGGAGCCCGGTGTTATCTGGATTATTCCTATTCTTGCTTTTGTCACTGCTATGGCATCTTCTCTTTATATGTATGCCCGTCAGAGAAAGCAAAATCCCGATATGGCAAAGAATCCCACAATGGGATGTATGACATTTATGTCACCTCTTATGTCACTTTGGTTTACATTTATGTTCCCTGCAGGTGTTGGCTTTTATTGGATTATTTCCAACATTTTGTCATTCGTTCAGCAGGTAATCCTTACAAACGTTTACAGCCCTAAGAAAGTTCTTGCTCAGCAGATGGTTGATGAAACAGTTGTAAGACGTTCAAAGGAAAACAATACGAAGATGCGTATTGATATTGAAAAGAAATAAGGTGAAACTATGATAAAAGAAGCAATTGGTGTTGCAGCTTCTGTTGACGATGCCAGAAAAATGGCTGTGGATAATCTTCACGCACCCATTGATGCAGATGTTAAAGTTGAAATTCTTACTTTCCCTAAAAAGAAAGTTTTAGGTCTCTTCGGTGGCGCAGATGCCAAAGTAAGAGCATATTATGATGATGGCGTAGAGGAGAAAAAAGAAACTCCCAAGGCAGAAAAAAAGAGTGCCCCTCAGAAAAAAGAAGCTCCCGTAAAGAAAAACGTTGAGAAAAAGCCTCAACCCAAAAAGGAAGCAAAGAAAGAAGCTCCTAAAAAAGAAACGGTAAAAAAAGAAACTGCTCCTGCAGTTGATTTTTCTGCAATTGAACCTGTAGAAAACGATGCAACAGAATATCTTAAATCTATTCTCGTTGGTATGGGCTTTACAGATGTCGGTGTTACTGCAAGAGAAGCAGAAGAAGATGTTTATTTCGAAATCACTTGCAGTGAAGATTACGGCAACATTATCGGCAGACGTGGCGAAACTCTTGATGCTTTACAGTATCTTACGAGACTTTTCGTGAACCGTGCAAACGATAACAACAAGAGAGTTGCTCTTAATGTTGGAGATTACAGGGCTCGTAGAGAAGAAACTCTCCGTGCACTTGCAAAAAGACAGGCACAGCGTGTTCTTAAATATGGCAGAAGCTCATCTCTTGAGCCTATGAACCCTTATGAAAGAAGAATTATTCACACTGCTATTCAGGAGATTGAAGGTGTTACATCTCACTCTGTTGGCGAGGGTGACAGAAGAAGAGTTGTCGTTACTCCCGAAGGTGGGGAAAAACGTGGTAGCTACAGAAATGACCGCCGTGGCAACAGAGAAAGAAAAACACCCTATGTTCCTCAGGTATCTGCTGAAAGAGAACAGAAGATTGATGCAGTTTCGTCTTCAAGATACGGCAAAATTGAACCCAGAAAACCTATAGAAACAACAGAAGAATAATTTGTTGACTTTCTATGCCAAAAGGTTTATTATATAGTTACAGATACATTTTAAATCTTTGACGAAGAGAGTAAGGAAAATTTCCCTTTTCAGAGAGTGTGCCGGTTGGTGAAAGGCACAAAAGGACTTTTCCCGAAAACCACTTCCGAGTGCAGTGCGAAGCGAAAGATAAGCATTGCCGCCTGAGTCCCGTTAAGACTTCTCGAGTGGCAGCATTGTTGTGTTGCAATTTGGGTGGAACCGTGGAGTTTATGACTTCATCCCAATTTTTATGATTTGGGATGGAGTTTTTTATTTTTCCTGCGCATGTTAAAAAGTAAAAATAATGTACTTTAAATATAGAAAGGTTGGTTAATATGGTAAAAATCAAACTTCGTGATGATGTTAAAGAATTCGAAAACGGAATCACTCCCGCTGATGTTTGCAAAGAAATCAGCATGGGTCTTTACAGAAATCTTTGCGCTTGTCTTATTAACGGACAGAGTGCAGATATCCGCACTCCAATTAACGAGGATTGCGAACTTGAACTTTTAACTTTTGACAGTGAAGAAGGTAAGCATGCTTTTTGGCACACTGCTTCACATATTCTTGCTCAGGCAGTTAAACGACTTTACCCTGAAGCAAAGCTTGCTATCGGTCCTGCAATTGATAATGGCTTCTATTATGATATTGACAGCGAAATTTCATTCACTCCTGAAATTCTTACAAAGATTGAGGCAGAAATGAAGAAAATCGTTAAAGAGGATTTACCTCTTGAAAAATTTGAAATGGAGCCTCAGGCTGCAATTGAAGAAATGAAAGCTAAGGGCGAAATCTACAAGGTTGAACTTATTGAAGAGCACGCAGGCAAAAATGAACCTATCAGCTTTTATAAGCAGGGTGAATTTGTTGACGTTTGTGCAGGTCCTCACATTCCCTCAACAGGCAGAGTTAAAGCATTTAAGCTTACTGCTTGCACAGGTGCATACTGGAGGGGTGACCAGAACAATAAAATGCTTCAGCGTGTTTACGGCACTGCTTTCCCTAAGAATGCAGAGCTTGAAGAGCATCTTCAGAGAGTTGAAGAAGCAAAGAAACGTGACCATAATAAATTAGGTCGTGAGCTTGAAATTTTCACAACTGTTGACTGTATCGGTCAGGGACTTCCGGTTCTTCTTCCCAAGGGCACATTTATTGTGCAGACTCTTCAAAGATTCGTTGAAGATGAGGAAGCAAGAAGAGGTTGGGTTCGCACAAAAACTCCTCTTATGGCAAAAAGCGACCTTTATAAAATTTCAGGTCACTGGGACCACTATAAAGACGGTATGTTCGTTTTAGGCGACGAAGAAAAGGATGATGAAGTATTTGCACTTCGTCCCATGACTTGTCCATTCCAGTATCAGGCGTACCTTAACAGAGCTCGTTCTTATCGTGACCTTCCCATGCGACTTGCTGAAACATCAACTCTTTTCAGAAATGAGTCCTCAGGTGAAATGCACGGTCTTATCCGTGTTCGCCAGTTCACAATTTCCGAGGGTCACTTAATGTGTCTTCCCGAGCAGCTTGCAGACGAATTTAAGCGTTGTCTTGACCTTTGTATCTTTATGCTTAAAACTCTCGGTCTTTATGAAGATGTTTCATATCGTTTCTCACAGTGGGACCCCGATGACAGAGAAAAATATATCGGCACAAAAGAACAGTGGGACGAAGCTCAGGGCATTATGAAAGAAATTCTTGACGATATCGGTCTTTCTTATAAAATCGGTATCGGTGAGGCTGCTTTCTATGGTCCTAAACTTGATATTCAGATTAAGAATGTTTATGGTAAAGAAGATACTCTTATCACAATTCAGATTGACCAGATGCTTGCTGAAAAATTCGGTATGGAATATGTTGACCGTGACGGCACAAAGAAAAATCCCTATATTATTCACAGAACTTCTATCGGTTGCTATGAAAGAACTCTTGCTCTTCTCATTGAAAAATATGCAGGTGCATTCCCCATGTGGCTTGCTCCTGAGCAGATGAGAATTCTTCCCATTTCCGAAAGACATCACGATGCTTGCTTTGAGCTTTGCAGAAAGCTTGAAGAAAAAGGCTTCCGTGTAACTGTTGATGACAGAGCAGAAAAAACAGGTTACAAAATTCGTGAAGCACAGCTTCAGAAAATTCCTTATATGCTTGTTCTTGGTGATAAGGAAATTGAAAATAAAGAGGTTGCAGTCCGTGGCAGAAAAGCCGGTGATATGGGCACGATGAGTATTGAAGCATTCGTTGAAATGGCTCAAAAAGAGGTTGACGATAAGGTTATCAACTAAAAATTTATTCCCCTATTCATTTTCAGATGAATAGGGGAATGTCATTTCTTATAACCGGTGACCGGCATTCTCAGATGCTTGCTTCGTAACCTTCTTCAACAATTGCTTTAATTAAAACATCATCTGCAATATCTTTTGAAAGAGTTACCTTTGCAATATTCTCTTCGTGACTTGCGGTTGCACTTTCAACTCCGTCAATTGCAGTAAGCGCTTTTACAACATGAGCTTCACAATGGGGACACATCATACCTTCGACTTTGATAATTTTTTCCATAATATCGTTTCCTTTCTCTTCTGTTTCGGGAGTTTCCTCCGAAGCAGTTTTTTTATTTTCTTCTTTAATAAGTTTTGATTTGAAAAATCTTAATCTTAAAGCATTTGTTACAACGCAAAGGGAGCTCATGCTCATTGCTGCTGAGCCAATCATAGGGCTAAGCCTTAAAGCGAAAGCAGGGTAGAGGACGCCTGCAGCAAGTGGAATTCCTAAAACATTATAGAAAAATGCCCAGAAAAGATTCATTTTTATATTTCGCATAACTGATTTGCTTAGCTCAACTGCCTTGGCACCGTCTGAAAGTGAGCTTTTTATAAGAACAATATCAGCCGCGTCAATGGCAATATCTGTTCCTGCACCAATGGCAATACCTACATCTGCTCTTGTGAGAGCAGGAGCATCATTTATGCCGTCACCGATAAAAGCGATCTTTTCACCCTTTTCCTGAAGAGAACGGATTATCTTTTCCTTGTCTGCAGGGAGAAGCTCTGCATATGTTTCGTCAATGCCTGCTTCTTTTCCTATAAACTCGGCGGCGGATTTGTTGTCACCTGTAAGCATAACGGTTTTTTTGCCCAACTTTTTAAATGCTTCAATTGCTTTTTGGCTATCTTCTCGGATTGTATCGGAAATAGCAATAATACCTAATATATTATTTTCTTTGCAGAAAATCAAAGGAGTTTTACCTTGGTTTGCAAATTCATTAATTTTGTTTTCAATGCTTGAATAATTGATATTGTTTTCTTTTAAAAATCTGACATTACCTGAAATGTAGCTTTCTCCATTTATTACACCGCTTATGCCCTTACCTTCATAGGCTTTAAAATCATTGACCTCAGGAAGGGTAAGATTTTCGCCTTTCTTTCTTACGGCATTTGCCAAAGGGTGTTCGCTTCCTTTTTCGAGAGCTGTGCAGATTACAAGAAACTCATTTTCTGAAAGGGATTTGTTGGAAACAAAAATATCACTGACACTCATTTCACCACTTGTAACAGTGCCGGTTTTATCAAGGACGATTTTATCAACATTACCGAGGGTTTCAAGAGCTTCCGCAGATTTAATCAATATTCCGTTTTCGGCGGCTTTTCCTGTTCCTGCCATAATGGCAACGGGGGTTGCAAGACCTAAAGCACAGGGACAGGAAATAACAAGAACAGTAACAGCAAATGAAAGAGCAGTTTCAAAATCCTTACTCACTAAAAGCCATATAACAAAGGTGATGGCGGCAATAATCATAACAGTCGGAACAAATATACCGCTTACCTTATCTGCAAGTCGGGCGATGGGTGCTTTTGAAGAACCTGCTTCGTCAACAAGGCGGATTATCTGAGAAAGAGTTGTGTTTTCGCCAACTCTTGAAGCGGTCATAGTGAATGTGCCGTTTTTGTTAAGGGTTGCGGAAATAACTTCGTCACCAACCCGTTTTTCAACAGGCAAGCTTTCGCCTGTAACTGCGGATTGGTCAATAAATCCATTACCGCTTAAAACAGTTCCGTCAACTGCAATTCTTTCGCCGGGGCGGATTATAAGAATGTCATTCTCTTTGATGTCTTCAGCATCAATTGTGATTTCTTTTTCGTTTCTTATAACAGTTGCGGTTTTTGGGGAAAGTTCAACAAGTTTGCCTAAAGCATCACTGGTTCTTCCTTTTGAACGTGTTTCAAGGAATTTGCCAACAGTAACAAGTGTAAGAATCATTGCGCTTGATTCGAAATATAATTCGTGCGAATAATGGGCTAATATATCAAACTTACCTCTCGGTGCGGCATAAGCCATCATAAAAATTGCAAACACACCGTAAATGAAAGAGGCGGAAGAACCTAAAGCCACAAGGGAATCCATGTTTGCAGCTTTTTTAATAAGTCCTTTAAAGCCGGAAACGAAGAATTTTTTATTTATTATCATTACGGGGATTACAAGGAGCATCTGAACAATTGCATTTAAAAGAGCGTTTTCTGTGCCATGGAGAAAATGGGGGAGAGGAAGTCCCAGCATATGCCCCATAGCAATATACATAACAATTACAAGAAAAACAATTGAAGAGATAAGTCGTTTTTTCATTGAAGAAATGTTTTCTTCTTCGTTTTTCTTTCTTTGTTGCCATTCTGTTTTGAGTTGGCTTTTTTTATTGTCTGTACCATATAACGAGGCACCATAGCCGATATTGTTTACTGCATTTATGAAATCTTGTTCAGTAAGTTTCATTTCGTCAAAAGTTACTGTCATTGAGTTGGAAAGCAAATTAACATCTGCTTTTTCTGTTCCCTCAAGCTTCATTGCGGCTTTTGTAACATTAGCCTGACAAGCGGCGCAGGTCATACCTGTTACATTGAATTTGCAAGTTTTCATTATTTCACCTCAATGCGATTAAAATCCTTGAATATTATACTACTTAAAAATATAATTGACAAATACTTTTTTTATATGTTACCATTTTGTTGCGTTTAATATTAATGCCGAAAGAGGCGATAAAAGTGAAAAAATACGTAGAAAAAATCCTTGCTCCGAAACTTCAAGGTGACGGCGGATGGGTAGAGTTTGTTTCTTTTGAAAAAGGGAAACTCACTTTGCGTTTCAGAGGAGAATGTTCAAAATGCCTTATTCTACATCGTTGCACAGAATGGATTGAGCAGGAAATAAAAAGAGATATGAAAAAGAATGTAAAGGTAATTGTAATTCGCAAAAGACCTTACTTTCAGGATGTGTAAGTTTGAGTAAAATTGCCCACCGCACGCTTTTCGGCTATACAGCACCACCCGCACTAAAAACGCACGGTGAACAATTTTTTTCAAACTTATAAAACGACATTTTGGTAGAAATATTACAAAATTAAGTTGGTGAATTATGGCACATATAAAGGTTGAAAGACGTTCAATGCGACCTGAAGAGTGGACTGATTTACGCTTTGGCTGGCTTAAACGTCACATATATAACGAAAAATGGGAGATTGAAAATTTAGAAATCCGAGATGCCCGTCAGGTCAGGGAAATGGAGTTTGAGTTCTATTCCGAGGATTATCGTCCGCTTAAAAAAGGAGATATGTATTTTACTCCTGACGGAACAGCATTTATAAAAGCAGATGTTAATATTCCCGAGGGCTTAAGGGGACAGAAACTGTGGTTTTCTCTTAAAACTGCGGCAGAAATCTGTGTTAAAGTCAACGGAAAATATATAGGCGGAGTTGATCCTAACAGAGAAAGAATGTTGCTTTCTCCCTACGTTGATGTGAATGAAGCTCTTCATTTTGATATGATGGGCTATAACCGCAGTAAGCCCGATGACGAAAGAAATCCCGAAAGTCTTTCTGTGAGAGGGTGCCGTCAGATTTTTGAGGGCGCATATATTTGCACCATAAACGAAGAGGTACAAAGCCTTGTTTACGATTTCGAACTTCTTTTAGATATTGCAAAAAGTGAACTTTTTAATGAGGATTACAGAGCATTTTTAAATAGAGAACTCAATAATGCAATGAACTGTATTGATTTTGACGGTGATGATTTAACAGGTGTCAAGGAAGCAAAACAGTATCTTGAAGATGTGGTTTTCAGTAATGATACATATAAAGGTACGGGTGATGTGGCACTTGTAGCACATTCTCACCTTGATATTGCATATTATTGGCGAAGAATCCACGCAGTGCAGAAAAATCTACGCACTGTTCTTATACAACTTCGTCTTATGGACAGATATCCGCATTTTAAATATGCCCATACCCAGCCATATACTTATGAAACTCTTGAAAGATATTACCCCGATGTTTTCGAGGAGTTAAAAGAAAAAGTTAAAAATGGACAGTTTGAGCCTGTGGGCGCTATGTATGTTGAGCCGGACTGCAATGTACCCAATGCGGAAAGTCTTATAAGACAATGCCTTTACGGACAGAAAACCTATGAGAGAATGTTTGGTAAGCGTGTTAATAACGCTTGGCTTCCTGATGTTTTCGGCAATAGCTGGATTCTTCCTCAGATTCTCAAAAGGAGCGGTGTTGATTATTTCGTTTCCAACAAAATGTCAACCTGGAATGATACGAACAGGTTTCCCCATAACAATTTTATCTGGCGTGGTATTGACGGAAGTGAGGTTTATGCTTGTGTTCCGCCAACCCACTTTATAACATGGAATATGCCAAGTCAGATTCAGGCTAACTGGGAAGCATATATTGATAAGGACCAAGGCGGACAAACTCTTAATATGTTCGGCTATGGTGATGGCGGGTCGGGATGCACCGAAGAAATGATTGAAATGATGAACCGTTTCGAAAAACTTTCGGTTATGCCCAAATGTACTCATACAAGCGGAGCTGAGTTTTTAGAAAAGAACCTTAAAGGTAACAAAAACCTTCAGGTCTGGGATGGTGAATTGTATCTTGAAATGCATAGAGGTACATTTACCACAAAAAACAATATAAAGAGAGCTAACCGCAGACTTGAAGAAAAATTCAGAACGGCAGAAATGCTTACTGTAATGCGCGGTGAGGACAAGAGAGCGCAAATAACCGAACTTTATAAAAAGTTTCTTATAAATCAGTTTCACGATATTCTTCCCGGTTCCCATATTCATCCTGTTTACCTTGATGCTATGGCGGATTATGAAGAGGTTGAAGAAGCTCTCGATAAGATAATTGGTAAAGGCAGTAAGTATTTTAACACGCTTAACTTTAAACGAGATGCAATTACCTTTATTGAAAATAAAAATGGATCTGCTACACGCTATGGAAAAAAGGGTAATTGGATTGTTCCTGAAATGAACGCTCTTTCTACTTCAAAACTACGTAAATCAAATTATTCAGGCGAATGGTTCAGTTTAAACGGCAATACTTTCACTACACCTTTCTATACAGTGCAATTTAACAATGACGGTTCTTTTGCTTCTCTTTATGATAAAGAGTTTTCAAGAGAATGGGTGAATGGTGATTTTAATAAGCTTAAAATTTATGTCGACTGCCCCGGTAATTATGATGCATGGGATATTCTTCCCAATTATCGTGAAAAAGAGATTGAAGTAAATGTTGTATCACCGCTTTCTCTTACAGAAAATGATGGGGAATGTGTAACATTTTCTGTAACTCTCGGAACAGAAAAATCCACTTGGAAAATGAAAATAAGATTTTTCAGAAGAGGTCGTGGAATTGAAGTTGAGAATAATGTTAATTGGAATGAAAAACACAAACTTGCAAAAGCAGAGTTCCAATGCAATATTCTTACAAGAAAAGCACTTTGCGACACTTCAGCAGGCTTTATTGAAAGAGAAACCCACCGAAATACAACTTGGCAACAAGCTCGTTTTGAAACCTGCCATCATAAATGGTGCGATATGTCAGAATCGGGTGGAGGTATTGCTATAGTAAATGATGGAAAATACGGTGTTGGCTTTCTTGATAACTCGATGAGTCTTTCTCTTCTTCGTGCAACAGAACGACCTGATGTGACTTCCGATATCGGTGAACACAGTTTTTGTTATATGATAGTTCCCCACGAAAATGATGCAGTTACTGCAGGAATAAATAAACTCGCATTGCAATATAATACGCCACTTGTAAAGTCGGATTGCAAATGGAATTTACCAACCTTTGAGCCCTTGTATTTACAGGCGGTTAAAAACAGCGAGGATGGCAAAATGACCATTATAAGACTTTGCGAGCAGGATGGAAAACGCGGGAAAATAAAACTCACCGAAAAAGTAAAACTTCTCAATATGCTTGAAGATATTGAGGGTGAAACAGATACAATTGAATACAAACCTTTTGAAATAATTACAATTGGTATGTAAAAACAAAGAACAACTCGAATTACAAATTTGAGTTGTTCTTTTCACATTCCTATATTTCAAGAATATGATATACCGAGAGGATTGATTATTAATGAAAGATAATACATTTTTAATATTAGGCGGCGATAACCGCTCTTTGTATCTCGGTGAATATCTTGAAAATCAAGGTTTTAAAGTTTGTTATTATGCCTTTAATCATACAGAGTGCTACACCTCTTTAGAAGAGGCGATAAATGCATCGGATATGATTGTTTTACCCCTGCCTTTTACAAGGGACAGATTGACACTTAATACTCCATTGTATGATGATAAGATTTTAATTTCAGATATTGTTGCATTGCTTTCTCATAAGAAGATGGTTTTCGGAGGGCAATTGCCAAAAAGTTTTTGCGAGGAGTTAGATTCAAGAGGTTGTACTTACTGTGATTATTTTCTTCTTGATGAATTGGCAATATATAACGCTGTTCCCACAGCAGAGGGTGTTGTACAGGTGCTTATTGATGAATTGCCCATAACAATCCAAGGAATGAAATGCGCCGTTTTAGGTTATGGAAAAGTGGGGAGAATTCTCGCGGATAGGCTTTTTTCTTTGGGAGCAGATATAACTGTTTTTGCAAGAAAGCAAAGTGCTTTTGCAGAAATTCACGCTTCTTCTATGAAATACGAGCAATTTGATACTTTGTCAACACAATTCAATAATTTTGATGCGGTGATTAATACTGTTCCTGCAAAGGTTCTGGGTGGCGCGGAGCTTTCTAAACTTAATCCGGATTGTGTTCTGATAGAAGTGGCATCGGCGCCCTTCGGAATTGATTTTCAAGCGGCAAAAGAAAGAGCATTCAAAGTGATTAAAGCAGGTTCGCTTCCCGGTAAGGTTGCTCCCAAAACAGCAGGAGAAATAATCGGTCGCTCAATTCTTCCAATAATAAAAAAGAAGGAGGAAACAATGTGGCAACAGTAGGTTTTGCTATTTGCGGTTCTTTTTGTACATTCAAAACTGTTTTTGAAGAAATAAAAAAATTGAAAAATATGGGGTATGATATAATTCCCATTATGTCAGAAAATTCATATAACCTTGATACCCGATTTGGTGATGCGGCTCATTGGCGGGAGCTTTTCAGAGAAATTACAGGTAAAACAATCATTCACACCATCCCACAAGCAGAGCCAATCGGTCCTAAAAAACTGCTTGATGCACTTGTTATTGCACCATGCACGGGAAATACTCTCGCAAAGCTTTCAAGCGGTGTGACAGATACTTGTGTTACTCTTGCAGCAAAAGCACATTTAAGAAATGGTAGACCCCTTCTTATTGCACCATCTACAAATGATGCTTTAAGTAATGCAGGGAAAAACATTGGTTCATTGCTTAATTATAAAAACATCTATTTTGTGCCTTTTGGTCAGGATAGTTTTAAAAATAAGCCTACATCAATGGTTGCGGATTTTTCATTAGTTGCCGATTCTTTAGAAAGTGCATTGAAAGGGGTACAATTACAACCTGTTGTGGTAGCGCCTAAATAGAAAAACCCCATACCAAAAGGTTGAAAGAGTAAACTAAAAGTAGACACCCAAAAGTGTCTACTTTTTCTTTTTGTGATATAGTAAAACAAAGGAGTGATAATATGAGAAAAAATAAAAGATATACAGCAGAATTTAAAATAGGAATTGTAAAGAAAGTAACGGAAGAGCATATTGGAATAAAAGAAATAGCAAGACAAAACGATATAGATAACCACAATGTGCGAAATTGGCTAAAAAACTAT
>JAZNGU010000010.1:0-2080 GCA_045576615.1 Acutalibacteraceae bacterium | reverse complement strand
GGTTTTGTCAGCATTACATTTACTCTCCTTTACAAATTCTTATTTATCGGTCTGTCCGACCTCCTATATTATACCACATCCCACTGCCGTTTTCAATAGATTAGAGGTCGCAGATCTCAAAAAGAAACCTGCAGCTTTGTTTTGAACCCTCCGACCCTTTCAAAGGCACTTCGGAACCCTCCAATGTCCGAAAAAGCGTCGAATACTCGGATTATCTGACCATCTCCCTTTTTGTTTTTGAGGATAGAAAAAGCCGTCTGTGATTGTTCGTCACAAACGGCTATGTAATAATATTCAGTTTGATATATTGGGATTTATTTCTTTTTCAATTCAGCAATTGCTGCATAGTGCAAGACATCAAACTCGTTAGGTGCAATTTTTTCTAACAGGGTCAGATGTTCTTGTTCCCAGCTTTTGATTTCAGTTTGTGTAAGAGATGCGCCCACTCCACGACATGCCTTCATTCTTCCGTGCCAGCTTTCACGTGTGAAATGTACATTTAACGTGTATTCCTCGTGATACGCATATTCAAAATTTTCTATATAGCAGTCAGGAATGTGTATCGGATGCTTGGTTTCACCGGCGCCGCTCCAATTCGGACTGTACTTAAGCACCAGTTTCTCACTTGCACCCGCAATTTTATCCTCGAAAGGTAGCCATGCCATATAGAGAACAACAATTCGACCATTCAGTTTTAACATACGGTAAAGCTTCGGCATAATTTTTTCGTGATCGAAATACCAAAAGCATTGGCAAGCTGTAATCACATCAAAGGAGTCATCGGAAAAATCTAGCGCCTCAGCCGACATAGCGTAATAGTCAATATCCATACCTGCGGACAATTTCTTTGCCTGCTCAATTTGATTTTCCGAAATATCCGTTCCTGTCCATTTTGCACCGTAACGATACATATTCCTTGGGATAACACCTGTTCCCGTTCCTATGTCAAGCACCCTTTGTCCGTTCAAACAAAGATTTCGATTTATAATTTTATCGTAAAATTCTTGCGGATAAATATCGCGGTATTTGGCATAGTCAACTGATGTTTTTCCCCAGTCAAAGGCTTTTCCGCCATCTATCTTTTTATCTATGATTTCCATTGATTTCACCATTACAAATTCTTATTTTTCGGTCTGTCCGACCTCCTATATTATACCACATCAACCCAAGAAGTTCAATCATAGTAGCAATTAAAAAGCTGTACTCGGATTTTTCCGAATACGGCGGTACATATTGAACTGTTCGACAAATTGGAAATAGTGCGTATAATCTCATACTTAATGAAGTATCATTCTCATTAATACCGTTCCTTCGTTATTTTCAAGTTCTTCAAATCCCATCTTCTTATACAATGCATAGCCTATTCTCATTACTTCAGGCTTTGTAGTGAAACAAACTTCCTCAATACCCAACTTGCGGCATTTATCCAACATGGCATTCAGCATAGGTCTTGCAAACCCCCGTCCTCTGCATTCCGGTTTAATGAATAAACGCTTGGCCTCTGCTGTATGATCTCCTGTCCTCTTGATTGCAATTGTAGCAACAGGCTTTTTTTCGTCATACCCAAGTAGCAAAGCTCCATCACGATAAAACCCTTCGAGATCTGCCAGTTCTTTATCAAGAGATACAAAGCAAGATTCTGCACCTTTTATTTTTGAATACTCCAAGATTAGTTCTTTAGCAGCTTCAAAATCATCACAATCTCTTATTTCAATCATCTATGATACCTCCATCAACGGTTCTTTCAAATTCCGATTTGAAGGGCAACCATACGCTTGCCCTCTAACATCTTTATTATACATCCCACCCCCGAAAAAGTCAATGTGTTACGCCCACATAGCCATACATTTATACATATCCATGATAACAGAATACGGGAGGTATGCTATGGAACAACAGAAAATCATTGACGAAGTAAACTACCATAAGGCACAAAAGATCACAGAATCCCTTTACAAAAGCGGACTTATTTCCTTTGACGAGTATGACAAATTGACGCAGTTAAACAGGCAGTCTTTCTCTCCCCTTTTTGTGGATCTATTGCCGAAAACGCTTGATTTATCAGGAAGTCAGAGCTAAT
>JAZNGU010000009.1:0-2198 GCA_045576615.1 Acutalibacteraceae bacterium | reverse complement strand
GCTGTACATACTGGCCATAGGGCATTTCGCTCCTTTACATTGTTGCTTTGTTCACATTATAGCCCCTTCCTCCGCGAATAGCAATATTATTTTGAAAAAGTAAAAATTTTTGCAAAAAACACTTGCATTTTTCAAAGACCTCTGTTATTATATCTAAGCGCGTTCAGAAATACGCAAATTATGACTTATCATGCAGATAGGAGGTGCAGTGAATGGCTAAGTGTGATTATTGTGGCAAGGGCGTGACCTTCGGTATCAAGGTTTCCCACTCTCACAGACGTTCCAACAGAACCTGGAAGCCCAACGTCAAGCGCGTTAAGGCTGTTGTTAACGGTACTCCGTGCCATGTGTACGCTTGTACCAGATGCCTCCGTTCCAACAAGGTTGAGCGGGCCATCTAATTTATCCCCTGCATTTTAACGGCACTGCATTATGCAGTGCCGTTTTTATTTTGTTGCAACTTATACTGTAAAAAAGGCTTCCCTGGTCAGGGAAGCCTTTTTCTGTTGTACACCTATTAAACAAATTGGAATTTGTTTAACTATTTTCTGAAATCCATTTCTTTGACCAGGCAAACAATGCTTCAGACATCAAATTGAACTCTACCGTTCCGCCATTTTTTAATTTCAAAAAGGTTTCCACAATAGACCGTTCATCCGAAGAGACAAGCTGAAGCAAATCCTTCTGACGGCTGATATAATTTCCGGTTTGCTTAAAAGCAATTGCCTGTACAACAAAAGAAGCCGATTTATATAACCCTCTTAAAATATCGTCGCTCTTTTCGTGGAGCATATTGTGAACGCAGCCATGATAGATGTTGCAGGCACCGATTTTGATTGCTCGGTTCACGGCACTGTCGTCAACAATAGCCATCACCTCGTCAAGGCTTCCCTTGATGGGTGTGGTGTCATAGCAAAATTGGAACAAGTCCGACGGCTCCCAATTCATAATTTCCTTTTTTCCTGAAAGAAAACCGCAAATCAGTTCTCTGTGGGACAAGGTGTCCAACATAGCATTGTAAACTTTTATATCTGCGGAAGACAATTCATTCAAAATAACAACAACATCAATATCGCTTTTGTCGCCAGCTTCGCCACGACCATAACTACCTTGCAGGCCAACAAACCATACACGGTTTGCAAAGGTTTCATTTAATGCTTGTAAAAAGTCTTCCATCCAAGCAGTAATATCGATCATCTTAATCACCTCGTTAAATTTACATTTGTCGCTCAGTCAAACTGAAATTTGCTTTGCTTATCAGTCAGAAGCTGTCAGTATTTTTTCTGTTTCTGCTATATCCTTTTCAATTAATGGACGCATACTATCTTTATATTTCGATAAATCTGCCCTATGCAAACATGATAATATTCTCGGAATATATTGTGGTTTTGCCATACCTACTTGCGCGAGAGCCTTAATGCACTGTCTGGCTGTAATCGATTTTTCATCCGTAACATGGGCAATATAATCATCAAGAATCGCATCAAAACGATTTTCATCGTCCCATTGTGCATTAGCGGCAAGAATGTACAACACTCGGTTTCTTACCAATGACTTTGGATGGTTAAGTAGTAAAGCAAACTCATCAAAGTATTCATACCATTCATCGGTATCTTGACTTTCGGAGATGATTTTATCAGCAATGGCACAAGCGTATTTATCATCTTTTGCTGTCAACTTTGCAACTATTTCCTGCACGGTAACTCACCTCCAAATTCTTATTTTCCTAACTGTTCGACCTATTGGAGTGCTTTAAAGTTGATTCCTGCTTTTCTCGCTTGGCTACATAAATCCTTTGTCTGCAATTTATATTCCTTGCTGTCCTTGATAAAATGCGTTCCGCACTGGCGGAATTCAAAGGATACATTTTTGCGAATGCATTGTTCTCTAATATCAAGCACCCAAGCGTAATCAAGCGGTCTTGCATTTTGATCCGATTCGCCGCCGACGACCACAAGCTCAACTCCGTCAAGATGGCGCTCCATATCAATCGCTTCGATTAAAGGCTGCGCCGTGATGCATTTATGTTTGATCGGCAGCTTATCAAAAATCCCAAGCTTATAATTGGCATTTCTTTGGTTTTCAACCGTACAACAAACGACCACATTTTCATATCCGTCGCCCCAATCCTCGGGGATGCATTTCATAAATCGGTCAATGCGCTTCGTGAGAAAAAGAAAGGTGCAATCGCTGCGCTC
>JAZNGU010000008.1:0-120996 GCA_045576615.1 Acutalibacteraceae bacterium | reverse complement strand
GCAAAAAAACTTGCGTTTTTTTACAGCCCCTTTTGCTTTGTTATGTTAGATTAAAGCTTAACGATTTCACCCATCATACCGGGTGTTGCAAATGCTGCATTGCTTTCGTCTGTATCGATATGCATTGCAGGAGCAAAGTTTGGATGAACACGGCAAACAACATCACCAAAAATAAGTGAACGGCCATCAGATTCAACCTTAACACCAACAACTTCTTTATCTTCAACACCGAATTCTGCTGCAGCATCAGGAGTAAGGTGAATGTGTCTTTTAGCAACGATTACACCTTCGCTGAGTTCAACCTCACCTTTAGGACCAACAAGCTTGCAGCAACCACTACCTGCGATATCACCACTTTCTCTTACGGGAGCAACTGCACCGATTGAACGAGCATCGGAAGCAGAAATTTCAACCTGTGAAGAGGGTCTTGTAGGACCGAGAATGGAAACTGCAGGAAACTGACCCTTTGCACCAACAACAGCAACTCTTTCTTCACAAGCAAACTGACCGGGCTGAGAAAGGTCTTTTTTAGGAGTAAGCTCGTAACCCTCACCAAAAAGAACATCAAGGTCTGCTCTTGATACATGAACGTGACGAGCAGATGTTTCAATAAGTACCTTTGACATATTTATTACCTCATTTCAAGTCATTTAGCCTCTCCGATGGAGAGGCTAAAATTAAGTTTAATTATTTAGATGCTTCTTCGATAGCAACTGCGCAAGCAACTGTCATACCAACCATGGGGTTGTTACCTGCACCGATAAGACCCATCATCTCAACGTGAGCGGGAACTGATGAAGAACCTGCAAACTGAGCATCAGAGTGCATACGACCCATTGTATCTGTCATACCATAGGAAGCAGGACCTGCTGCCATATTATCGGGGTGAAGTGTACGACCTGTACCACCACCTGATGCAACTGAGAAGTATTTAACACCGTTTTCATTGCACCATTTTTTGTAGGTACCTGCAACGGGATGCTGGAAACGAGTGGGGTTAGTTGAGTTACCTGTAATGGAAACACCAACGTTTTGAAGTCTCATAATTGCAACGCCTTCGGGAACATTGTCTGCACCGTAGCAACGAACTTTAGCTCTGTCACCGTTGGAGTAAGCTGTTTCATTAACAACCTTAACAGTTTCTGTATAGGGGTCAAACTCTGTCTGAACATATGTGAAGCCGTTGATTCTTGAGATAATCATAGCAGCATCTTTGCCAAGACCGTTAAGAATAACGCGGAGAGGCTGTGTTCTGACTTTGTTTGCATTAGGAGCAATTTTGATTGCACCTTCTGCAGCAGCGAAAGATTCGTGACCTGCAAGGAAGCAGAAGCATTCTGTTTCTTCAGAAAGGAGCATTTTGCCAAGGTTACCGTGGCCAAGACCAACCTTACGGTTGTCAGCAACTGAACCGGGGATGCAGAAGCTCTGGAGACCTTCACCGATTGCAGCAGCAGCGTCAGCAGCTTTTGTGCAACCTTTTTTGATAGCGATAGCACAACCTACTGTATATGCCCAAACAGCATTTTCGAAGCAGATAGGCTGAGTTTCTCTGACAATTTTATCACAGTCAATGCCTTTAGCAAGTGTGATTTCTTTACATTCTTCAATTGAAGAAATGCCATATTCTTTAAGAACTGCGAGGATTTTTGCCTCACGTCTTTCAAAGTTTTCAAATAATGCCATGTTCGTTTACCTCCTTATTCTTCACGGGGATCGATATACTTAGCAGCATCATTGAATCTGCCGTAAGTACCCATAGCTTTATTGTAAGCTGTTGTGGGATCGTCGCCTTTTTTGATGAAGTCTGTCATTTTGCCGAGAGAAACGAATTCATAACCGATAACCTGATCGTCATCATCAAGAGCCATTCTTGTAACATAGCCTTCAGCCATTTCAAGATATCTTACACCCTTAAGGTTTGTACCGTACATTGTACCAACCTGAGAGCGAAGACCTTTACCGAGGTCTTCAAGACCTGCACCAACTGAAAGACCATCTTCAGAGAAAGCGGACTGAGAACGACCGTAAACAATCTGAAGGAAGAGTTCGCGCATAGCTGTGTTGATAGCGTCGCAAACAAGGTCTGTATTAAGAGCTTCAAGAATTGTTTTACCGGGAAGGATTTCACTTGCCATTGCAGCAGAGTGAGTCATACCGGAGCAACCGATTGTTTCAACAAGTGCTTCTTCGATAATACCGTTTTTAACGTTAAGGGAAAGTTTGCAAGCGCCCTGCTGGGGTGCACACCAACCGATACCGTGTGTGAAAGCGGAAATATCTTTGATTTCATAAGCCTTTACCCATTTACCTTCTTCGGGAATGGGAGCGGGACCATGGTGAGGGCCTTTTTTGACCATACACATTTTTTCAACTTCATGTGAATAATTCATGACGTCTGTTTCTCCTTTCGGATGTTAAATTTTTACCAAATAATATTTTATTACATCTTGTCCGTTAAGTCAAGTAAAATCATATTCAACTCATTGACAAAATAATAACACAAATCCCGACAAATTTATTAATTTTATATAAAGGTATTGCATTTTTCGACTTCACTCAATATAATTATATATTGGAAAAATTTCAATATATAATTTGCTTATTTGAATATATATTATTAAATAAATATAATCGGCGAGGTCAAAAATGGTATTTTCAAGTCTGTTATTCATATATGCGTTTTTGCCGATATGCCTCTTTTTATATTCTCTTATGAAAGGCATAAACGGTAAAAACATCGTTTTGCTTATATTCTCCCTTCTGTTCTACACATGGGGCGAGCCCGTTTATGTTTTACTGCTTATATTTATGACATTTTGTGATTGGTTTTCAGCTTTACTTATTGAAAAATCCGACTCTTACAGCAAGAAAAAATTGTGGTTGGCAATTTCCGTTATCGTAAATTTAGGTCTTATCGGTTATTTCAAATACACCGGTTTCGTTCTTTCCAACATTCAAAGCATTTTCGGTATTCCTGAAATTATACCAAAAATTGCATTGCCTATCGGAATTTCCTTCTACACATTCCAGTTGCTTTCTTATGTAATCGATGTTTACAGAAAAGAAGTTCCCGCACAAAAAAACTTCTTCTGGTTACTTTTATTTTCAAGCCTTTTCTATCAATGTATTGCAGGACCCATTGTCCGTTACAGCGATGTTCAAAGGGAGATCAACGAAAGAAAAGTTAATCTACCGGAAATCTCAACAGGTGTTACTCGTTTTGCAGTCGGTCTTGGTAAAAAGGCATTGATTGCAAATGTTTGCGGTTCTCTTTCCGACCAGCTTTTAGTTTCCGATGCTTTAATGAACAGTTCCTTTGAAAGTGCAATTGCAGAGCTTTCTTCCCGCTCTGCAATCGGTCTGTGGTTCGGTGTTCTTTTCTATATGCTTCAAATCTACTTGGATTTCTCTGCCTATTCCGATATGGCAATAGGTATGGGACTGATGGTTGGTTTCCATTTCAAAGAGAATTTCAATTATCCTTATATTGCAAAATCCGTTACAGATTTCTGGAGAAGGTGGCATATTTCATTAAGCACATTTTTCAGAGATTATGTTTACATTCCACTTGGTGGTAACAGGAAGGGTAAATTCAACACCTACCGCAATCTTTTCATTGTATGGCTTCTTACGGGACTTTGGCACGGAGCAAGCTGGAACTTTGTTCTTTGGGGACTGTTCTTCTTCGTGTTCCTTGTTATCGAGAAAATCGGCCTTTTGAAAATTCTTGAAAAAATCCCCGCATTTTTCAGCCACTTTTATCTTCTTATCGTGGTATTCTTTGGATGGATTCTTTTCCGTTTCTCCGATTTCAGATATATTCCCGTTGTTATAAAAGGACTTTTCGGCTTAAACGGAAATGCCTTTATAGACTTTGAAACAAAAACACTTTTAATCGGTAACATTATTTTTATTATTGTTGCTTTATTCAGTGTTACACCCATTATAAAAAGATTATCAACCGCTTGTCAGAACAGCGAAAAGGGTTCATTCCCATCTGTTCTATACAAGATTTTAAGTGTTGTTTTACCTTTGTGTATACTTTTCCTTTCAACTCTTGCCCTTGTGGGCGACAGTTATAATCCGTTCCTTTATTTCCAATTTTAGTTGATGATTTTATTCTTAGTTTTTCGAGGTACATTGAATGATTTACAACAAACCAAGGGATATTGACTTCAGTTTATTCCCTCATACCAACGGCAAAAAACGCCGTAAAAAAGAAAAACAGAATATTAATAAAACCCTCGCTTTAAAGGTTGTTGCTTTTTTCCTTATGCTTTATGTGGGTGCTACCATTTCTTTTATTATCCCTCTGCGCCCTGCTTACTCTGAATCAGAAAAGCGTGACCTTAAGGAATTTCCGGACTTTTCTTACAAAGCAATTCTTTCGGGCAGTTACTTTGACGATATAAGCACTTGGTTTTCCGATACATTCCCTTTCCGCGAGCAATTGACAAGGTTAAACACCTCTCTTAAAAAGCTTTCCGGTTTTGATTCCATTGCCATTCATGGTGATGTTGATTTAGGTGACGAAATCCCTGATTCACCCATGGATGTACCCGTTACAGAAGAACCCGAAACAGAGACACTGACAACCCCACCCGAAACAACTCTTCCTCAGACAACCGAAACCCTCACAACACAAAAAAATGAAGAACCCAAACCCGACATAAAAACACAATCTCTAGGTGCAATTCTTGTTGCAGGCAACAGTGCCTATGAATACTATACCTTCTCAAGTAAAATGGCACCTGATTTCATAAACTGTGTGAGTAATATCAAAGGTGCTTCGGGAAACAAGTCAAATGTTTATTCATTGCTTATTCCCACAAGTATGGATATTGAACTTCACGACTCCATAAGAAAAGATATTAATTCTTCTGACCAGAAAAAAGCTCTTGATTATTTCAACTCTTCATTCAGAAATGTTACGGCAGTTTCAAGCATTTATGATACCCAGCGAGCCCACAGAAATGAGTACACCTATTTCAGAACAGACCACCACTGGACTGCGCTTGGTGCATACTATGCCTACGAGGATTTCTGCAAAGCTAAGGGTATTTCTCACGTTCCTGTAACAGATTATTCAACTGTTACCTATGACGGTTTTTTAGGTTCTTTCTATTCAAGCTCGGGACAAAGCTCTGCTTTGGGTAACACCCCGGACACAGTCATTGCATATCTTCCGAAAAACAATGTTGAATGCACTTTAACGGAACCGAACGGAAGAGAATACAAATGGGATGTTATAAGCGATGTTAGTGAGTATGCTTCCAACCTTAAATATCTGACCTTTATCGGTGGAGACCAAGCCTTAGTTACAATAAAAAATCTTGATATTCAAGAGGAAACCAGTTGTCTTATCATTAAAGAAAGCTACGGCAACGCTTTTGTTCCGTTCCTTATTCCTCATTACAAGAATATTTACGTTATCGACCCCCGTCACTACAAAGGTACGTTAAGTGGTTTTACAACTAATACTCAGGTTGATGACATTATCTTCCTTGCTAACATTTCAACAACGAGAAACAGTATTTATATTGATGCGATGAAGAGTTTTATACAATAGTAAAAAGGTTATTCAGAAAATGAGTTTCTGAATAACCTTTTTTGCACTTATTAGCGAAGTAAAGAGGGAACGTGGCAACCCACCACCACTAACGCGGTCCCACTCCCTATTTTGTCTTTGACAAAATAGGGATGATACATTTCGCAATACTTTTATTTTATTGTTAAATTGCAAATCTCTTCATTACCGTTTATTGTAATCTCAATTGCGCTTTCGTCTCTTAGGGTGTAAGGGATTTCGGTGCCGTTGAGGGTTACTTTATAATCCTTATTTTCATCGTTCATAGCAACAATTACGGTGAATTTTTCATTATTGCCGTAATATTTAAACTCTGCTTCAAAGGCTTTGTTATTGTCAGAAAACTCTTGCTTTTCTACCCACACATCAAAACCTGTATTAAATGTACCGGGTTTATAATATGCGGCGGTCCACAGGTTAATGGGAGCGGAAAGTCCACCGAAATTATGGAACCAACCGCCTCTGCCCGTTACAACATTGACCATTTCAAAGGTGTAATAGGAATATTCAACCTCTCGTTTCCATATATCGAGAGCAAGCTTTGCAATTGTATATGCAAAATCACTTTCGCCTAAATCAAGCATTGTTTTCCAGATAAACCACTGGTGCGGGAACCACACATGGCCATTCCAATAGCCATTCACCTTAAAATAACCTGCGGTCATATCAACTGCACTGATACCATAAGGCGAGAGCATTTCTTTAGGGTTGGTTAAGTGTCCGATAATCCTCTTTTTCTGATTATCGTCACAAACACCTGCAATCAATGGATAAATGCCATCAAGCCCCTTATTCACATTCTCCCCTGTTTTTGTTCTGAAAATCCCGGTAGGCTCGTAATTTTCATCGTGAAGAACATATGAATAATAACCGCTTTCTTCATCCCATGAATATTTATTAAGGGCATCGCCCACACGCTTGATATCTTTGTCATACTCTGCACTGTCTTCAGTTTTACCAAGGGTGAGAGCCACCATTTTAAGAATTTTTGCACAACGTATAAGTTGTGAGGAAGAAATAACAGGTGCAGCTTTATTACGGAGATTTCCGTCCATCATTGCAACCTGTGCGGGATAATCATCCATACCGCTTGAGGAATAAAAATAATCATAAGTTGTAGTCAATCCGCTTTTGAATTTTGCGGTTGTTGAACCTCTTATTTTACCTGCAAGGAAATCGTAATACAGCTTTGCTCTCGGGTAAAGAGAAAGAAGCTTTTCTTTATTGTTATTTTTCTTTAAAAGCTCAAGATAGAGATACATCTGCACAGGTACGGGTGAACCATGGTGCAGAAAAGCATAGTCAGGATTATTTTCATCGCTTAAATATGTATCAAGACTGTAAAAGGCAAAGTCATCCGAAAGTTCTGTCATACCAAGGCCTATAAAGCCCGAATCCCATGTATAAAGGCAATCCCAACGCTTTCCGGGGGTGTGGTGAATTATGTTTTCGCCATGCTTATAAATTGGGTAAACTGCATTTGTTAAAAGGGTTGAAGCTAAAATTCTGTTACTCAACTCATACTTCTTGCCGTTTTTATTATAATTGAATTTTACTGCTTTGGCTTTTTGTTTAAGATAAATTTCTTCGTATTCGACCGTTGATAAATATTTAGTTTCATTCTTACTGATTACCGCATATTCAACCTTACTTTCACCCGGATTCACAAAAATGGTGTGAATAACTGTGTTATGAAAAAAGCCCTCGTCACTATGCTTTCTTGAAAAGCTTTCAGTGAAACTTTCAAGAACATCGTCAAAGGTAACATCGGAGTTCGAAAGACGGGCAGTAAGGCAATCTTCAAGAGCACCTGTTTCAATTCTTCTGAAACGGGTATTATCGTTAAATGTTCTTAAAGTATATTCACCATCAATGTTTTTATATTTTAATTTTGCGGTGTAGCCACTATCAGAATTTTTTTCTTCTGTGATTTGGGGAAGAGTTTCATTTTTCGCTTTGAAAACGGATACTTTCCCTAAATCCTCTTTTTCAACAAAGCAAAGGAAATCAAATTCAATTGCGCCCGCACCCTCGGAAACAAAGGAAAGTTTTAAATCCCCTTTTTTTATTTCGCCGAATGGAATCGCGGCAATTTTAAGGTCATCAGTTGCAATAAAAGTAACTGTTTTTTCATCATTTATTGTAAAAACTGCGTCATCTTCGCCGGGAACAAGATTAACACCAACCATTTTCCCCTGTTCATAGTGCAAATCGCTTGTGCGGTAGCGAATAAGAAGGAGTGCACCATTGTAATCTTCTTTAACATCAAATGTATAGGACACTCTATCCCCTTTTTCATAGCCAAAGGGTTTTATTACCTTGTGGGGCATATGCCATTTACCCACTCTGTCGCCAAGACCCGATTCATTAACAAATTCAGAACTTCTGAATTCACCTTTTTTTAATCCGTCAGGATTCTCTTCATCCCAGGGACGAGGCGAATTATAAATATATTCATCGTAATCTGTTGCTTCCTTGTAGGTGCATTTTTCGGGTGTTACAAGCCTTGTATAATGAGTATAAGGGTATTCAATAGAGCTGAAATAGTTAATAAGGCAGTTCTGCATAAGCTCAGAATTATTAACGATTTCCGTTCTTACAAGAATACTTTCATCATCTATTCTTGAATAGGAAACATCTGCATATACTTTATCTTTCCACTCAAGGTCATAACGGTACGAAAAGAAAGAATAATCACTGCTTGCAAACCAAGGATGGCACCCTGAGGGTACTGTTACATTGGGTACTTTAATATCTGCACCAAAAATTGCAGGTGCAACCGTAAAATCAAAACGGATACCGCTTTTAAAGGAATGGTCAGCAATTCGGGAAAGTCCCATATACTTTTTGCCGTAAGGTCCCCAAGGTGAAAAACATTTTGAAACCATAAAAACAACCTTTCGATTTTTTGTATTTTGATTATATCAGTAATCTATACAAATAACAAGATAAAAAAAAGAACAGACCCACACCAATTAAGGTATGAGCCCGTCCCTGAAAAAATGGAAATCTAATGACTAGTATATTAATATTTATTTTCAGGAGTCTTTTTCCCGGTTAGTACCGCAACCGTTACAACAACTGCAGTTACCTGAGCATTTAGCTCCATCGGGACAACCGATGCATTTAACACCGCGTTTTTTGGCTTTTATCACGTAAGCCAACGCCGCGCCGATTATTACAGCAAGAACTGCTACAATGATAAAATTGTCCATAGCTTAACTCCTTAGTTATAAAGTTTATTTTGTTACTGTCTGTTTCTTAATTTTGTTTGCTTTTTCTTCTTTGAGTTTTTTATTGGCTTTTGCAATTAACACTGCAATAATTGCTACAAATACCAACACTGCCATTAAGCCACCAACAAAGCCTTTACCAAATTCACCTGTTGAAACAAGCGTACCAATCTGATATACAAGGAAGCCAACTGTGAAACCAACACCCATCTGGAAACCGATACCGCCCCAAAGCCATTTTGCGCTCTTCATTTCAGAGTTCATAGCACCCATTGCCGCAAAGCAAGGCGGTGTAAAAAGATTAAACATAAGATATGCAAGAGCAGCAACCTTTGTAATGGCGAACACTGAGGCAACCTCTGCACCTGCGCCTTCCATAAGAGCAAGCTCTTCAGTGTCAATAAGGTTTTCAAGTCCTACAAAGCAAACTGCCAATGTACCTACAACATTTTCTTTAGCAATAAAGCCTGTAACCGCCGCAGCTGCAAGCTGCCAGGAAACAACACCAACAATAGGAACAAGAAGAAAAGAAACCGGTCCTGCTATTGATGCGAGAATTGATTGGTCAGCAGTTTCAGCAACCTGGAAATCCCATGAGAAAGTCTGCATAATCTGAACAACCGTGTTACAAACAAGGATTATTGTTGCAGCTTTAATTATGTAAGCCTTACCGCGAGAGAGCATGGAAAGAGTTGCTCTTTTAAGGCTGGGAACTTTATATTCAGGAAGTTCAATTATAAAGAAGGATTTTCTTGCTTTATAGCCTGTTATTTTGTTGATTAACAATGCGCCAATAAATATTATAACAATACCTGCAAAATACATAAGCGGACCAACCCAGGTTGCATCTTCAAAGAATGCACCTGCAAAGAGAGCAATAACAGGAAGCTTTGCTCCGCATGGCATAAAGGGTGCAAGCATTGCGGTTGCTCGTCTTTCTCGCTCATTACGGATTGTTCTGCAAGCCATAACACCCGGAATAGCACAACCTGTACCGATAACAAAAGGGATAATAGACTTACCAGAAAGACCGACTCTTTTGAATATAGGGTCAAGAACAACGGATGCCCTTGCCATATAACCGCAATCTTCAAGCAATGCAATAAGGAAATACATTACCATAACAAGAGGTAAAAAGCCGATAACGGCAATTACACCACCAATTATACCATCCACAAGTAGAGCTGAGAGTAAAGGATTTGCATTTTCAAAGAAACCTGCTACCCAACCCTGAAATATTTCAAGCAAGGTTACAAGACCTGGAATTGTTGTTCCGTTTGCAAATTCATAACCTTCCGCAATCCATACGCCCGGACCTGCCTGAGAAATCCAGAAAACAAGAAACATTACAACTGCAAAAATAGGAAGTCCCAACCATTTATTGGTGAGAACATCATCTATTTTATCCTGGAAATTCTTATTCTTAGTGAAAATCTTACGGATTTCAACCTCTTTTACGATGTTATTTACAAAAGCAAAGCGCTTTTTGTCCGCATCTTTAACCGCCTCTTTATTTTTCAGGTCAACATTACCTTGAGAATAAGGAGCAATCTGACCGCAACCCTTTTTAAGAGCAACCTGTTTTACAAGCTCTGATAGACCTGCATTTTTAGAAGAAGAGGCAACGGTTTCAACAACAGGGCAACCTAATTTTACGGAAAGACTTTTTACATCTATCTTTGTATTTTTCTTTTCATTAATATCGCTCTTATTTAGCGCAATAACAACGGGAATGCCTAATTCCAGAAGCTGTGTTGTAAAGAACAAGCTACGGCTAAGATTTGTAGCATCAACAATATTGATAATTACATCAGGCTTTTCGTTTTTCACATAATCACTTGTGATGCTTTCTTCCGATGTAAATGGCGACATTGAATAAGCGCCCGGAAGATCAACGGCAATCATTTCTTCCCTACCGTTATAAAGACTCTTTTTAACAAAGCTCTCTTTCTTCTCAACGGTAACACCTGCCCAGTTACCGACCTTTTCATTACTGCCGGTAATGGCATTATACATTGTTGTTTTACCGCTGTTCGGGTTACCTGCTAATGCAATTCTCATACAAATCCTCCGTACTCATTTTCTCGAGTTAGCAACGGCTAACTCTTTGTTATAAAAAACAACAGTTGATCAAGCTCCAATTTAAATATTGATTGCTTCTGCCAACTGAGTGTCAATATTGTAGCGACTATCTTTAATAGCAACCACACAACCACCTTTTTTATGGGCAACAACTGTAATAGGCTCGCCACTGTAACAACCCAAAGAAAAAAGGAAATCATCAAGCTCATCATCATTGGTAACAATACTTTTGATGATGTATTCTATTCCTTCCTGTGCATTGTTTAAAGTCATAAAATCGCCTCGCATACACTTGTGAGTTAGCGCCTGCTAACTGATAAACAGTTTATCATTAAATTATATGCTTGTCAACTATTTATTTACTAAAATTTGTAATATTTTTTCATTTTTTTATTTTTTAACAAAATCAACAAATCCGAACAATTTATTTTTAGTTGAAAATTACCATAACTATGTAGTATAATTGTGTTATAAGATGCAGAAAGGAGCAGGTTGAACCATGAAAAAAACACGTTTATTTGTTTGTTTTATTTTCTCACTAATACTTATATTTTCACTTTCTCTTTCTGTAAACGCTCTTCACGGAGATGTTAATAACGATGATTATATTGGCATTGAAGATGCAGTTATAGTTTTGCGATTTGCAACAGAAATAGAAACTCCTGATGAATATCAGGAACACGTAGCTGATTTAGATTATGACGGAGAAATCACAACAGAGGATGTCCGCCTGATAATGCGCGGTGCTGCAGATATTGACTATGTTCCCGACCACTTCTTCTCTCAATGGGAAATAGTTAGTGAACCGACCTGTACTGAAGAGGGTCTTGAAACGTGCCATTGTCTTTATTGTAAAAAACAGGTCGAAAGGGTTTTACCAAAAAACGAACACACTATGGTTAACGCCACCTGTGAAAAAGCAAGTTACTGTTCAGTTTGTTATGAAGTTTTCGGAGAACCATTGGAACATCAGGAAAAAGAAGGCTATTGTATAAACTGTAACAAATTGTTAAATCCACCTGCCCTTTCTTACAATGGTAAAGAAATAACATTCGGTTGTTCCGAAACAACATTAAAAACCTCTTTAGGTGAACCAAAAAACAAATATACTGACAATTACGCTACGAAGCCTGTTATAGTATATGTGTATTACACCAATTACAAAGACTTGGGTATTTTTACTTTCACAGATGGAAAATTAACTCAATTCTTTTCCAACGCTTCTACCGCAAAGGTTATGCAAGGAAGCACCCATTATGGACTTTACTGCAAATCCTCCCCGGAAAAAATCGGAGATATTTGTTTAATTGCTTATTCTGACACATTCAAGAACAATTTGGATTACAGTTTTTGTGCAACTGTCGGTGAGAGCTACAATCTCACAAAAACATCCAACTATACACTGAATGAAATGCTTAATTTCCATTTAACAAACGGGCTGAGAGCAATTAATGGTGTTCCTGTATTAAAGTACTGCGCCACAGCTTCTAAGGTGGCAAGAGGGCACAGCACAGATATGGCAACAAGGAACTATTTTGCACACCAGAACCCCGAAGGTAAAACGCCCGGAAACCGTTTAGATAATGGCGGAGTCAACTGGACCGCTTGCTCCGAAAACATTGTCGCAGGTTACTATGACCCTTATGCAATTGCAAATGGTTGGTACAACTCCGAGGGTCATAGAAAAAACATTTTAAACAGCAAATATAAATACCTTGGTATTGGGTTTGCCTATAAATCAACCGCTGAGTATAAATATTACGGAACACAAAATTTTTATACAAATTGATATTGAAAATCCCGATTAATTTCGGGATTTTTTTCTTGCTTATCCAACAAATGTATGATAAACTTAATTTGTCAATTTTTATACAATTGACGGAAATAATATATTTGACGGAGAAATAAAATGGCTGAACACAGAAAAATGAATAATAACGACCGCCGTGTTAAAAGAACAAAAAAAGCGCTTTATGATGCTCTTTTAATTTTGCTTAAAGATAAAACCATAAATGAAATTACTGTTACTGAGCTTACCAATTTAGCGGATGTTAACAGAGCAACATTTTATTTTTATTACACCGACCTTATAGATATGCTTCAACAAATTCAGAACGAAGCATTCGAATCCTTCAAACAGGTTATTCAGAAAACCACCATTTCTGTTTCGACCATAGAAGGTTTTACAGAATATGCAGAAAGACTTTTTAGTTATTGTAAGGAAAATGAAGCCCTTACAAGATTTATCATAAACAATGATATAAACAATCAGCTTTACTCTTACATAAAACAATTGATGCTCACAAATATTCCTAATACAAAAGAGATTTTTGGTGAAAACAACCCGGCAAAATTCATTTCCAACTATGTTATTAACGCTATGATTGGCGTGTGCATTGATTGGATGGATGATGGAATGAAAATCCCTGCCCATGACCTTGCAGAGCTTTGCGCCAATGTTTATATAAATGGTTCATATAAAACCAAACAACTTTATGCTTCTTACAAATAAAAAGGGGATGTAAAAAAAGCGCAGACCGCATAAAACAACATAAATCAAGGGGTTCCTTCAGGACAATTCCTGTAAGAACCCCTTAAACAATGGAAAAATAAAGTTATTTAAGATTTTGAGTTTTATGCTACGAACAAATCTCGCCACTCGACGTACACAAATACTCCGAGTGGCAAAAAATGGCTTCTGCGCCAAATATGGCAATTATTCAACTGATTTAAGGGATTCTACCATACTTATTTTCTTCAGCTTAAAGTGCATAAGTACATTAACAATAATTGCAAATACTGCAGTCATTACAATAGCAATAAGAAAACTTGTTGGTTTAAGTGTTGTGTTAAATGTAAGCTGGTCAATGTCAACAACACCAACAACTGCAATATTCAAGGGAATACCGAGAACAAGTCCGATTGCAATACCAATAAGCGTCAGGAATATATTTTCACGATAAATATATGCCGAAACCTCACCGTTATAGAAGCCGAGAACTTTCAGAGTTGCAAGTTCCCTGATTCGCTCGTTAACGTTAATGTTATTAAGGTTATAAAGAACCACAAATGCCAAGGACATTGCCGCTAAAATGAACACTAAAATAACAAGGTTAAGCGTATTAACAATATTATTGAAATTGTCAATAACAACAGTTGTAAATACCGAACCGTTAACACCGCGGATTTCATTAACCGTCTTTTCAAGGAAGGCTCTTTGCTCTGTGGTGAAAGCATCATCAACCTTACAGAAAAGATAGTTGTACGTAAGAGGACTGTTAATTAACGTACTGAAATAGTAAGGTGTCATATATACATAGTGGAATGTATAGTTATCAACAATACCTGTGACAAGAACTTCATATTCATAGGTTTTTGAACCTTCGGTCCAGGAAACTGTTAAAGTATCCCCTATTTGCGTATTAGTCTTTTTAGCGAGTTTGGTCGTAATAACCGCACCTTCATCAGTTAAAGGTACATCATTTTTATTCAATTTAAGGTCAATAAAGTTCTGGAAATCTGCGGGATTCTGCGGAACTAAAATATCAATTTCCATTGATTTATCTGACCTGTCAGAATAACCTGTACAAACCTTAAGGTAACCAAGCATTGAACTTTCAACACCCTCAAGGGCATTAACCTCGTGAACCAAAGAACTGTTATCATAGTCAACCTGACCATCTTTGAAAACTACCTGAAGGTCATATTGTGCAACACCGGTTTCTTTACCGTACTGATTATCAATAACGCCACCGATAGCGTCACGAAGACCGAACGCAGCAAGAATAAGGGCAGTACAACCTGCAATACCGATAACAGTAACTGCAAAACGTATTTTGTTTCTGAACAGGTTTCTCACGGTAACTTTTGAAGTAAAACTTAATTTACTCCAGATGCCACTGATGTTTTCAAGGAACACTCTCTTACCTGCTTTTGGAGGCTTGGGTCTCATAAGAACTGCAGGAACTGTAACAAGTTCTTTTCTGCAAGCAAGGTATGCTGCAAGAACTGTTGAACCAATTGCTATAATAATTCCAAGAACAATATACAATGGCAAGAATTGAAGTATGGTAGAGGGCATTTCATACATAATTCCCCAGGCACCACATATTGCCAACGGTATCCCTACTGAACCGATAATTGTACCCAGGATTACACCAACAAAGCTTGCTACTGCTGAATAAAGAAGATATTTACCTGAAATCATTTTATTGGAATAGCCAAGGGCTTTGAGTGTACCCAATTGGGTTCTTTCTTCCTCAACCATTCTGGTCATTGTTGTAAGACAAACAAGTGTTGAAACAATAAAGAAGAATGTGGGGAAAATATATGCAAGGCGTACCATATTATCTGCCGCCTGACCATATCCTGTATAACCGGGAGAATCGTGACGGGTATATACTGACCAACCCACACTGTCTTCAATATTCTGAAGAAGATTCTGCCCCTTTTCGTATTCTGTTTTTACAGAACCGATTTTTGCATTAACCTGCTCAGCACTTTCGTTATATGTTTTTTCTGCTTTGGCAATAATTTCCTGTATATTCTGATACTGTGTACTTCTCAGTGCAAGTTCAGCCTGAGCAGCCATATATTTTGTCTGTGCTTCAATAGAGCCATACTGAAGTTTATCTCCACTTGCTTCAATCTGATTTTTAAACTCTGCCAGCTTTCTTTCCGCATCGGCAAGTTGTACTTCTGCGTCATCGAGCTGTTTCTTTGCAGAATTAAGCTGAGCGTCAGCCGCATCAAATTCCGCTTTTTTTGCATCGTACTCTTTCTGCCCTGCATCCTTTTGTTCTTTTGCTACGGCAAGTTCAGTCTGATACTGATCAAGAAGCTGTTCAACCTCAACAATAGCATCTGCTGCCATACCTTGCGCAGTAAGGTTTGATGCAGAAAGAAGAATTTTAGCAAGTTCGGGATTTGTTTCTTCGAGTCTGTCTGCAATCTGGTCTAAATGCAAATCTTCCTGGGAAACATTCTGGTTTGCTTCAAGAGTCTCAAGAGTTGACTGAGTACTTGTAATAAGCCCCTCGGTAACCTTGATTTCTGCTTCTGCCAAAGAAAGTTGAGTTTTTGCTTCCGCAAGTTTTTCCTTTGCGGCATCTGCTTCCATTCTTTTTGTATTATATTCAGTTTTCTTGTTTGCAAGTTCTACCTTTTTATTGGAAACGGTTGTGTATTTTTCATTATATTCATTAACCGCCGCCATATAATCGGTATTGCCGCTTTCAAGTTGAGATTGCGCTTTCTTATATTCTTCATCAAGAGTTTTTTGCGCTTCCTCAAGCATTTTTTCGCCATCACGCTCTAACTCATAAAGATAATCAAGTTGTTTCTTACCATCCTCAAGCTTTGTGCCGATTGTGGCTTCTGCTTGTTCTATCTTTATTTTTGCGTCAGCAAGTTTTTGTTTAAGACCGACTTTAAGTTTTGTACGTCTTGCGGCGGCAATAGGTTCACTTGCTTCTGCAATTTTCTGGCGCATGCCGCTTACAAACTCATCATATTCGTCGGTATATGCTTCAAACTCGTCTGCACCCTCAAGGGTAACATAAGCTTCACTGTAATAGCCGACCTTATCTGTAAAAGCATCATTGGTAACATAAACAAAGTCACCAAGTTTACCACTACCTGCAGTTGTAACACCGCGTTCATAAGAAACCCAATATGGTGTCTGAATGATACCTACAACGTTGAATGTATTATATTTAAGAGAATATGTAATTTCTTCTTCGTCGCCGATAACTTTTATAGTTCCGCCAACTTTAAATTGTTCGGGAGTTGTAAGACCGCTACAAGTAATAACACATTCGTTATCTGCTTCAGGGTAACGACCTTCCACAAGTTTCAAGCGATTAATGTAATTGGGGTCATCAATTCCGTTCTCAAAATCTACGGCTTTTAACAAATCGACCCCCATAACTCTTACGGTGAGCTCCGAACCGTCGATATCAACTATGCCTTCATACTCCTGATTCTCTTCAGAAAAAGTCTGAACATAGCCGTCAACAAATTTTGCACCCTGAACGGCTTTTACACCTTCAATAGCACGGATTTGTTCAAGGTCTTCTTCATAAAGACCAATATAAGACTGCAACCTTAAGTCCATAAGATTGTATTTATAATAATATTCATTTGCGGTTTCTTTCATATCGGGTCCGACCGCATTCAAACCGCAGAACAGTCCACTGCCCATTGCAACAATTGCGATAATTGAAACAAAACGACTGAATGTGCGTTTTATTGAGCGCAAACTGTCTGTAACATAAGATTTTGTCATTACTACCGTCCTCTTACCACTCAATATCCGCTACTGATACGGGATTTTCGTTTGTTTCAATGCTTACAACACGACCGCTTTTCATAGAAATAACTCTGTCTGCCATTGGTGTGATTGCTTGGTTATGGGTAATAACAATAACTGTCATACCTGTTTCACGACTTGTGTCCTGAAGGAGCTTAAGAATTTGTTTACCTGTATTGTAGTCAAGAGCACCTGTGGGCTCATCACACAAAAGAAGTTTTGGGTTTTTAGCAAGGGCACGAGCGATTGAAACACGCTGCTGCTCACCACCTGAAAGCTGTGCCGGGAAGTTATTAAGTCTTTCACCGAGACCAACTCTTTCAAGAACCTTTGTAGGATTGAGAGCTTTACTACCAATCTGAGTTGCAAGTTCAACATTTTCAAGGGCAGTAAGGTTTGGAACAAGATTATAGAACTGGAAAACGAAGCCCACATCATAGCGTCTGTATTCGATAAGACGCTTACTGTCATATTCATTTACAAGGTCACCTGCAACGCGGACCTTACCATCGTCACAATCATCCATACCGCCAAGAATATTAAGAACTGTTGTTTTACCGGCACCACTGGCACCAACTATTACACAAAACTCGCCCTGTTCAACGTTAAAAGTAACGCCGTCGGCAGCATTGATAACAATTTCGCCCATTTTGTATCTTTTGTAAACGGAATCAAATTCTATAAAGCTCATTTATTTCAACCTTTCGGATTTTATAAATTTTTACATGTTGAATTATTATTTTACTATATATGACACAACAAGTCAACCGATTTACATTTGAATTTACTGTAAATTTATGACAATGTTTTATATGCACTTTCCATAACGGAAGAAGCTATGGGCAACGCTGATGACGAACCCCAACCGCCATTCTCCACCACAACAACTATTGCCACGGGACAAGCAGGATTTTCTGAAAAACCAACAAACCACGAATGTGGCTCTTCCTCATCTGAGATTTCTGCAGTACCTGTTTTGCCACACATCTGAAGACCTTTAAAGCGCCAGTCGCCGTAATTGTCCTCAACAGTAAATCGCATCATATCTTTGAGAAGATTTGCCACATTTGGAGAAATATACTCACTGCTTACTGAAGTTGTTTCTTCAAGCACTCTTCCCTCGGGAGTGGCAACAGTTGAAACTACATAGGGCAAAACTGCAGTACCATTATTGGCAACAGAACCTACAAGAGTCAACATATGATAGGGATTAACAAGAGTTGTGTACTGCCCTACCCCTGCCCAAGCAATATCGCCTTTTTCGGCATCGCTTAAATCAATTCTGCTTTTTTCTGTCTGACCTTTACCAAAGGAAAAACTCACACCAAAGCCAAATTTGTTTGCAGTAGCAGTAAGTTTATCGGCACCTAAACCCTCACTCAACTCTGCAAAAGCACAATTACAGGAATTGGAAAAAGCTGTTTTAAAAGAGAGTTTGCCGTGTGAATGAGGGCAGGTTACTTTAACACCGGCAACAGTAGTTTCTCCATGGCAGATATATTCCCAATCATTTATATCATTCTTGTTCTCAATAACACTTGCGGCGGTGACAATTTTAAAGGTCGAACCGGGAGTATAAAGTCCGTCAATAAGTCGGTTCAGATAAAGTCCGTCGTACTGTCCGTTTTTATTTTCGGCAATTTCTTCTTCAGAGGGTTTATTGCGAATGTCGTAGTTACCGCTTGAAACAGAACAAAGAAGTTCTCCTGTTTTGTAGTTATATGCAGCAACAACACCTTTTCTCCCGTTCAGTTTATCATAAGCTAAAGCACAAAGCTCACTGTCAAGGGTTAATTTAACATCATTCCCCCTGCCATTTTTTATTAAGGAGTGAAGTCCTGTTATATGGTTATAACCGATAAGTTGGGTTTTATAGGCAGTCTGAACCCCCGATGAAATGTACCCTTCCGTATCGCCTACAATATGAAGTGTAGAGCGCCTTATCCGCTCAGAATCGTTATATATTCTTTCGTTATTTTCAGTTTTCGCAAGAATTTCGCCATTGCGGTCTGTTATATGTCCTGCGGCAATAAAACTACCATTTTCGGTTAAATGTTCATTGGCTCGAAGTGTTGCCCATTTTTCACCATTCACGGTAAGTTTATAACCTAAAAAAACCAGACCTGCCACAACCGAAACAACTAAAAGAAGTACAACAAAACCACGTCTTGAGGTCATTTTCATTTTCCTGCACCTCCCGATTTAGTTTTTGGCACCCTTTGGGACTTCTGAGGTCTTCGGGTATCGGGTTTAAAGCTTGCATAAGTTCTTGTATCAATTGTTTTAATAAACGCCAAGAGACAGAAGCAACTGATTACACTTGAACCGCCTTTGCTTACAAAGGGCAGTGTAACACCTGTAAGAGGTAAAAGGTCGGTTACCCCGAACACATTAAGCATTGTCTGGAAAAGCATCATAGCACTTGCGGCAACGCCTGCAATTGAATAAAACGTTGATTTAGCTTTCCCTGAATTAACAACTGCCCAGACGGCAATTACACAATATGTTACGGGAATTAAAAATCCCATAATCATACCAAACTCTTCGCATACAACACCAAAGACCAAATCTTCTGCAGCAGCAAAAATATTGCGAAGCTGACCTTTACCGAGGCCAAGACCGAAAAGTCCGCCCGATGCAGTATATATAAGGGTTCTTGTCTGTTGGAAACCGCCCTCATCCATATACTCCCACACATGAAGATAGGTTGAAAAACGACTTGCAACATAGGGCTTAAAAACAAGTATTAATCCTGCGCCCAATGCAGCAACCATACAAATAAGCACAAGGGTTCTCACATCACCGGAACGCATAAACGCAATCACGATAAAGGTGAAGAAAAATATCAATGCGGCACCAAAATCATACATTAAAAAAAGTTCACCCACACAAATTGCCGCAAACACAATATACATTGTAAGGTGTCTTATGGACTGCAATTTTTCAAGGGTTACGGCACCCGCAAAAATAAATGCAACTTTAACAAGCTCCGATGGTTGAATTGAAATCCCACCTAAAGAAAGCCAACTTAAAGCTCCGTTTGTCGGCTCCGCAATTGCAAGTGTCACTCCAAGAAGACCGATTGCACAAAAAGCCACCAACCAACGAAGAGTTTTAACTGTGGTAACAAATCTCATAAACATCAGGAGGGCGCAGTACAAAACAACGCCAAGCACAATTGCAAGAAATTGTTTTAATACAGTTTCAGGGTACATACTGCCCACTATGGCAAGTCCTAACGAAGCGAACGCAAAGCCTATCATTTCAAGCTCGAAGTTATTAATTCGCATTACAAAGGATGCAAAAGCAAAATAAATCCACTGTAAAGCGACAAAACCTAAATAGACTACTATAATCTGAACGTTGAACTCACCATTCGGAAAAAGGTTGAGAAGCATTGAAAACAGGTTGAATACACCAAGTAAAATAAGAATTACACCGTAGGAAGCTCGTCCTGCGGCACCACTTTTATCTTTAATATACTTATATCGCGCTTCTTTTAGGGTATATTCAAGCCCACCCATTCCTATGACATCGCCATCATAAATTTGACTTTTACCGTTGATTTTTTCTCCATTTACAGTAACCCCTGATTTTGAGAATGTATCGAAAATCATAAAGCCTTTATTACGATAAGCAATTACGGCATGAAGTCGGGAAATTGTTTCAAAAGGAAGAACTATATCGCATTTTTTGTTTCTCCCTATTGACACTTCCCTATCATAAAGTGGTAACCCCTCACCTGTTATTGAATTAACAAGTTTTGCTCTTAAAGGGTCAGTTGTCTTTTTGCAGAAAAGAGCTATCAACATTCTTACAACAATAAAAAGAACTATGCCCAACATAGCATATCTTAACACCGGAGCAATAGTGCTTATAAATTCCACAGACAACATCCCCTTTCATAAAATATTATCGGTTAATTATACCATAATCCACCATAATAATCAACGGACAAAAGCAATTGAATTGTTAACCTTTTGATAAATTTGTGTTAAATTATTCCACATGATGCATTTCACTTGACTTTGCACCCATTTATATAGTATATTAATATATTAGAGATATATTGTGTGGAGGTATAAAAATGTCTGTTAAAAAAAACATTTACGGCGTTACTGACGGAAAAGAAGTCAACGCTTTCATTATTGAAAATAAAAACGGTTTAAAAGCCCAGCTTATTGAAAAAGGTGCTACTCTCGATAAGCTTTTTATAAAAGATAAAAACGGTGATTTAATAGATATTCTTATAGGCTTTGACACTCTTGAAGACCATCTTACTCAAGGCGACTACCAAGGTGTTATTGTTGGTCAGTACGCTAATCGTATCAAAGACGGTAAATTCACTATTGACGGCACACAATACAATGTAACACGCAACGAAAAAGGCATCACCTCTCTTCACGGCGGTGCAGAATATTCTTCTGAAATCTGGCAGGGTGAAATTGTTGGCGACAATGCGGTTAAATTCACATATCACAGTCCCGATGGTCGAGAAGGTTTTCCCGGTAACGTTGATGTTCAGGTTACATACACATTTAACGACAACGACTGCCTTGTGCTTGATTACAAGGCAGTCTCAGATAAAAAAACTGTTATAAACCTTACAAACCACGCATTCTTTAACCTTAATGGTTTTGACAGCGGTGATGTGCTTGACCATATTTTAACTATCAATGCAGACCGCTACACCCCCATTGACGAAATCAGTATTCCCACAGGTGAGCTCCCCTGTGTTAAGGGTACACCCTTTGATTTCACAGAACCCAAAACAATCGGCAGAGATATTAACGAAGACCATATCCAGCTCAAAAACGGAAATGGTTATGACCACAATTTCTGCATAAAAGATTTTGATGGCACATTGAAATTTGCCGCATCTGCAATTGGTGATAAATCCGGAATTAAAATGGAAGTTAAAACAGATTTGCCCGGCATTCAGCTTTACACCGGTAACTTCCTTAACGGCTCACTTATTGGTAAAGCAGGTCTTCCCGTGCATTTCAGAAATGCGTTCTGCTATGAAACACAGGTATTCCCTGATTCACCAAACCATCCCGAATGGTGCAAATGTGTTTATGATGCAGGTGAAGAATACAGAACCACAACAATATTTTCATTTTCAGTTAATAAATAACAATTATATTAACAAATAGTTCATTGACCTTATAGGGTTAATTTGGTATAATTCAAAAGTTGCAAAATCAACTGAGAAAGGAGACGATACAATGAAAAGGTTTTCAAAAGCACTTTATTCTGTTATTGCAGTTATTATTGCTTTAGCAGTTGTTTGTCCGTCTGTTTTTGCAAGAGATTTCGCACCTGTTATTGATGCTACAAACATTGGGGTAAAAACTCAATATAAATATGAAGAAAATAATCCTTCCTGGCTCCGCCAGCTTGTCATTAAGGAAGACATGCTTTCCACAAGCGGTCTTATTAATGAAGAAATTCTTCACCCTGTATGCGACTATCCTTACACAACTGATGCGCCCCATTTCAAAGCACAGGTTGAAGAATACATCGAGCTCTACACTCTTGACGACGAATCACAGAAAGCCGCATATCTTTATCTTCTTGAGCAAATCGGGGCACTCAGCATAATTGCAAACCCTGAAACAAGTGACAAATCGAAAGCTGAGTGGTTAAGAGAACAGGGCATAATAATTACCGAAGAGGACGAAAAAGACCCTGACAAAATCCTCATGATAAATGCACTATATGCTTTGATGCAAAATGACTTTTACTACGTTATAAAAGGCGAAAGATTGCAAATACCCAAAGGCACTCCACTTGAAGAAGCAGTTGTTATGTACCTTATGGGACTTTCAGGCGATGGTTCTGCTTTAACGGATTTTGTACTTAAATATTTCGGTAATGCCTCAATCGGCAACCTTGAAGATTATATTTATTATACATCTTTAATGGCTTTATACACCCAAGGTTATGTTTCCCCCTTCGAAATCCCTACTATTTCAAGAGAAGAGGTTTACAGAAGAGTTGCTATTATGACAATCAATGGCTATGGTATTGCAATTGATGCAGAAACTGCAACAACAGAAGAAATACGGCACAAATACCTTGCCGCAATGATGGGAACACAATATTCCGTCACCATTGACCCCACAGCCTTTAAAAAGGCGCTAAACCAGAAAACAGCCCCTTACTACATACTTCAGCGTATGGCTTACGAAGACTCCAAGGTAACAATTTCTTCAACAAAGCACAGTTATGAAGAATGTTTCAAATTAGTGCTTCAAAAAACCAACCGCTTTGATTTGGAGAACGAATTTTATTCCGACATCTTTGAATACGATATTTACTTAGATAATATAAGAAGTAATATTTCCGTCAACCCAAACCCCATTAGCAAATCAGGTGTTTCAATTTCAATCAACGGTGTTGATGTTACAGGCGGTTCTTATGCCGTTGTAGAATTGCTTGGTAAAGCAAAAGAGACAATTACAATCATTTCACGGCAAACAACGGGAAAGAATGTAGAAACAAGCATATATAAAGTAAATGTTCACCAGGGTGTTACCGCACCACCTGACAGCGACCTTACAGGGCTTATCCCCACTTTAGGTGACCTCAACAACGAGGAAAAAACAACAGGTAGCTCCAATGGTTTGCAGGGTCCGCCACTTACAAATGTGATGGAAAATTTAAATGATGCAGCCTCACCTTTATTCAACAGTGTCCTGACACTTAACGAAAAAGGGCAATTAGTTGACCAATACGGAAATATTGTTAGCGATTCCACTTACGAAACACTTCCGTCAGGTTACGATTATATGCTTAATGACGATGGTATTGTAACAGTTGTTCTGTCGGACAAAAAAACAACCGAACCTACTACCGAAGAAAACGGTGACAACTTAAGCAAAGATGATGCAAGAAAAATTATAATAATAGCTTCATTGGTTTGTCTTGTTTTGCTTTTGATTGCAATAATTGTTGTTGCTGTAATTTCAAAAAAGAAGAACAAAATGACTGAAGCAGAAAAAATGAAAGCAAGAAAAGCAAAAGAGAGTCGCAAAAACGAAAGACGCGAAAAAAGGAATAAATAAAACCAATTTCAATGGCAGTTTACTTAATTAACAACAGTATTCTGCCATTGTTCTCATTAAATATCAATTTATTTTAAAAATTGTTCATAACTTCAGCAATTATATGGTATATAATAAAATTAGAAATTTCCAAAGGAGGAATTTGTATGGCTAACGAAAGAATACTTATTGTTGACGATGACAGTAACATTTGTGAACTATTACGGTTGTATCTTGAAAAAGACGGCTTTCAGGCAGACATCGTAACCGATGGCATTAAAGCATTGGAAGCTTTTGAAAATACAAAGCCCGACCTTGTACTTCTTGATATTATGCTCCCCGGTATGGATGGTTGGCAAATTTGCAGAGAAATCCGCAAAACCTCCCACACACCTATAATAATGCTTACAGCAAAGGGCGAAACATTCGACAAGGTTCTTGGTCTTGAATTGGGCGCAGATGATTATATAACAAAACCCTTTGAAACCAAAGAGGTCATTGCCCGCGTAAAAGCAGTGCTTCGCCGCAGCGCTTGTCAGAGCTCAACTGCAACAGCGCTTAAAGAAGTTGCTTTTGACAAGCTTTTAATTAACCTTACAAACTACGAGCTTAAGGTTGACGGTAAGTCAATTGACACTCCCCCGAAAGAACTGGAATTGATTTATCACCTTGCAAGCAATCCCAACAGAGTATATACCCGCGACCAGCTTCTTGACGAAGTGTGGGGCTTTGAGTACTACGGTGACTCAAGAACAGTTGACGTTCACGTTAAGCGTCTCAGAGAAAAACTTGAGGGCGTTTCTGACAAATGGGAGCTTAAAACCGTTTGGGGCGTAGGATACAAGTTCGAAACCAAATAAGGTGATACAATGACTCGTTTTCGTTCGAAAAAAGGCGCGTTCTTTTTTAAATATTTTTTTATATTCTCAACTATTGTACTTATCAGTTTTTTGCTTATCGGAATAGCGTTGATGATTTTTACATCAGGTTTTTTACGAACCCACGACAGAAACACCACATCTCTTTATGCAAAAGAAATTTCTCAGACTATGAGTGAACTTGTAGAGTCTTCTACAGTAAGCCGGAACCCTGAAGGTTCAGCGCTTATTCTTCTGAATTCTATTGACCTTATGGCAGACTGTACAGGTTATGATGTTTTCATTTGTAACAAAGATGGTTCTGTTGCCGCTTGCGGTGAAATGCTTTCAGGTTTCAAGCTGAGCAGCACCGCTTGTGAAAAACACAAAGAACTGACATTATCAAAAGCCTATGTACAAAAAGCCAAAAAAGGCGGTTTTTCAGAATTTACAACCATGGACTCTTTTTATAAAAGCGTTCATTCTGTTTCTATGGAACCCATCATAATTAAAGAAGAGTTTACGGGATTTGCTGTTGTTGCCGCACCATTGGAAGGAACACTTGTAAACAACTTGCGTAATGTTCTGAGAATGTTTCTTTTTGCGGCGGGTCTTGCACTTATTCTTGTTACCATAGCCGTTTATATTATGACGGAAAAAATCGCTAAACCCATCAGAAACCTTGAAAACGCAACCCGTTGCTATTCATCGGGTGACTTTACTTACAGAGTTCCGGAAATTCGTTCTAATGATGAGTTAGCGGGACTGATAACAAAATTCAACTCTATGGCAACCTCCCTTGAACAACTTGAAAATTCAAGACGAAGCTTTGTAGCTAACGTTTCTCACGAATTTAAAACCCCGATGACAACTATCGGTGGTTTTATCAACGGTATTCTTGATGGTACAATCCCACCCGAAAAGCAAAGCTATTATTTAGAAATTGTTTCTTCGGAAATTAACAGATTATCAAAAATGGTTACAATGATGCTAAACATTTCGAAAATTGAAACAGGTAACGCAGATTTGACCATTGAACAATTTGATATTTCTCAAAAGCTTGTTACAACATTTTTAGGCTTTGAACAATTGGTATCTGAAAAGAAAATTGATATTGAAGGTTTTGAAGAGCTTTCTCAAACCATTGTTCATGGTGACAGCGCAATGATTGATCAAGTTATTTATAATTTGGTTGATAACGCGGTTAAATTCACAAATGAAGGCGGTAAAATAATCGTCAATGCCGCGACTGATAAAAAACACGCTTATTTCTCTGTTACCAACAGCGGAAAAGGCATACCCCCAAAAGATATCGGAAAAGTTTTTGAACGATTTTACAAGGTTGACCAATCCAGAAGTACTGATGTTAAAAGCACAGGATTGGGACTGTTCCTTGTTAAAAGTATAGTTGACCTGCATGGTGGAACTATATCAGTGGAAAGCGAACCCGACAATTTCACAAGATTTACGGTAAAATTACCTAAATAATAAACTAAAACTCTCGTATCGGAGGATTATAAATGGACGACAATTTCAACACAAACAATGTTTTTGGTGGTGCAACACCCGAAAGCGCACCATCTGCTCCACAGGAACAATCAGCTCAGGCGCCCCAGCAACCCACCTCACAAATGGGTACTATGCCTTCAGGAAACACTAATTACGGTACCCCCTACAACCAACCATATTCTGCACCTTACAATGCACCTTATAATGCACAATCCAACCAACAACCCCAATATAATTCTAATCCATATAATATGGGAAACAACTCATACAACAACGTACCACAATACACTCATTCCCCTTACGCAACCCCCAATCCGACTCCTAAAAAGAAAAAGAATACAGGAAGAAATATATTTGTTGCATTGGTTTGCGCATGTATTGTAATTGCATCCGTTGCTATTGGTGTTTCGGTTACAGAAAATAATGGTAACAATATAAAAACTGAACAGGGCGACAACAGCTCCAATAAAAACAACAAAGACAAGAGTTCCGGTGCAACTGCAAAGACAGAGGACTCCCCCATTACATTCTCCGAATATTCAGGCAAGGGTGCTATGACTCCCGAACAAATCTATCAGGAAGCAAAAGAGGTTAACGTCGGTGTTATAGTTTATGCCCAGAATCAGAAGGTTGGCGAAGGTTCAGGAATAATTGTTGGCGAAGATAAAGAGAAGAAAAACACATACATCATTACCGCCGCCCATGTTATTTCTGACCAAGGTGTCAGCGTACAGATACAAACAAATGAAGGCACTGAATTTGATGCAACTATAGTAGGATATGATTCAAAAACAGATATCGGTGTTCTCCGAGTAAACAAAACGGGCTTTAAAGCAGCTACATTCGGTAATTCCGATAAACTTAATGTAGGTCAGAAGGTTTATGCAATAGGCAACCCCGGAGGAACTGTCTTCTTCGGTTCTTTCACAAATGGTATAATCAGTGCCATCGACAGACCTGTTGCTTCAAGCACAAGTGCTTATGACTTACCTTGCATTCAACACAATGCCGCTATCAACCCCGGAAACTCCGGTGGCGCACTTCTTAATGAATTTGGTCAGGTTATCGGTCTTAACTCATCAAAAATTACCGACACCGAATACGAAGGGATGGGCTTCTCCGTTCCTTCTAACACAATGTTAGAAATTTACAACGACATCGTTGCAAACGGCTATGTTACAAACAGACCTATGTTGGGTATTTCATATTACACAGTTGCAAGTGATTACACATACTCTGCAATTGCATGGAAAAATAATATTCCTTACGGTTCAATTGTTATTGCGGCTATGACAGCAGACAGTGATTTACAAAAACAAGGAATTAAAGTTGGAGATATCATCACAGGCGTAAACGGCAAACCACTTGATTCTACCGATATTCTTCTTGAGGTTATTGAAGATAGTAAGGTTGGAGATACAATCACACTTTCCGTTTGCAGACTTAATAACTCAGGTGCAGTAAGTACAAAATTTGATGCAAAGGTTAAGCTCGTTGAAGACCGGGGTGAAACCGCAGTACCACAACAAGAACAAACAACCGACCCATTCAGCAGTTATTTTGGTAAGGGATTTGGATATTAACAAAAAAAGTCACTCCGCGTGGAGTGACTTTTTTAGTTATTAGTTAAGAGTGAATAGTGAAGAGTTCGGGTGCTGCGCACGGCAATTATAATTCCGCACTCCGTATTTATTCTATATTCCATCTATCTATACTTGCCCTTTGCATTGCTCCGATTATTCTTTCGGGAACATCGCCGTATTCATCGGAAAGTTTTTGGAGAAGGAGCTTTGCATCTTCTCTTTTGGTTTTTTCGTTAGCTGGACATTTACTTTCTATAACAGGTAAATTAAGTCTTTCCACAGCCTGTTCTATGGCAGTTTCACGGACATATATGAGAGGTCTTATCATTGTTATATTTCGCCTGGAAAGGTAGGTTACGGGAGCAAAACAGCCGATACGACTTTCTATAAGAAGATTCATCATAAAAGTTTCTGCCGCGTCATCGAGATGATGACCAAGAGCAATTTTATTGCACCCAAGTTGCTTTGCAGTATCATGAAGAATACCTCGTCTCATTCTTGCACAAAGCGAGCAAGGGCATTCCTCTTTTCTTATATTGAAGATAATTTCGTACAAATCGGTTTTATGAATTACATATTCTATGCCGTATTCATCACAAAGTTTCTGAATAGGTGAAAAATCTCCATCCTTGTTATCAAAACGCATATCAAGAGTAATTGCAACAATTTCAAACTCCGCAGGATAAAATCTTTTTAAATCACATAAGGCTTTAAGAAGCATCACGGAATCTTTACCGCCTGAAACACCAACGGCGATTTTATCGCCATCCTGAATCATTTTGTAATCATCAACCGCAGCTCTTGTCCTACTTAAAATTTTTCTCATAAAGGTTATTCCTTTTTTATTTTGTCTTGTCCCGAAATGTCAATATCTTCCTCTTTAGGAACTTTTTTAAGAGAAACTGCAAGAATTACAACAGAAACCACCAGAGCAGCACAAAGAACTGCAACATAAACTGTTTTCTGACTTTCGCTTATTTTTTTGTCTTCTTTTGAGCCTGTTATTAAGCCGTCGGTATCTTCAACAATATCCGTATACCTTTTATTCACGTCAAGTTCAAGTACAAACTCTGTTTCTTCGGTTTCAGTTTCTTCTTTGGCACATGCAAAAAAAGGAACAGTTCCTAACAAAAGAAACGAACACAAAAAAACAGATATGATTTTTTTCATATTTATCACACTCTTTTTAAGATTTGATTTTTCAGTTCATTAACGGATGTTTCCAACACACTTCGCGGACAGGCAACGTTCAGCCTTGTGAAGCCCTTGCCATTTTCACCGAACCAGAATCCCGGGTCTTGAATTATATTACATTCATTCTGCAAGAAAGCATCGAGTTCTTCATCATTCATTCCTAGTTTTCTCATATCAAGCCACATTAAATATGTACCCTGACAGTCGTAAATTTTAACTTCAGGAACATCGCTCAGAATATTATTTACGAGCTTTATATTTTCTTCAATATATTCATTCACTGCATCAATCCAATAATCACATTCAGTATAAGCAGTAATTGTTGCAGGACGAGAAACACAGTTAATGCAACTATAACCATCTGCGGAAAGCTGATTCCGGAACTTTTCCCTCAAAGCTATATCAGCAATGATGATATTTGAAGTGCCAAGACCTGCAAGGTTAAAGGTTTTACTGACTGCGGTGCAGATAACAGTATTTTTCCCAAAGCTTTCATCAACATTGTTAATTACAATATGCTCCTGATTTTTTCTTACAAGGTCAAAGTGTATTTCATCACTTACCAAAACCACATTATTTTCAAGGCAGATTTCTCCCACCCTTTTAAGCTCTTCTTTAGTCCACACTCTACCCACAGGGTTATGGGGACTGCAAAGCAGCATTAATTTAACATCATCCTGAGAGGCAATTTCTTCTAATTCTTCAAAGTTCATTTTATAGGTGTTGCCCTCAGGAATAAGAGGGTTATCAGCAATAATTCTTTTATTGTTGAGAATAGATTTTGAAAAAGGATAATAAACAGGTGATTGAATTATAACCTTATCTCCCTCGTTGGTAAAGGCACGGATGGCGGTATTTATTGTAAAAACCACACCGCCAACGCAGGTAATCCAATCATTTTCAATTTTAAAATTATGACGACGAGAAAGAAACTCCCGAACACTGTCCCGATATTCCTTATCTGCATCCGTATAGCAAAAGAAGCCTTTTTCAGTAAAATCGTTTATGGCTTTTCTTACTTCTTTGGGTGTTTGAAACTCCATATCCGCAACAGAAAGCGGATACGCGCCCCTTTCAATTAAACCGTCGGGGACAGTTGTATCCCATTTATATGAACCGCTGTTTTTGCGGTTAAAAACCTTATCAAACATAATTAATCTTCTTTCAAGCGTTAATGAAAAGTATTGAGGAAGCAAGCATTATCTGTCCCCAGAAATATGTAATAATATTGAATATTTTCAAAGGGTAATTCTTTTTCTGTCCTCCGAAAATAATAATCCCCAAAGTAGCATCGGAAAGAACAAAGAAAAGAGAACCGAGGGATAAAACAACAAATGGTAATATTCCACCCTTTGCACCGCTCTGCCATTGATGATAGCCCAAAGCAGATGCTTTTGTGAACATAAATGTTATAATAACAAAATAAACTGCTATAGCATATTTTACAACCCTCGGGCTGAATTTAACTTTCAAAACTTTCGCACTAATTAAAGCAGTAGCTATAATTATCAATCCGATTATTATTTCAGGGGCATTAATCATCTCATACTCGGGAAAAAGCTTTGGCAAGGCTTTTACATAGGCTGCAATATAGAAAATATGACCTACAAGAAAGCTCATAAAACCTGTTGCAAAATATGCATTGGTAGGCTTTGCATGGAGAAAATAGTCACCAATCCAACCGAAAACAAGACCTACGAGCATTGTTAATGCATAGGGAGAAAAGTTATTTGAAATAAACATTGAAAGAACACCAATGCTTACAAACATAGTGGCGCAAATCATTTTCAGAACAAGGGATTTCCTGCACTTTTCAGGCCAGAGAGCTTTTAAATACCACGGGGTACAAATTGCTTCCACCACTAAACATAAACCAAACACAATCCACAATGCCATTACTTATCCCTCACCGCATAATCTTTGTATATATTGTAACACAAGAGCCATAAAAAGGCAATACAAAAGGAAAGCCCTCAACACTTTCGTGTAGAGGGCTTTATTTTCAATTAATATTTGAAATCAGTGATAACCATTGTGTTGAAGAGTTCCTGTTTTTCAATATTGATTTTGCTACCGATAACTTTAGCATCAGCTTTGATAGCAACATTCATATACTGTTCAAGCTTAATGATTTCGTTTGTTTTTGTGTCATATTCAACGACAGCTTTACAATCGTGGTAAGTGAGGCTATATGTAATATCCTTAACAACTGCGGAAACTACGCCACCGTTAAGTGTATTGTCAATATCAGCTTTTGAAAGGGGTGAGAACATTGCGCCTGTGTTACTGGGTGAAGATGTTGCACCCTCTGCCATGGGTTCGGGATTAGCTTCATCTTTAAGTTCGATTGTAATTCTTGCTTTGCCGTTGCCAAGGTCTTCATACTTTGTGCTTTCAATTGCACTTACATCTGTAAGATAGCAACCCTTTTCACATTTGTAAACGGGGAACCATCTCATATCGCCACCCTTTTCAACGATTTCGGGATCTGCTTCTGCAGCTTCTTTAGTTGTCATAAGGTCAAGCTTGTCAACAAGGTTGAGAAGCGTACCTACAAGACCGGAACCTTCTGTAATTACACGATTCTGTGCATCACTGGGGAGTTCCTGATATTCAACCTTTTTATAGCCGGGCTTATCTGCCTTAGCTTTATTCATAACCTTTGTGTAAATTTCAAGAACTTCTTTATCTGACTTCTTTGCTGCAGTTGCGCCACCTTTATCATCTGCGGGTTTGTTAGCGTCAGGAGTTGCGGAAGAACTATTGTCGCCTGAGGGTTGAGTTGCTTCAGGAGTTACAGTAGAACTATTGTCGCCTGAGGGCTGAGTTGCATCGGGAGTTGTTGCAGTTGAGCTACCATTAGGAGTTACAACTGTGCTCTGTTGTTGCTGTTGGGGTTGCTGAGCTTGTTGCTGAGTCTGTTGACCTGCGGGAGCTGCAACAATATCGTTCTTTGCAAGGAAAACGATGGAAGCAACAGAAACTGCATTACTTGCAAGAACTGTGAAAACAAGAGCTACTGCAAGAATGACTGCAATAATTTTTAAATCTTTGCTTTTCATTATGTATAACCTCTTTCATATTTGCATTTTATTTATATAAAAATGCATATTTATTAACATTAATAGATTAAACCAAATCCTGTAAAAAGTCAATACTATATATTTCACAAAAGAAAACGTTTTTTGTTGTGCAAAAGAAAAAGACGACCCTCTTTCGAGAGTCGTCATTATGTATCTCAAATTAATATTTGAAATCCCAGTATCTAACATTGAATACAAGAACACCATCACCCTGGATAGAACCAACGATGAGTTTTGCATCTGCAACGAGTTCAGCAGCACATTTGTGAGTGATTTCAACAAATTTGCCATCTTTTGTCATTGTAGCTGTGATTGTGTAACCCTTGTATGTGATTTCACCTTTATCAAGGCTCTTAACAAGAAGCTTAACAGCGCTATCAGTTTTTACTGTTTCATGAACATCTTCCATGTAAAGGAAGTCTCTTGACATAAGGTTAAGACCATCTGTATCAGTTTTTGCAGGGTTAGTAACATCTTTCATAACGATTGTTACAACAACATTTGAACCGGAAGCAGTTTTTGTTACGCTTTCAATTGTGCTTTCGGAACAGTTACTGATGGGCATACGACGCATTGCATCTTCAGAGCCTTTTTCCTGAACCTTTGTTTCAGCATCTTCTTCTTTAGTAAGGAAGCTTTCAATAAGACCTTTAAGTTTGTCGTTACCACCAACATTGATTCTTTCAATTGCCTGCCATGATTTGTAAGAATAACCTGCTACACCTTTAGTATTGATGTCTTTAGCAGCTTTCTGGAACATTGCAAGACCTTCTTTATCGATCTTGGAAGCAGGTGCCTTGTCAGCGGGTTTGTTTGCATCTGCATTACCTGCATTATCTGCGGGTTTGTTTGCATCGGGAGTTGCAGAAGAACCAGCATTACCTGCGGGCTGTGTTGCTTCAGGAGTAGTTGATGTGCTACCGCTGGGAGTAGTTGCTGTGCTACCACTGGGAGTAGTTGCTGTGCTACCGCTGGGAGTTGTTGCAGTACCTGCATCAGGAGTTGTTGCAGTACCTGCATCTACAGTACCTTCAGTTGCTGTCTGGCCTTTTGCAAGGAAAACAACAGAAGCGATGGAAACTGCATTGCTTGTTACGATTGTGAAGAAAAGTGCTATACTGAGAATTATAGCAATAACCTTCATATCTGAATTTTTCATTGGTATAATACCCCTTTCAACTTTGTGGTACTGCATAGAACAAAATATACAATAACACATTATTTTTCAGTATCTTTAGATTACTCTAAAAAACGAAAAAAGTCAAGTGCATTTTTTCCAAATGCACTGACTTAATTCAATTTCGTCAAATATACTAAATTCGATTACATTTTTTGTGTATTCCATATATTTCGAGCATATTCGTTAATAGCTCTGTCAGCGGCAAATCTACCTGAATATGCAATATTGAGAAGTGACATCTGATTCCATTTCTTTTCGTCAAGGAAGGTTTCTCTTACCTTTTTCTGCGCTCTCTGATAATCCGCAAAATCAGCAAGCACCATAAAGGGATCGTGGCGAATGATTGTTCCTGAAATATCGGAGAAATCTTTACCGTCAATTCCGTTGTGGGTGATGAAATCAAGCACCTTACGAAGTTCGGGATTATTGTTGTAATAGTTCTGAGGATTGTAACCTGCTTTGCGGAGTTCATTCACTTCTTCCGTTTTCATACCGAAGAGGAACATATTATCGTCCCCTACTGATTCGTGGATTTCCACATTTGCACCATCAAGAGTACCAATAGTAAGAGCGCCGTTCATCATAAGTTTCATATTACCTGTACCGCTTGCTTCTTTACCTGCAAGAGAAATCTGCTCAGAAACATCTGCCGCAGGCATAAGTCTTTCAGCGTTTGTTACATTGTAATCCTCAACATAGAGAACTTTGAGTCTGCCTTTAACATCGGGGTCTTTATCAATCATTTCACCGAGAGCTAAAATGAAACTGATAATTCTCTGGGCAACAAAGTAACCCGGAGCAGCTTTTGCACCAAAAATATAAGTCTTGGGAACAAAATTACCATTTGGATTTTCTTTTATTGCAAGATATTCGGAAACAATGTTAAGAGCATTAAGGTGCTGACGTTTATATTCGTGCAATCTCTTAACCTGAACATCGAAAATTGAGTTCGTATCAAGCTCAACGCCTGTTGTTTTCTTAATATGCTTTGCAAAGGCTTCTTTGTTTGCTTTTTTGATTTCACCGATTTTCTTAAGAACTTCTTCATCATCTTTGAAATCTGCAAGTTTTGAAAGATGCTCTGCATCATAAACAAATTTATCATTACCTAAAAGTTCTTTGATATATTCAGTTAAAGCAGGGTTTGCCTGACAAAGCCAACGTCTGTGAGCAATACCGTTTGTAACATTTGTGAATTTATCGGGAGTAAGGCGATAAAAATCATTAAAGAGGGTATCTTTAAGAATCTGACTGTGAAGAGCAGAAACGCCGTTTACCTTGTGGCTTGCAGCAACACAAAGGTTTGCCATACGTACTGCGCCACCTGAAATAATAGCAGTACGCTCAACATAATCTGCATCATGGGTGCTTTCCCAAACATAAGCACGCAAACGGTTATCAATCTCTTTGATAATATTGTATATACGGGGAAGGAGGCGTTTTACAAGCTCCTCACTCCAGCATTCAAGAGCCTCGCTCATAACTGTATGGTTAGTGTAAGCAACTGTATTTGTAACAATTCTCCATGCATCGTCCCAACCATAACCGCACTCATCAAGAAGAATTCTCATAAGTTCGGGAATTGCCATTGTGGGATGGGTATCATTGATATGGATTGCGATTTTCTCAGGGAGATTGTCGATTGTACCATATTCACGAAGATGGTGACGGACAATATCCTGAACTGATGCGGAAACGAGGAAATACTGCTGACGAAGTCTTAAGGATTTTCCTTCGGGGTGATTATCCATAGGATAAAGCACCTTACTGATAACCTCTGCCATTGCCTGACGCTCCATAGAACGCATAAAATCGCCCTGATTAAAGGATTTCATATCGAACTCGGGAGCTCTTGCACTCCAAAGACGAAGACAGCTTATACCCTTTCCGTCCTTACCTGCAACGAACATATCATAAGGAACAGCCTGAATGATATTGCCATTTTCGATTTCGACACTGTGATAGTGGTTATCCCATGACTCTTTAAGAGTACCCTCAAAGCAAACATCAACTGCACTGCTTTCACGAGGCTGCAACCAAACCTCACCACCGGGGAGCCAGTTATCAGGAAGCTCGGTTTGTCTGCCTTCAACAAGTTTCTGACGGAAAATACCGTATTCATAAAGAATTGAATAACCTCTTGCAGGGTAGCCCTGGGTTGCAAGTCCGTCAAGATAGCAAGCTGCAAGACGACCAAGACCACCGTTACCAAGACCTGCATCAGGTTCACATTCGTAAAGAGCGTCAAGTTTAATGCCGTAATCCTTTAAAACGCTTTCAAATGTCTTAGTGAGATTAAGGTTAAAAAGAGTGTTCTTAAGAGAACGACCCATTAAAAATTCCATTGAAAGATAGCAAACTCTTTTTTTGCCCTCTTCATCTGCTTTTTTGCCAAGTTCTGCTCTGCCCTGTGCCATCATATCACGAACAATCATTGAAACCGCTTTATAATACTGGTCATAGGTTGCATTTTCAGTTGAGATACCAAAAAAGTGGAGAAGTTTATTTTCAAGCATCTCTTTTGCTTGTTTCTTTGTAAGCTTATAATTCATACAAATCCTCCAAAAAAAATTTAAAAAACCTTGGTTTTTTACTGTTCAATTATACATATTACACTAAAAACGCCCCAAAATCAACTGTAACAAAGCAAAAAATTATCTAATATATTATGCTCATTTTTAGACAGTTTTTATGCTTTTATATTCTCATAACAGAAATGTTTTACAAATGAGTAAAAATATTACACCCGGAACAGAAAAAAGCACACTGAAAACCAAAGAAAAAATATTAACTCCCAAAGAAAGCGGAACAAAGAAATTCACTGCCCACACAGCACACAGAGCACCTATTCCACCAAGAGCACTTGTGAATAAAGATTTTAAAAAACAACCACTGTATTTAAATGTCAAAAGCACAATTACCAATAGTATAACACCAATTAAATAAATCATTTCTCCACATCCTTTAACTTATTTAAAAGATATGCGTGCTTAACCTCAAGGCTGCGAAGTTCAAGCACCGCCGACTCTATAAGAGCATTTTCATTCGCTACAGAAAGTTTAAAACGAGCAACTTTCATTAAAAGCCTTACATCTTCAATTTCCTTTATAAGCAATTCCTTTTCGCTCATTTTTTTCATTCTTGAATATTTTTTAATTTTAGTTATGCTTTCCACCGCCTAGCTTTTCATACAATTATTTTTATTCATAAAAAAATAAAATTATTACAGATTATTAATCGCAGATAAAGAGCATAATTATTAAAGATGAAATATTTTACGAGGTGCTTATGAACAGACATTCTTTTACTTATCAGCAATATTGTCCTGTTGTGGATAAAAACGTTATTATTGAAGAACTGACCTTTTTAAGCGGACGAAAAAAAATCCGTTGTCTTTACTACCACAAATGCAATTGCAAGGAAATGGGCGGATGCAAAAACAAATATGTAAAAAGACGAATTGAAGCAGTTGAAAAAAAGAATGATTGATTGTATAATTGGGTTACTTTTACGAAGGGAAGAGGGAACGGGGCAACCCACCACCGCTAACGCGGTCCCCCTCCCTATTAGCCTAAAGGCTAACAGGGATGATAATTATCGAAGGAAGTTAATTTATGAGCGGAATATATATTCACATACCATTCTGTAAATCAAAATGCCCTTACTGTGATTTTTATTCTTACAGATGCAAAAGTGATGATATGGGAATCTACATTGATTCTTTATTAAACGAACTCAATAATCTTTCAAGAGTATGTGATTTTGTTAAAGAACCTTTCAAAGCAGACACACTTTATCTTGGCGGCGGAACACCATCGGTTTTATCAGGTGAAGAACTTTTCAGAACAATAACCACTGCACGTGAGAAATTCAATATTTCTGACAATTCAGAAATTACTGTTGAATGTAATCCCAACTCTGATATAGAGGCTATTCTCCCCTATCTTCTTAAGTCAGGGGTTAACAGAATTTCTTTAGGGCTACAGTCTGCAGTTGACAACGAAAGAAAAATACTTGGCAGACAAAGTGATAAAAAAAGAGTCAAAGAAATTATTGAACTTTTAAAAGCCAATGGCATAACAAATATTTCTCTTGATGTTATGTTAGGAATCCCATACCAGACATCAGAAAGTTTAAAGGAAACCCTTGATTTTGTTATTGAAAGCGGTGTACCACATATCAGCGCATATATGCTGAAAATTGAAGAAGGGACTCATTTTCATAAAAACCTTGATAAATATGAGTTCCCCGATGAAGAAAAAACAATTGAATTTTATAACCAATGTGCCGATACACTTGAAAAAGCCGGATTTATCCATTACGAAATATCAAACTTTGCAAAAGCGGGTTTTGAGAGTCGGCACAACACAAAATATTGGGAATTGGAAAATTATCTGGGCATAGGTCCGGGAGCACATTCATACATCGACGGAAAAAGGTTTTATTTTGAAAGTGATACTGACAGTTTTATAAAAGGCGAAAAAGCCATTTTTGATTCTCTCGGTGGGGATTGTGACGAATACATAATGCTTAAATTAAGACTAAAGAAAGGGCTTGTGCTTTCAGAGCTGCAAAAGTCTTACGGCGAAAAGCCTTTAATAAAAATAAAAGAAAAAGCCCCGTTCTTAAAAGAACAAGGCTTGGTTGATTTTGATGGTGAAAGAATTTCTCTTACCAGAAAAGGCTTTCTTCTTTCCAATTCTGTTATTTGTGAATTAATTTAAAGTCTTCGGAGAGAATTTCGCAACCATCTACTCCGTCGGTTGAGATAATCTCTTTGTTTTCTGTAATAAAAATATACTCAAAGTCGTTATGTTCCTTTGCGAACTTAACGGCTTTTTCTCTTCCCATAACAAAAAGTGCTGTTGAAAAAGCATCACAAAGAGCGCCATGCTCACCTATAACAGTTACGCTCAAAAGGTCACTTTTTGCAGGTTCACCTGTTTTTGTATCAATAATGTGATGATACGTTTTGCCATCCTTTTGAAAACTACGTTCATAACCGCCCGAGGTAACAACGCTTACATTCCCCTTATGCTTAAAGGTACAAACAAGACTATCTGTTGCAAGTGGATTTTTAACCCCGACGGTCCACTCACCCTTTTCGGTATTCTCACCGCAAAGGACAATGTTACCGCCAAGAGAAACCACTGCACTTACGCCATATTCCTTTGCAATTTCCAAAAGTGCGTCACCAAGGTATCCTTTAGCAATTCCGCCAAGAGAAATTTGTGTATTCTTGTTTTTTGTTAACGTGGTATCTTCCAGAGACAGTTTATCTCCCCCCACTAAAGCAAGTGCATTTCTAATATCCTCTTTTTCCGGAACACCATAATTCCCGTTATCAAAACCCCAGAGTTTTAAAACAGGCATTATTGTGATATCAAATGCACCGTCCGTGAGACTGTTTGCAAGAATTGATTTTTCGATTATTTTTGCGGTATCTTTGTTAATTTTAATCTCTGTGTTTTCGCGGTTTATTTCAAAAACATCGCTGTTCTTGTTATTGGCATCAAACAGAATATCAAATTCATTCACTTTTTCTGTAAAAAGATTGATAATCTCATCTTTTTCCCCTTTAGAACTACTGAACACCCTTATACTCATAAGGGTGTTCATAGCAGTAAATTCTGTTTTTGCTTCTTTTTCAAAACCGCAGGAACACATTGTCAGTAAAAAGCATCCGCAAACTAACAATGCTATTGCTTTTTTCATATCAGCTTAAACCTGCTTTTCTCATATTAGCCTCATGCTCACTCATGGTGTTAGCATAGAAAACCTCACCGGTTTTTGTGTTGTGGCAGAAATAGTAATAATTTGTATCCGCGGGTTTGAGTGCCGCTCTTATCGCCGAATCACCGGGGTTGCCGATTGCACCCACCGGAAGTCCTTTACATTCGGTATCGTAAGTATCATAACTTGCACGATACTCAATGTATTTCTGTGTATCTTCAGTGGAAGAAGTCAATGTAGGTTTAACTGTATCTTTAAGGTAATCACTTGTTGAGTCGCAGTTAAGCCAAGGGAATGTTGCAGCTCTGTCAAGACGATTGTAAAGAACCGATGAAATTTCAGGCATCTGATTACCGGAAGCAGCTTCGCCCTGAAGAATTGATGCCATGATAATTACTTCGTCAAGACTCAAGCCTCTTTTTTTGGCCTGTTTCTGATATTCATCAGTCCAACGATTCTGGAAGTTATTTAAAAATCTTCTTACAACGCTTGAAGCATTTTCACCAATATAGAACTCGTAGGTATCGGGGTACATATAACCCTCAAGAATTCTGAAACGTTTTTCTTTATTGGGAATTGATTTTATAAAATCATATTCTTCAGAAAAATCAACACTTTGGAGTGTATTGATAAAACTTGCTGCAGTACAAACCTCATTTGCTTCAAGTTTTTCTGCTATCTGGTCAATAGTCCAGCCCTCAGGGAAAGTAAGGGTAACAGTTTCGGAAAGAGTGATATCCGCTTTCATTGTTGAAAGCATTTTTTCAACTCCCATAGAGGGTGTAAGGGTATACACACCTGAAACATAATCCCCGTCTTTACCGAAGAATTTTATAAACAAATTGCAAAAATGCTCATTTTTTATCAACTTGTTATCTTCAAGCACATCGATAACATCAGCATCGCTCATACCCTTGGAAACTTCAACTTCAATTGCCGTATCCTCAACATCAATTGCAAGAACATCATTGATACAACTGATTCCGTAAATACAAAGAACGACACTTGACAAAGCGATTATTGCAATTGCAAGAGCAAGACGGGAAAGTTTTTCAGAGGTAAAAAACTTACCCAAAAATGATTGCTGTAATTTTTTATTTCTTGCTTCTTTTTTTGCAATAGCTTTATTCTGAGCAGCAGTTGTTGGCGGTGCTGAAACCTTGAACCTATCCACAGCAGGTTTTACTTTCTGATTTTTACGGACTGTGGCTTTCTTTTCTCTTTGCGCTACTTTATCTATATCACGAGGGGGATTTGAAAAGTAAACTCCGCCTTTATAGTTGGGATTTTCATAGGCGCTATTAGAATTGATATCGATTTTGAAATCGTTTACCTTTTGCTGTCTTTTGGTTTTGAGAGCCTCTTCATCAGTAGGTTTTACAGATGCATTTTCTTTTTTTGCACTTTCTTTTTCAAACATACTTAAAAGCTCTTCATAATCGTTTAAATTATCTTTTGACACGCCCTATCACTCCTTTGTATTAAGTATTTGTTTTTCTGTAACTATCATATCAACCGTTCTGTCGTATTTGCCATGAAACAATTCATCTTTTATGTTCTGAGAATAGCAAATACCGATGGTTGAACCTTTATACTTAGAAAGGTATCGGTCATAATACCCTTTACCATAACCCAGACGATAACCTGATTTATCAAACATAAACGCAGGAACGATGCAGATTGTATTTTCTGTTTCAACAAGCATTTTTTCCTTATCAGACTCAGGTTCTAACACACCAAAAGAGCCTGAAGAAAGTTCATCAAGAGAATTAATATAATAAAAATTCATTTCCGACGGTCCGCCCTCACAACGAGGTACTGCAACCCTTTTTCCTGATACTAAAAGAGCATTTATAAACTCTTTTGTATCAACCTCAATATCAGTTGAAACGTAACATAAAAATGTATCAGTTTCTCGCACTGCCCATAAATTGAGAAGCTTGTTACAGATTTTTTTATCCAGAGAACTTTTGGTTAAAGAATCCATTGCAAGCCTGCTTTCCTTTGCCTCTGCTCTCATCTTCTTTTTTATGGGTCTTATATCTATCACTTTCTCCATTGAATACCTCTGAGTATCTGAAGTGCTTTCTCTTCACCTGTGATTACGGAGCATATTGCCGCACCAAATTCCCAGGCAACCCCTGCACCCTTTGCGGTAACAATTGTACCATCTATAATAACACCCGATTCCACAAGGTTCGCACCAAGAAGCTCATCCTCAAAACCGGGGAAGCAGGTTGCGTTTTTGCCTTTTAAAAGACCTTTTCTGCCTAAAATAAAGGGAGCTGCACAAATTGCACCGATGATTTTTCCGTTTTCTGCGCAATATTCAATTGCCTTTTGCACATCAGTTGAATTATTAAGGTTTTCTGCACCGGGCATTCCGCCGGGAAGAATAACACCCTGAAGATTTTCATTAAGTTCTACATCCTCTAAAAGAATATCCGCTTCAACATTTATTCCGTGAGCACCACGGCAGATTTTACCGCTTACGCCAACTGTTTTAACATCAACACCTGCCCTTAACAAAAAATCGACGGGAGCAAGTGCTTCTATTTCTTCAAAGCCATTGGCAAGAAAGACATAAATCATTGTAAACCTTCTTTCAATTTGAATAAGGTATTCCGAAAAATCCATTTTGGATTTCGGGGACATCATTTAATTTATAAAACATTCCGTAAGGAATTGGATTTTCAATTGCTATTTGTCTATATATAATTTCTTCTTTTTCGGTATTCTTAAAAACTTCATTCAAAAGCAATTTTTCGTTTCCGTAAAGCTCAAAAACTGTAAGTTTTTCTTCTGTTTCTTCATAAAGAACATAACCCTCATTTTCAACAGAAATAATTTTAACCTCACCGCTTACCGAATGAAAGAAAGAATTAAATGTACTCTCTTTAAGAACTGCAACAGGCACATTTAAAGAGTTTGCAGCAAGGATTTTTCTATAATCTTTATAGGTGAGCTTCTGAATCTGGTTTTTTCTGTCATTTATGAAAGCCTTTTTGAAAACCACCTTTTCAGAATAGAAAAAACCGTTTTTAAATCCAATCTTTTTATAAAGATTAAAAAGATATTCTTCTTCGGGTACAAGGAAAAGATAGTCTATATTTCTGCTTTTTGCAGTCTTAAAAAGCTCTTCAAATATACTTTTCATAAGACCTTTTCCGCGAAAATCAGGATGAGTACAAACTGCATAGATATAATAAGCAGAATATATCTTTCTATCTTGTATAACTTCGCTTTCCAGCATATATAAAACACTGACAGGCTTATTATCTTCAAAAACCGCCAATACTCTTTCGGGTGAAACGGTGTTCCGAAAAAAATAATCAAGGCTTTCTTCACTGTCATCAAAGGCAGTTTGCCAGAGTTCTTTTAATTTTTCATATTCGCTTTCGAGAGGAAAGCGTATTTCAAAGGATTTTTCCATAGTATTTTTTAACGAGATATTCGGGGTGATAAGAGGTTTTGGCTTTTCTTAAATTCTCAACACCTGCATCATCTTCACGATTTATAAATTGAAAATCTCCGAGAGATTTTTCTGCAAACAATTTATTGATTACTGCATAAGCAGTAAGGTATTCGGGGGATGCTTTTTCAAAATGAGTGCAATAGGTTTTGCCGTCGGGCATCACTTCACCTAAAGCATACGCAACAATTTTGCCGTCGACCCTCAAAAGTGCACCCGACAAATGAAGCTCGTAAAAATGCTCGAAGGCTTTTTCAATAACAAGCATTTCTTCGTCAAGCTTTGGGTTTCTCTCTCCGTTTTTATGCCAACGATGTGAAAAATCAAGGCATTCTTTTAAATTACCTTCATTTAACTCTTCATAAGAAAAGTTGTTTTTTTTGCAAAAGGAATTAACATGGTTTTTCTTAGAATGGTATTTTCTGCCACTCAAAGCTGCAAGGTTTTCGCGAAGATACACATAGTCAAAAAAATCTCTCTGCTCCTCGAGTACAAGTTTATCTCCATAGATTTCTTTGAGGATTTCTGCCTGCTCTTCACTCAGGCAATAAAAACTGAAATCTGCATTTCTTTCTTTGGCATCTTCCTCTATAATTTTAAGGGCGGTTTTAACATCGCCTTTTCCCCAAGGGAAAGCATAGCTTTTAATTCCGTTAAAGCGTGAACGAAGAAAAACAAAATTCTCTTTCTCTGCAATTCGGGTATTCTCCCCTACACTCCAACAGAAAATATTCCCAAAAGAAAAGTCACAGATTTGAGAAACACTATGAGGAATATTATTTAAAACTAAATCTCTGTCTTTAATTTTTACCGGTTGAAAATCAAGCATAATTAATCATTTATTGTTTCAAGTAAAATTTTGTATACTGTATCGTTTATTTCTTCAATTGAAAGTGGCTCACCATTTTCGGAGCAAGGAACAATTACCCAACCGCATTTATCTGCCGCATAAAGTGCCGCTTCACGACAAGCATTGAGAAACTCTACATTTGCTTCGTGGACATCTTTTTTATTTTCGTCACCCTCATAACGCTGAGTCATAAGGCGTTGAGAAACCTCAACGGGCATATCAAGAAAAATAACCTTATCAGGAGCAGGAATACCGATTTTGTTATATTCAAAATCGAAAAGCCAGTCAAGGTATTCGTCCCATTCGGTTTTATCAAGTTTTGTCATCTGATAAATTGCATTGGCGGGAGTATAACGGTCGGCAAAAATCAATGTGCCGTCAAGATATTCTTTTTTCCATTTTTCAGTAAAAGACGCGAATCTGTCGGCAGCATAGAGAACTGATGTTGCATAGGCATTAACGTCTCCCGCATTTTTGCCGAAATCACCTGCAAGATATTTTCTTACGAGAATACTTGAATCACTTTCATAATCGGGAAGTTTGATTTTTTTATAATCAATTCCATCTGCAGAAAGCCTTTTGCAGACTAAGTCGGTCTGGGTAGTTTTACCGCAACCGTCAAGCCCTTCCAAATCAATAAACATAAGTTTTATAACATACCTTTCAAAATATGACCATAAAAACACATCATATTATTCCAATTATACCCATTAATAATACAATAAAACTCCTGAACTGTCAAACAATGTGGCAATTTTGTAATAAATATGTAATAAATAATAAAACCCGCCGGAGCGGGTTTAAAAAATCAGTCCTCTAAAAGCTTTAAAACACTTGCTTTAGGAAGAAGTCCAACTCCTTGATTAACAAGCTTTCCGCCTTTGAAAACAAGAAGAGTGGGAATACTTGTAATACCAAATTGCATTGCAAGTTGCATTTCTTCATCCACATTAACCTTACCAACAACAATATCTGTTCTTTCTTCCGAAATTTCATGAATTGTTGGTGCAATCATCTGACAAGGACCGCACCATGTTGCCCAAAAATCAAGCAAAACGGTTTTTTCGCTTTTTAAAACCAATTCTTCAAAATTAGCACTTGTAATAGTTAATTCTGCCATTTTATTTTCCTCTCAATCTTTAGATTTGTAGTAAAGCATACAGTGGCAATAGCCCTCAAAATCGGGGTCTTTTATCTGCTCACGAAACTCTTTGCAAATACACTTATTGTCTTCAGTTCTTTCCAGCCTGCAAGGACAATAACCGCCTTTCATTTTAAGTCCCTCTTTTATTCTTGCAACAACTTCTTTATCTTCGTTGAATTTAACTGCCATTGTAACACCTCTTATCTTATTGTTTTACCCTTTTATTTTAGCAAAAAATCTCTGACATATCAATATTTATCCTTTACTTTTTTAAAAAAGCGTGTAGAATGTTAAAGGTAAAAACAAATTAGGAGTGTTGCTATGAACACAATTAAAAAAGAGGCTTTTTCAGCCGCAAAGGAAATAATTGAAACTGCTAAACTAAAAAAGGGACAGATACTTGTTATCGGTTGCTCAACGAGTGAGGTAATCGGTGACACAATCGGCACTAATTCATCCCCCGAAACTGCAAAAGAGATTTTTGATGGTATTTACCAAGCGGCTGATGAATCCGGAGTTTTCGTTGCGGCACAGTGCTGCGAACACCTTAACAGAGCAATTATTGTTGAGGCAGATGCAGTTCCGTCGGCTGAAGCAGTTAATGTGGTACCCCAACCAAAAGCAGGCGGTTCATTTGCAACCGCTGCATATAAAGCATTCAAGAACCCCGTTGCACTTGAAGAAATCAAGGCAGATGCAGGGCTTGACATCGGCTCAACCTTAATTGGTATGCACTTGAAAAGGGTTGCCGTTCCGGTAAGGCTTAAAAACAATAAAATCGGCAACGCTACTATCACTGCTGCAAGAGTAAGACCGAAATTCATCGGCGGCGAAAGAGCACATTACAATGAAGATTTGATGTAAAGGAAATATATTATGAAATACGAAATTTTAAAGCTATTATCTAAAAATGCCCGTTATACACCCGAACAGATTGCCACAATGCTTGGTGCCACTGAAAATGAAGTAAAAAACGAAATTGAACAACTTGAAAAAGATGGTATGATTCGCGGCTACAAGGCTGTTATTAACTGGGACCAATATGATGATGCTTATGTTTCCGCAATTGTTCAGCTTAACGTTGTTCCCAAAGCAGACTCAGGCTTTGAAGAGGTTGCCGAAAAGGTTATGTCCTTCCACGAGGTAGAGTCCGTTTACCTTATGTCAGGCTCTTATGACCTTAATGTTGTTGTTAAAGGCAAAACTCTTCAGGATGTTGCACGTTTTGTTGCCAGAGAGCTGGCAACAATTGACTCTGTAACATCTACCGCAACTCATTTTGTTATGCGCCGTTATAAGGAGCTTGATGTTGAGCTTTTCGATACCCAAGAAGATACCAGGGGGCAATTCATTTATGATTGATTACAGTAAGGTTTTAAACCCTGCGGTAACTGAAATAAAGCCATCGGGTATAAGAAAGTTTTTTGATATTGCCGCCACTATGGATGATGTTATATCTTTAGGCGTTGGTGAGCCTGACTTCCAGACCCCTTGGAGCATCAGAAAAGCAGGTATAAACTCCCTAGAAAGAGGCAGAACAAAATACAGCGCAAACCGCGGTACAATTGAATTAAGAAGAGAAATCTCCTTTTATCTTAAAAGACGATATAATCTTGAATACAAGCCTGAAACGGAAATACTCGTTACAGTTGGCGGCAGTGAGGCAATTGACGGAGCAATCCGTGCAATTGTTGCCCCCGGTGACGAGGTTATTATTCCCCAACCCAGCTATGTTTGCTATGAACCAATAACAAGCCTTGCAGGCGGTGTACCCGTAATTATCGAAACAAAAGCTGAAAATGATTTCAAGGTAACACCGGAAGAGTTAAAAAATGCAATTTCTCCTAAAACGAAAGCACTTATTCTCCCTTATCCCTGCAATCCCACAGGCGCGGTTATGGAAAGAGAAGATATTGAGAAAATTGCAGAAATTCTCAAAGATACAAACATTATTGTAATTTCAGATGAGATTTACTCCGAGCTCACCTACGGAGATTATGTACACGTTTCACCTGCGTCAATTGAGGGTTTGCGGGAAAGAACAATTACCGTCAACGGCTTTTCAAAGGCATATTCTATGACAGGATGGCGTTTAGGCTATGCCTGTGGTCCTGAAGCACTTATGCAACAGATAACAAAAATTCATCAATATGCAATAATGTGTGCCCCCACCACATCACAATATGCGGCGGTTGAGGCACTGAGAAACGGTGACGAAGCAATTGAAAAAATGAGGGCGGAATATGACCGCAGAAGAAGACTTATTGTAAATGGTTTTAATAAATTAGGGCTTACCTGCAGAGAGCCTAAAGGCGCGTTCTACTCTTTCCCCTGCATTAAAAGTACTGGTCTTTCAAGTGAAGAATTCTGTGAAAAGCTTTTAGAAAGTAAAAAGGTTGCGGTTGTTCCCGGAACAGCGTTCGGCAAAGGCGGAGAAGGCTTTGTAAGAGCCTCCTACTGCTACTCAACAGAGCATATTATTAAAGCTCTTGAGAGAATCGGCGAATTTATTGAAGAGTTATAAAAATTATATCACTCGGTTAAGAAAAAATTTTCTCTTAACCGAGTGGTTTCGTTTTATACTTTCTTTTTTCTTTCAAACCTTTTAGCCATCTTGCACATTAAACCAAATCCTACCAAATCTTTTGAAGCGTCAAAAATCTTTTTGCCTTTTTGGTTTCTTACGATTAACAACCCATCTTTATCACTATTTTGTGGTTGCCATTTGGTAATTTCCACATCAAAAAATTCTTCTCTCGGAACAAACTTTTTCAGAAGGAAAAATTTTTTTACAGTAAAGCCTGTTTCATCAACATAGCAACGATAGGTTAACATATAAACAAGCACAAAAAGACTCAATACAGAAACAACACACCAAAACAATACTAACCAATCTATTTTTTTATCAACAAAATAAAAACCGGCAGTAATACTCAAAGAACCTAAAAAGAAAATAAAATAAAGTATAATTCTTCTTGGCTCGTGGTATGCCACAAAACTATTTTCGTCAAAGGTACTTTCTTTTTCATTTGATTTCTTGTGAATATGAGTGTTTATTGGTTTTTCAAGAAACACATCAAATATTGCTTTGAATAAAAACTTCATTATTGCACCTTCTTTTTCTCGTGCTGTCAGACACATATCACAACAAGGGTATATCACTAAGGAACGCTTGTTACAGTTGAAGCTTACGCTTCAATGACACTCCTATGGTCGCGTCAAGAACTCTCCACCGTTCCGCCGAACTTTAATTTGCAAACTTTATATTTGGCTCGCATTACACTATATTTATAAGATTTACAATTTCAAGACGGTCCCCCTCTCTTTGAAGAGAGGTAAAAACTCACCTTTACTTTTTTCTTCTACGGCGCATTTTCGCGCCCCGAAACTTGCCACTTTCAACTTGCCACTACACCGGCTACTGGCAACTGGCATCTAATTGAAATTAATCTAAGTTAATTTCAATTACTATGGAACAATGGTCGCTTGTATAGTCCCCATTTCTCATACCTGAAAGCACATTATAAGAAGCAACTTTTATTCCTTTTTTTGAAATCATAAAATAGTCAATTCGTTTGAATTTTTCAGGGTTATTCCAACCGTTGTAGGTATGCAGCTCCGATGTTTTTTCGGTTGCATATTTTGCATCAAAGAAGCTTTCGGTTACGCTGTTATAGGTAACAGAGCCTTCTTCTGCGTTGAAGTCACCCATAATTACTGCAGGAAGAGAGCCAAATTCGCTAATTTTATCAAGAACAACCTGAATTCCGTTAATTCTCGCCTCGTCACTTACGTGGCTTAAATGTGTATTAAAAACAACAAAATTTTTCCCTGTTTCTATCTCTGTTAATATAACATAACTGCAAACCCGATTATACTGTGCGCCCCAGGATTTACTTGGAACATCGGGGGTTTCCGAAAGCCAGAACGAGCCTTTATCAACAAGAGTGTAAAGTTTCGTGTTGTAGAATATGGGGCAACCCTCGGAATTAAAAGCATCATCACGATATGTAATAACAGAATCATAACCTTTTAATGAATCAACAAGATATGAATAATGCCATTTTGTTGATTCCTGAAAACCGATAATACCGGGCTTTTCGTCAGCAATATCGTCAATAATCAAATCCGCACGATAAAACCAACCCTTTTTGCCCCAGTCAACAGGACTGATGCAACGAAGGTTATAACTCATCATTTTGATATTTTCTTCTTTGGGTTCTATACTGATCGTTTCTTTATTTTCTTTGTAGTGGGGATAATACATAAACGTGTTGCCCACAAGTACAATCACTGCTACAAGAACTAAAGCCAACAAACTGCCGAGTATTATTAAAATAGTTTTTTTCATTTTATCACCAAAAGATATAATTATCAATCAATCTTAGTTTTTTTCATAAACTCTGTTATGAACATATTCTTTTTTGAAAAATCTCCGCAAAGTTTTTTCAATACTAAACGATTTTTTGGTATGTTTTTTTGCAGTGGAAAAAGATAAGTTTTCATTTCTTTTCTTATAACTGATATTTTCAACAGACTCAACAAAATCTTCAATTTTCATAATTGGGGTGCGACTCATCCAATCATCTTCGTCTTTTGAAATCAAAAAAATTTTATCTGATAAACTTGTCAAACTCTCATAATGAGTAATATAAATAATTTCGTTTTCAGGGCATTTTTGTTTTATTATTTTCTCAATTTCACAATAATTTTCTTTGATATATGCAACGTCGGAACTTGCGATTATATATCTTATGAATAATGTTGGCTCTGTAATATCATTTAAAAATCTATTTATTCTGCGGTTATATTTATTTTGAACATTGTTTATTTGTTTTTTCAAAGGCAGATATTTATCAAAATCATGAAAAAACGAAAGTCTGTATTTTTCATTATAATACCTTGTTCTTTTATCCTTATGTTGAAGCAAATAACGTTCTTCAACAAAATCAACAAAATCATTTTGAACTGCAGATACAACTCCGGAAAAGTCTGAAGAAAAACACCAATCAAAAGGATAAGCACAATCTCTTAAACCCAAACGAATCAAATCTTCCGCAACATAGCAATTACCACCAAGAGAAATAAAGTGTTTAAATTTTTCAATATCCATACAACCCTGCCACCCTATACACAAAAATACTTTCGAGTTCAAAACAAAAACCACCCTCTTGGGTGGTTTTTGTTTTTGGCGGAGAGCAAGGGATTCGAACCCTCGAAACGGTTTTGGCCGTTTACACGATTTCCAATCGTGCTCCTTCGACCAGCTCGGACAACTCTCCATCTGTTCAAAGAATTTACATATTAAATTCTGCACCTCTCATAAAGCGCCTTGCTATTATAACTAATTGATTTAAAAAAATCAAGAGGTTATTGATATTTTTTTATTTTTGTTTTTAGTTGTATAGTTAACATATTTATGGTATTATTTATTTATGTTTGGCGGGACGGTCAAGACCCTCCCCTACAGTTAAACCGTAAGGTATAGGATTGCCTATACCGCAAAACAAACACTAAAAAACTTCATTCTGTGGCACAGGCAAGCCTGTGCCTTACACTTAATGAGCAAGGAGAGTTTTTATGAATTTCAAACCATATCACAAAAGTCTTGAAGATTTACATATTGGTACTGAAAGCCCTCGTGCCTATTTCATACCCTATGATAATCTTGAAGATGCGCTTTCAGGCGACAGAAACAAATCTTATTATCTAACCAACCTTTGCGGTGACGATTGGAGTTTTAAATTCTTTGACAGTTTCGAGGATTTAGAGGAAACATATCTTACTGCAGATTTTGATAAAAAGGCTTTACCTTTGGTAAAGGTGCCCGGTAACATTCAGCTTTATGAAAATATTTACCACGATTCTCCTCTTTACTCCAACCTTAAATATCCTTTTCCCACAGACCCGCCTCATGTCCCTGAGGACAACCCCTGCTCTGTATTCATCAAAGAGTTTGATGTGAGCACAGAAATGCTTGAAAGAGATAATATTATCACCTTTGAGGGTGTTTCTTCCTGTTTTTATCTTTTAATTAACGGTGAGTTTGTCGGTTACAGTCAGGTAACTCACTGCACAAGTGAATTTGATATTTCAAAATATCTTCACGAGGGTAAAAACAGAATTACAGTTGTTGTTGTGAAATGGTGTGACGGCTCATATCTTGAGGACCAGGACTATTTCCGCCTTTCAGGTATTTTCCGTGAAGTTTATATTCTTTCAAGAAGCAAAAACCGCTTGAAAGATGTTTATATCAGACAAAACTTCAACGAGGATTATACCCTTGCAACTCTTACTGTTGAATGTGATTTAATCGGCAACGCCCCTGTTCTTTACGGGCTTGCTTCACCCAAGGGTGATGTTATTGCCACAAGCGAAAGTGCAGAGTCTACTTTCCAAATTGAAATTCAGAATCCTTTAATGTGGAATGACGAAACACCTTATGTTTATACACTTTTTCTTACGGTTGAGGATGAAATCGTTCCTTTCCAGATTGGACTTTGTGAAGTTAAAATTGAAAACAAGGTTTTCCTTGTTAACGGCAAGGGTGTTAAACTCCGCGGTATCAACCGCCACGATTCGACCCTCAACGGATATGTTGTTACTACCGAGCAGATGGTTGAAGATTTACTCCTTTTGAAACGGGCAAATGTCAACTGCATCAGAACCTCTCACTACCCCAACGACCCCAGATTTTTAGACCTTTGTGAAGCACTTGGCTTTTATATTGTTGACGAGGCAGACATTGAAACTCATGGTATGGGCTTCAACACAGATGCGGATTGGGATTGGATGCGTTGGTCAATGCTTTCAACAATTGATGAATGGGAAGCAGCTTATGTTGACCGCGCCGCAAGACTTTTTGAAAGAGATAAAAACCACGGATGCGTTGTTATGTGGTCTCTCGGTAACGAAAGCGGTTGTGGTAAAAATCACCGTGCTATGAGAAAATACATAAAATCCCGCAACGAAAATGCACTTGTTCACTATGAAAACTCCCACCTTGAATTCAAGGCAGTTCCCGAGGGCGAATGCTTTAAAGACATTTCCGATGTTGAAAGCAGAATGTATGCAGGGGTTAATTACATTGATGACTACTGCAACAATGAGGAATACAACAAACCCTTCTATATGTGCGAATACGTTTGCTCAATGTCGACAGGTGACGTTTACGACTATTGGGAGCTTGTTGATAAGTACGATAATTTCTGCGGTGGCTGTATCTGGGAGCTTACTGACCACGCTATAAATATTCCCGATGAAAACGGCAATCCCCGTTACTACTACGGTGGTGATTTCGGTGATTTCCCCAACGATGGAATTTGCTGTATTGACGGTCTTGTTTTCCCTGACAGAACTCCTCGTCCCGGTTACTACGATATGAAAAAGGTTTACGAGCCTTTCAGAGCAAGTTTTGAAAATGGTGAATTAACTGTTAAGAGTGTTCGCTATTTCACAAGCCTTTCTGACCTTACGCTCAAATGGAAATTGACATCCAATGAAAAGGTTGTTGCAGAGGGTGTAATTGAAACTCTTGACATTGCACCTCAGAATTCTGTTACATATAAACTCTTTGACGAAAGTGAATACAACCTTTCAGGTGACTGTTTTGTAACTGCTTCAATCTGTCAGAAGAATGATACCCCTTGGGCAGAAAAGGGTTATGAAATTGGTTTCTTACAGTTTGAAATTGAAACAGAAAAAGCAGTTGTTGTTAAAGAGGGCAACCAAGTTACTCTTAAAAACAGTGACAGATTTGCAATCATCACCTGCGGTGATGTTGAATACACATTCGACAAACCCTACGGCAGAATTTCTTCCATCAAGAAAAACGGCAAGGAATTCATTGAAGCACCTGTTAAATTCAAAATGTGGCACGCACCTGCTTACAACAGAGGCTCTGTTGACGAGTGGATTGCAAACCACCTTCACCATATTTCACAGAAGACGTATTCAACCGAAATCGAAGAGGGCAATAACAAGGTTATAATCGTTTCCGAAATTGCTCTTGGTGGTCCTGCAAATCCCCCGATTTTAAAGGGTAAGCTTACTCATGTTTTCCATGGTGACGGTTCTGTTGATATTGCACTTTCTGCTGATATCCGAGAAAACGCGCCACTTCTTCCCCGCTTGGGCCTTGAAATTCTTATGAATGAAGAATTTGAGGACATTAAATATTTCGGTCTTGGTGAAACAGAAACATATCCCGACCGCTATAAATCCGCTCGTTTCGGTGAATATGAATTAACAGTTACTGATAACTTCGTTCACTACATTCGTCCACAGGAAAACTCCTCTCACTTTAAAACAAGAAGAGTTACTGTTGGTAAAAATGGCGGCAACGGTCTTTATGTTACCGGCTCAAAGGGTGCGGAAGAATTTTCTTTCAATGCTTCTCACTTTTCTGCTGAGCAGTTAACAGAAAAGAAACATGATTTCGAATTAGAAAAAGAGCCTTACACGATTTTCAACATTGACGCCCGTTTCAATGCTTTGAGTGAAGATAGTTCACTTAACAATGACGAAAACAACAGACTCTTTGACGAAAAGACATTAAGCTTCTGCTTTAACATCAAGCCTGTTGAGATGTAAAAATACAGCAAGTGATACTAACTGATATTAGTTGGTATCACTTTTGTTTTTGATATTGCCATTATATGATTTAATTGGTATAATTATTTTGTAATCTTCATTTTGAAGGAGAAATTTAATATGAAAAAAAGTAAATTGAAGGATATGCTTTCCTATGGTGTGGGTGCGGTTGGTCTTGATTTAAGTTACGGACTTTTTTACTCTTACCTTGCAAAGTATTTAACTGATATTCTTCATCTCAACAAAAAATTCCTTTTGTTTTTAACTCCTGTTGCTCGTATATGGGATGGTATCAACGACCCGATGATGGGCACAATTGTTGACAACACAAAAACAAAAATGGGTAAATACCGCCCTTGGATTCTTATTGGCTCCTGCTGTAATGCGGTGGTGCTTTCCCTTTTATTCTCAAACCCCGGTTTTGAGCTGGGCGGAATACCTCTATACATTTATGTTGCGGTGCTTTATGTTGGTTGGGGTATGACAAACACGATGGCTGATATTCCTTATTGGTCAATGGTGCCATCTTTCACAAGCGACCCGAAAGAGCGTAGCTTAATCGCAACGGTTGCAAGAACCTTTTCAGGCTTGGGTCAGGGAATCATTTCCATTCTCACCCCTGTTATGCTTCCATTATTGAGTGAAGCTACATACAACGGCGAGAAAATTGCAGATGCCAGAGGTTATAGCCTTTGGGCAATTATCTGTGCTTGTGCCCTTGTTGGATTTTCTTCACTTTCTGTTTTAAACACAAAAGAAAAACACATCACAACCCAACCCGAAAAATTTACATTTAAGAAAATGTTCCATATCGCAAAGAACAATGACCAGCTTCTTATATTTATGCTTTTTGCTATGCTTTCAAATGCAGGCTGGTATATGATTTCAGGCGTTGGCGTTTATTTCTTTGATGTTGTTGCGGGTGACCCTGCAAAGCAATCCACCTTTAACATTATCGGTGCAGTTGGCTCTGTTTTGGGTCTTGGCGTTGTTCCCGTACTCACAAAGTTTATGTCACGCAGAAGATGTTATCAGGTATCACTGGGTCTTGCCATTTTCGGTTTCACAACAATGGCAATCTGCGTTAACTCTTTCGGTTCATATATGGCTATGAATTTCTGCTACCTTATAGCTTCAATCGGTATTGCTTCAATGTTTGTTTCACAGACTGTTTTCCTTGCAGATATTGTTGACTATGGTGAAATCAAAATGGGCTTCCGCTCGGAATCCATTACTTTCTCAATGAAGGGCTTTTTGCAGAAAATGGCTTACACCATTCAGACAATCATTCTTTTCTCAGGTCTTGAGATTTCCAAATACAACGAAAACCTACACGCACAGAACAGCCAAGAGGTTAAATCTGCAATCAGCTTTATGATGCTTGTAGCACCCGTTATTCTTATTACACTTTCACTAATAATCTACACATGGAAGTTCAAACTCCATGGTAAATATATGGAAGAAATTACAGCAAAGATAAACGAAAAACATACAGAATTGAATGTATAATTGTAAGGAACGGGCTTGCCCGTTCCTTTGGTTTATGTAAATTTTTCCGCGGTAAAGGCAAGCCTGTACCTTAGTGGATATGATTGTTTTTTAATTATTCAAAGTTTTGTAAATATTTGGTAGTTTTTTGTGGTACAATAAAAGAAAAAAATATTACAAGGTGAATAAATAATGAAGAAATTAAGAAAGAAATTGCCCGATAACATTTTAAATGTAATTATCGGAGGGGTTTTTGCAATAGTGGGACTTTTTGTTCTGCTTTTTCCTGATACATCTTTAATGACTGTTTGCTATGTTTTAGGCACAGCCTGTCTTATTGGCGGAATTATAAGACTTGTTCGCTATGTCAAAGATAAAAAAGAAAGCACGCCCAATATTATTGATATAATATCGGGCATTGTGCTTTTAGCGGTTGCATTTATGCTCCTTTTACACCCTAAATTTCTGATGTCTGTTCTACCCTTTATTATCGGAATTTCCGTTGTAGTTTACGGAGTTTCCTCTTTCTTTTCCGGAAAAGGCGGACTTTTTTCAAAAATCTTTGCAGGTTTAATTGCAATTTATGGTGTTTCATTGGTGTTTAATCCCTTTAAGGGCGCAACAACAATTACATCAATGGTTGGCTTCGGTCTTCTTGCTTTTGGGATTGTTAAAATAGTTTCTGAAATTGTTCTAAAGAAAAACAAGCCACAATTACCCGAAGATATTGATGGGGATGGGTATATTGAGGTAGATTATAAAGATGTATGATGTGGCATGGCACCAGAAATAATAATTTATATCATATAGCATTGAGCGTAGCGAAATATATCGCATTTTATTCTTAAAATATATCGCACAAGCTTGCTTATACATCGCAAAAAACAATATAAATATAAAGGATTCAAGACAGTTCATAGAATGTCCTGAATCCATTTTTTTATTTATTATAACCTAATTCAAATGCTTTAAGGTTCATTTCGAGGAATTTGGCGGGGACGCAGGATTTTACTGCATCAAGCCAGATTTCCTTGGGAATTTCTGTATTTTTTGCCATAGCACCGATGAGAACAACGTTTGTAGCTTTTGGCGAACCTGCTTCAACAGCAAGAGGAAGTGCATCAAGCTCAACAACCGCCGCACCTGCATTTCTTACTGCATCAAGAACACCATCGGGATAAACACTGTCACCGATAACAACTGACATGGGGTCAATTTTCTGTGTATTCACAATAACTTTTCCGTCAGGCTTAAGGCAGGAAAGCCATCTTGCTGCTTCCAACTGTTCAAAAGCAAGAATAAGGTCTGCTTCGCCCTCACCAACAACGGGAGAATATACTTTCTCACCATATTTAACATAAGTAACAACAGAACCGCCACGCTGACTCATTCCGTGAACCTCAGAAACCTTAACATCGTACCCTTGTGAAAGAAGAGCACTACCTAAAATACGGCTTGCAAGCAGAGTTCCCTGACCGCCGACACCAACTATCATTATAGCTTTATTCATTTTTAGCTCTCTCCTTTCTTATTCAATAGCACCGAATTTGCAAAGTTGAGAACAAACATTGCAACCGAGGCACTGTGTAAAGTCGATTTCTGCTTTTCCGTCTTTCATACTGATAGCGGGGCAACCGATTTTCATACACATTTTGCAGGACTTACACTTATCTTTATTAACCTTAAGTGGTGGATTATGTTTTACAGTTTTAAGAAGAGCGCAAGGTCTTCTTGAAATAACAACCGCAGGAGCGTTAAGGTCGAGAGCGTTTTTGATGGTTGTGTAGCTTTCATCAAGGTTATATGGGTCAACAACGAAAACATTGTTAATTCCAACTGCTTCACAAAGTTTTTCAAGGCTTACTGCAGCTGCAGGTTCGCCTTTGATATTGAAGCCTGTTGTGGGGTTCTGCTGGTGGCCTGTCATACCCGTAATACTGTTATCAAGAATAATTGTAACAGAATTACTGTTGTTATAAGCAATATCAATAAGACCTGTAACACCTGAATGAATAAAGGTGGAGTCACCGATAACTGCAACGGATTTATTTGCATGCTCTGGGTCTGCAAGGTTTCTGCCGTGAAGGCCTGATACGCTACCACCCATACAAAGAACTGTATCAATCATACCCAAGGGCTTTGATGCACCGAGAGTATAGCAACCTATGTCACCGCTAACGGTCACACCCAGCTTTTTGAGAGAATAGAAAAGACCACGGTGGGGACAACCTGCGCAAAGCACGGGAGGTCTTGCGGGAATTTCTACATCTGCTTTAAGAGATTTACTTTCTTCATGGAGAATTACTTTTCTGATAAGACCTTGTGAATATTCGCCAAGAAGAGTAAATTCTGCTTTGCCCTTTACATCAACACCGATTTTACGACAATGAGTTTCAATATAATCATCAAGTTCTTCAAGAACATAAACTGTTTCACATTCTGCGCAGAAATCCTTGATAAGTTTTTCGGGTAATGGGTAAACGCAACCTAATTTAAGGTAAGACGCTTTATCTCCGAGTGCTTCTTTTGCATATTCATAGCAGATACCTGCTGTAATAACACCGATTTTCTTATGGTTATATTCAACGCTGTTAAGACCATTTTCAACTGCTTCAGTTTCGCAATATTCAATCTGGTCAAGAATTCTCTTTTCAACCTGCACATGCTTAACCTTTGCATTTGCAGGAACCATTACATATTTAGGAGCATTCTTTTCGTAAGGTTTAAGACCATTATCAACTCTGTCGGAAACTTCTGCAAGGCTTCTTGAATGAGAAACTCTTGTTGTAAGACGAAGAAGAACGGGTGTATCAAATTTTTCTGAAAGTTCGAATGCAAGTTTTGAAAATTTGACGCATTCATCGGAATCAGAGGGTTCGAGCATCATAATTTTTGAAGCCTGTGCATAGTGACGGCTGTCCTGCTCGTTCTGTGAAGAATGCATACCGGGGTCATCTGCAACAACCACAACAAGACCTGCATTAACACCTGTATAAGAAGAAGTGAAAAGCGGGTCTGCGGCAACATTAAGACCAACGTGCTTCATAGCACAGAATGAACGTGCGCCTGCAACTGCTGCACCGAACGCAACTTCCATTGCTACCTTTTCGTTAGGTGCCCATTCGCTTGTAATTTCATCGTATGTAGAAATACACTCCGTAACCTCTGTACTGGGTGTTCCGGGGTAGCTTGAAGCAACTCTGCAACCGCCCTCATAAAGACCACGTGCAACCGCTTCATTACCTAAAAGTAATTTTTTCATTTATTTTACCTCATTTGATTATTTATTAATTTCATTCTGTGAAGCAACAAGACTTTCACCGCAATACATCTCACGAAGCTTGGGTTTTTCAATCTTACCTGTGGGGTTACGGGGAACTTTTGCGAAAATAAGCTTTCTGGGACGCTTATATCTTGGCAAGTCATAGCAGAAATCGTTGATATCTTCTTCTGTTATGGTTTCGCCGTCTTTTGCTTCAATAATAGCGGCGGCAATTTCACCAAGACGAGCATCAGGAAGACCGATAACTGCAACGTCCTTGATTTTATCGTATTTACGAAGGAAGTCTTCAATCTGTACGGGGTAAAGGTTTTCACCGCCCGAAATAATAACATCTTTCTTACGGTCAACGAGAAAGATAAAGCCGTCTTCATCCTCTTGTGCCATATCCCCTGTATAAAGCCAACCGTCGCGAAGGACTTCATCAGTTGCTTTTTCGTCCTTATAATAGCAAAGCATTACACCGGGACCTTTAACTGCAAGTTCACCAACTTCGCCTTTAGCAACCTCTTTTTTATTTTCATCAACGATTTTAACTTCCCAACCGTAGCCTGCTTTACCGATTGCGCCAACCTTGTGGACATTTTCAACACCAAGATGCACACAACCGGGTCCGATTGATTCACTAAGACCATAGTTAGTGTCATACTGATGATGGGGAAAAATCCCGAGCCAACGTTTGATAAGGCTTGGTGGAACGGGCTGTGCACCAATGTGCATCAATCGCCATTGAGAAAGTGTATATTCGCTTAAATCAATGTCTCCGCTTTCAATGGCATCAAGAATATCCTGAGCCCACGGAACAAGAAGCCACACAATTGTGCATAACTCTTCACTTACAGTTTTAATAATCAGTTCAGGTCTTGTACCTTTAAGAAGAACCGCCTTACTACCTGCCACAAGAGAGCCGAACCAGTGCATTTTTGCGCCTGTATGGTAAAGGGGCGGAATGCAAAGGAAAACGTCTTCTCTGGTCTGTGAATGGTGGTTCTGTTCTGTTAAAGCCGCATGAACAAGGCTCTTATGAGCATGAAGAATTGCTTTTGGAAAACCGGTTGTGCCCGAAGAGAAATAAACCGCTGCCTCATCTTCATCAGAAATTTCAATTCCGGGAGCATGAGATGAGCAATATGTTACAAGTCTGTCGTAGCTTTCTGCAAAGGTGGGACAATCCTCACCAACATAGAAAGTATATTTAACATCAGGAATTCTGTGAGCAATCTCTTCAACGCGGCCTGTAAACTCAGGACCGAAAACAAGAACATCACTATCGGAAAGCTTAAGACAATATTTGATTTCTTCCGCAGTATAGCGGTAGTTAAGGGGAACCGCTAAAGCACCTGTTTTAAGAATACCGAAGTAAATGGGAAGCCATTCAATTCCGTTCATAAGAAGAATTGCAACTCTGTCCCCTTTTTTGATACCCCTTGAAAGAAGAAGGTTTGCAAAGCGGTTTGCTCTTTTATCAAACTCACCCCATGTAAGCTCTGTTCTGCCAACGTTAAAGGGATTTGTTTCAATAAGAGAATATTCACGCCATGTCTGGCGGCTTTTACCCTGCATTTCAGGGTTAATCTCAACAAGAGCAACATCGTTTTTGTAATTATTTGCGTTAATCACAAGAAAATCTGTAATAGGCAAATTAGTTCATTCCTTTTTTAATAAAAATAAAATCGTCCTTTAACCGAAGCTAAAGGACGAGCAGTATAACCTGACCGTGTTACCACCTTTTTTCGCAAATTGCTCACACAATCTGCCTTAAAGAGTAATAGAACTCAAACGCTTTAACGGGCGCACCCGCCGCAGCCTACTGAAAATTTCGGTGCGAAACTCAGAGATGTATTCACACAATCCGCTCACGCGCCTCTCACCAAACGGCAACTCTCTTTTTTACGCTGAAAAGTGCTACTTGTTCTCTTCACAGTTTTTGAAAAATATACTTGTGAATTATATCATATATCGTCACAAAATGTCAACAGAGATTACAGATTTTGAAGAGCTGAAATGTAACTTTCTATATCAAAAGAATCAACAGGACTGTTGTTTTTCAGATACAAGGGATGGTGGGGATGTCCCTTAACGGAGCGTTTACCCACTGTGTACCACTTTGCACCGAATTCATTACCGATTTTTATCATATCTTTAACACAGGGAATAAGATAAGGTCTTTTTTCAATAATTGTACCCCAAGCAGCCCACACTGCAGGAGTTTTGCCCTCACCATAAGAAGAAAGAATATAGCGGAAAGCATTCATATTTTCATTATGTAAAAACTCATTAAAAGAGCCGTCCATATCTTTCGGATTGGTTGCTCTTTGTGCATAAACATTGAACATAATAAAACTGTCAAACCCATTGTAAGAGGCGGTTCGCTCAACGGATTTTAAAGTATTATCAAGGTCGTCGGGCTTTGCGGTGGAGGGGTTAATTCCGATACAGATAAGAGGATTTTCTCCCCTTGTGCCTAAAATATAACGATACTCAGTATAAGCATTGGGAACATAGAGCCATTTTTTTCTGTCGTATTCAAAAGAACCATCCGCTTCTTTTAAAAGTGCCTCTTCAAACGTGATTATATTAAGTTCATTTGTTTCACAGGTTGGTATATGCATAAAATCTACTCACTCCATATAAATATAGGACTATTATACAATAATATATGACTATTTTCAACATTGTTTATTATTGACTTTTTCTGCCTATTTTATATAATTAAAATGTAGAAAAATGTTTACATCGAAGGAGAATAGATATGTATCATTCAATGAAAATTGCAGGACTCGACAGAAATCTCCCTCTCTGCCCTCTTAATGAAAAACTTCAGATTGGTGCTTTCGTTATGTTTGGCGATGCAGAGCTTACGGTTGCTTGTGCAGATGCACTTCTCAAAAAAGCTCCCGATTTTGATTACATAATCACCGCAGAGGCAAAGGGTATCCCCCTTGCACATGAAATGTCACGCCAGAGCGGTAAAAAATACTTTGTTGCAAGAAAGAAACCCAAACTTTATATGACCGGTGTTTTTGATGTTATCGTAAACTCCATCACAACAGAGGGCGAACAGCACCTTTACCTTGACACTGCAGAAGCTGAGCAGATGAAGGGCAAAAAGGTTATCATTGTTGATGATGTTATTTCCACAGGTGAATCCCTTAAAGCCGTTGAAAAGCTTATTGAAATGGCAGAGGTTGACTATGTTGGCGCACTCGCAGTTCTTGCAGAGGGTGAAGCCGCTGACAGAGATGATATTATTTATCTTGAAAAGCTCCCATTGTTTGATGCAGAAGGTAATGTTTTATAATGGCAGGAATACTTTATGTTGTAGGAACACCTATCGGAAATCTTGGGGATTTCTCTCCACGTGCGGTTCAGGTGCTTTCCGAATGTGATTTTATTGCCGCCGAAGATACAAGGGTAACAATAAAGCTACTCAACCATTTTGGTATTAAAAAACCAATGGTTAGTTATTATGAGCACAATCGTGCGCAACGTGGCGGTGTTATAATTGAACGCCTTTTAAATGGCGAAAACTGCGCTCTTGTTTCCGATGCGGGTATGCCAATAATTTCTGACCCCGGTGAAGATTTAACAAGGCTTTGCCATGAAAATGGTATTCAGGTTCTCGCCGTTCCCGGTCCTTGTGCTTTTGTTACTGCCCTTGCCATTTCGGGTATGCCATCGGGCAGATTTACTTTTGAAGGCTTCCTTACAAGAGCAAAGCAGAACAGGAGAGAGCATCTTGAAGAACTTGTTAACGAAAAGCGCACAATGATTTTCTACGAAGCACCTCATAAGCTGGCAGCAACACTTTCTGATATGGCAAAATATTGGGGCAACAGAAATATTGCCCTTGTAAAAGAGATTACAAAAATCCACGAAAATGTTGAGCGCACTACCCTTTTTGACGCAGTAGAAAAATACAAGGACGGCAGTGCCAAGGGTGAATATGTTCTTATTGTTGAAGGCAAACCCGAGGAAGAGGAAAAAGAAATTACAATTGATGTTGCTGTTAAAATGGCTGAAAAGCTCGTTGAAAGCGGGCTTTCGAAAAACGAAGCCGCAAAGGAAATTGCCAAAGAAACAGGACTTAAAAAGAGCGATATTTACAAATCTTTACAGAATGGGTGATTAAATGCTTTTTGGTGTTCAATGGTATTACTGGGTGATACTTTTAGTTGCGATAATTATTGCAATTTTCGCTTGGAGCAAGGCGCTCAAATCAGGAAAAGCACGTCGCGAAAGACTAAAAAAAGAAGCAGCAATCTGGAAAAGAGATTATGAATTAAGAGAAAAATTCACTATTCTCACAGAAGAAAAACTTAATTCAACAGAAGAAACAGAGCTTCTTCACGGAATTGCCATGAATATTCAGGCAAAGCTGGAAAAGGCAACTGATATGACAGAAAGTTTTAATGCACTCTCCCAAGAGAAAAAATTTGTTTATGCTTTAGAATACTTTGATGAGGATGCAAAGAAAAGCCTTTCAACGTTCTTCAAAAACAATGGAGAACCGCTTATTTCCGTTGTTCCCGATGCTCTAAATGCTATCGGTGCAGGGAAATTTGTTGAGTATTACGCTACGCTTCTGCCAATGTATGACCCTGACAGTGAAGTTTCAATTGATTATTCTGTTATCGGCAAGGTTGATGAAGAATTCTCTTCTGTTTACAATTCCGATGAACTTTTAAGACTTTCAGCAAAATACATTTTGAAAAATAAAGATATATTTTTATCATAAAAGCACATAATTAAAAGGAGATATAAAAATGGCTGTAACATTTTATCTTTCTGCCTTTGCCGATGAAGCAGGCGGCGGAATTAAAGAACAGATTGCCGCTTTAAAGGCACATGGCATGACTCATATTGAACCTCGCGGACTTGATGAGGGTAACATTTCTCTTTATACCGTAGAACAGGCGAAAGAACTTAAAAAGATACTTGACGACAATGGCATTGGCGTTTCTGCCATAGGTTCTCACTATGGCAAAATTGAAATCACCGATGATTTTGCACCTCATTTTGAGGATTTCAAAAACTGTGTTGAGGTTGCAAACATTCTCGGCACCCAAAGAATAAGAATGTTCAGCTTCTTCTTTACTAAAGGTCAGAGTCTTGAAGAATATCACGACGAAGTTTTCGAAAGACTTGATAAAATGTGCACCTACTCCCTTGAAAAAGGAATATGGTGTTGTCACGAAAATGAAAAAGATATTTACGGCGATATTGAAACCCGTTGTCTTGAAATATATAAAACCTTTGAGGGTAAAATCAAAGGTATTTTCGACCCCTCAAACTTTATTCAATGTGGTGTTGACATTCTCCCCGCTTATGAACTTCTCAAAGATTACATTGACTATTTCCACGTTAAAGACTGCCTTTATGATGGTGGTAAGGTTCGCCCTGCAGGTCTTGGTGACGGCAACATTGTTGAGCTTCTCACAAGATTTTCAAAAGAAAAAGAGGGTGAGCATTTCCTTACCCTTGAACCCCACCTTAAAGTTTTTGACGGTCTTAAAGATTTGGAGGGCGAAGGCGGTACTGCTGACCAGCTTAAAGACGACTACACCTACCCCACCAACCGTGCAGCATTTGATGCGGCGGCAGATGCACTTGATGTTTGCTTGGAAAAAGCAAATTTAAATGATATAACAGTTAGAAAATATTAAGGAGTTTTAAATATGTTTAATCACGAAAACTTAAAAGGCAGAGTTGCAGTTGTTACAGGCGGTGGCGGTGTTCTTTGCGGTGGATTTGCAAAGGACCTTGCAAGACAGGGAGTTAAGGTTGCAGTTCTTGATTTAAGAGAAGAATCTGCAAATGCAGTAGCAGATGAAATCAAAGCAGAGGGTTTTGAAGCAATTGGCGTTGCTTGTAACGTTCTTGATAAAGAAAGCCTTGAAAACGCAAGAAACACCATTAACGAGAAAATCGGCACTTGCGATATCCTTATTAACGGCGCAGGCGGTAACCACCCCAACGGCAACACGACAAAGGAAAAATTTGAGCTTTGCGATTTAACAGAAAAGGCTGAAGATGTTAAAACATTCTTTGACCTTGACCCCAAGGGTATTGAATTTGTTTTCAACCTCAACTTCCTTGGAACTCTTCTCACAACTCAGGTTTTTGCAAAAGATATGGTTGGCAAGGAAAACGCAACAATCATTAACATTTCTTCAATGAACTCTTACAAGCCTCTTACAAAAATCCCTGCATATTCTGCAGCGAAAGCGGCTATTTCAAACTTTACTCAGTTTATGGCAGTTCATTTCTCCGAGGTTGGTCTCAGAGTTAATGCTATTGCCCCCGGTTTCTTCTCAACAAACCAGAACAAAGCACTTCTTTACAATCAAGACGGCTCACTTACTCCCAGAAGTGAAAAAATCCTCGGTCACACCCCTCTCGGCAGATTTGGTGTTCCCGAAGACCTTACAGGTACTCTTCTCTTCTTAAGTGACGAAACCTATTCTAAATTTGTAACAGGCGTTATAATCCCTGTTGACGGCGGTTTCTCGGCATATTCAGGTGTTTGATTTTAACACAAAATTAATCCCCACAGTCACAAAACTGTGGGGAGTTTTTAATAAGTTCAATAAAATATCTATATTAACGTTGGGCAGCCCCATGTACGTGTTATATCACCGTTTTTACTATAAATTAGTATCTCCATATACATATCTCCCGGCCAATTGGTTTTATGATCAAACACAACGTCATATGTTTTTGAACCATCTGCAACGACTTCCTTTTTATAGCCATCAATGAGAACAACAACATATTTTTCAACACTTTCGTCTGCGGCAGAAAAGTTTACTACAAGTTTACCGTTATGTATATGTGCATCAAACTCAACAGTTTCATCATACCACTCGTAGTCTATAACAGAATTATCTATGGGAGTTTTCATACCACCACGAACATAACCGAATGCAAATCTGTATTTCCCGTCATTTAAATACTTTTCGTAATTTTTCTGCGTACCCTCGCCGTCAATATAATCTATCTCTTCCCAACACTCATCCGCAAAATTATAACCATATATAACTGCATCGGTATTAAAATAAAGATAATCATACTTGACTTGAAGTTTCGGAGTTTCTGCAACTACATCTGCTGTATTAATTCCAGCAATACCATTTCTCACATACGATGTTTGCTCTACTCCGTTCATCACGCCTCTTATTTGGTAGGTGTAAGATACATCTTGTTCGAGAGTAAAATCAGTATAGTTAGTTCCGCTGATCGTATCCAACAAAATAAAATCCTCATCAGGACTTCCGTTAGGCTTTCTGTATATGTTATATGCTTCTGCCCCAAAATCCACCCAGTTCATTTCTATTCTGTCGCTAAATGCCATATATGAAAAACTTATATATGGTATGTGATTATAGCTCACTATATCTGAATAGTCACTAAAGTATTTTTTATCTTTTATAGCACGTACTTTATATTCAAATGTTCCATACGAATCCAGATAATATTTATATGTTAAACCGGTTGTCTTTTGCAACAACTGCCATTCTCCATCAGCAACTTTACAGAACAATTCATATTCAGTTGCATCAGTAACGCTATTCCAACTTACAATCACTTGGTTATTTGCTTCATTTCTTGTTACATCTACAACAGGTTTTGCTAATTTAAGATACCCAACACCTGCACTGTAATAGCTACCTATGTTCTTTGCAGCGTCAGCACGTACTGTATAAATATATGCACCATCAACACTTGCGGTAGTATCTGTAAATGTTAATGTACCTGAACCAACGTAACCAACCTGTTTCCAAGTTTCAGATTTATCAAAAGGTCTTCTGTAAATTCTATATATATTTGTACCCGGAACTGCATTCCAGCTTACTTCAAGACCATTCGCAACTTCAGTAACGCCCTTAATTGAAGGAGCCTTAAGATAAGTTACTGCTTTATTATCATTTGCATAATAAGAGCTGGTAGCTGTACCATAGTCTGTGGAAAGCACCGCTTTAACTGAATAGGTGTATTTCTTTCCGTTTACTGCAGTTTTATCGTTATAGGTTGTACCTGCGTAGTTTGTTGCAATTGTCACCCAACTGCCACCGGCTTCTTTACGCATAACATTATATTTAGCGCCCGATTTTGTTGAGCCCCATTTAACCTGAACCATATTATCTGCCACAACAGATACAGAACTCATTACAGGAGTTTTTGCAAAAAGACAAGTAAGACCTGCATAGAGCATTCTGGATTTTTTACCTTTTTTGTTAACAGCTTTAACGGAATAAATATAGTTACCATTTTTATTTTTAACAGAAGTATCTGTAAAGGTGGTTTTCTTGCTGCTTACAGTACCCACTTTTTTCCACTTTGTACCTGTAATGCTTCTGCGGTAAATTTCATATTTCTTGGCACCGCTTAATTTGCCCCATTTAATATATGCGCCCTTTGTAGTGTTCTTGGTTTCTTTAAGAACAACAACTTTTTCATCAAAATCAGGTTTCCTGTCTACCTTTATTTTGAACTCGCGCATTGATTTCTTATCGATTTTTGCGCTACCATCTGAATATACCTTACCGGCATAAGTTACCATATAGTATGTTTTTGATTTATATTTTTTCTTAAGTTTGATTTTTTTAACAAAAGAGTATTCTCCCTTGTTGCAATAAGCCACATCACCTTCTACAAGTTTAGTATAGTCCTTGTCTGAATAAATCTCATAGAAGAAATATGAATTCTTTTTCTTTGATTTAATATAGAAATTTATATAGTCATAGTCACCGTAAAGTTTAACTGTTTCAATGAGTTTGGTTCCTTTAGAGTTGGTAGGAGCCATATAACCAAGATTCAGCTTTGCAAGACTTACACTTGCTGCTTCAACAGCAATGCCCAAGGAAGAAACAAGGATTACAACTGCCAAAGTTATCGAAAGCACACGTTTAGTAATTCTCATAAAAGTACTCCTTTCATTTCGATAGTTATTACTACCATACTATTACATACATATTGTACCATACATATGTGACATAAACAATTTAAATTAGTACCAAAAAAGTGCAACCCCGTTTGTGAGGTTGCACTATATTTCTTATTCAGCCTTAGCTGCTTCTAAAGCTTCTCTTTTTGCGATTTTTTCTTGAATTTCTTTTTCAAGCTTTTTCTGTTTTTTCTGATATACAAGATACCAAACAACACCGATTACAACAAATACTGCTGCGATGATAATAAGAAGAGAGAATGAGCTATCTTCAACCTTGATTGTAACAGCATCGTAGTTGATGTAGTAGCAACCATCAAAAGCATTGTCTGCATAGTCAGTAAGGTTGCTGTAAACAATAAATTCACGAAGTTCATCACAAGATGCGAAAGCATAGCTACCGATATCTCTTGCGCTTTCGGGCATTGAAATTGTTGTGATACCATCACAATCGAAGAACGCTTCCTCACCAATGTTACCGAAGCCTTCTGCAAATATGATACCTGTGAGGGCGTCACAGTTGTAGAATGCTCTGTCTGCGATATTCTTAACTGTTTCAGGAACTTTATACTCGCCTTTTTTACCTGCGGGATAAAGAGCGATAGTTTCAAATACTGATGAACCGTCTTCTGCTTTTTCTTCGTTTGCAACAAGAACTACACCATCAAGTGATTTGTAGAAAGCATTGCCCTCCGCAACATCAATAGCCTGAAGACCTGTACAACCATCAAAGCTTACAGGGTCAACTACTGTAAGAGTTGCAGGAAGAGTGATAGTTTTAAGGCTTTCGCAACCGCTGAAAGCATATTTACCGATTTTTTCTGCACCTGCAATTTCAACCTTGGAGAGTTTCTTACAACCTGCGAAAGCATCGGAAGGAATAAGTTTAACACTTTCGGGAATTGCAACCGCACCCAAAGATTCGCAACCTTCGAAAGCACCTGCGCCGATTGTTTCAACACCGTTTGCGATTGTTAATGTTTTGAGAGCTTTAACATCTTTAAATGCGCCAACACCGATATATTTAACGTTTTCGGGAATTGCTACTGCAACAACTGATGAACCTGCAAAAGCATTATCACCGATTTTAACAAGAGTTTTGGGAAGAAGAACTGTTGTAACAGCGGGATTGTTTGCTGCATTGTCTGCAATAGCAACTGTACCCTCTGCAACTGCAACGTTGGGAATTGCACCTTTTACTTTATAAAGGATTTTACCTGCATAAACCAAACCATTAGCATTTTTGAACCATACAGTATTATCAAGTGCATTACCCTGAATTTCGGAAAGTGTTGAAGGAAGGCTGATTTCTGCAACGTTGTTTGCAAGTTCAAAAGCGTTTGCTTTAATAACTTCTGTGCCGTCTGCTACGATAAGTGAAGTTGTATTCTTGTTACCGGCAAAAACAAGTGCTTTTCCGTCTGCTGAGTAAATTGCAGAACCAACTGCTTTGAACGCCTTGTTGTTTTCGTCGACTGTAATTTTAACAAGTGAATTACAACCGCTGAAAGCATTACCACTGAAAACTTTAAGAGATTCGGGAAGATTTACTGCAACAAGCTTTGCACAATCTTTGAATGCACCATTACCGAGCTTTTCTACATTCTTACCGATGTAAAGGTCAGTAAGCTCTTTGTTACCTGCGAAAGCTTCACTGTTGATTTTTGCAACACCATCGCCAAGGTTAACACTCTTGAGACCTGCATTTTTGAAAGCAGAGTTTGCAATATCGTGAAGTGTTTCGGGAAGTTTAATTTCTTTAAGTGCTGCACAACCTTCAAAAGCTGATGCAGCAATATATGTAAGACCTTCGTTAAATGTTACTTTGCTGAGTTTCTTTGCATTTTTGAAAGTGTTGCTGTTGATTTTCTCAACATTTGCGGAAATTTCGATTTCTGCAATCTGAGAATCTTCAAAAGCATTGATACCAATGTAATTGAGTGCAGGTTCTTCTGCAAGTTTCACTGCTGAAATCTTTGCATTTTTGAAAGCGTATGCTCTGATTTCGCTAACACCCTGAGGAAGTTCAAAAGTTCCGGTTTTACCTGCAGGGAATGTAACAAGAACTGAACCCTTTTTATTGTAAAGAACGCCGTCTACAGAAGAAAACTCTTTGTTGTTGTCAACAACATTGATTGTTTCAAGTGCTGTGTTACCTACGAAAGAATTTGCGCCAACTGCATTAATGTTTTTGCCGAATTCAATCTCTTTGAATTTGGTATCTGCAAAAGCAAAATCACCAATGTCGGAAAGAGTTTCGGGAATTTTGATTTCTTCAAGAGAGGTACAACCTGCAAAGGCTTCGTAACCGATTGTTGCAAGTGTTGACTCGGAGAAATCGGCAACTTTAAGAGAAGAACAACCTTTAAACACACCTGCATCAAGAACACCGATAGCATCGTCAAAGTTTACTTCTTTAAGATTTGTACAGTTCTGGAAAGCATAAAGACCGATTTCCTCAACGTCAGGACCTAATGTTACGGTTTCAATGTAATCACAACCAAGGAAAACATAATCTTCGATAAGAGAAACACCCTTAGGAATTTCGATATTTTTTACCTGACCCTTTACACCATATGTAACTCTGCCGAAGCTGAGAGCACCATCGGGCTGAGCATTTTCCCAAGCAGTATCTTTGAAAGCATCTACTGCTACGTTTTTAAGGTTTTTATGTTCTTTAACCTCTGCAAGAGCAGTACAACCTGCAAAACATTTTTCGGGAACTGCTGTAACTGATTCGGGATATTCGAATTCTTCAAGAGCAGTACAACCTTCAAATGCAGATGCACCGACAGCTGTAAGAGATTCTGTTTTTGTTACTTCTTTAAGAGCAGTACAATCTTTAAACGCTCTGTCTTTAACAGTAACAATTTCACTATTGAGTTTTATGCTTACAACTGTTGTGTTGCCCTCAAAGCAACCTTCACCAACAGCAATAACACTCAAGCCACTTAATTTGGCAGGAACCTTAACTTCTGTTTCGTTACCTACATACTTAATAAGTTCAACTGCAGAACCTGCATCGACTTTGATATATTCATAGCCATCTTCAGTTTCCTTGTTGAGTTCAATCTCTTTTGCAGAAATAGTCACTTCTTCATCTTCTGCAAAAACAGATATTGGAGTGGCGGCAACAAAAACAAATACAAGAATAAATGCTAAAATGCCGCACAGGGGTTTTTTAAATGCTGTCATAAAACAACGTCCCTTCATTTAGATTACCGTAAACATTACAGATAGATAAATTATACAATAAACCCCTTTGGTTGTCAAGCAAAGTGAACACAACCAAAAGGGGTTTAAGACTTTAAATATTAACAAATTTTAATGCTTTTTTATGTGTAAAATGCCACCATAATTATCTCTGAACTCGGCCTGAACCATCGCCACCTGCAAGTTTTTCAACCTCTTTAACACCGACGCGGTTAAAATCACCCTCAACAGAATGCTTAAGTGCAGATGCGGCAACGGCAAACTCAATTGCTTCCTGAGTTGATTTACCGCTGAGAAGTGAGTAAATAAGCCCGCCACCGAATGAATCGCCGCCACCAACGCGGTCTACAATATGAAGATGGTATGATTTTGAGAAACAATAATTTTCACCGTCATAGAGCATACCTGCCCAATCGTTATCACTTGCGGAAATGGATGTTCTTAAAGTGATTGCAACCTTTTCAAAGCCGAATTTGTCTGCAAGCTGTTTTGCAACAGATTTATAACCATCATGGTTAAGCTTACCACCATAGATATCGGTATCTTCTGCTTCAATACCGAAAACGTCTTTTGCATCTTCTTCGTTGGAAATGCAAACATCAACATACTGACAGAGGTCTGTCATTGCTTTTCTTGCTTCTTCTCTTGTCCAGAGTTTTCCGCGATAGTTAAGGTCGCAAGAAATTTTTACACCCTTTGCCTTTGCGACTTTACAAGCTTCACGGCAAATATCAACAAGATTTTCGCCTAATGCAGGGGTAATGCCTGTAAAGTGGAACCAATCTGCGCCATCGAAAATAGCGTCCCAATCGAAATCAGAAACAGATGCCTGTTGGATTGAGGAATATTTACGGTCATAAATACATACAGAGCCTCTCTGAGAAGCACCTTTTTCAAGATAGTAAATACCTACTCTTTCGCCACCTCTTACAACCTTTGAGGTATCAACACCGAAATAACGAAGAGAATCAATTGCCGCCTGACCGATTGCATGGTCGGGAAGTTTGGTTACGAAAACACTTTCCATTCCGTAGTTTGCAAGAGAAACAGAAACATTTGCCTCACCACCACCGAATGTAGCCTGCATTTTATCGTTCTGGAAGAATCTGTAATAACCCTCCGGTGCAAGACGGAGCATTATTTCACCAAACGTAACAATTTTTGCCATTATTTTCTTGCCTCCTTAACAATTTCAACGCTCTTTTTGCAAAGGTCAATTATTTCGTCCCATTTCTGATTATCAATAAGGTCAGCAGTAACCATATAAGAACCACCGCAAGCCGCAATAACAGGGCAAGAGAGATACTCTTTAAGGTTATTAAGACCGATACCGCCTGTGGGCATAACTTTGAACATGGGGAACGGTGCGCTCATAGCCTTGATTTTTGCAAGTCCGCCGGACTGCTCTGCAGGGAAGAATTTGAGAACTTCAAGACCGAATTTAAGAGCGGCGTGATAATCTGTGGGAGTTGTGCAACCGGGGTAAATGGGCATATTTTTCTCCACACAGTATTTTACGATTTCAGGGTCAAAACCGGGAGTAACAATAAACTGAGCACCTGCGGCAATTGCTTTATCAACGTGCTCTGTTGTAAGAACAGTGCCTGCGCCAACAAGCATTTCGGGACAAGCTTCTTTCATAAGTCTGATTGCGGTATCTGCACCTGCGGCACGGAAAGTTACCTCTGCAACGGGAACGCCACCCTCACAAAGTGCTTTTGCAAGAGGTGCGGCATCTCTTTCGGGGTTGTTAAGTTTGATAACGGGAACAACACCGATAGCGGAAATTTTTGTGTTCATTTCGTTCATTAGTCTTACTCCTTTTCACAAGCCTCAAAAAGACCATTAATATAAGCGGCACCCAAAGCTCTGTCAAAAAGACCATAGCCGGGTTTACCTGTTTCGCCCCAAATCATTCTGCCGTGGTCGGGACGAACATAGCCGTCAAAATTATTATCTGTAAGTGCTTTTACAATTTTATACATATCAAGAGAACCGCAATCTGAAAGGTGAGCTCTTTCTTCAAAGGAACCATCTTCCATAATTTTAACATTTCTGATGTGCATAAATGCGATTCTGTCTGCTTTAGCGTATTTTTCAACCATTGCGGGAATATCGTTGCTTTCGGCACAACCAAGACTGCCTGTGCAAAGGCAAAGGCTGTTTGCGGGACTGTCAACAATGCTTAACATTCTGTCGAGATTTTTTTCATTAGTAATAATTCGAGGAAGACCGAAAATGGGGTATGGCGGGTCATCGGGATGAATTGCCATTCTCACACCACATTCCTCTGCAACGGGAATAACCTTCTTAAGAAATTTTTCAAGATTTGCCCACAAGCCCTCTTCTCCAATTTCACCATAAGCGGTAATAAGCTCACGGACCTCTTCCTGAGTATAGCTTGAATCCCAACCGGGAAGGTGAATATCGTCTTTAAGAGGATCAAGACCTTTCATCTGCTCCCAATACATTACAAGGCTTGTTGAACCGTCTTTAGCTTCCTTATCGAGCTGAGTACGAGTCCAATCGAAAACGGGCATAAAGTTGTAAGTAACACATTTCACACCATACTTAGCACATCTTCTGATATTTTCACAATACACATCAAGAAGATGCTCAACATTATTTCTGCCCAATTTAATATCTTCGTGAACCGGAATTGACTCAACAACATCGAAAACAAGACCATGCTTTTCGCACTGCTCTTTCATTTCTTTAAGTGATTCCTCAGGCCATACCTCACCGGGTTTAACATCATAAACCGCAGAAACGATTGAACGCATACCGGGAATCTGAGAAATATATTGGAGTGAAACAGGATCTGTTTCCCCGTACCAACGGAATGAAAGCTTCATTTTCATTATTTTTTCCTCCGAACCAGACACTATTCAAGTGCTGTGAATTTATCTTGATTAAATTATAGAATACCCCATTTTTATTGTCAAGCAATTAACAAGGTCCAAAAAATTCAATTTTTGTATATTTTAGTAATATTTTTGTTAAATAGTCTTATTTTTAGATTCTGAGGACCTTACAGTATTTTCAAGAAGCATTGTAATGGTCATTGGTCCTACTCCACCTGGTACGGGAGTAATATAGGATGCTTTTTTCTCTACCTCTTCAAAGCAAACATCACCGCAGAGTTTACCCTCTTCATTTCTGTTCATACCAACATCGATAACAACCGCACCGTCTTTTACCATATCGGCAGTTACGAAATTGGCAATACCCACTGCCGCTACAAGAATATCCGCTGAAAGAGTCTCTTCTTTTAGATTATGTGTTCTTGAATGGCAAATCTCAACAGTTCCGTTTTCTTTGAGCAGAAGCATCGCCATAGGCTTACCCACTATATTACTTCTTCCGATAACAACACATTTTTTACCGCTTACTGAAATATTATAGTATTTAAGCATTTCCATAATTCCTGCGGGGGTACAGGGTAAAAATGTGAAATCACCTATCATAATATGACCTACATTTACAGGATGGAAAGCATCTACGTCTTTTGAGGGGTCAATGGAATTCAATATAACTTTTTCATCGATATGTTTTGGTAAAGGCAACTGACAAAGAATGCCGTCAACCCTGCTGTCGTTGTTTAATTTATCGATAAGAGAAAGAAGTTCTTCCTGAGTTGTTTCTTCAGGCAAAGCAAATTCAAATGAGGTTACACCGATTTCCTCGCAACCTTTTTTCTTATTATTCACATAAACACGGGAAGCACTGTTATTACCTACAATAATAACCGCAAGACCTGTACTAACGCCCTTATCTTTCAAGGCTTTAACGCGGTTTTTAAGCTCTTCTCTTTTAGCTGCAGAAACCACTTTACCGCTTATAATTTCAGCCATTGCCACTCTCCCCTTTCTCATCGCTTAAATCAACTGTTTTTATGTTTGACTGTGCCTTCATTTTTTCCTCTTTAATTTCCTTTCGCATTTTTGCGGCATCAGGTGGGAAATAATCTACTCCCTCTATTTTAACGGGATTTTTCTTTACTTTAATAAGCATAGCAACAAGAATTACAGAGCAAACCGCAACAATACAGATTGAAAGAAGCTGAGAAACTCTTATGTTTGTTGACCCGATGTAAAGGCTATCTGTTCTGAGACCTTCAATAAAGGTCCTGCCCAAGCCATACCAAATACCATAAGAAAGGAAAAGCTGACCACTGAATTTACGGAATTTTTTAAGAATTATATAAAGAACAAGGAAACCTAACATACACCATGCAAATTCATAGAAAAATGTCGGGTGAACAAAAAGGTTGTTTTCTTCAATATAAGCGTTCACATCAGTTACACCCTCCAAACCGAATTTATCGGGATGAGAGGCTATGTAAGCCGCAACTTTTTTGCTCATCATACCGTAATTTCCGTTAGTGAATGTACCGAAAGCTTCCTGATTAGCATAGTTACCCCATCTGCCGATACCCTGACCGATAAGAAGGCTCATACCAACCATATCAAGAAGATTGAAGAAATTGAGTTTTTCTAACTTACAGGTAATAAAAGCCGCTAAAAGACCACCAATTATACCGCCATAAATTGCAAGGCCACCATTCCAGATCTGGAATATTTCTGCAGGATTCTGACTGTAATAATCCCATTGGAAAACAACATAATATGCCCTTGCACCGATTATTCCGCCAAATGTTCCGTAAATAAGAACATCAACCATTTTGCTGAGATTTATTCGCCAGGTATATGCAATTCTTCCTCCAAAAAGTGCCGCAAGGGTAAAACCGAAAGCGATAATCACACCGTACCATTTTATCTGAAAAATTTTATCACCAATGTTAAATTCACAGAATACAGATGAAACATCAAACACATTATTTATTCCGCCAAATGTAACACGTGCAAAATCTGCAAACCATTCCATTTTAATCACTCCTATGTAAAGCAACGGTTTACGTTGCTTTTTCTTTTAATTTTTCACCACTGAAAGAGCGGCTTTATCTTCACTGAAGCATTTCTTAAGAAGCTCATTTACAAATTCAAGTTTAAGATTTTTAATTACCTCAAATTCGGAGAAAAGCTCTTCATTTTCAAAATGGGAAACCACAAGTCCGTTTGCAACTGTATCAATATCGGTAAATGCTCTTACGGTTTTACCGTACTGCTTTTTGCGGACTGTTTCAAACTGCTCTTCGGTTATGCCATTTTCTTTTAAATTCTTAATGCAGGAATTGATTTTTCTTGCAACTTCCGCGGGATTTACAGACTCACCTGAGAAAAGACAAGCGCCATAATTATGACCGTTGAAAAACTCCGTACTGAAAGTGCCGTTAATAAGACCCTCGTCAAGAAGTTCCTTGTAAAGCGGTGAAATCTGCCCTGCAATAATTTCAAGCATCAAGGACATTGCAATTTCTTCTTCTAAAGTACAACTCTCATCGAAGAAATTTTCTTTATAACCCAAAGCAAAAACAGGTGTGCCAACAGGAAGTTTTTCTTCAATATAGTTCTTTACAATGCTTTCCTCTTCCTTTTCAAAAGCACGTTGAACAGTAACATCTTCGTCGCTTTCAAGAAGTCTGTCAGCAACCTCAAGAACCTCTTCAACAGTTGTTTTACCTGCAACTGCAAGTGCCATATTAGAAAGATTATAGAATGTTTCATAGCAAGAGAAAAGCATTTCTGCGGTAATCTCTGCAATAGAATCTTTTGTACCTGCAATATCAATTTTAACGGGGTGCTTATGATAAAGACATTCAAGCAGATTGAAAAGACATTCCCATTCGGGAGAGTCTTTATACATATCAATTTCCTGACCGATTATCCCCTGCTCTTTTTGTACTGTTTCTTCAGTAAAATAAGGGTGTCTTACAAAATCAAGAAGAATTTCAAAATTCTCTTTGAAATGACCTGTGCAAGCAAACAAATAACAAGTTCTGTCAAAGCTTGTATAGGCATTTGCAGATGCACCCGTTTTAGCATATCTCTGAAATGCATCAAGCTCTTCGCTTTCAAAAAGCTTGTGTTCAAGAAAATGTGCAGTACCTGCAGGAATTTCCGTAAAGCTCTCTGTGTCGCTTCGTTTAAAGCGAGTATCAATTGAGCCGTATTTTGTACCGAAAACCGCATAGGTTGAAGTAAACTCAGATTTCGGGTAAACAAGAATTTTAAGACCTGACTTATGGTCAATGCTGTAATAACCCTCTCCGAGAATTTCGTTTTCAATATATTTCACAACATTCTCGCTCATTCTTCAACACCACCTTCCGCAGTTCCTTCAAGCATAAACACAGTATCAAGCGTAACGGATTTTGCTGCCTCAATAATATCTTCACGGGTAACTTTTTTAAACTGTTCAATAAAATCTTCAGGGTATAAAAATTTCTTTGCACAAATTTGTGATGTAAACCAATTTGCAACAGATTCCGCAGAATCGGAAACACTTCTGAAGCCGTCTTCAAGGGATTTTACGGATGAAGCAATATCATCATCAGAGAATTTGCCGTTTTTAATATCTTCAAGCTGTTCTAAAATCGCATTTTTAGCTTTTTCCTCGTTATAGCTTTCAATACCACTCTGAACAAGCATAACACCTTTCTGGCGGAACATAACGGCAGAACAATAATAGCAAAGGCTCATTTTTTCGCGAACAACAGTAAAAAGTTTTGAATGGGGACTACCACCGAACAAATCAACCATTACACGACGGGCAGCGTAGTTATCATCCTCGCTTTTCATACCCAAGCGGAAGCCCATAACAAGTTTACCTTGCTTTACTTCTTCCTGCTCTTTGACATATTTAACATCCTCGCACTCTTCAACATAAAGTGTTTCGTTAAGTTCAATTTCTCTTTTTTCATCGGAAAAATATTTTTCTAAGAGTTCTTCCACATTACTGAATTTGCCACCACTGACACACACAAGAATTTTACTGTTATTAAGAATTTCTTTGTAAGCACCATAAAGAGTTTCAGAAGTGATTTTTTCAATATCTTCCACGGTGCCATAGCGGTGTATACCATACAATTCATTTTCGAACATTATTTCATTACAACGATTTTTTGCATAAGTTCTTTTATCGCTGTTTTCTGCAATAAGGCGCTCTGCCAGAAGTCTTTTTTCACTTTCTACATCGTCAAAGGAAAAAGCACCATTTTCAAGACGAGGCTCAAAAATCATCTGAAACAAAAGGTTAAGACATTCATTTGTTATGCTTTCTCCATCAATTGAAAATCTGTCATCAATGCAGGAAACCTCAATTTTTAAAACCTGATTTTCGCCGGATTTTCCCACATCAACAATAACCTCTGCTCCGTAGAGAAGCGCAAGTTTTTTTTCGACACTTGTAACATCAGGATATTCTTTGCAGGAACGGGTAAGCACATTGGGAACAAGAGCATAAAGAGAGGCTTTTTCGCTTAAAGGCATAACAAAGCTCATTGAAGCACAAGCGGTTTTAAAGCCCTCGGCACTTACTGTGCAAAGCTCAACTCCCTCAAATATTTTTTTGTTCTGTAAGTCGTATTTCACAGTACCACTCCAATTTATCGGTTTTATGATATAATTAAAAAATATTTTATCATAATATGGTAAATGTTTCCACACTTTTTTCATTTTTTCTTATCTACTGCCTTTCAAAAATATATATTCATCTTTGGTATTTTTGACTATTTTTCTTTAAATATATACTATTACTGAAATTATTGACAAAATAAATGGGTTGTGGTAATATACTTAGGTTGTATTATATATCGGAGGGATATTAAATGTCAGGACATTCCAAATGGAGTACCATTAAGAGAAAAAAAGGTAAAATTGATGAAGCAAGAGCTAAGGTTTTTACAAAAATAGGCCGTGAAATTGCTGTTGCAGTTCGTGAAGGCGGTCCCGACCCAGCAGGTAACTCAAAACTCAAGGATTGCATTGCTAAAGCTAAGGCAAACAATGTTCCTAACGATAACATCGAAAGAATTATAAAAAAAGCTGCCGGTGAAACAGGTGGCGCTAACTACGAAGAAATCATCTACGAGGGCTATGGTCCCAACGGTATTGCAGTTGTTGTTAAAGCACTTACAGATAACCGTAACCGTACTGCAGGTGATGTTCGCCACTATTTTGATAAATACGGCGGAAATATGGGTACATCCGGTTGCGTTATGTTTATGTTCGATTACTACGGCGTAATCATCATAGAAAAAGAAGATGTTGATGAAGACAAGCTCATGGAAGATGCTATCGAATGCGGTGCTTTGGATTTCATCACAGATGAAGAAGAAATCTTCGAAATCCGTACTGACCCCAATGACCTTGGCGCAGTTACAAGCGACCTTGAAGCAAAGGGTTATAAATTCATGAGCAGTGAAACCGCTTATATTCCCCAGACATATACTCGCCTTGAAGATGAAGAGAGTATGAAAAAAATGAGTAAAATGCTTGAAATGTTTGATGACAATGATGACATTCAGGGTGTTTGGCACAACTGGGAAAATGAGGACGAATACGAAGGTTAATTTCCTCTCTTTATCTATTGATTTTTATTTATTATTAATATATAATATGTAGTAACAACTTACGCTCAATTCGGTCATGCGACGGGTGGGTCCTGTGCGACGGGGCACCGTGAACCATGTCAGGCGGGGAACCGAGCAGCATTAAGCGGACCGTTCTGTGCGCCACAGTCCGCCTGCTCGTCGTATGACCGAGTGGAGCGTAAGTTTTTTGTTTGCTTTAAAGCAAACAAAAATGAATTGCAAAGAAATTCAAATCACGGAGCAAAGCGAGAAATAATGAACATATATGTTCAAATCATGGTGCAAACCAAATCATTTTTTCTTTGCATAAATTGTTCCACATGATTTGACTTCGTCATGATTTGCCTTGCGGCATTATAAATCACCAATTCTTCTACGGGGCATTTTCGCGCCCCGATACTTTGCATTTTGCGTTTTGCACTTTGCACTTTTAGGAGTGAATGTTTTGTACAGAGCTTTATACAGAAAATGGAGACCGCAGGTTTTCTCAGATGTTTCCGGTCAGAACCATATTACAGAAACTCTTATGAACGAGATTTCTACGGGCAGACTCTCCCATGCTTATCTTTTTACCGGTTCAAGAGGTACCGGTAAGACTACCTGTGCAAAAATTCTTGCAAAAGCGGTAAACTGCCTTGACCCCCAGAACGGCAGTCCTTGTAACCAATGCCGTATTTGTAAAGGTATTGATGATGGGTCAATTCTTGATGTTACGGAAATTGACGCTGCAAGTAATAACAGCGTTGACAACATCCGTGATTTAAGAGATGAGGTTAACTTCACTCCCGCCGCAGCTAAATACAGAGTTTATATCATCGACGAGGTTCACATGCTTTCAACAGGTGCTTTCAATGCCCTTTTGAAAACTCTTGAAGAACCACCCGAACATGTTTTATTTATATTGGCTACTACTGAAGTTCAAAAACTTCCTGCAACCATTCTTTCAAGATGCCAGCGTTTTGATTTCAGAAGAATTCCACCTGAAGATATTGCAGCAAGGCTTATGACTGTTGCAGAGAATGAGAATTTACAGTTATCAAATGACGCGGCTCTTCTAATTGCACGAATTTCTGACGGTGCTTTGAGAGATGCACTTTCAATTCTTGACCAATGCGCCGGTTATAATGAACCAATTACTGTTAATACGGTTGGTAATGCCGCGGGGCTTTTAGGTAAGGATTATTTATTTGAAATTTCCGATGCTCTTTTAAGCCATGATAGTCCTGCAGTGCTTGATATTATTGATAAACTTCATTCTTCTTCCTGTGATATGGAAAGGCTTATGAGTGAGCTTGTAAACCATTTCAGAAACATTATGATGGCTAAAACCACAAGAAATCCTGAAAAGTTTATTGTAAGTACACCTGATGAACTCCAACGTTACAAAGACAATGCCGATAAAATGACCTACGGCACAATTCTTCACATAATGGAAACCCTTTGTCGTGAGGCTTCACAATTAAAATACAGTTCCCACCAGAGAGCACAGACAGAAACAACTCTTATAAGACTTTGCGAGCCTGCCCTTTCAACAGATAATGCGGCAGTCATCCGCAGACTTGACGAGCTCGAGGCACAATTAATGCTATTAAAGGCTCAGGGTGTTACTGTTACAGTGCCAGATGCTCCAAAATCTGTTCCTGTTAAAGAAGAACCCTCACCCATAAAGATTGTTGAAGAGGTTAAAGAGGTTGCACCTTTTGTGGTTGAAGAACCCCAAAACGCACCTATTGAAGATATCCCCTTTGACGAACCACCTTTTGAGGAACCTCCCGTAAGGGATAATTATATACCTGAAACCCTCCTCGAGCCTGTTGAAGAAAAGGTTGTTGAAGAGAAAGTCCAAGAACCTGCTCCCCAACCTAAAAAGATAGACACAGGCATTGTTACAGATGCAGATAACGCAGTCCCCTTTGCCGCTTGGGAGAACACATTAAACCAACTTTCAAAAATTAACAGACCGTTGTACCCTATGCTTATCGGCTCTTCTGCTTACAGAGCAGGTAACACGGTTTTCATAAAAGCAAAGAACACTGCATTCAGTCAGATGTTCACTCAGAAAATGCACGCAGATGCAATCGCAGAAGCTCTTATGAGGGCGACAGGCGAAAAGCTGAAACCTATGATTTACAACGATGGCTCTTCCCCTACTGCTGATGAAACAGCAGAACCCATTGATGCTTTTCTGTCAAAATTAAATAAACACAATATAGATTTTATTATTGAAGAATAAATCACAAAAAAGGACGGTAGAATAAAATGAAAGCAAGAATTCCTAATCAGGGCGGAAACTCTCAGGCAGCAATGATGAAAAAAATTCAGGATATGCAGAACGAAATGGCTCGTATTCAGGAAGAGGTTGAAAACTCCGAATTTTCTGCAAGTGCAGGTGGCGGAGCAGTTGAAGTTACAGTTAACGGCAAGCACGAAGTTTTAGCAGTTAACATTCAACCCGAAGTTGTTGATCCCGAAGACGTTGAAATTCTTTCCGATATGATTATTGCTGCTACTAACGAAGCAATCCGCAAAGCAGCAGACACAATGGAACAGAGAATGGGTAGCGCTACAAGCGGTATGGGTCTTCCCGCAGGCTTAGGTTTCTGATATGGCATACGATGTTGCAGCACTTGAAAAGTTAATAGAGCAGTTTCAGAAAATGCCGTCAATCGGCAGAAAAACCGCTCAGAGAATGGCTTTTCATGTGCTTGATTTAACTGATGACGAAGCAAAGGAATTTGCCGAAGCAATAATCAATGCTCACACAAAAATTCATCGTTGCGCCCTTTGCCACAACCTTACGGAAAATGAACTTTGTCCTATATGCGAAAGCATAAACAGAGATAAAGGGACTGTTTGTGTTGTGGAAGAACCCAAGGATGTTCTTGCGATGGAAAGAACAAGGGATTTCAGCGGTGTTTACCATGTTCTTCACGGAGTTATTTCTCCAATGAACGGCATCGGCCCTGAACAACTTACCATAAAAAGTCTTGTTGAAAGAGCCGCAAGCGGTGAGGTTACAGAACTTATTATGGCAACCAACCCTACCATTGAGGGCGACACAACTGCTATGTATATCAGCAAGCTTGTTAAACCCTTCGGTGTTAAGGTAACAAGACTTGCCTACGGCATTCCCGTTGGTGCAGATATTGAATATGCCGATGATGTTACACTTATGAGAGCATTGGCAGGGCGTAGTGAACTGTAAGGTATGGGCTTGCCTATACCACAGAACAAAGTGATTTGTTCTTTTAAAATTTATTCTACGGTACAGGCAAGCCTGTACCTTACGAGTAACGAAAGGGTGGTCATAGTGGCTAAACAAGAGAATAAAACAGTTGCACAGAACAAAAAGGCTTACCATGACTACTTTGTTCTTGAAACCTATGAAGCAGGCATTGAGCTTTTTGGAACTGAAATTAAATCCATCCGTGCAGGTAAGCTTAATCTTAAGGATTCCTGGTGCAACGTTGTAAACGGTGAAATGCTTGCAAACGGTGTGCATATTTCGCCTTATGAAATGGGTAACCGTTTTAACCGTGACCCATTAAGACCAAAGCGTCTTTTAATGCATAAAAAAGAAATAATGAAGCTTATGGGTGAGGTTAAGCAACAAGGTTGCGCCCTCATTCCACTTTCAGTTTATTTTAACGAACGAGGAAGAGCAAAAATGCTTGTCGGTCTTTGCAAGGGTAAAAAGAATTATGATAAGCGAGAAACAGAAGCGAAACGCGATGCAGAAAGAAACATTCAGCGCGCTATGTCATTAAAAAATCAATAAAAATACTGTATTCAACCATTGGTTTATAGTATTTTTCGAAAAAACAACTAACAGTTTATTGGATTTTACGTGTTTCAACCTTTGTTATCTTCATATTTTGTTCCGCAAAAGTTAAAATGAAGATACAATAAATGGTAAAAATACCAAAAGGAGAATGAACAATGTCTATATTCAGTAAAAAGAAAAACAATTCTAACGAAGAACCTATGCAGGAAATCGTAAACGAACCTATTATTGAAGAATTTGAAAACGCAAATACAATCGGTTCACGAATTGCACAAGGAAGAAAAGCAAAGGGTTACACGCAGGAAGAATTTTCTCAATTACTTGATGTTACCGCTCAAGCAGTTTCAAAATGGGAAAATGATATTTCTTGTCCTGATATTCAGCTTTTACCTAAAATCGCAGAAATTCTTGATATGACAACTGATGAACTGCTTACAGGTAAAAAGACAGAAAAAAAGAAAGAAACTCAAAAAGTTAATATTGACACAAGCAATCTTAAAATAAATATCAATGTTTTAAAACCGGGACAAAATCCGGTAAATGTTTCCCTGCCCTTGTCAATGGTTAAAAGATTTGCTAAAATAGGCAATGGTATTTCGGGGATAATGGGAAACGGTGCAATAGAAGGCGTTAAGCTTGACGAAATACTCACACTTGTGGAAAACGGAGCAACAGGAGAAATTCTCAATGTTGTTGCAGACGATAATACAAATGTTAAAATAAGTATTGAATAAAAACACATACATATACTCAATCATTATGGTTGAGTATATGTAAAAACCTCTCAACTATTCACTTTTCACTCTTAACTTGAGCGAAGCGAAATATGGGGATGAAAGGATTTCGACGGGGATTTTGAACCGTTATAAGCGAGCAGAGGCGTGGTACCGCTTTAAAAACCACACTTTTAAAAATAACTGACAATAATAAAACAGTTTTAGCAGCTGCTTAAGTCAGCTGCCGTTCCTACTGAGAGTACCGCGACTCAGATAGGAGCGTCATTTAGCGGTGCACGTGAACAAAGGAGAGCCTTGTACTTTGTCACGGATTAAAGGGCTACCGAGAGTAAGAGCCTGTTTATCGGCGTTTACCCAAGGGAATTGCAAAAGATAAACTACGCTCGTAGAAAGTTTCGGGAATAGATTTTCGGACGCGAGTTCAAATCTCGCCATCTCCACCAAAAATCGACAGGTTTCGACCTGTCGATTTTTTATCCATTGCGAAAGCAATGGTATATCATCACGCGAAAGCGTGCATCTCATCACCGAAGGTGTATATCATCAGCCGCAGGCTGCATTTCTTTTCGCAATGATGATATACAAAGCTTCGCTTTGGTGATATGCAATTTCTTCGAAATTGATGATATACACGGCTTCGCCGTAATTTGACTTGCACCCATTAAATTAATATGCTACAATACAAAAAAGGTTGTGGTAATAAATGAATTTTGAAAACATGGACTGGGCTGACAGTAATATTGATAATATAAAAATATCATATAATTGTGCAGACCTTTATGTTTACAATGATGCATTACAGAAAGATTTCGTAGTTAAATTTAACGGTTTTATTGGTTTAACTAATTTGTGTATATGGGATGACCAAATTATTGATTATGTAAATGTTAATAAAGTTCAATGTGATGAGCCACCAAAATTTATACAAGAAGTGTTTTCAACATACGACAGAAACTATGATTATGGTGGGAGAAAACTCAGTGATGATATTTTAGAAGTAAATATACGCCTTATAAATAATATCACATTTTCCATTTATTGCCTAACAATAGAAGTACAAAATATTTAATATAATTTATAGGAGAAAAGCTATGTCCATCGAAAAAGTCAGAGATTATTTTAAAGGCTATGGTATTGAAGATAAAATTTTAGAGTTCCCTGTCTCAAGTGCAACAGTTGAACTTGCAGCGAAGGCATTGAACACAGAGGGTTGCAGAATTGCAAAAACACTTTCATTCTCTGTTAATGACTCCCCTATTCTTATTGTTACTGCGGGAGATGCCAAAATAGATAATAAGAAATACAAAGCTTTTTTTGGTGCTAAGGCTAAGATGCTTTCATTCGAAGAGGTTGAAGAGAAAATCGGTCATGCTGTTGGCGGTGTTTGTCCCTTTGCCATAAATGACGGAGTTAAGGTTTACCTTGACGAAAGCATAAAACGTTTTGAAACCGTTTTTCCCGCATGTGGAAGCAGTAACAGTGCTATTGAATTAACTCCCGATGAATTGGAAAAATACTCCGATTTCATTGAATGGATTGATGTTTGCAAATTACCTGAATAAAATAACAGGGAACATTTCAAGTTTAAAAAAACTCGGAATGTTCCTTTTTTTTTACTGTTGAAAAATTTTATCGTAATTTTCTGCCCATTGTAAGACTTTTGTTTTGTTATATTCTTTAGGAAGTGTGGCACAAAGCACCATAATCTTTCCGATATCTGCACCAACCTTTAAAAGTTTTTTCAAAAGTTCTTTGTCCTTGACAATTGCTATTGCGCGTTTTGGCATATCTGACGAGAGATGTATAAAATCCGTTATACTTGTGCTATCTGCGGTAATTGTCATTTCTCGCCAAGTGAGAATTTCTTTCTCAAATATGTAATCAAGCTCCTCGGGTGTGATTTTTGTGAGTAAAAGTTTTACTGCTGCAAGAGGAGCTAAGCCTGCGCCCAAAGCTTTATAGAATTTATATTGATACTGCCATAAGGTTTCTGCGGTAAAAGTTTCAGTTCTGTCGTCCATTACAGTCTTAGCAAGAATGGGTGCTGCTCTCAATGAATTGGCGATACCCGAACCGATAATAGGAACAGTCATAAAGGCACTGTCACCTATTGCGGCATAGCCGTTTGCAACCATAACCGAAATTGATTGACGAACAGGTATTTCAACAAACTGACCACCACGAACAACCTCTGTACCCAAACTTTCATTATGACTTCTGAAAAACTCGGCAGTTCTTTCCACCTCCTCCATATCAAATGGTTCAAATCTGCCGATGAGCAAATCAGTGTACTTTTCTTCCGTTGCAACCCAACCTATACCTGATTTTCCCTCAGGAAGAAGGCAAACCTTATATTTATCTTCAACAGCTTTTTCTGTTGCTTTATTATAAAATGCACGATAAACATAAAATTTTTCGTTCTTATCCGGATGCTTTTGTATGCCGAATTCTTTAGGCAAACTGCTTCTGACAGGTGATTCACAACCGCAGGCATCTATAATCAAATCCCCGTATATTTTACCATTGGATGTATTTATACCTGTTACACGATTATCTTTTATAATTGCGCTATTGATATTGCAATTATAAACAAACTTAACGCCATTCTTCTCAGCGGTAGATATGAGCAAGTTATAAATGTCTTTACGCTCCATTTTAATTTCAAGCACCTCTTCGGGAACTTGTTGTTTTATAGGAGTTTTTTCATCAGGTGAATAAAAAGTCATGTTTTCTTTATATTCAAAAAGACTTTTGGCGGGCATAGGAATATCTGCTTTGGCAAGAGCTTTCGGGTCGAAAATATCCGTCCAATCATAGCCCATTTTTTCTCTTTCGTTCTTCTCATAAACAGTTACATCAAAACCGTTTCGTGAAAGAATTGATGCCACCGCAATGCCACCATGACCGCCACCGGCAACAATAATTTTTTTACTCATAAACACCCCTCCGACTTTGTTTATACTTTTAATATATCATACTATATGCAAAAAACAACGCCACAGTAACCTATGGCGTTGTTGCTTATGTTATTTTATATATTATTTGAGGAATCAGCCACCAAGACCGAGCAATTTAAGAAGTTCCTGGAAAAGACCAAAAATAATACTAAGAATTGTATTAGGTCTAACGATTTCCTGCTCTTCTTCTGCTGTTGTACCTACTGTATAATCAAATGTTTTTGTGTCAGTTACACCGGTTGCAACCCATTCACCAGTTGTTTCATCATATTTTTCTTCAACATAGTTGATTGTGAGAGTATATTCACCGAAAACTGAGTGAGTAAATGTTACATTGTAACCATTCTCAAAACTATTACCGGTGAATTCACCATTAAACTCATCATTTACATGCCATGAAATGGGACGGAAACGTTTACCAACTTCTTTTTCATCAATAGCATCCATACCACTACCATAAGCTGTGAAACGAACTGTTCTGTGATGGATGTAAGAACTTGAAAGACCTTCTGCATCATTACTATCTGCAGAATATTTTTTCATACTGCCGGTATCTTCAACAACATCTTTTGTTCCGCAACCATTTAAGCATTCTGCTGTTTTTGTACCATCTGCAGAATATGTTGCGTCACCATTAGATGTGTACAAACCAAAACTATGAGCAACTACCTTAAACGAAACTGATACAGTTACGTCAGCCTGAGGATATCCACAAGTAAAAACAACGTTTTCTTTATATATTCCAGCACCAAGATTTCCAACCGGCTTAATAGAAATTGTTACTGATTTACCGGGGATAAGGGAAAGCTCACCGTCGACAACTTCAAATGTATAATTTGTTGTTTCAGGCATTTTGAAATCGAGCACCATATTACCATCGTTGGTAATTATAATTTCCTGTGCTTCTATATTTGAATAATCAACACAAGAAATACCAAAATTTAAACTTTCCGGCTGTACGGATGAATCAAATATATTCTCCCTCCAAACAGGATAGAAAGTTGTTTCACTAGTAATCTTGGGTGTATCTTTACTTAAATCGACTTCTACGACTTCACTACCTTCAACTGTAGCCCAACCGATCTGTGTATAACCTTCACGTGTAAATATTTCTCCGGGAGCTGTTATAGTCTTATTATGTTCAATCTCAAACTGCTGAGATGTACCAACACCATACTCGCCACCAACGAAACTAACATTATACACTGCCGGAGTCCAATAAGGGTAGAAACTTGTATTTTTAGTTATATTTTTTGTATAAACCGAACCAAATTCAAATTTGGTACCTGTACCATTATTATTTTTTGAGGTACTCCAACCAGTCTGAGTATAGCCTTCACGAGTGTACATTGGACCGGGGAAAGTTACACGCTGTGCAGCTGTACCATCAGTTTTAACAAATATCTCTTTAATCTGAGTCATTGTTTCATCTGTGTAGTTATTAACATCCTCAGCATTATAATAAGTACCTGTAGTAAAAGTTACAGTAAACATTACCTGTTTCCAGTGAGGATAAAACTTAGTTGTATTGTTTCTAACAGTCTGAGTTGAACCGAATTTGAGAAGGGTACCTGTACCGGCTGCAGTTTTTGTCCAACCATCCTGAATGTAATCTTCTCTTTCAAAATAAGGCTCTGAAGGGAGAATAACCTTATTACTTGCATTTGTTGTAAGAGCAAGCATATCATCGGTAATAGGTGTACCATTTTCCAATGTTGCTTTCAGCGTACTTCCTTCTGCTGAACCTGCTTGAATAGTAGCAGTATACGCTGCAAATGCTGTTACGCTGAAAACTGATGTAAGCATCAAAACAGCAAGCAAGACAGCCAATGTTTTTTTGAAGTTTGTCTTCATTGTGATTCCTCCAAATCAAATACATATAATTATACGAATGAATTATAACACATTTGTCAAGAAATTTATATTAACATATTCACCAAACATAAGGCGAAAAAACTGTTAAAGTTAATGAGTGTTTACACAAATTTCCTGTTTTTGTGAATATTCTTAATCATTCTGTTATGGGCATTGAGGCAACTGCATTGAGGGTTAAATCCGCGCTCTTCCCTGCCAGAAATTCATAATAGCCCTGAGAGGCTATCATAGCCGCATTATCTCCGCAGTATTTGAGTTCAGGTTTGTAAAGTTCCAAGCCTTCACTCTTACATTTTTCTTCCATAACTCTTCTCAGACGGGAGTTTGCGGATACGCCACCTGCAAGAACGATTTTTTCTGCACCGTAATCTTTAACGGCTTCCATTGTGTGCGAAACAAGCAAATCTGTTACGGCTTTTATGAACGACGCCCCCAAATCTTCCGCCCTAACCTCTTCACCTTTTTGTGAAGCGTTATGAACCAAATTAACCGCAAAGGTTTTAAGTCCGGAAAAGCTGAAATCATATTTGGAATCAGCCACTTTGGGAACAGGAAATTTATATTTGTTTTCGTCACCGTTTACAGATATTTTATCAAGATTAACTCCACCCGGATAAGGAAGACCAACAGTACGGGCGGCTTTATCCATCGCCTCACCTGCGGCATCATCACGGGTTCTGCCGATTATTTCAAAATCGGTATAATCTTTAACATTGATAATATGACTGTGACCACCTGAAACCACTAAGGATATAAAGGGAGGTTTCAGTTCTTCGTCTGATATGTAATTAGCAGCAATGTGACCTCTTAAATGGTGAACGGGTACAAGAGGTATTCCCGTTGAATATGAAAGACCTTTTGCATAGTTCACACCTACAAGCAAAGCACCAATAAGACCGGGGGCATAGGTAACCGCTATTGCATCAATATCATTGATGGTGCAACCCGCATCACACAAAGCCTTTTCCACAACCGCGCAAATAGCTTCCGTATGTCTTCTTGAAGCAATTTCCGGCACAACTCCGCCGTATATTTTGTGCTCCTCAACCTGAGAAGCAATAACATTTGAAAGCACCTTTCTGCCATCTTCAACAACCGCTGCAGCAGTTTCATCACAGGAGCTTTCAATTCCGAGAATTTTCATAAATTTTCTCCAAATCACTTAATAAAATATGTCATTAAAACTCCGTCCTCACGGGGTTTTTCATAAAAATCTTTTCTTTCGCCCACTTTTTCAAATCCACATTTTTCATATAGTGAAATAGCGTTTAAATTACTTTTTCTTACCTCAAGGGTTACAAATTCCGCATTCCCGGTTTTCATTTGGTCAACAAGAAACTCTACCAACGCCCTGCCAACGCCATTTCTGCGAAAAGCCGGAAAAACAGCAACATTTGATATATAAACCTCACCCAAAATATTGTGCGAACCTATATAACCTGCTATTTTTTCACCACAAAAGGCAACAAAAAAACGGGCAAAACCATTATCCAATTCACTTCTGAGACCATCTTCGCTCCATGGAGAAGAAAAACACTCTTTTTCAAGTTTTGCTATCTCTTTAATATGGGCAGACGTCATTTTCTTGATTTTCAAATCCATCATTTTGTATCGTACCATGTTTTGCCGTATTGAACATCAACTGTGAAAGGAACTGCCATTTCACAAGCACTTTCCATTGTTTCTTTAAGAAGAACAGCAACTTTTTCCTTGTCCTTTTCAGGAGCTTCAATAATCAGTTCATCATGCACCTGCATAATGAGTTTTGCTTGCGGAAATTCATTTTTTAAGCGGTCATAAACCTTAATCATAGCAATTTTGATTATGTCTGCCGCAGTTCCCTGAATGGGCATATTCATTGCAACCCTTTCACCAAAGCCACGACGGATTGCATTTTTTTCCTGTAACTCAGGAAGATATCGTCTCCTACCGAAATAAGTTTCGGCATAGCCTTTATCTTTGGCGCTTTTCTTTGCGTTTTCCATAAACTCTGCAACGCCCGAATAATTAGCAAGATAGCCTTTGATGTATCTGTCCGCCTCAACAATAGATGTGCCTATATCATTTGAAAGCGAGAATGCACCAATGCCGTAAACGATACCGAAATTAACTGCTTTTGCCTTTCTTCTGTCATTGGCAGTAACATTTTCCAAAGCTATTCCCATAACCTGTGAAGCGGTAATGGAGTGAATGTCCGCACCGCTCAAAAAGGCGTTAATCATATTTTTATCACCGGCAAGAGATGCAAGAACACGCAGTTCAATCTGTGAATAGTCAGCATCCACAAGTGCATAGCCCTCTTTAGCAACAAAGAACTTTCTCAATTCTCTGCCCTGCTCGGTTCTTACGGGAATATTTTGGAGATTAGGTTCAGCAGAGGAAATTCTTCCTGTTCTTGTTTCAGTCTGGTTAAGGGTTGAATGTATCCTTCCGTCGTTATCAATAACCTTTAAAAGACCTTCACAATAGGTTGATTTGAGCTTTGTTAAACCTCTGTATTCAAGTATTTCGTTGACAATGGGGTGCTTATCCCTTAAAGATTCAAGAACCTCTGCATTGGTGGAATAACCGCTTTTGGTTTTTTTACCATGAGGGAGATTGAGCTTATCTTCATCAAAAAGAACTTCGCTTAACTGCTTCGGGGAGTTCACATTAAACTCGCAACCTGCCAGTTCATAAATATTTTTTAATTTTTCTTCTGATTTTGAGGAAATAACATCGTTATAATTCTCAATACCCTCTCTGTCAACAAGGAAGCCTTCTCTTTCCATTGAAGCAAGAACTCTTGCAAGAGGTATTTCGATTTCATACAGAAGTTTTTCCTGATTATTTTCCTTAATTTCAGCAGAAAGCTTAACGCTTAATGCCTCAATGTAACCTGCACCGTCAACATAATCCTTTTCTGCAAGGTAAAAATCCGCCAAATCCGCTGTTTTTATTTTTACAGGCGCAAGAGAATATGAGCCTGCAAGCATTTTAACGGAATAATCCGAGGAATTAGGATTGAGAAGATACGCTGCAAGAGATGTATCGAGTTTTATATTTTTCAATTCGATGCCGTTTGCATCGCAAAAGCCGTAAAGTTGCTTTGAGTCATCGGTGTATTTTTCTATACTTTCATCAGCAAAAAATACACTTGCAAAGGACATAAAAAGGAAATTGCTGTTTTCAATCAGTGCAACACCATCAACAGTCTTAAACAAAATATACTCAATTCCCCCGTTATTATATTTAACGGTGAAAAATGCTTTTCCATTGTTCTTCAAAGAAGTTAAGAATTCATCTGTATCAGTTATTTCATAAAGCGCTACTTCTTTTGCGTTTTCCTGCTCTGCAATTTCATCCTGCGAAAGATTAAGTCTTCCGAGAAGTTTACTCATTTCAAGAGACATAAGAAGATTTGTAGCTTTAACACTATCAGGATTTTTGATTTCATAATCACTTAAATCCGTACTTACAGGTGCCTTAAGACAGATTCTTCCCAAATCCTTACTCAAGAAAGCATTTTCCTTTGATGCTTCAAGCTTTGCACGAATTCCTGCTTTTACATCAATGGTTTCAAGGTTCTCATAAATATATTCAATTGAGCCGAAACGACCGATAAGGTCCTGAGCACCTTTTTCACCGATACCCGCAACGCCGGGAATATTATCGGATGTGTCACCCTGAATAGCTTTAATATCAATGAGTTGTTCGGGAGTTACACCATAAACCTCTTTGATTTTTTCGGTATTATATAAAACAGTTTCGGACTTACCCATTCTGGTTGTGGCAAGAACAACATTAACATTATCTCTTACAAGCTGAAGACTGTCTCTGTCCCCTGTTGCAATATAACAAAAATCATCTTTACCACAGGCAGCAGAAAGTGTACCGAGAATGTCATCCGCCTCGTAACCGGGCATTTCCACAACAGTATAACCCAAATAACCTAACAACTCTTTAAGTGTGGGAAACTGTTCAACAAGCTCACTCGGAGCAGGTTTACGGGTACCTTTATAAGCATCGTACATTTTGTGGCGGAATGTGGGTGCTTTAACATCAAAAGCAACCGCAACACTATCGGGCTTATACTCCTCAAGCAAGTGAAGAAAAATATTCATAAATCCGAATATTCCGTTGGTAAATCTGCCATCTTTCGTGCTTAAAAGACGAACACCGTAAAAGGCTCGATTCAATATTGAGTTACCGTCAATTACAAGAATTTTCATTTATATACCTCATAAGCTTATATATCTTACACATTCAATGTTTCAAGGGTTACAAACTGATATCCGTTGGAAGAAAGATAATTTTCCTCATTCAATGCACGAAGGCAGCCTAATGCCGCAACATTTGTAGCATTACCGGGAATTTTAACCTTTATTCCCGTTGCTTCTTCAATATATTTATCAAGTCCGTAAAGCTTTGCCATACCACCGCAAAGAAAAATACCGTCATCGGTAATATCTCTCACAAGTTCAGGTGGAGTTACTTCGAGAACATCCGTTATTGCTTTGCAGATTTCATCAACACAGTCACGTATTGCAAAATTAATTTCCTGAGCTGTAACCTCAAAAAACAAGGGCATTCCGTCTGCCATATCTTTACCTTTGGCAACTGCGGCGATGGTTTCTTCTCGCATTTTTGCACCGCCGATAAGGGATTTCAATTCTTCCGCAGTAAGTCTGCCCACATTTACACCACGGTTATTTTTCAGATATGTTCTTATAACTCTGTCCATATCATCGCCACCTATAGCGGCACTTTTTGCAACGGCAATACTGCCCATTGTTATTACACCAACGCCGGTTGTACCTGCACCGATATTCACAACCATAGTACCGTAGGGCTTGTCCGTCATAACTCCGATACCCAATGCCGCTGCAAGAGGCTCTTCAATGAGAGTTGCACGACCTGCACCCGCTCTTAAAACGCAACCTAAAATATTGCGTTTTTCAAGATTTGTTATTCCTGCCGGCATAGTTGCAACAACGGTAGGCTTAAAGATTTTATTTTTGCAAATTCGTTCCAAAAAGCATTTCAGAAGTTTTTCACTACTCTCAAGTTCTGAAATTCCACCGCTTAAAAGCGGACGAACGAGCTTGATTGCATCGGGACATCTGCCTGTCATTTCCAATGCTTTTTTACCTGCCTCAAGAACCTCACCGGTTTCACGTTCAAGTGCCAGAACAGCAGGTTCAGAAAGGACAACACCTTTATTTTCTGTTGCGGCAACAACACTGCCCGTCCCTATATCAAGACCGATTTTAAGACCAACCATCCAGACACCCCTCTTTCATTTTTCATCATAAATATACACAATAATTATACACCTATAATTATTTTTTGTAAATAACTTTTCTGCCTGTTTACAAATCTTTTTAATTATAGTATAATAGGTTATAGACCTATAAATAGTACAAGAGGTGTTGTTATGGCAGGGGTACAGAAATCTAAGTTAAAATTACTTTATCTCGCAGATATTTTAAAGAAAAAAACTGATGAGGAACATTTTATTGCGGCAACAGAAATTGTTGATGAGCTTGCTAAATTAGAGATACCCGCAGAAAGAAAATCTATATACAAAGACATTGACATTTTAAGAGAATACGGATTTGACATTATTCACACAGGCTCTAAAAATCGTGGGGGTTACTTTTTGGGTGCAAGAGATTTTGAACTTGCAGAAATCCGACTTCTTTCCGACGCTGTTCAGGCGGCAAACTTTATTTCACAGAAGAAAACAAACCAGTTGGTAGAAAAAATCGAAAGCTTTGCAAGTGAAAATCAAGCGAAAATTTTACACTCTCAGGTTTATGTTGATAACCGTCCCAAATGCAACAACGAGGAAATTTATTACACAATAAGTCTTCTCGATGAGGCAATTACAGAAGGTGTAAAGGTAAGTTTCACCTATACAAGACGAAAAATCACCGAAGAATTTAAAACCGCAAAAGAAGAGAAATCATTTACGGTAAGTCCTTATGCTCTTATCTGGTCCGACGACCACTATTATCTTGTTTGTAACAACGAAAAATACGATAACTTAATGCATCTCAGAATAGATAAAATAAAAAAACTGCAGAAGACAAAGACCTCTGCAAGACATTTTTCTGAGGTTTCTGATTACAGAAACAATTTCGACTCTGCAGACTATGCCACAAAGCTCTTCAATATGTATAGCGGTGAACCCAAACCTGTTGAATTGATTTGCAACAACGAAATTCTTGAGGTTATTCTCGACCGCTTTGGTGACAATGTAAAAATCCAGAAATATGATGAAAATCATTTTCTTCTCAAAACCAATGCAGTTGTAAGCGACGGTCTTACAAAATGGGTTGTTCAGTTTGGTGGTAAAATAAAAGTTAAAGCACCAAACGATTTAATTTACGAAGTGAAAAAGAAAGCAGAAGAGATAATAAATAATTATTAAAAAAGAGGTATTCGGAGCAAGCAAGCAACTCCGAATACCATTTTTTATTCTCCATATGCCGTTTTAAGTGCACTTCTTGTACCTGAGCCTACAAGTCCGTCCACAGTCAAATTTTTATCTGTCTGGAATTTATTAACTGCAGAAAGAGTTGTGGGACCAAAAGAACCGTCAATATCACTTTCTTTGAGGTAACCTAATTTATAAAGATACCACTGAAGCCATTTTACAGAATCTCCGCTATTACCCTGACTGAGAGTAACAGTCGGCTCTGTATACGGACATTTTTCTTTATCTGTTTCTTCAGTAGCCGGCGGTGTATATGTACCGATTTTTATGTAATCCTTGTGGGCATAACCTGAACAAGTTTTGCCCTCAAGTGTAAAGCTCACCTTATACCAATCACCCGAAGTGCCGAAAATTGTAACTGTATGACCCTTTAAGAGTTGCGCTACAACATCTGCACTTGTGCTTGCAGACTTTCTTATATTAAGATAACCATCGGAAATATCTACATATCCGCTTTGGTTAGTTGCCTCTCCGTTTGTTGTAACAGAAAGAACTGAAGATTCACCGGAATAAAACGTACGACTGGCAGTTTCGGTATAGGCTTTCAATTTGTACTTATACGCAGTTCCTCCATTAACAGTCTGGTCTGTATAAGAAGTTTCCTTAGTAGAACCAAGTGTTTCATAGCTTCCTGAAAGAGCATCATAACGGTAAACTATATACCCTGTGCAATCCACACCGGTCCATTTTATTTTTACGGAACTGTCAGTTTTTGAAACAAGACTGAGCCCCGTTGGAGTTTTTGGTGTAACGGTTGCGTAAAAGGTGTCGCTATATGATGAGTAAATAGTTTTTCCTGAAGCATTTTTATAATATGCTATGACTCTGTATTGAGGGGTAGCACCTGAAGAAAGCTTGGTATCTGTATATGTTAAGTCCGCAGTAGTAGCAATGCAGTCAAACTTTTTAGTGGTTACGTTATATTTATAAACCTGATATTTTTCTGCATTGTCGAGTTTTGTCCAGGAAAGAGTAACAGATGTGTCAGTGTAGTTAGGAACTGTAAGTTTAGGCTTAGAGGATTTAAAATAATCCTCACTTGTCATATCAGCACCGGGCATATTCTTAAAAACAGGGATTGAAAAAACCTTTTTGGTTTGAAGAATATTTGCAGATACATAAGCATTATAGGTTTTCTTTGCTTCTGCTGCTGCGGCTCTGACATTTGCCATATATTCATGGTTATAAAGTTCATCTGATTTGGGGTTTACATTAAATTTCTGTAAGTATCCCGTAAACTGAGTTTCGGCGAAAGAATCATAAATGTACTGAGCGCCATAATAAATTGTTTTCTGCGGACTTGTCCAGGGTCTGCTATAAGAAGTGTATGCGGAAACTTTGCTTTTTGCCACATAACCACTATAGGTTTTCCCACTTACAGTTGCTCTTACTCTGTAAAAATCACCTTTAGTACTGATATAATATAACTCTGTATTCAATGGAACAGTTACAACCTTTGTAGAAGTTGAACTGGCAGATTTATACATATTAGTTTTTTTGGAGGTTTTCATAAAACCATTTGCCCATTTAAGACCATCAATCGCACCGGTATAAGCACCTATATTATAGTAGTTGTAAATGCCATTATAAGGAGACTCATCACCACTTGAACCACCTGCATAAGAAGCAGAACTTGAACCCACCTCCTGCACAATTTTGGAAGCGAGATAATATGCACTCATTCCGCTATCCTTGGCGGATTTGAGAATATAATCGGAATATTTTACCGCTACACCATTTTCCTTGTAAGTTTTTTCGTCACCAACTGTATTGAGATATGTAATTCCAGAGTTATGCATCCATGTATTTTTTAGTATTGCTTCAACACCATCTCTGGTATGACTGCTGTCATAAGCAGTACTTTCGAACTGGAAAATATACTCTTCATCAAGAAAGTTCCTTGGGTCCATATAATATTTAACGGCTTCTTCGGAAGCACTCACCCAATTGGATGCTTCCTGAATGACACCTTTACAGGATTTACAGGAACATTTAAAAGATGCCTGAACATTATTTTCAATAAGCTGTTGCTTGTGAGGGTCACGCTCGGCATTAATGGTTTTTTGCCAGTCAAGCCCTGTGACCATGGGAACAAACTCCCACTGAGGATATTTTTTATGGAGTTCAAGAAGAGGCTCAACGTATGACATGGGAAAGCCCTGTCTCAAAAGGCCTTCTTCATAGGATTCCAGATCCAGAGCGTCAGCCAAAACAAGTTTAGCATCTGACGTTGTAATTTTGCCGTCGCTGTTCATATCTGCTGCAGTTTTTTCAGCAGCTGTCGGTATTTGCATATTCGCAGAAAATCGCAACACAAGACGACCATCTGACGTTGTAACATAGCCATCACCATTCACATCGCCTTTTAGACTTTCTGCACTCGCTACGGGGACAATTATATTCAGACTAAGCAAAGAAAGTAATATTGCTAAAACTTTTAAACTTCTTTTCATAGCAACCTCTTAAAACATAAATCAACCTATATTTTGACATATTAGCCTATTATTTATTTTTATTCTACCATATATAGAAGATTTTTTATTTCTTTTTTAGAATTTTCATTTATATTCTCACCAAAACAATAGGAATAAGAAAACAGCGAAAACCCTTGCCACGCTTGGCTTTCTGCAATTTGTTCATATTGTCGTGACAAAATGTTTACATTTTCATTCCACTCGTCTTTCCCTGTTCCTGCATTCTTGTCATCTCTTCCGCATTTATATGCCGCCAAACCGCATATCAATTCAACTTCGCTTTTCTCCACAAGCTTTTCCCATTCTTTCACAACTGACGAAAACGGCATTTTTTCATTTTTAAAGCCAAAATATATCTGCGGAATTATATAGTCAACAACACCCTCTTGTTCACACCATTTCTCCACGTCTGCATAAAAAACGTTTTTACATTTTTTAATATCCGCTGACGGACTTATACTGAAAACAAGGTTTTCATCGTGACCTTTAACAAGAGAATACACCGAGGCAATAAGGGCTGATACATTTTCTCTTCGCCAATCTGCAAGACCAAGCGCTCCGCCATCGTTTCTGTACTTTTCAAACAAAGCACTATCATTTATCTCCTTAGTTTCAGGGTAAAAATAATCATCAAAATGTATTCCTGCCACCTGATATTTATTTAGAATTTCCCTGATACCATTCAGAACAAGCTCTCTCACCTCATCAACTGACGGGTTAAGATAAATCCCCTTATCACAGATTAAAAGTGCATTCTTATTTTCCTTATACAATTTCCTTGCCGGAGAATGTTTCGGTAATTTTTCAAATTTATTATCATAAGATACTCTATATGGATTAACCCAGCAATGCACCTCTACATTCCACGCTTTACCTATTTCAAGAAAAATCTCAAACGGGTCGTAGGGCAAATCCACATTGGTTGAACTGATATATTTTGACACAGGAAATATGGACGAATTATAAAAGCTATCACAAAATGCACGACACTGATAAAAAACAGTATTGATTTTATTTTCTTTCAAATTGCTGAAAAGTTTTTCAAGACTTTCTTTGTATTCTTTTTCATCCTTATCCTTAACAAGCGAGCTTATTTCGGAATAAGTTAACCAAACCCCATAAATTTGTTTTTTATTATAGCTTTCTTCATTATTTTGGGTAGTTTGAATTTTTTCAACCGTATTCAAAGCAACGTCTTTGTCCTGCTTTTCATTTTCTTTATTGAAAGCAAAAAAAACGCCAAAAAACAAAACCGATAAAACAACACAAAGAACAACAACTCTTTTCATATAACACCACCGAAAAGCAAATAATACACAAAACAAAAAAGTACCACCTGTACATTTATACAGGTGGTGTTTTTAATTTATGTTTCATTTGTCAACAAAAAATCGTCTTCAAGGGTGTCTATTCCAAATCCATCTTGTTTACAAACATTTCGGGCACGTGACAACTCGTTGATATTGTTATCAATTTCTTGTTGCTCTGTTTCACCGAGTTTTTCATAATAAAGGTACACTTTTGCAAACATAAGAATATCAAAACCGAACTGCAAAAGGCAAAGAATTTTCATTATATTGTTATTGGAAAACATTTCTGTAAACAATTCACCTAACAGAGAAACATTATATTTTGCAACCCAATAGTTGAAAATCTTATAAATGTTATATAAGAGTCCGAAAACAAAAGCAACCACTTCAAAGGTGATAATTTTTTTATGAGCACCATCACGGAAAATGTACCAGAAAGAAACGGCACACAAAAGAAATCCATATGACCCTACCGTAGAAACTATGCTCATCAAGAAGCGGGCAAATATACCACCTGCTCCCTGAATAGTCATTACGGAAAATTCCAAACCGCCTTTAACAAAATTCAAAACAAAACAAAACAACAGATTTAGTTTTAAAGCACCTGTGATTTTTGTACGTTTTCTGTCTCTGTAGCGCTTGTGGCCCACACCCTCGCCATTAAAGGCAATAAAGCAAATCACCAAGCCAACATATAAAACAAGACTTGAAAGGCTGGTTCCCAAAGACTGCAATGACGCTGCTCCTAACAAAGAACCTAAAGCAGACAAACCATTTGCTGCAAAAAGCAATGCAGAAACAATACATAACAGCTTTGCAGAATTTCCGAAATAACTCGATTTTGCCATAGAATTTCCTTTCCGTTAAATTCATAAAAATCGGCGACACAATGTGCCGCCGAAAAGGTTTTATTAAAGATCTTTGTTCTGTGAGCCAACTGATAACTGCTCTTTAGCAAGTTTTTCAATAGCCTCTTTATCACCGGACATTGCAATTTTTGCATCCTCTTCACGACGAGCGAGAAGTTCTGCATACATACGCTCTCTCTTTTCACCGCTAAGGTCATAGAAGAGAATGGGGATAATACCAAGAAGACCTGTAACTGTGGGGATGATTGTTGCCATTGCAAAAAGACCAAACTTGGTGTTATCTGTCTGAGCTTCACCTCTTGTGTAAGAAGAAATATCGTAACCGATAAGCTTCTTAAGCTGGAGAGAAAGAGCAGAGTTTGCAATACTTGCAAGTTTCTTTGTAAGGTCACGGGCAACTGAGGTCATAGCCTCTGTACGATAACCGTTCTTCCATTCACAGTAGTCCATAGATTCATTATACATTTCACTGGGAATAACTCTACGAACGCCCCAGAATACCATGTAAATGGCTTCCTTGATTGCCATAACAAAGAACATGGGCAATACCTTTTTATAAATACCGTTGTGCTTACCGCCTATCATACCGATAAGGAATACAGGGATATCAAGTAACGGCTGGCTCTTTGTACCAAGGAGATAGAGAACTTTTGTGGAGAACCTTCTTCTGAACCAAGGAACAAGAGAGAATGAGAATGGGTTGATAATAGCACCGGGAATACCTGCAACCATTGTCATTGAAGCGAAGTTAAGAACATCGATGTAGTAGTCATTGATGCTACCGCCAACGCTGAAGTTTGAAAGTGTTTCCGAAAGAGTAAGCAACAAGATGGGCTTGTTGTTAACAACGGACTTCAAGCTCTGCATAACGCTTGGGGTTTCAACGGACTGAAGAACACGCTCACGGGTCATAACGCAGAAGATAAGGGATGCAACACCACTTACAATCGCGGTAAAGTTACCCATAAACATAAAGGTTGAAGTATATGAAAGGTTAATAACCTTATTACCGATAAGGTCGATAAGAACAGTTAAAATCTGTTGAGGAAGTTTTTCACCCAAAAGACCCGAGAAGAACTCGGCAACCGTAATCAGACGAGTTCGGTCAACAGGGTGTGGCGTAATGGTTGCCAACATACCTGTTTTTGCAATTGCACGGAATGTACCTGCACCCTCACGGACAATGGCAAGAATGAAATATGTAAGGAACTTTGTCATATCTCTTGCGCCTTTTCCCTTGAAGAACATGGGAAGAAGCCAATAGAAACAAGTACCCAATGTACCGGGAATACCCAAACCAACAAGATAAGGTTTGAATTTACCCCAACGAGTACGGGTTTTTTCAACGATTGCCGCTGTGAAGATATCGTTGATAACATCCCAGAAACCGTTGAAAACACTAACGATTGTCTGGTAGTCAAGGTCAATTTGAAGAATACTTGTGATGAAACGGTCGTTAAAAGAGTCGATATTAAAGCTCTGGCACATATCGTAAACAACATACCAGATTGTTTCTTTCATACCAACATATCTTCTGTTTTCATAGACATACTCACGAGAAGCAGCGTCTATTTCCGGCGTTTCAACAACAGTGGTTTTTTCGTCTGCCAAAAGATACACCTCCGTAGATTTCGTGGCAAAGCACAATGACATACTTTATCACACTACTAATAGAGAAAGTATAACATAATCACTTTCATTTTTCAACCTATTATGCAATTTTAATGGTTGTAATAAATATCAAAATAAGTCAGGGTTTGTTGTGCAAGTTGCCTATTGGCAAAATTAGGAGTGAGGAGTGTGGAGTGTGGAGTGTCGGGACCTGCGGTCGGCAATTATAAAAGTTATAAAAGAAAAAACTACAATGTTCTGAATATATTTCATGTCAATTTGTGTTTTTGTTTGCTGTCAGTTTTGTTTATGAATATCAAATAAAATGTTTGGAAGCGAAGCTTCCCCGACACTCCTCACTCCTAACTCCTCACTCCACACTCCTCACTCCTAACTCCACACTCCACACTCCTCACTCCACACTCCTCACTCCTAACTCTTAACACCTAACTAAAAACAAAGAGGACGAACAAAAATCCGTCCTCTAGAATTATAAAATTTTACCCAAAAAAGACTTAAGTCTTTCGCATTTGGGATTGTCGAAAATTTCTTCAGGAGTTCCGTCTTCCTGAATGATACCCTCATCCATAAAGATTACTCGGGTTGCAACCTCTCTCGCAAAACCCATTTCGTGAGTAACAACAACCATTGTCATACCCTCTGCGGCAAGTTCCTTCATAACATCAAGAACCTCCCCTACCATTTCAGGGTCAAGAGCGGATGTCGGCTCGTCGAAGAGCATAACATCGGGCTCCATACAAAGAGCGCGGACAATTGCAACACGTTGTTTCTGACCGCCTGAAAGCTGACTGGGGTAAGCGTCCGCTCTATCCTTAAGACCAACTCTGTCAAGAAGCTCAAGGGCTTTCTTCTCTGCCTCTTCCTTGCTCTTTTTGAGAATTGTAACGGGAGCACTTGTCATATTTTTAAGAACGGTCATATTAGGAAAAAGGTTGAAATGCTGGAAAACCATACCCATTTTCTGACGATGCTTATTAATATTTGTTTTTGGAGCAGTAATATCTGTTCCGTTGAAAATAATTTCACCGTTTGTGGGAATTTCAAGAAGATTCAAGGAGCGTAAAAATGTACTTTTACCGCTACCTGAGGGTCCGATTATAACAACAACCTCGCCTTTATTAATCTCGCAGTTAACACCGTCGAGAGCTTTAACTTCACCGCCGTTATAGTGTTTTTTAAGGTCGGTTACTTTAATAAATGCATTATCGCTCACTCTTTCTTAACCTCCTCTCAAGCTTTCCTACAAGGGATGAAAGAATCATAACCATTACAAGATAAATAATTGCAACAGTGAAAAGCGGAATGAAATATTCAAAGGTACGACCTGCAACAATATTACCTGATTTTGTAAGGTCCATAACACCAACATAACCTGCAACAGAGGTTTCCTTTAAAAGAGCAATAAACTCGTTACAAAGAGTAGGAAGAACTGCTTTGAAAACCTGAGGAATGATTATGTAACGCATTGTCTGGAAATAATTGAAGCCAAGGCTTCTGCCAGCTTCGAATTGACCATGGTCAATGGACATAATACCTGCACGGAAAATTTCTGCAACATAAGCACCCGAGTTAATACCGAAAGCAAAAATTGCAACGGGAACACCATCTTCAGAAGCTACAAAAATAACAAAATAGCAAATCATCAACTGAACAACAACGGGTGTACCACGGATAACCGTAAGGTAAACCTTACAAATTGCATTTAAAACTGAAAGAACAATGTAGCCGGCACCACCGTGTAGCTTCATTGACTCTTTATTTTTGTCAAAGGATGAACGAACAGCGGCAATAAGAACACCGATTACAATACCAACAACCAAAGCACCTGCGGTGATTTTTAAGGTATTAAGAAAGCCATCAACAATAAGCTCCCAACGACCATCGCCGAAAACAAACATAAACTCTGCTATAAGTCTGGTAATCCACTCGAACATACTTTAACACCCCTTTCTATCCAAAAAACAAGGGCGGATTTTCTCCGCCCTTATTAATAGTTAAATAAGAATTATTCTGCAGGAATATATTTTTCAATAACGTCTTTAACAGAACCGTCGGCGATGAGCTCTTTAAGAGCACCGTCAACCTTATCTTTAAGTTCTGTATTATCTTTTGCAAAGCAGATAGCATAGTCTTCAACTGTGTATTCTGTGTCAAGAACTTTAAGACCTTCGTTAGCTGCTACATAAGATTTAGCGGGTTCGTTATCAATGATAACGCAGTCAACCTTGTCTGCAAGAAGAGCCTGAACTGCAACTGCACCGTTGTCATAACGAGTGATAGCATCTTCACCGTAGTCACCTGTTGCGTAGATGTCACCTGTTGTGGAAGTCTGAACACCGATTTTCTTACCTGCAAGGTCGTCAATTGACTTAATGTCACTGCCATCTTTAACGATAACAGCCTGAATACCTGTTGCATAAGAAGTTGAGAAGTTAACTTTTTCAAGTCTTTCTTCATTAACAGTAAGACCAGCCATACCCATATCATACTTACCGCTCTGAACACCGGGGATGATTGAGTCAAAAGCAACGTCAACGATTTCGAGTTCCATACCGAGTTTTTCAGCAATAAGACCTGCGATTTCAGCGTCGATACCTACGATTTTGCCGTCTTCAACATATTCGTAGGGAGGAAATTCTGCGTTAGTAGCCATAACGAGCTTTTCTTTTTCGCCGCCGTTACCGCCGCAAGCTGCAAAGCAAGCAATCATAGCAATAACAAGAACTATGGAAGCAACTTTTAAAAACTTTTTCATTTTAAAAACCTCACAATTAAATTTTTCGGAAGATTTTATGTAATACCTCTTCCGTTTGTGAATGGATTATACAACTATTATTTTAAAATTGCAACTGTTTTTGAAAAATAATTCACAATATACAGTTTTTTATGTATATTTTTGCGAATATGCAGTTTGTTTAAGAAAAATATACATTTTAGGTATATACAAAAGGTTGGGAATGGTGTATAATTAAGTTAATAGTTGGAAGTGGCAAATGGCAAGTGGCAAGTTTTGGGGAAGCTCCGCTTCCAAACATTATATTTGGTATTCGTAACTAAAACCTATTCCTATTAATTTTGTTTTAGGTTAAAAGCATTCATAACAATAAGTTTGCTTTTTCTGTTGCTTTTACAATTGCCGTGCGCAGCACCCGAAACTTACCACTTGCCACTTTCAACTTGCCACTTGATATATAGGAGAACAAAATGAAAAAGATACTATCATTAACTCTCGCTTTATTTTTAATAATAACCGCCATCCCCGTTGCTACTGCGGCAGGTGACCCTAAATACTTTTCTTATGTTGACAATGGTGACGGTACTTGCAGTATCACCGGCTACAAAGACTTTTACAGCGAAGATGTTGTTATACCCTCAACTCTGCCATCAGAGAGCGGAGAAGATTTGACGGTTGTTTCAATAACAGGCTTCCGTCAGAAAAACGCCATAAGATATGTTTTGATTCCCGATACTGTGGAAGAAATAGGAGCTTATGCTTTTTACAACTGCAAAAAGCTTTATTCTGTTGCAATCGGCGATGGTGTAAAAACCATTGGTAAAAGCGCTTTCAGCAATTGTGTTGAACTTACCAGCGTTAATCTTTGCAACACCGAAAATCTTGGAGATATGGCATTTTACGGTTGCACAAAGCTCGAGTGGGTCAACTGTGGACCTGCGTTAAAACACATCGGCACCCGTGCATTCTCGAATGCAAAAAAGCTTAATTTTTTGAAACTTTCACCGGTTCTTGAAACTATTGGTGACTATGCTTTTTCAAACTGTGAAGTTCTCCCCTCACCCACATTCCCTGACAGCTTAAAATCCATCGGCTTAAGTGCTTTCAGTAACTGCAAAGCAATTGAAACCATCACTTTCGGAACGGGTGAGCTTGTCATTGGTGCTTACGCTTTTGAAAACTGTACTCTTTTAACAGAGGTTACAATTCCCGAAAACATTGTTTCAATCGGCAGAAACGCTTTCGCTTTCCGCGAGACCAACAGCACACAAACCACCCATACAGTTAAAATCAATTGTCATTTGGGCTCAGCGGGAGTGGATTACAGCATAAGAAACAATGCCCCTGTTTACATTATTGAGCTTGACAGAACTATAAACTCCTTCGGCGATATCGACGGTGACAACGCCGTCACAACACTTGATGCAAGAAGGGCATTAAGACTTGCAGCAGCAATGGACACCGATGTCACCGATGAGATGCTTCTTTTAGGCGACCTTAACCAAAACGGTTATTTCGACCTTGAAGATGCAAATATTATTCTGCAAAGAGCAACGGGTATTTAAGCTTTTTTAACTACAAACCCGTCAAACCCTGCCTTTTTCAGTTTTTGAAGATAATTTTCTGCGTTTTTTTTCACACTGAAAGAACCAACCTGAACACTATACAACGTTTCGTCTTTTGATGAAGCGTTGTTTTCTTTTTGGGCTTCGGTTTTCTTTTTTTCTGTGCTTATTCCGTAATAATCACAAATACCTTTTGCAATTGCTTCACCCATTTGCTTTGTGTTTTTTCTTATAAAATCAGAACCCTCTTTAGTGTCGTGAAACTCACATTCGCAATAGACAGTCATACCATTTGCAGAATTAATCTCATAAAAATCAGGTTTTTCAATAAGTCTTTCTGCGCTTTTGCCGGGAGTTAAAGGAGCAAGGCGATTAAAAACCGCCTGACCTGCCTTTTTCCTTTCACCACTCAGGTTATAAAGAAGAATTTGTGTACCACCGGTTATATTGTGCTTTGAGGTAGCATTTGTATGAATTGCCACGTGCAAATCTGCGCCAAAGAGATTACTTTCTCTTACTCTTACATACATATCATCACTATAAGTGCATTTAACCGAAAAACCTTTCTTTTTAAGGTAATCAACACAGGCCTTTGCAATTTTATGGCATTGTTCTTTTTCGTTGGTGTTGCCCGTTGCATAAGAGTTTCCGGATTGACTGCTTGGTGAAATATAGATTTTCTTACTCATTTATTCACCTCTTCGTTTTTTCTGACATCACAATCGGTGCAATAAGTCATTGCTCTTTCGCTGTCGCTGACGCCTTCTGTTGTAGGGTCAACAAGCACCCCTAAAAATGCAAGAATATTAACCCCCATTGTAATTAAACCCGTAATTTCGTTTTCTGTTATTTTCGGCACAATATCAAATGCGCTGAGCATCTGATAAACGAATGACACAACAAGTGCCGATGCAGACAAAACGAACATTTTATTTTTTAATCTTGCTTTTAAATTAATTTTCACAGCTTCACGCTCCCATTATTTATATTATTTTCATTTGGTAAAAAAGTTAAAAGCTCTTCAACTTTATGCTTAACCTCACCATTACCACCATACTTTATGTATTTCTCCCCTGCGGCAATACGCTCAGAAAGTGGCATTTCGTGTGACATAATTGTAAGGCGCTTGATAGACAAGTAGTTGTCGAGAGAATGTTCGCTCTGCTCTTCAACCCACTTATCCCATTTGCGAATAAATTTATAGATTTTAACAGCAGTAGCAATTATCACTCCAAGAGCAGTAAACAAGGAGGCTATCAACAACACGTTATTCTCCATTCATTCCGCCTGCCTGTTCCTGAAGTTTCTCTGCTTCTTCATCTGTAATTTCGTGCCAATTATCTGCACTGTCATTTCTACCGAGATAAACAACCTTACCGAAAGCCTCACCATTGGTAAGTGTCATTCCCTCGTCTGCTTTTAAAACAGTTTGTTTTTCAATAATCACTGTGCTAAAGTCCACCCCTTTGCGTTTATTGTTGCTTTCTGCTCTTCTGTCAATGCTATTGCGGAATTAAGGTTTAAAGTCTGTGCCGTCTCAACCGTTACAAGGCCGTCAATTATACTTTGTATGCTTTCATCCGTAAGATTAGCAGATGTAATATTTACTGATAAGTTTATTGAACCTGCTACAAATTTAATGTTTTTTAATGCATGACAACCACCAAATGCAAGACCCATATTTTGTGTTACACTTGAAAAATCAAGCGGTTCTTCAATGGTTTCTAATAGGTTGTCGTCCATAAATATACCATTAATCTGTGATGCTTTAGAAGTATTAACACCTTTAATTCTTTTTAATGAGGCGGCATAAGCGAATCCATATTGAAACGATGTAACTTTCTGGGTATCGATGTAATAATCAATGTACTCAACATTTGAGTTTTGGATAAAACGTCCGAATGAAGTCGCATTTATAAGATTAGTACGAGGTATGGTTACTCCCTGATAATTTCGAAATAAGTAGTTTGCATTTTGGATATTTTCGCTTACCTCATACCAAACATTTTCCCACGCCGCCTTATCAATCAACTGACCAACCTTTTCACTAACGGTCCTCTCTGTACTGTCAAGCACTCCGCTTTCGTCTATGAGATTTTCAAGTGCATCCATTTCAGTTGTGTCGGCAACCTCAACAACTCCACCACTTGCCAAGCCTAAAGCGAAGCCGTTCTGAAAATCTTTACTCATATTTCTTCAACCTTTCCGCTACCATAAGCATACCAAGTACCTTCATTTGTCCGTTGACCTGTATTTGTATAAACAATCGTATCTTCCGTCACTTCATACTCAACGAGGAAATAATTCTTAGTACCTGCACTTGCATTCCCATCAACAAGTTCTTGCATTAATGCATTAGGGTTACCTGCACCTATATTTCCTATTTCATCACTATTATATGTGATACGATAATAACCTTCTTTTTTACCTACAACATAACCCCTCTCAGGACCTTGATATATAGTGACGTTTTCCTCTGAACCCATAAGCATTATAAGATTGTTTTTACCAAGATTGTTTGCACCCTGCATAATGAAATAGTAAGGATGTTCTTCTCGGGATATATTATTCATGCTATAAACATAATCAAGAACATTATCGTATACAGCTTCTACTGTTGTATCACTTGTAGAAGTAAAAGGTATCGGCAAAGCAACGCCATTTACCGCCCAATGAGTAAACACCTCATCATCACGCTCAGGCGGTGCGTTGATTGGTATATTAACGGAATTACCTTTCCTGACCAGAATGCGTTCAAAAAGTCCATCGTGAGAATTAAATGTAACAGTATTGAAGTTAGAAGACTCCATCTCATCTTCATTTTTCAAATCAACAACTGTTCCGCCCACTTTAACAAGCTTGTTACCATCATAGGTTAATTCAACCGACTTGCCGTCGTATGTTACTGATACGAGTTTTCCATCTTCGGAATACCTGCACACCATTGTATGCATCACTCCGTCTTTATCTGTAAGAGTAATTGTATCGTCCTCGTTGCAGACAATGCTTGTGTATTGATTGACACCACTTATCTCTGCAATAGCACTCACAATGTCGTGGGTTGTGGCATCCGCAGAAATATCTATACCCTGTTTGGTTAGATTGGCAACCCCCAGTGCATTGGCGTTTTCAATCTGTGTTTTTAACTCCTTGATTGTTGCCATTATTCAGCACCCCCAATACGTACAGATATTTCATCAAGATCCCCTTTCATGCTGTGGTACATTTCATTAAGCACTTTTGCGGAATAATACTGATACTCTGTACCATTCTCGGTGTATTGCGCAAGTGTGTTGGAATTTAAAATTTCCCGCCAATACCCCTGAAGCATCTGACAATAGGTTTCATATTCGAACACTTCAGGAATAATCTCCTCATTTATCTCCCGACAGAAAGACCCTTTTCCAACAAAAAACATTGTTGGCTTTGGAGAATACATCAGTTCCGTTTCTTCTCCGTTTTTCCGATAGGCATAAACTCCAAGAATGCAGTTGCCGTTTTTAAGAGATGGAATGATACATTTACCTTCGGTCAAGGGAACGGGAATACCATTAAAAATTGCGGTTACCGAAAGTCCCTCAAAACTTTTGGGCAATGTGAAATCGCATCTGTTAATACCGAATTCACCCTCAAAAATTTCGCTGATTTGCGTTACCATAACCTGCTTTTCTGTTACTTTAACCTTCATTCCACCCCTCCTTATTTATAAATTTTGTACATAGCCTTAAGATATTTTTTATATGTTCCGTATTTTTTCTTTGCTTCTTCATGAGCAAAGTATTCAGTTTCGGTCATAATCCCCGGATAACCCGTTGCAGAGCAAAACTCTTTGTAGGTTTCAGGGTAACTTATGGTGTCACTTACTTTCTTTTTCTTACTGTCGGAACTGCCTGAACCCTTAGATGCATAAAGCTTTTGAAGAGAAAGAGCATAATCTCTGTCTGCATTAGCCTGGTCACGCTCTGCTTCAGCTTTTTTAAACGCCATTTCTTTTTCAAACTCTTCTCTGTCAAGTGCATCTTTCTGTTCCTTGAAGGCAAAATCCCTGTCACTTTCCCAAGCCTCAACAGTTCCGAGAAACTGTTCATACTCCGCATCGGACATGGCGGTAAGGTTTTCAAGAAGATATTCACCATCTTTGTAATAACGCTCTAATTCATCAAGATATTTTTCGTAATCATCTCCATCAAGAGAACGTAAAAGTTTAATATCCTCAAAGAGCTTGTCGCCTTCATCACCATACTGTTCATAAGCCCTGTCCCTTAAATCAAGAGCCACCTCGTTAAGATTGTTAAGGTATTCGTGATATGCCTGACTGCCTGCAGTTACGGCATAAGAATTCCCGTATCCACCTGTTAAAGCAGAAGCCTGACCAACTGTATCCATCATGGCTTTTTTGCCGTTTTGGGTATAAAGCTCCCGATATTGCTCATACAACGGGTCTGCATTCAGGTTATATGTAAACTTTTCTCTGTTGAGAATGTCATTTAAAATCCCATCAATTTCCTGAGAATATTGACTCTCATATTTATCGGGTAAATTTTTCTCCCAATCGTTAAGTTTGTTTTCCGCATTTTTGATGGAATCGCTTTTTTTGTATTCAGGGCGTTTTGTTTGTTTTTTAGTAGTTTTAGAAGACTGTGTTTTTTTAGTGGTCTTTGTGTTTTTTTTGTTAGCGGTAAGACTGCCCCAGGTGTTTTTACCGACAACACCATCAACCGCAAGACCTTTTTTCTTCTGATAATCCTTTACTGCGGACTGTGTCTTTGAACCGAACTTACCATCCACATCAAGCTTGTAGCCCTGTTTGTTAAGCTCTTTCTGGAGTTTTTTTACATCATCTCCCGAAGAACCATATTTAATTGTTGTGTATGACACATCTCCACTCCTTTCGTGTTTTATTGATAATCTGCAAAATATGTTCCACTTATATAAAGAAAGTCCCCGGGTAAAATCTCTGTGTCACTTCGCACTATAACCATGCCACTGCTGAAATTCACACCACACATAGCCGAACGACCGTTTTCATGGTTAATTCTTATATTCAACGGGGTAAACAACGCCGTTGGTTTGCCATGGATTGTTGCAACAACATGATCTGTATTTGCTGCAAGAGTCTGACCAACTTCAAGGCGCATTCTTAACACAACCAAATCCAACATCCCGTAATATCTGACTTTTGCGAAATATTGTGAGATTCTGTCATTAGCTGACACTTCAACATCTTCACAAAGTAATTTCCCCTTAACATCCAAATCCCAGGCAATTGCAAGCTCATTATCTTTTTCCGCATAGCACCCGAAGGAAGCACCATTCCCACCTTTTTTTATGTTAAAGGGAATTGCGGAGCTGGGAACAATTCTTTCACCATAGGTTGTATCTTTTGTAATACTGTCGGTAATTTTAAATGCGGCAATATATGAGCTGTTATTAAGGAAATCACTATCGGGCAAAATGCAAGGACTTTGTGTCAGTTGAACCTCACTGCTAAAGGTAGCAGAATCTGACTTTTTGTATTTATATGTAATCACAGCAGTATTTTTTCCGTTAACAGAACTGTAATTCGGAGTAAATTCCACAAGCACCTTTGTTCCTTTTGTGGTTTTGTTCCCCTCCTCATCACACCTTGAAAGACTCTTTATGGTAACTGTGGGGGAAGAATAATTCTGAACGGTAATTGTTGCACTTTTCTTAACCGAAAAGCCTCTGCTGTCTTTTACGGTAACGCTTATATTAATTGCACCTGCTTTAACCAGATTAAACGTTGCGGGAAGTGTGGTTTTAGTGGCGGTATCAACCACGGCAGAATACGCCGAAGCAGTTGCGCCATGTTTCAATGACAAATCCTTTATATTTAATCTGAGCTGACTTTTACCTTTAACATATTCGTTAAAATCGGCAGGAACAGAATTGTTAATCCGTTCTGCAACAAGGGTAAATTCAGGTAAAAATTCTGCAGTTGACGGAACGAGAATGTTCATAGAATAGTTTTTTGTTCCTATTCTCTGCGAGCCTTTATAGGTGGTTAACGCAATGGAAATCTTACCGCTTTTTGCATTTGGAATTTCATCTGCCCAGGAAAGCGGAACAGTAAAAGCATCCTGCGAAATACCCGTTGAAAGAGAGTGGGTAACAGAAGAACCACCCAAAGACCATTTAATCTTATGACTGAAGCTTGAAGATGCACTGGAAATTGTTGCAGTAACAGTATTCCCGGGGTTAAGGCTTGTTTTTGAAAGGGTTAATGTTGAGGCTCGGGGAATATCGGTACACTCAAACTTACCGCTTGCTGAACCACCTGCAAGACTTGTCCCGGTCATAGTAAAGCTACCGCTTACACTAAGCGACAGTGTACCATCGTCAGCATGACTTACATCACCCGTCCAGCTGGCAAGGGTAACCGTTACTTTATTTCTCGTGTCAATACTTAAATTTTTATTGACTTTTTCCTTGCCTGCAACCTTTAAAACAACTGTGTTAGCGTTTTCATTCAAGTTATATGATGAAGCAGAAACACCATCATTACGTTTCAAATAAAGTTTTACCGTAACATTACTTTTATTGTTTTCAATGCTTTGAGAATTCTGTTTTACATTCAGCCAGATATCATATTTACTGCCCAGTAAACCAGAGCAAGAACCATAAAAACTAACTGCCATTGGACCAGGTCACCTCCAGACCGTTTTCAGTAATATCGAAAGTGAAATACCCATCAGTTGAATTACCGATTTTAAGATAATCAAGTATTTCCGCCCTTGTAATGTAAAGGTTACTGCCCGAAACATACGCCACCTCGGAAGCACCCTGATAAAAGGAAAGTCTGTCATTGGTAAAACGAGCCTTTATATTGCTGTCACTTCTGCCGATTTCAATGCCGTAAACGCCCTCTTCAAGCTCGCCACGGCGGATATACACATCAAGGGAAGAAACAAGCTCTTTCACCTCACCGCCAACAGAGCTTAAATCTTCTGAAAAAGCCGATAGACTTTCGGAAAAGGTTTCCGTAATGCCTTGGGCAGTCTGAGAAATCTGAGAAGAAACCCGTTCTTCCAAATCTCCCAAATCAGTTTTTGACGAATAGATATTTTCAACCTGAGAAAGTATTTCTTCTGCCTGCAAGGTAAATTGGGCATTGTTTGTGTTTTTGTAATTTTCAAGGTCCACAGATATTTCTTCCATAGTTTTTGCATTGAGATTTATACTCTCTGCTGTCTGCAAAAGCTCCGTATCAACCTGATTTTTATATTCACCAAATTCCGTTTTAGTGGCAAACTCACCTTGAGCCGTTTGCAGAATTTCTTCTTCACTTTTTGATATGGCAGCGGAATAATCCATCTCAATTTCCTCCGCCGTCCTGATAATCTGTTCTTTTATTTCCTCAAACCGCTTTTTACTGTCATTTTTAAGGCGGATTATATTTTGCTTTTCTTCATTTTTTTCTGTTTCAATTACCTTTTTAAGACTTTGAATTTCACTTTGTGGTCTTTCGCCCAATGCAAATGCAAGCGTTTCATTAAGTTCATATAAATAGTTTTTCAAAAGCAAAAATCTATTGTCATCTGAGTATTTTGGAGAAGTGAGATTCGGTACCGATAAATTAAGGTCGTACATTCAGTTCACTCCCCGTTTCAACAGTTCTGCTAATAAAGTAAACCTTTCCTTTACCCTTGCCCCTTATTCTTATGCGAAGAAAACGGCAGCGGGGCGTTGCAAAGGGAAGCACCGCAGAACCAAGCTCATTTGCGCTGAAGCTCATCTGATTTTCCCATTTTCCGCTTTCATCGGTCTGAAAATCTATGTGAATTCTTGTGCCTTTTTCACCCGAGAGACACAAGGTTATATTTGAATAATATTTATTTTCAGGGATAGAGAGTCCCCATATACCCGTTTCACAACTCCAATAAAAATCCTCTTCCAAAAACCAACCTGAAAGTTCACCTGGGAAATTGCCGTAAGGATTTTCACCATCTGCAAGGCAGAGTCGCTTTTCACCATCGATTACACCAATAAAATATAAATTACCATTATGATTATGAAATTCTGTAACATCGGTATTGTCTTCCTTGTGCCATATATTACGGCTTTCATCGTAATTAAAAAGTACTCTTTCACCATTTTTGTTACTCATACAAATGTAGTATTTATTACCGAGAGTGCCTGCAACCGCGTCTGTATAATAAACCCCACCTAAAGCAGAAGAAATATCAACAGGCACACCACCCTCAAAAGCACAAATACCATTAGGACTTTTGTAATAAAGAGTTTCATTAACAATACAAAGTGATTTGTGGGAGCCTTTCTGTACACCTCTTATGTATGAGGTATTCACAGTATATGGCGGATTTTGTCCGTAGATTTTATGTATGCAATGCTCCTTAAAGAAAATCACATAGCCCCTGAAAGCAACCGCACCGGTAAACTCACCATCTGTGCCAACGGTAACAGCATAAGAATCAGTTGAAATACCCATGAAGCTGTCAAAGTTTTTCGGGTCACCCAATTTGGAAGCGTAAATTTCGTTATTCTCGGAATTGCAACCCCAGATTCTGTTACCGCTTTCAATTATAAAATCCATTTCCGGCAGTTTTCTCTCCACCCTGATTGGCGCGGTCTGATTTATGGTGTTAGTAATAATACCCGTAACAGTAATGAAATCATCGCCCTTGTCACGAATAATGTGAGAGCCGTTTAAGTCTTCATTCTCAAAACCGCTTAAGGTAACACCGTCATAAATTTCAAAATTCTTTCCGATGCCTGCACAAGAAATTCTTACGTAAGTTTGAGCAAGCTCAATCCACATACCAAGAGCTTCGGTATATTGCTTTAAAACATTTGGGGTAAAGGATGTATCAAGCCACAAATCTCCGTTTTTCATTTCTTCAGGCTCAGAAGAAGAAACAATATAATTTTCATATAAACCTCCGTCTCCCTTAGCTAACGAGCAGGTAACATTAACACCATCTTCGGTTGCGAACTCCGCCTCAAGTGAGCCATAATCACTTAAATCTGAGGTGTTAAGATATACTTTATCAGGGAAAATGAGAACTTTCGCTCCCATGGAAACGAACTGCCTCTCACCCTGAACATCAGGGAAATTAAGACCGTCAACCGCTTCGCCACCATAGTAAAGAATACCGTTGTTGATATACATAATCCTGGATTTACCAAAAAGCCCGTGAAGCCTGTCCCCATACACATTAAAATATGCTCTTTTATTTCGTGGTGAAAGCAACGGAAACTCCTCACCACCCATATTATTTTCGTTACAAAAGCAGTTATCAGAAATAACAGGGTTGCAGTTAAATCCCCCGAAAGAAGAAATCAGTTCCTGGGTTTTCCCCATTTCATATACCGTAGGGTTAAACATCATAATCCCCTGCCTTTAAATCCGTATTAACGGGAAGTTTTTCGTTGCGATTTATAAAGTCGTGCATCTGCTTATACATTCTGTTAAAAAGCATAGCAGAATTGTTGTAGCGACCGATTTCGCCATTCATATAATCAAGCTTCATATTCATATAAAGGGTGTAAATTTCCGCATATTCCGGAGGTGCTTTAACAACTGCATCAAGGGGAATTTCCTTGCCATAGCCGATAAAATCCTTATCCCCACGAGGTTTTAAAATCTCACCCCATATTTTCAGATCCAACTGTGAAATCCAACGTTTTTTGGTAATTACGGAAACATTGTTGGTTCTCTCACTATCAAAATTTTCAATAACATCTGCTAAAGTCATATAACAACTCCTTTCAAATATAAAAGTTAGGAGTGAGGAGTTAGTAGTGAGTAGTGTCGGGAAGCTTTGCTTCCAAACATTGTATTAGTCTTTTTGTTCTTAAACATTTATCCCTAAATAGTTTTTTAATAAAGCTATAAACATTCAGAACAACAAGACTGCGGTTTGAATTATAAAATTGCCGTGCGCAGCACCCAACATTCCTCACTCCTCATTCCTCACTCCTCACTCAGATAGAAATATTCGCGTCAATATACGTAGCAGCTACTGCCGCCATAGCCTCACTGTTTTTAATAACCTCTGCAAAACGCTTGGGAACTTCAACGGTTTTACCTGTCTGAACAAGAATTCTTTCACCGTTTACCGCCACAAAACGTTCCGTGTCATTTCTTGACTGCTTGGGAATAAACACACTCACAAGCTCTTCGTTAGATTTTTTTGTCTGATTATTTTTATTAGCCATAATAAATTTCCTTTCATAAATATAGCTGTCAGCAGATAGCAATTAGCAATTAGCAATTATCTATCTGCTATCCGCTATCTGCTATTTGCTCTTAGTTTTCTTCCGCAGTACCGCTGAAGGTAGAACCGCTTTCGATTCTCACAAGGTATTCCTCAACAAGTCTTTTTGCAGTTTTAAGACCTTTCCAACCGATAGAGGAACGTTGGTTAAGAGGGTCGTTGCCGTAGCCTTTCTGTTTAACGATGTGTTCAACACCGCCACCTGTAACGCTTGTTACACCGTAAGCATCTGCACCAATAATAAGGGTTGCAAATACTGCGGGAGAATCGCCGTCTTTCCAGATTTTTGCCTCCGTGCTTTCAACAAAACGAACACCGCCAAGGCAACCGATTTCACCATTGAGCATATTTTCAGGAGTTGCATATTTCTGCACTTCCATCCACTGATTGCCTGCCTCTTGCATAAGGTCATAGGCAACATAAGGATGAATAATACCCACATAGTATCCATCAATTTTAGGAGCATTCATAGCTTTAAGCTCTGCCGCTGCCTTGAATACATCCTTAACTCTGAGAAGAGATGTGTTATCAATGTCACTTCTTGATGTAATCTCTGTTTCAACTCCGTTTACAACCTTGGGACAGTAAAGCACGTTTGTACCGCCAACAATTTCGTTACGCACAATTGTGTCCATTGTAAGACCTGCCTGAGAAGCAAGCTGCTTTGTCGCCTCAACAATAGTGTTGTCAACTGCAGTAAGCTCGAGCATATCAGTCTGCTCAATATAGTCTCCGTACTGCTCAACAGTTGCGCTCACAGCAGAAACATTAAGTTTATTCCCTGTGGGAGTAACGCCCTCTGTAAGAGGAGTGAGCGCCTTGGGAAGAGAAGAGAATTTTCTGAATTCAATAATCTTACCGCCGTTTTTGGGAATGTCACGCTTCTGACCGAACTGGTCGTGAACAAGGTAAGGTGAAGCGAGAGTAATAAGTGTTTTGTCGTAAAAAGTTTTCATTTCTGCGGAAAGATTTTCACTTGTTGTAGAGTTCACAACTTCACCTGCCGCAAAAAGCTGAATATTAATTTTAAGTTCTTTCATAAAAATCCTTTCCGAGAACGGATTTTAAAATTTAATATTTGCTCCGTTCTCAACCTGTTTTAAAATTTTGAGAATATCTTTTGAGGTAAGAGCATTAACATCAACCGCAGTCATAACCGCACTTTCGGAGGAAATACCGTTTTCAAGGGGACGTCTGCCCTTAGTTTCAATATTTTTAACCACCTGCTCACGCACCTTGTCGGCAGTGTAAGCCATAGCCCCCGAAAGAATTTCATCCTTATGCACAGTTTCATAAGCCGCCCTTACGGGAGCACCTGCCAACACTAGCTGTGAAAAGAGTTTTGATGAGCGAAGTTCGTTTCTTAAATCAAATTCCGGATAAAGTTCTTTAATCTCCCCGCACTCTTTCAACCAACCCGAAATACGCTTTCTCAAACGGTCTTCTCTTTCTTGAACAAAGCTTTCGTCTTCTGTATCTTCACTGATAACATCTTCATCTTCAACATTTGCCTCATCATCAAGAACATCAGACTCTGACTTTTCATCAATTCCGAATTTCTCAAGAAGTTTCTCTTCTTCCCCCTCATCAAGACCAAATCGTTGCATAAGGGTGTCAACTGTGCCTGAAACTCTGTTTTTGTATTCTTCTAAAAGTTTTGTTTCTTTAAAACGCCTGTCAATAATGCTCTGGGTTTTCTTTGTGAATTGGTCTTTGAATTTTCCGCTTATAAGCTCTGAAAATTCCTTTTCCAAGTTCACATTTTCAGTACCAATCTGCTCGGCGACAGCATCTTTTCCGCCCGGTTCCCCGTTACCGCTTTCGGCTACCTCAGCGCCAAAAAGCTGTAAATCGGGAGTGTACTTTAAATTTTTCATAAACAATCCTTTCTGTTGTAATAAATTTGTAAATTTGTTCTACCATTGTGTATCGTTGGGTATGGGCAAGCCCATACCTTACAGTTACGACACTAATCAACAATATCTTAAAAGGCATAGTACCCGTAAGCTACAGGCTTGCCTGTACCGCAGAACAAACTTACTAAACCATCCATCGTCTTTCCGAAGTGCCAAAAAATCAGCAATTAGCTATTCGCTTTTATAAAATCGCCCCTGTGATTTTATTTATAATATTCGCTTTCCCCTCAAACTCCATCATAGAAAGTGCAGACAAAGCCTGACTCCTCATTTCAGGGTTAAAAAAGCCTGCATTATATAACTGTAAAGCAAGTTCATTCTGGCTGATTTTTGTAAAAGGTGTAGCTGTCTGTGCACTGACCTTAATATCAAAAACAGGTTGTCTCATACCCATTTCAATACCGAAAGCGGTACCTTGATTTCTTGCTATAATCCCCGAATTATCATAGGAAACGAATTCCTGCTGACCGTTGGGTGAAACAATTCTGAAAAATCTTGGCTCGTCATAGAACTGGCGGATAAGCTCAACTGCCAAACAGTTAATTTCAGAAAACGCCCTGTAACCGCCCTTAACCATATCACGAGTCAGTTTGCCACCTGCTTCCTGCAAAGCCGCAATAGCACTTGCGGCAGTGACACCGCTTGAAACACCGCCTTGTGAGAAATCTCTGTTACCGCTTGTTTCCTTAAGCTCGTCAATTTTAGAGTTGAGAATACCAAGATAGATTTCGGGAATACCTGATATTTTAATTTCTCTGATACTGTCTTCGCCCAGATTACTGCCCGAAACGTGAACAAAGCTGTTGGACCAATCCGCAAACTCTTCTTCATTCACCGCACCTGCGGAATTAATAAAATATCGGGGCGTTGTAGCCATAGCCGCATTCTTAACAAGAGAATTTGATAACACATCAATCTGCTTCTGCGCATCTTTCATAATGTCTATGTAACCGAAACCGCAGGGGGTCCCCTCTTCAACAAAAAGAGTATCAAACACAAACGGGTATTTGCCGTGGTCGTAAAATCCCCTTTCGCTGTATTCGGGGTCATTCTCAGAAGCATAAAGTAATTCCCCGTTACAGAATTTGCAGTAATGAACAGTTTCCACACCATTAACAATTTTTTTATAATATCGGTCAATTACCGCACTTTTATCTTTGGTGTCAACATTGTCGTCATAAACATATTTAGCAATCTCAACAGTAGAATTCCCCAACTTACCGCTTAACTCCGGATACATGGCAACAAGGGTTTCATTGTCAATAAGCTCAACGTGAAAGATGTTCTTGCTTTTCTGAATATCCTTAATACCCGGTTCCCAGAAAAGATTAAGAATATCAACCTGTTTGATTTCAATGTCACCCAAGCCGTTGCTTTTCAATGGATTCCAGAATATTCCGTAAACCGCTGTACCTGCCTTAAGCTTGTACCACCAGGCATCACTGTAAATTTTTTCAAAGCCGTTGCGCTCAAATATAACCGGCAAAATCTGTGAAAGGATTTCCGCAGAGCTCCGGTCGCTTTCCTCTCTGGGTAAGCAGGTTACCTGTGGGTAATTGTCCATAGCATCCGCATGCTTGTTGGCAATGGAATTAAAAAGCCATGCAGAAGCATTTTCATTACCCTTGCTACCGCTTAAGGTGTCCCAGTGACGAAGTCTGAACCATTGCTCATTTTCAACAATCCTTTGTTCAAGCACACTTTTTCCCTCTTTGTATTTCTTAAGGGTGTCAAGCGCTTTTTCCACTTCATCTGAGCCGATAATGCCAACCTTTCCGACTGTATCAATTTTTGCTTGTTCTTTTTTAACTTTTTCTTTTTTCAACATCTCACTCCTTTTCACTTTGCATTTTGCACATAGCACTTTGCACTTAAATCCAATGGGTCATCCCCCAACAATATTCTTTCCTTTTTCACCGTTGGCTTAATTGGCCTTGCCATGCACATATACCTAACCTCATCGGCAATATGGTCTTCCCCCGTAGTGTCTAAATCCTCGGGATTTGAAACACTGAATGTCAGTTCAGGCATTGTTCTGATAAACCCTTTGCAAGTGTTAAAAACATACATCATAGGAATCCCATTTTCATCAAAGGAAAGTCTGTAATGCACCTGCATCCATCCCGGAAGTCGCTTGTTATCACCTTTATTGAAATAAACTCCATTTCTGTTGGCAGCCTCAATTATTGCTTCACCTCTTGACGCGTCCCATATAGACGGGTCGGCAACCCCTAAAATCTGCTTACCCTTCAACCATCGGTGTTCTCGTTCAATTCGAGCTATTTCGGAAAATATCTTCTCGGGTGGCCATTTAACCCCTTCGTTATGAGTTTTCCCGCATCCGTAAAGCTCAAGTATTCTGTAAAGTCGTCCGTCATAATCCACCGCCCACCAGGCACAGGAAAACGGCCTTGCATAACCAAAGTCAAAGGACCGGTAAACAACCCAATCTCTCGGTATTTCAAACGGCTCAATTACGTGGGTAAATTCCCCGTCCTTGTAATGTGAGGGTAAATCTCTGAATTCCTCAAAAAACTGTCCGTCAAAAATATCCCAGTTACCAAAGCGGTGCGCTTGTCGGAGCTTTTCGGGAAGAGAGTCAAGAACCTTAACATATTCAGGGTTACTTTTCATAAGAACGGTGTTGTCATCAATAGTAGCAGGAATGAACACATAGTCATCTGGGTCTTCGTTTTCTTCATATCTGCCCTTAACAAAAAGTCGTTTGAACCAGTTGTGACCAACTCCGCCCGGGTTACCGGTAAAATACATACGTGGTTTGAAATCCTGTCGGGTGGTACGGTTACAAGTGGTAAGAAACTGAATCTGAGAAAAGGTAAAATGAGTACATTCCTCAACACCAATTACATCATATTCCTGCCCCTGATACTGATAAATATCATTTTCTGTATCGCAGTAACCAAGACGAATTCGTGAACCGTTGGGAAAAATAAATGCCCTTTCATCCCGCTTGTATCGGGCAATTCCGTTTAATTGCGCCAACATAGGAAGCAAATGATTTTCACGAAGCTCGGGTAAAGTTTTACGAAGAAGTAAAAGCTTCAGCCCACTATACTCAAGTGCTAACAGAATAAATTTTGTCCTTAATGCCCAGGACTTTCCCCCACCACGTGCGCCACCATAGCCGATAAAGCGTTTCCGACTTTCAAAAAACAATTTCTGCTTTTCGTTAGGGGGTGAAATAATAAGTTCTTTCATAAAATTCCTTTCTTTAAAAGTTAGGAGTGTGGAGTGTGGAATGTCGGGTGCTGCGCACGGCAATTTTAAAGTTATAAAAAATAACTTTCTTGTTCTAAATGTTTATAACCTAAAACTAAATTTATTTATTGGAATTAGTTTTAGTTATGAATACTAAATATAATGTTTGGAAGCGGAGCTTCCCTACACGCCTCACGCCTCACTCCCCACTCCTCACTCCTCACTCCCCACTCCTCACTCCTCACTCCTCACTCCCCACTCCTCACTCCTCACTCCCCACTCCTCACTCCTCACTCCTCAC
>JAZNGU010000007.1:0-2034 GCA_045576615.1 Acutalibacteraceae bacterium | reverse complement strand
GGAAGAAGCCTACGGAGAGAAAGCCACTCCAAAAGCCGAAACCATGCACGGAAAGATACAGCGGTATAAAGAAAAAGTTGACAGACAATATGCCAACCAACCTTACCGAAGCAGAGATAAAGGGGCGAGATAATCGCCCCTAGTATCGGATTCGTTTAAGTTTTATTTGAGCTAAAATTCGCTTTACTGAGTAGCAAATTTTACTGCCGTACCATATGAAATCACCTCTGCGGCACCCTGCATAATAGCAGAAGATGCATATCGAATATTCACAATAGCATCTGCACCAAGTGCCTCAGCTTCCGCAACCATTCTTTTGGTGGCGATTGCTCTTGCTTCGTTCATCATCTCATTATAGGCAGTCAATTCTCCACCTACCAGAGTTTTAAAACTTTGCGTAATGTCCTTTCCAACATGCTTTGATTGGATTGTACTACCTTTTACAAGTCCCAACATTTCCAGTTCTTTTCCGCTAATGTAATCAGTATTCACTAATATCATCCTCTTCGCCCTCCTTAATTTCTTTTATTCGTTCTATGCAAACCTTGAGCATTACTGCCGAAAAAATAAGAGGAATAATACCTAAAACATATTTCCATATACCCTCAAGCAGTGTTATTAAAATGCCAAAGTAAACAACATAGTAAAGTATGATAATGACCGACACCACAATCGGTGGAAGCATTTTCTTTCTATGTGAGTTCATCATAATCACCTCACTAAAATCTCAATTATCTAACTAATCATCCTTAACACCACTAAATACAACAACTAAACCACTAATTCCCAATGTAACACCAATCCACCAGAAAAAGGGCATTGGGGCAAGTGCAAAAATCACTCCCAACAAAAGAAATGCAAATCCAACATTCTGTTTTTTCATCTGTTCACCCTCCAAAATAGCCATTATTTTAATTTACTCAGTCTTGTTGTATTTGCAATCACAATGAGTTTCATATTCTTTTTCAAAGGCTTCTCCGGATCAATATTAACACAGATATTTTTGTCCTGAATAACGGCTACAACATTAATCGAATACTTCTTTCTCAGATTTAATTCTAACAGATTCTTACCTTCCCATTCCGGTTTCACTTCAAGCTCTACCATAGAAACATCTTTTGAAAGTTCTATAATATCAACAAAACCGGAGCTTAAAAGATTTTTGGCTAATCTGATTCCTGATTCACTTTCCGGAAAAACAATCCTGTCTGCTCCTACTTTACTGAGTATCTTACAATTCATTTCACTTGCACATTTTGTAATAACCGTTTTTACTCCGATTTCCTTGCATAACATGGTTGCCATCACACTTGCTTCTAAATTTGTTGCCATTGCGATTATTACTACATCAACATTGGCAATACCAAGCTGCTTAATTACTTCTGCATCAGTAACATCGGCACATTTACAATATGGAATTTCAGTTATTGCAGCATTCACGATATCTTCATCCATATCAACTGCAAGCACCTCCGCTCCGTTTTCCACAAGTTCTTTTGCAACAGACCTGCCATATCTGCCAAGTCCAAATACAGCATATGATTTATTTATGCTCATTTTTTTCATCCTTTCACAATAGATTATCCAATACTGATTTCCTCGGTAGGGTTCTTAATAATATTTTTTTTCTCTTTTGTTGTATTTAATGCAATCACAAGTGATATAGGTCCAACTCGTCCCAGATACATGGTAACAATAACAATCAGTTTGCCCCATATATTCAGTATTGGAGTCAAGTTTCTTGTAAGACCTACTGTTGCTGTTGCACTTACTGTTTCATAAGCAATGTCTAGTGCATTCGCATTTGTAACTGCTGATAAAAGAAGTGTTGATATAAACATAATCATAAACGACATACACACCACTGCAACAGCTTTACTAACTGCCTGTTTCGGGATTGTTCGCTGGAAAAGTACTACATCTTCTTTGTTCTTTATCGTACCAAATGCGGCAAAGATTAACACAGCAATTGTAACAGTTTTAATTCCACCTGCTGTTCCTACCGGGGAACCACCAATAAACATCAACAATAAC
>JAZNGU010000006.1:0-5460 GCA_045576615.1 Acutalibacteraceae bacterium | reverse complement strand
CATAGATTTTCTCTTAAACCGTGAAGAAGCACACAATCAGATGTTCCGTGATGCTTTTAACAAAGTACAAAATAGCGGCTCTAACAGAGATTTCGGAACAACAAAAGCTGCCCGAATGTATTTTTCAATGTCTGATCCGGGGCCTAATGCTTTTGCAAATAACGAAACGACAGCACCTTCTTTTAATAAATAGTATCTTAATAAAGAAATTGTGCAGACACTGTTTGCACAATTTAACCATGCCTCGTGTCAAAATTTGCGATGCAAAAACAAGGAAAAGCGGAACCAAGAAATCGTATGAAATCTCGGTTCCGCTTTGATATTTTGCTAAAGAATTTTAAAGTGCAACGGCATCCTTTGCAACCTGCATTTCGATAGCTTGCTCTACATAACTGTTTAATGAAATGTTTTTTGCAGATGCGCCAAGACTTGCTTTTCTGTGCAAGTCAGCAGTAATTCTCACGTTAAAGCTACCCTTGTACTGCTGTTGAGGTTCTTTTCCGTTTTCAGCACAAAATTCAAGATATTCATCAACAGCATCATGAAAATCCTCAATAAGACTTTCTACGGTATCACCTTCGAATGAAATAGAATCTGTAATTCCAATAACCTTACCGAAGAAAACCATATCTTCTTCTGAAAAATTAACCGTACCGATATAATCTTTATAAGTTATAGTGTTTTTCATATTAAATCACGCTCCTTCAAATCATCAATTAAATTTTGAACCTGATAGGATTTTAATATTGTTCGGGGATGAGGCTTATGCATACGAATATAGTCTTTCTTATCGTTCGTAAAAGCTACTCTTGATCCGCCTGTTTTTCCTCCGCTTGCAAGTCTGTAATCAAAATACCCCATAAGTTGAATAACTTCCTCAAATGTAAAATCTTTTGGTTTTTCTTTTAATCTTGCAATTAGTTTTTCTTTTTTACTCATATTTTATCCCTCGCTATTGCAACTATATTTAGTTGCAATATAATTATATGCTATTTTTTCAATTTTGTCAATACATATTAGATAATTTTTCTCGTGTGTAAGGAATGACTGAACCATAATATTTTCCGCATATAAGTAAAGGAGTCCCCTCAGGAACTCCTTTGGTTGCAGTCCTCGCAGGATCCTGCAACTTGATCACCAAAGTCATTATACATCAAAACCCAACAAAATTCAAGTAAAACAGTTTAATACATCTTACATAAGCTACAGTTTGTAGAAATATTTTTTGATAATTGGGAGTATATAGTTGACAGTATATACGAATAAAATGAGCCTCCAAGAAAATACTCCTCGAAGACTCAAACTGTTGTATTGTAGATAAAACTGTGATATAATTAGATATCAGCTTTCCATAAGCCGTGGAGATTGCAGTAAGCATAAGCTGCAACAGGTTTTTCATCAGAAAGAGCAAAGGTTACAACAGGATCCTTTCCGATTTCAAGGCATTTACGCTGACCTCCTCTGTCGGTCTGGAGATATACCCAAACGATGTGATGTTCTTCTGTCATAGGATGCTCAACGGAACCGATTGTAACGGTTACAGTATTGTTGTCAACACTTACTACCGGAATATGTTTTTCGTGGCTCGCTTCAACTGTACCCGGTTCAAGCTTTGTCATTTTCTGACCGCAGCACATCATAGGCACTCCTGCATCGTGAATCATACCGATTAAATTTCCGCAATGCTCACAGATATAAAATTTGTTGTTATCACACATGATAAACACCTCCGTATAATTATTTATCTATATTTTACCATAGATATGCAAAAAATACAATTATAATTATGTGATAACATCACAGAAAATAAAAAAACTATAATATATAATACAACTAACATAGGAAAGGAGCTGATGTGAATATGACAGCTTTGAATAAAGATATAGTTTACGATATGATAATAGTTGGCGGAGGCCCGGGTGGATACACATCAGCACTTTATGCTGCAAGAGCCGGATTTAATGTCTTGGTTCTTGAAAAATTTTCAGCAGGCGGACAAATGGCGTTGACGCATCAAATTGACAATTATCCCGGATTTGAGGATGGAATTGACGGATTTTCGCTTGCTGATAAAATGAAAAAACAAGCGGAACGATTTGGTGCAAGAAGTGAAAATGCCGAAGTAATTAAAGTTAATCTTACGGTAAATCCAAAAGAAATAGAGACTGCAAAGGGGACATTTTTATCAAAAACAGTCCTACTCGCTTCAGGGGCGAACCCAAGAGAGCTTGGCGTTGACAAAGAAACTGAACTTATAGGACGAGGCGTTGCATACTGTGCCTCCTGTGACGGAATGTTTTACAGAGGCAAAACAGTTGTTGTGGTTGGCGGAGGAAATACTGCTGCTGCAGATGCAATTCTTCTAAGTCGTATTGCAAAAAAGGTTATCATTGTTCATCGCAGAGACACCCTAAAAGCAACAAGGATTTACCATGAGCCTTTAATGAATGCAGAAAATGTGGAGTTTAAATGGGATAGCACGGTTACGGAACTTTTGTATGAAGATAAAATAACAGGTGTTAAGATTAAAAATGTCAAAACAGGAGAAGAAAGCATAATTGATTGTGACGGTGTATTTGTAAGTGTGGGAAGAAAGCCTGCAACTGATTTTCTCGGAAGTCAACTTGATTTGGATGAGAACGGATACATCATTGCAGACGAAACAACAAAGACAAGCATCCCCGGTGTGTATGCTGTCGGCGATATAAGAACTAAACAGCTTCGTCAGGTAGTTACCGCTGTTTCGGATGGTGCAATGGCAGTTCATTCGGCGGAAGAATATCTTGCTGAAGAACATAAAGGGAGTGAAATTTAATGCAATATTTAATATCGTTTCTTGAAGGGATTATCACCTTTATATCGCCTTGCTTGCTTCCAATGCTGCCCATATACATTTCATATTTTGCAGGCGGCGGAGAAAGAACTACTGCAAAAACATTAAAGGGTGCTGTCGGCTTTGTAACAGGTTTCACCATTGTCTTTGTAATGCTTGGAGCATTGGCAGGAACAGTTGGAAGCTTCCTTCGTGAATACCAGACAACAGTAAACATCATTTCAGGACTGATTGTGATAATTTTCGGACTGAATTTTCTTGGAGTATTTAAACTAAATATCTTCAAAGGAAATCAGCGCTCTGTTAAAACAGATAATATGGGATTTTTCTCTGCAATGCTTTTTGGAATTATCTTTTCCGTAGGCTGGACTCCTTGTGTGGGAGCGTTCTTAGGCTCCGCATTGATGCTGGCATCTCAGCAAGGTCATATAGCAGAAGGAATGCTGATGCTGCTTAGTTATTCATTGGGACTTGGAATACCCTTTATACTAAGTGCGGTGCTGATTGACTACCTCAAATCAGCGTTTAACTGGATTAAGAGAAATTACAAAATCATTAACCTTATAAGCGGCAGCCTACTTGTTATAATTGGTATTATGATGGCAACAGGAACGCTTGGGCAGCTTTTGAATCTGCTCAGTTAGGAGGCACTATGAAAAATAATAAAACACTAATAATACTTATTATTGCATTTGTTGTTCTGCTTGGTGGTGCGTATATCCTTTACTCTCAGCTTGGTGAGTCGCAGACACCCGATCAGCTTTCAGTAGAACAACAAGAGAATAGTGAAACAGAAGAAAATCAAAAAACATTAGCACCGGATTTCACAGTTTATGATGCTGACGGAAATCATGTTAAGCTGCATGACTTTATAGGTAAGCCAATAGTCCTCAATTTCTGGGCAAGCTGGTGCGGTCCCTGCCAGATGGAAATGCCGGACTTTCACGAAAAATATCTCGAGCTTGGTGATGAAATAAACTTCCTGATGGTAAACATGACTACCGGACGAGAAACCTTAGAGAGTGCAAAGAAATTTATTGCGGAAAAAGAATATACATTCCCGGTACTTTATGATACAAAATCTGATGCTGCCGCAACATACGGAGCATATTCCTTGCCGACAACATATTTCATTGACGCAGAAGGTTATGCGGTTGCACAGGCCACAGGTGCTATTGATGGTGAAACTCTTCAGCGTGGAATCGATATGATAAAATAAAATATCCGCCAGGGACAATCCTCGGCGGAATTTTTTCTGCTGTAAAATTGTTTGTTTTGTCGATTGTATAAATCTAACTTTTATGATATAATAAGTAAAAAGTACAGATTTACGAGGAAAGCTATTATGGAATTTCAAAGCTACTTTCCAATATGGGATAAATTAAATAAAGCAGAGCAAGACCGTATCACAGGCAACTTGATTACCAGAAAGGTAACAAAAGGAACTGTAATTCATAACGGCAGTATGGAATGTACAGGGCTGCTTTTGATAAAGACCGGACAGCTTCGTGCATACATTCTTTCCGATGAAGGCAGAGAAATCACAATCTACCGTCTTTTCGACAGGGATATGTGCTTGTTTTCAGCCTCCTGTATTATGCGTTCTATTCAGTTTGATATAACAATTGAAGCCGAAAAGGATACCGAATTATGGATTATTCCGCCTGAGCTTTACCAGAGCATTATGAAAGAATCTGCACCCGTTGCCAATTACACAAATGAGCTTATGGCAACAAGATTTTCTGATGTAATGTGGCTGATAGAACAGATTATGTGGAAGAGTCTTGATAAGCGCTTGGCAGAATTTCTTCTTGAGGAAATTTCTATAGAGGGAACAGAAAAACTAAAAATTACCCACGAAACTATTGCAAATCATCTTGGCTCTCACCGTGAGGTAATGACGAGAATGCTCAAATATTTTCAAAATGAAGGAATGGTTAAGCTCTCCCGTGGTATGATAGAAATTACAGATTCTGAAAAGCTTGAAAGCTTAAGCGATGAATAAATGAATGTCCGCCGATAGTGCTATCCGGCGGACATTTTATGTTTACAGCAATGCAAGGATTGCTTCCTTTGGTTTTGCTCCCATTGATTGATTTATGATTTTGCCATCCTTGATAACCACCAGTGTCGGTATGCTCATAATACCGAACTGTCCTGCAAGTTCAGGCTGCTCGTCCACATTGACCTTGCCAACCTTGATGTCAGGGCGTTCCTCGGCGATTTCCTCTACGATGGGCACTACCATACGGCAAGGACCGCACCACGGTGCCCAGAAATCCAAGAGAACAGGTCTGTCTGAATTTAGAACTTCACTTTGAAAATTGTTTTTGTTAATATTTATAGCTGCCATATTGTTATCCTCCTTTTTCTTTTGTGTCTTTATATTACCACAACTTTTTATGCTTTTCTGTGATATTATCACATAAAATACATATAACCCCGTAACAAAATAAGACACGCCTTAAACAAAGAAAAAGAATTATCTTAACATAATCTTAATACAGAAGTTCAACCGTTAATGCCATCTTAAAAAGCATTATGCTACAATGATAGTAGGAAATAAGATACACTTGAATGGTGGTTTTGATTATGGATGCAAAAATTAAGAAGCATTTTTCTTCTTC
>JAZNGU010000005.1:0-6331 GCA_045576615.1 Acutalibacteraceae bacterium | reverse complement strand
TGAGAAGAGTAATAATCATTCTCTGACCGTCAACCTCGTACCCGTACTTGCAGTCATTGAGGATTGAAAGACCGTAGCCGTCTTCTGACATATCGATGAAGTTATGAGCAGAAACCTCGAACTTAGCCTTATCATAGGGATTATGACGATAGTTAGAGCTTTCGATTGTTGCATAAGCAATATCACGGGTAAACTTCTGAGCCTTAACATCAACATCAAAGCCAACCTTAAGAAGCTTTTCCTGCTCGTTCCAGTTGATAAATGTGTCAAAGTCAATTCTGTCAAGGTCATTATAAATAATGATATTCTGCTTAACGAGAGATTTATTGACATTCTTTTCAATGGAAACGACTGTGAATACATCACCTGTTGTAATGCCTGTTACCTTACCGGGTTCTGTATCGAACTGGCGGTCAACATAGGAAGCAACAATGTCCCAAGCGTCGTATTTACCGGGAAGGTCTTCATAAAGACGGAATACGTTACCTTTACCGTCAAGAACTTCTCTGTTGTTTTTCTTGTCAAAGATAGAAACAAGCTCTGCACTGTCATCAAAAACAAGCTCAAAGTTATCATTTTCAACAGTATTGCCAAAAGCTGCGACTGAAGTTGCTTCACCTACAGTGGCATCCTTTGTATAGTAAATCTTGTAACCAACTGCAGGAATATCCTTTGCAACGAATACAAGAACTTTAGTTCCGTCAAGCTTTGTATAGCTTTGAGTTGAAACCTTGTTACCTTCTGCATCAAAGATTTCAACATCCTTGTAGGGAAGTTCAACCTTCTGTGTTGCAGCAGTTCCGAGAGAGTTGAAAAGAGCAAAGGGTTTGCCGAATTTCTCTGCACCATTTACATTACCTGCGATTACATTAAGAGCTTCGTCTCTTACGCTTTCACCGATAGCAATAATGTTATCGTAGATTGCGCAGAGGTCACCGAATACTTCTGTAATATGAGAACCGGGAAGAGAATCGTGGAACTGGTTAGTAAGAATTGCCTGCCAGCCTTCGTTAAGCTTTTCAAGAGGATATTTATAGCCGTACTGCATTGCAATACTTGCAAACATCTCCGCCTGACGATAAAGATTTTCAGAATATCTGTTAAGCTTTTTAAGAAGTGCTTTTGTTGTGTGAACACCACGATGTTCTTCAAGATAAAGCTCATCTTTCCAAGTGGGGATGTTAGTTTCTGTTGCATTTGCTTTCATTCTTGCAAGAGAATCTTCAATTTTACTTGTCTGTGTTTTGGGAAGACCGGGGAAATTTTTATAACGTTTTACATATTCAAGCATTTCGGTATCAACACCGCCGCCACCGTCACCCCAGCCGTAGCAGTACATTGATTCACCGATAGTTTCTTTATCTGTGTATTTCTTCCAGTTAACTTTAAGAGAGTCTGCTTCAACAGTACCGATAAAGTGTGTGGGAGGAACAATTGAGAATACTTTTGAACCGTCGGGACCTTGCCACCAGAATGTGTTATACTGCCAGGGGTTTGTATCGTTCCAGATACCCATTTTGTGAGTTACGAAATATTCAACGCCTGCTTTTTTAAGAATCTGAGGCATTGCATAACCATTACCGAAAACATCGGGAACCCAACAGGTTTTGGGAGTGATACCGAATGTTTTTTCTGCAAAACGGATACCGTGAAGAAGCTGACGAACAAAGGATTCACCGGAAACCAGGTTACAATCAGGTTCAACCCACATTGCGCCGATGTATTCCCATCTGCCCTCTTCAATACGCTTTTTAACCTGCTCATAAAGCGCAGGGTATCTGTTTGCCATTTCAATATATGTAGGAGCAGTACTCTGTGAGAAAATGAAATCATCATACTGTTCCATAAGACGAAGCATTGTAGCGTGAGTTCTGCCGAGCTTACGGATATACTCTTTATATGCCCACATAAATACAATATCAAGGTGGGAGTTACCAACAAGAGCGAGAGTACCCTCTGATTTGTATGAAGTGTTGTTGTAAACCTTATCTTTAAGAACCTTCTGAGCCTGACGAAGACCTGCTTTAAATTCTTCACCATCAAGGTCAAAGTTTACGTATGTAAATGCTTCTTTGAGAGCAGCTCTGATAAGCTCCTGAAGACCTGTATCGTGAACAGGCATAAATAAAGCATTGAAAACTGCTTTAAAATCCCAATAAATTTCTTCAATTTCCGGGTCAACAACACCAACAAAAGAGCAAGAAAGAGTTTTTACTGTTGATTCATTTGAGTGCCATACATAGTAAGACTCAATATCAACATCATAATGCTCGTCACCCTTTGCACAGTCTGTAAGAAGAACTGAGTTTCTGAAGGGGTCAAGACCTTGATAGGGAACACCATTAAGGGTAAGAAGAGAGTCCCCACCGAAATAAACATTAAGAGTTACCTTTTTACCCTTAAATCTTTCGGGCATATCAAATGAATTTTTGAAGAATGCGCTCCAACCGTTGTTACCCCAACGGTCGCCTACATTAAGTTCTTTCCATTCATCATAAAGGAATTCATAATCATCAACACCTTTATAAATGCACTCCTTCATTTTCCATGCAGGAATGGATTCAATATCGGTGTAAATTCTTTTTTTGAGGTTTTTGATTTTAAGCGCAGCAACATCATCAAAAGAGAAAATACCCCTCTGTTTGCCCTTTGTGGCATCGCGCCAATCATCAACGTGAGCATCCATAGCATCAAGTGCTGCTACAGCGTCCATGTTTTTAATCTCAGCCAAATTCATCGTCCTTTCTCTAATCAAAAAACATTACAAAATCAAACCATATTTTTCGATTTTATTATCCTTTTCAGTATAACATTATATATAAATTTTGGCAAGAGAAAAAACAAAAATATAATTGCGTCACAGACCCTTAACTTACTACTTGCCACTTCCAACTTGCCACTAAAAAAGCACCGCTCTTCCGAGCGATGCTTTTTGAATTAATCGTGAGCCTTACCAAATTTTCTCTGGAAGAACTTAACAACCTCAACAATAGGAATGATAAGGAATGCAAGTCCGAGAGAAATTGCATAAGCTTTAAGGTCAAGGTGTGCAAAACCGAAGAGATTTGAAAGGAAATCAATCTCAACAACTGCAGTTGTAAGAAGGAACGAACCAACCATAGCGCCATAAAGAGCGATGTTGTGCTGACCCTTGAAGAGCATTGCAACAGCAGAACCTCTCTGAGAACGCATATTGAAAGAATGGAAGATTTCACACATAGCCATTGTGAAGAACGCCATTGTCATACCTTCACTGCTGTCGGGAATATTGCTGAAAACAAGGTGACCTGTTTCGAGGAACTCACCAATATAGAAAGCAATAACTGTAAGAATACTTACGAGAATACCCTGATATGCACAGTCAACACCGAGTCCGCCTGCGAAGATACCATCAGTTTTGCTTCTGGGTTTTCTCTTCATAATGTTTGACTCAGGTCTTTCAAGACCAAGAGCAAGTGCAGGGAAACAGTCTGTTACAAGGTTAATGAAAAGGAGATGGGGGGCTTCAAGAATTGTAAAGCTCATAATTGTTGCAAAGAAAATTGAAACAACTTCTGAAAGGTTTGAACCAAGAAGGAATTGAATTGCTTTACGGATGTTATCGTAAATTCTTCTGCCTTCACCAACAGCGGAAACAATTGTTGCAAAGTTATCGTCAGTAAGAACCATATCTGCAACGTTCTTTGTAACGTCTGTACCTGTGATACCCATACCAACACCGATATCAGCACTCTTGATGGAAGGAGCATCGTTAACGCCGTCACCTGTCATAGCTGTAACATAGCCTTTATTTCTCCAAGCGTTAACAATTCTGGTTTTATGTTCGGGCTGAACACGAGCATAAACAAATACATTTTCAACAATTTTTTCAAATTCCTCGTCAGAGTATTTATCAATATCGCTACCCATCATAGCCTGAGAATCGTCAGAAAGAATACCAAGTTCTCTTGCAATAGCTTTAGCAGTATTGATATGGTCACCTGTAATCATAATAGGTGTGATACCTGCACTGCGACATTCAACGATAGCATCTTTAACCTCAGGACGAACAGGGTCAATCATACCTGTAAGACCAATGAATACCATATCATATTCAAGAGATGCAGAATCATAAACTTCGGGAGCAGATGCATATTCCTTGAAAGCAACTGCAAATACTCGAAGAGCTTTGTTACCCATTCTTGTATTTTCTTCTGCTGCTTTAGCAAGAATTTCATCACTCATAGGAACAACCTGACCACCTACAAGAGCATGTGAACATTTCTTGAGAATTTCATCAGGAGCACCTTTAGTGTACTGAACAAATTTGCCGTCAACATTGTGAACTGTTGACATCATTTTTCTGCCTGAGTCAAAGGGAACCTCCCCTGCTCTGGGGTTAGCGGCAACAAGGTCTGCTTTTTTAAGACCGAGAGAAGATGCATAGTTAATAAGAGCAACCTCATCGGGTTCGCCTGTGCTTTTGCCATCTGCTTCAACCTCTGCATTGGTGCAAAGTGCCATTGCAGTTGCAAGAACCTTTTCATCCTCTGCATAGTGGTCTACAACAGTCATGATATTCTGAGTAAGAGTACCTGTTTTATCGGAACAGATAATCTGTGTACAACCGAGAGTTTCAACCGCATTCATTTTACGGATGATAGCATTTTTCTTTGACATATTGGTAACACCAATAGAAAGAACAATTGTCATAACTGCAACAAGTCCCTCGGGAATAGCCGCAACAGCGAGAGCGATAGCAGTAATAAAAGAATGAAGTGCAACATCAAAGAGCTGTGCATTTTCAGCCATAAAATACTGAGTGATGAGGTTGTATGCGAAAATAATTACGCAAACACCGATAACAAGCTTTGTAAGGATTTTAGAAAGCTGTTCAAGTTTGATTTCAAGAGGAGTTTTGCCTTCTTCTGCAAGTGCAATAGCATTTGCAATTTTACCCATTTCGGTATCCATACCTGTTGCAACAACAACAGCTTTACCACGACCATATACGAGAGTTGAACCCATATATGCCATATTTTTACGGTCACCGAGAGGAACTTCATCACCCTTATCTTTAGAAAGAGTGAGAGCTTTAACAAGTTTATTAACGGGAACAGACTCACCTGTAAGAGCTGCTTCCTCAATTTTCATACTTGCACATTCAAAAATTCGGCAGTCTGCAGGAATAGCGTCACCTGCATCAAGAAGAATAACATCACCAACAACAAGGTCTTCACTTTTGATGTTTTCAACTTTACCGTCACGAAGAGTTTTTGTTGTTGCTGCAGACATTTTCTGTAAAGCTTCAACAGCTTTTTCTGCCTTGTTTTCCTGAACAACGCCAAGAACCGCATTGATAAGAACAACAACAAGAATGATAATAGAGTCCGTAGGGGGAACAAATCCACCCGCTTCAATCATTTCCGTAGCCGCAGAAATAACAGCAGCAACAAGAAGAATGATAATCATGGGATCTTTCATCTGGTCAAAGAATTTTTTGAGGGTAGAATCCTTTTTTGCTTCTGCAAGTTTGTTTTTACCATTTTTTTCAAGTCTTGCAGCAGCTTCTGCAGAAGATAAACCGTTTTCATTGGAATTTACTTCCTGAAATACAGCTTCAGCAGATTCAAGATAATGCTTCATTGTGTTTTCCCTTTCTTTTCTTATTTTTCAAAATTGGAGCAACAAAAAAATAAAAGACCTCTACCGTAAAACGCGGTAAAAGTCTCACTCTTTAAGACATTGGCGGGCAAGTTTTGCCGAGAATGACGCCAACGCCACGCCTTGCGCGAGTTACTCCCTTTTGTTACGAAAAATTATATACCATTTTAACAAATTTGTAAATAGTTTTCCTGCTATTTGTTAAAAAGACATTTAAATAACAAATAAAATCTTGAAAAAAATGAAAATATATGTTATCATTCTTTCAGGAATATAATTTCGAAGGAGATATAAATATGAAAAAAACAATTGCAATCGTTCTCTGTGTTGCTTTATTGGCAGCAGTAATGGCAGTTTCAGTAAGCGCTCTTGACGCATCAAACACAAACACAAGCGTTACTTACCTTCCCGTTTTTGAAGATTTCTTCAATTTTGACAGCATCTTCGATTTCTTTGAAAGAATCTTCAACATCTTCGGTTTCACAAGTGACCTTTACGCTCCTGTTATCTAATCAAAAACAAACGATTTTTACCCCATACCTTTTGGTGAAGTTGTCAAGTAAAAGTAGACAATAAAAAATACTTTTAAACAAAACCTATGCAAAGCCCTGTTCAGTTCTGAACTGAACAGGGCTTTTTCTGCCACATTTAGTAGAAGGTCGTTCAGTATTGTAATATTTTACATATT
>JAZNGU010000004.1:0-2011 GCA_045576615.1 Acutalibacteraceae bacterium | reverse complement strand
CGTTTCATTCTACCTATTACATCAATCATTGCTTGTGCATTCATGGTATTTCCAGCAGTATATGCACACGCTATCACACCGTATCTAACAGCAAAGGCAAGCGGTACATTTGCATTCCCCGTATTGTTCTATCTGATTGTATATGCAGTTATTATGATAATCGGCGGATGTGTAAGAAAACCTAAAAGTAAGAATGACTAATTAAGAAATCGACGGCGAAGCCTGAAGTAGTCAATACTTTGTAGTCACAAAAAAGAATATTTTAAGGCGTCTGTTCAAGTCTGTATTGAACAGGCGGTTTTTTATTAAGTCTCCGTAATGGTTTTATATAATTAAAGTAATATATAGCATCATCAATGACTTTTTGTAAGTCATCACACTTCCAATATCGGTAATGTGAACGCAAAACATCTTTGAATCTTCCAAAGAATGATTCAATAACTGCATTATCTCTTGGTGTTCCTGCTCTTGACATACTTTGAATTATGTTGTATGATTTAAGTAGGTTACAATAACCGGCTGACGAGTACTGTACACCCTGATCGCTGTGCAATAGGATAGGGGTATCGGTACTCTTTGCTTTTTCAAGGATTCTTTTAGCCGGTTTCATAACCAAAAAATTATCAAAGTTATCGCTTAATTCATAATCAAGTATTTCATTGTTGTATAAGTCTAAATAGCATGCAAGATAATGCCATTTCCCTTTGTGTTTTATGTAAGTAACATCCGTTACAATCTTCTGCATAGGCTTATCTGCATAAAACTCTCTATTTAAGATATTTGTATATCTATTGTGTTCTGAACCTTCAGTTTTAGGATTCTTTTGTTTTCTTACATATCCTGTAATACCAAGCCTTTTCATAGATTTCCACACGGATACATCTGAAACAATCCAACCATACATATTAAGCAAAGTATCTGCTATTGACCTATACCCCTGTGATGGATAGTGCGAATGTATATCGGCAACATAGTAATCTAATTCTTTATGTTGCTCCTCATAACGGTTTAAAGTGCCTTTTCTTTTTAACCATTTGTAATATCCGCTACGAGAAACCTCATATACATCACAAAGTTCTTTAACCGAATGATTAATACTTTCTTTCTCAATACAAGCATAAATCCGCTGAATTACTTTCTTCTGGCATCGCCCCTTTCTAGTTCTATTGATTTTTTTAATCGAGTTACCTCTGCATCTTTCTTAAGTAATTCCCGTTCTAACAAAGCAACTTTGTATTCAAGCTGTTCCATGGGTGTAAGGTTTTTCTTGTTTACATATTTGGCAAGAGGGTTTCCTGGTTTACGTTTGTTAACAAGAGCTTCCTCGCCACCCTCTAAATATTGCTTTGTCCATTTGTGGATTTGAGAATTACATATTCCCGTTTCGCGTTCTAAACTTCTTAGTGTTTCTCCTTCTAAATTTCGTAAAACTAATGCTAACTTTTCCTCTTTACTATGACTTACGTTTGTTCCGCCTTTCGGTCTTCCCATTTTAATCAACCCCTTTCATTTATATTCTAACACAAAAAATGATGGTAGACACTCTTTTTTTGTGTCTACCATCATTATATCACTTCAATAATGATGCCTTATTTTTTGTATTCTACAATTTTGTGATTTGTTGAGAAGAACTTCAGGTTTGCATCAAAATACAGGTGTGAATAGTTGTTATCCCGTATTTTAACACCGTTTCTGATTTTGTTCTTTGCATCCCATGTGGGGTCAACAATAACCCAACGGTTATCAATATAAACCTCGTTCCAGGCGTGATTGGAATCGTTTGAAACAATGTTCTCGTCATTTCAGCGGCTTTCACCTGTACCTACTCCTAAACCGTAGCCTGCAACAACGTTTGCGGGTATGTCAAGGCTTCTTAAAAATGCCGCATACAGATTTGCGTAACCAAGACACACGGCACGTCTTTCTTTAAGCACCTGAGTCGCCGTGTATGGAGCAGTGTTGCTGTCTTCTGTTATGGAGTCCTGGTCATAGTAAATGTTCTCACATATCC
>JAZNGU010000003.1:0-18226 GCA_045576615.1 Acutalibacteraceae bacterium | reverse complement strand
TGGGTGCTGGAATAAAATTTGAAGTTGTTTAAAATTTTTTAACCGCTAAGATTTTTCTTAGCGGGTTTTTAACACAAAAATTCTTTGAATAATATACTGTAATAGAGTTTTATTTTTAAAACTTACAACTTTTCGTTTTTTATGATTATTTTTGTAAATTTAGTCAAAAATAGGGATGTACAAACATAACATCGGAGAGTGATACAGTGACTATTAAAAGAGGCGATATTTACTACGCAGATTTAAGTCCCGTTGTCGGTTCGGAGCAAGGCGGTGTAAGACCAGTACTTATTGTTCAGAATAATGTTGGTAACAAATATAGCCCGACAGTTATTGCTGCTGCTATAACAAGTCAGAAATTTAAAACTAATTTGCCGACTCATATAAGTGTAAATGCAAATGACTGCGGACTTTCAAAAGATTCAATAGTTTTGCTTGAACAAATAAGAACTCTGGACAAACAACGATTAAAAGAACGGATGGGTAACTTACCTGAAAATGATATGGACAGAATTGATAAAGCTTTATCAGTGAGCTTCGCTTTGCTTGATAATATATGATATATGAACAACAGACTTTTAATGTCTGTTGTTTTTTATTTCTTGACAATGTATTTTATATGGTGTAAAATAGCAGATAGTTATGTATATTATAAATATTTGTCATATTTGGAGGTTTTATTTATGGCAAGAAGATTTTTTACATCTGAATCAGTAACAGAAGGTCATCCTGATAAAGTTTGCGACTGTGTTTCTGATGCGATTTTAGATGCTATTTTAGCACAGGACAAACAAGCAAGAGTTGCTTGTGAAACTACTTGTACAACAGGTGTTGTTACTGTAATGGGTGAAATTACTACAACTGCACAAATTGATTTTCCTGCAGTTATAAGAAAAACTGTTTGTGATATCGGTTTTGATAATCCTAATTGTGGTTTTGATGGTAATACCTGTGCGGTTATGACTACCATTGATAAACAATCAACTGATATTTCTATGGGTGTTGATAAATCACTTGAATTAAAAGATGGTGAAAATGACCCATACAATCTTCATGGTGCAGGTGACCAAGGTATGATGTTCGGTTTCGCTTGTAACGATACAGTGGAACTTATGCCACTCCCGATTTCTTTGGCACATAAGTTAGCTCGTCGCCTTACAGAAGTAAGAAAAAATGGCACTTTAACTTATCTTCGTCCGGATGGTAAGAGTCAGGTTACTGTTGAATATGATGATAACGATAATCCTGTAAGAGTTGAAGCAGTTGTTGTTTCTTCTCAGCACGACCCAATGGATATTGAAGTGCTTCGTAAAGATATTATCGAGAATGTTATCAAACCTATTATTCCAGAAAAATATCTCGATGAAAATACCAAATTCTATGTAAACCCAACAGGTAACTTTGTAATTGGTGGCCCTGTTGGTGACAGTGGTCTTACAGGTAGAAAAATTATTGTAGATACATACGGTGGATATTCCCGTCACGGTGGCGGTGCATTCTCAGGTAAAGACCCTACAAAAGTTGACAGAAGTGCTGCTTATGCTGCAAGATATGTAGCTAAAAATGTTGTAACAGCTGGTCTTGCTGATAAATGTGAAGTTCAGTTAGCGTATGCAATTGGTGTTGCTAAACCACTTTCTGTTCGTGTAGATACATTCGGAACAGGTAAAATCAGTGACGCACAACTCGAAGATATTGTTAATGCTAATTTTGATTTGCGTCCTGCTGCAATTATTGAAAAACTTGAACTCAGAAAGCCCCAATACAGAGCACTTGCCGCTTATGGTCATATGGGTAGAATTGACCTTGATGTTAAATGGGAAAAGACTGACATGGCACAGACTCTTAAAGAAGCTGCAGCGGCTTTATAAGAATTCTTTTGTGATTTGAAAATGGCAGAGAAAAACATCCATTCAGGACACAGGAAACGCGTAAAAGCGAATGTTATAAAAAATGGTTTTTCACAGCTTGAGGAGCACAAACTCCTCGAGCTGATGCTATTTTATTCCATACCTCGTGAGGATACAAACGAGCTTGCTCATAAGCTTATAAACCATTTCGGCTCATTTGAAGAAATTTTTAAAGCTGATATTGATCAATTAAAAAGAGTCAATGGTGTTGGCGAGAATACCGCAATTATGATTGCTTCAATGGGTGAAACATTTGATAGAATATCGAAAGCAAAACCACTGAAGAAAAGAGTGTATAAAAATACAGAAGATTTAAAAGAACTTGCGGTTTCGCTTCTTTTAGGAGAAAGAACTGAAAAAGTAATCCTAATGTGTTTTGATGTAAAAAAGACTTTAAAGCGCTATACCGTTATTTCTGATGGTGACGAGGTTTCGTCGGAAATTAATATGAAAGTGATTATAAAAAATCTTGTGGATAGCGATTCTTCAATTGCGGTTCTTGCGCACAATCATCCCACATCTTCAGCGGAACCGTCTGCTTTTGATATTGATTCAACAAGAATGGTTTGTGTTACTCTTCGTAAAATCGGTTATGCTCTTGCAGACCATATAATTGTCGGAGAAAATGGAGAAGCTTATTCGATGCATCTTGACCAACGCTTTTCCTCAATGTTTTATTAAAAAGAATTTTACCAATTTTGGTGAGAGAATAAAACTGGTGAAATCGGCACACAATGCACTTGGCAATGTGTGTCGTGTTTTTTTTATGTTAATTGAACCATAATAAAGTGTTATTGCGTAAAAGGTAGTTTCAGTTGAGCCCATAATAACAGAGGCACATCTTCCTATGTAACTGTCAGGACCGAAGTTTTTGAGAATATTTTCATACATTCCCAATGCACCGCTACCCGAAACGGGTGAGAGAATTGCAAGTGGTGTAATTTCTTTCGGTATTCCTAAAAATGTTGTCACAGGTGAAATTAAGGAGCAGATAACATCAAGTCCGCCTGATGCTCTGAGCATATTAACACAGAGTAAAAGTGCAATAAGCGATGGGGTTATATCTAAAATTGTTGTAAAACCGCTTTTTGCTCCTTTAACAAATTCGTCAAAAACATTTATGCCTTTAAAAGCACCGTGGAGAATAATTAAAACTACAAGAGTGGGTAAAATTAAATCTGTTATTTTATTCATTTAAACACCTTTTTTAAAAGAGTTGTTACCATTATTCCTATTGTTAAAGCAATGATTGAGGTTGTAAGAGCGGGAATAAGGATTTCCATTGGTGCTTTGCTACCGTGTTCTGAGCGTAAAAGAGCGATTGTTGTGGGAACCAGATGAATTGCCGCGCTGTTTATTACAACAAATCTCACCATATCATTTGTTGCTGTTTCGGGTGTTGGGTTTATATTCTGCAACCTTTTCATAGCTTCAAGTCCCAATGGTGTTGCCGCATTCCCTAATCCTAAAAAGTTTGCAGTTATGTTCATTGCTATGGCCTCTTTTGCTTTTTTGTCCTTAAGTTTCGGAAAAAGCAGATTCAGTAAAGGGGTGAAAAGTTTGCAGATTAATGAGGTTAACCCGCTTTTTTGAGCAATTGCGGTCAAACCATTCCACAGGCAGAGAACTCCTGACAGTTTAATTACTAATGAGATTGCATCAGTTCCACCGGTAACAACTGCACCTGAAAGTTCATTGATTTTTCCTGTTGTAATTGCACAGAATAAAGAAAAAACAACCATAATGGGTAAAAGATAATTCATCATTGTACGAAATAACACCCTTTGTATTTTTGTGAAGAAGAAAATTCTTGACTAAATCACAAGATATTGTATAATATATAAGGTAAAATCCCCAAAAATTGTATTTTTTAGGAATTTCGAAAATTCGAAAGGTTAGATATATATGGCTAAATCAACACAGTCACCAAAAGAATACGGTAACGAAAGTATAAAAAAATTAAAGGGCGCCGACAGAGTTCGTAAGCGCCCTGCGGTTATTTTTGGTTCGGATGGTCTTGATGGTTGTGAACATTCCGTTTTTGAAATAATTTCCAACTCTATTGACGAAGCTCGTGAGGGTTACGGTAAGAAAATTGTTGTTACACGTTTTCTTGACCACTCCGTAGAGGTTCAGGACTTCGGTCGTGGTATCCCTGTTGACTATAACAATCGGGAAAAGTGCTACAACTGGGAGCTTGTTTTCTGTGATTTATATGCCGGCGGTAAATATGATACCAATGACGGCGGTAGCTATGAGTATTCTCTCGGTCTTAATGGTCTCGGACTTTGTGCAACTCAGTATTCGTCAGAGTATATGGAAGCAGAGGTCCATTCCGGTGGTTTCTGCTACGAACTTCAGTTTAAAGCGGGTAAGATTAACGGAGAAATGAAGAAAACCCCTTATGATAAAAAGGATACAGGTACAAGAATTAAATGGCGTCCTGACTTAAAGGTTTTCACGGATATTGCAATTCCGCTTGAATATTTTCAGGAAATACTTAAAAGACAGTCTGTTGTTAACCCGGGAATAAAATTTATTCTTAAAAACCAGCTTACAGAAACAAAATTCGAAACCTTTGAATATGTTTATGAAAATGGTATTGTTGACTATGTAAACGAATTTGTTGGTAACGATGGTCTTACAACAGTACAGTTCTGGCAAACAGAGCGTAAAGGTCGCGACAGAGAGGATAAACCCGAATATAAAGTTAAAATCAATATTGCTCTTTGCTTTTCAAATAAAAAGCAAATGAAAGAGTATTACCATAACTCAAGTTTTCTTGAACATGGCGGTGCTCCCGAAAAAGCTGCCAGAAGCGCTTTTGTTTCACAGATTGATGCTTATCTGAAGCAGAACAGTAAATATACAAAAAATGACCCTAAAATCAGTTTTCAGGACATTGAGGACTGCTTGGTTCTTGTAATTTCTTCTTTCTCAACCCAGACTTCTTATGAGAACCAGACAAAGAAAGCAATTACAAATAAGTTTATACAGGAAGCATTAACTGAATTTATCAAACATCAACTTGAAGTTTACTTTATTGAAAATAAACTTGATGCAGACAAGCTTTGTGAACAGGTTCTTATTAATATGCGTTCCCGTGTTAAAGCAGAAAGCACAAGACTTAACCTTAAAAAGACTCTGACCTCATCTAATGATATGACAAGCAGAGTTGAAAAATTCGTTGACTGCCGAAGTAAAGATAAAAACGAACGTGAAATCTTCATAGTTGAGGGTGATTCAGCTCTCGGTGCATGTAAGCAGGCGCGTGACTCGGCTTTCCAGGCGGTTATTCCCGTACGAGGTAAAATTCTTAACTGCTTGAAATTTGACTATAATCGTATTTTTAAGAGTGACATTATTATTGACCTTATAAAAGTTTTGGGTTGTGGTGTTGAGGTTTCAAGTAAATCCAATAAAGAACTTTCTTTGTTTAATCTTGATAATCTTCGGTGGAGTAAAATTATTATCTGTACCGACGCGGATGTGGACGGATTCCATATCAGAACACTTATTCTTACAATGATTTACAGACTTATGCCCACTCTTCTTAAAGAGGGTAAAGTCTTTATTGCAGAATCACCCCTTTATGAGATTACATCTAAGGGGCAGACATGGTTCGCATATACAGAAAAAGAAAAATTGATGGCTCTTGAAGAAATTGGTGATGCTAAATACACTATTCAGCGTTCAAAGGGTCTTGGTGAAAACGATGCAGATATGATGTGGCTCACAACTATGAACCCGAAAACACGTCGTCTTATAAAAGTTGAACCTAATGACGTTGAAGAATTGATTGCAGAAAAGTTTGAGCTTCTTTTAGGCGATAATCTTCAGGACAGAAAAGAATTTATTGCAGAAAACGGTCATCTCTATCTTGACCTTGCAGATATTTCGTAAGGGGGGATAATAATGGCAAGAAAGAAAAAAGAAAATCAGGAAATAGTTAAAACCGAAGAGGTTAAGGCAAATATTATCGGTGCCGGTGAGGTTGTTACCCAACAGATTACGGATACTCTTGAAACAAACTTTATGCCCTATGCAATGAGTGTTATTATCTCCCGTGCAATACCTGAGATAGATGGCTTTAAGCCCTCTCACAGAAAACTTCTTTATACAATGTATAAAATGGGGCTTATAAACGGTGGAAGAATCAAATCCGCTAACATTGTTGGTCGTACAATGCAGCTCAACCCCCATGGTGATGCAGCGATTTATGAAACAATGGTTCGTCTTTCCAAGGGTAATGAAACGCTTTTACATCCGTATATTGATAGTAAAGGTAACTTCGGTAAGGCGTATTCTAAAAATATGGTTTATGCTGCCGCCCGTTATACAGAAGCAAAGCTTGAGGGTATCTGCTCAGAGTTGTTCGGAGATATTGACAAGAATACTGTTGAGTTTGTAGATAACTATGACAGTACAATGAAAGAACCGACGCTTTTGCCTGTTTCATTCCCGAGCGTTCTTGTTAATATGAACAGCGGTATTGCGGTTGGTATGGCAAGTAATATCTGTTCATTTAACTTGAGAGAACTTTGCGCTACAACCATCGGTCTTATTAAAAATCCCGATTTTGATATTTTTGAAACTCTCAAAGCGCCTGATTTTATCGGTGGTGGCTTGATTGTTTATGACAGAGCCGCTCTTGAAGAGGTTTATTCAACAGGTAGAGGTTCAATTAAAATCCGTGCAAGATATTCTTATGATAAATCAAACAATTGTATTGATATTACAGAGATTCCTGCAACAACCACTTGTGAAGCAATTATTGATAAAATAATAGAAAAGGTTAAGGCAGGTTCTCTTAAAGAAATCAGCGATATCCGAGACGAAACCGATAAGTCAGGTCTTAAGATTACCATTGATTTAAAACGTGGTACAGACCCTGATAAGCTTATGAAACGTCTTTATAAATTTACTTCTCTCGAGGATTCTTTCAGTGCGAACTTCAATATTCTTGTTGCCGGTGTACCGAGAGTTATGGGTGTTTCGGAAATTCTTGAAGAGTGGATAGCTTTCCGTACGGAATGTGTTAAGAGAAGAGTTTATTTTGATTTAACAAAAGCAAAAGATAAACTTCATCTTCTTTTAGGTCTTAAAAAGATTCTTCTTGATATTGATAAAGCAATTAAAATTGTACGTGAAACCGAAGAAGAAAGTGAAGTTGTTCCAAACTTGATGATTGGTTTCGGTATTGATGAAATTCAGGCAGAATACGTTGCTGAAATCAAATTGCGTCACTTGAACAGGGAATATATTTTAAAACGTCTTTCTGATATTGATGACCTGAAAAAGAGTATCGAGGATATGGAAGATATTCTTAACAGCAAAGCAAGGGTTAAGAAAATTATTGTTGATGAGCTTACAAAGGTTTCTGAAAAATACGGAAGAGACAGAAAAAGTGAGATTGTATACGATACCGATACTGAAGAAGAGTTTGTCGAAGAAATTCCCGATTATGAAGCAAATCTCTTCTTTACCCGTGATGGTTACTTTAAGAAAATCACTCCTTTGTCACTCCGTATGGGCGGTGAGCAGAAGCTTAAAGAAGGGGATGAGATGGTTTGTGCCATTAATTCCAAAAACTCTGCAGAACTCCTGTTCTTTACCGATAAATGTCAGGTTTATAAAGCAAAAGCCTCTGATTTTGAAGATTCAAAGGCAAGTGTTTTGGGTGATTTCATTCCCTCTAAGCTTGAGTTTGAGAAAGATGAAAAGCCAATTTATATGGCAGTAACAAGCGATTATAAAGGTTATATGCTCTTTGTTTTTGAAAATGGTAAGGTTGCAAAGGTGACAATGTCAGGTTATGCTACAAAAACAAATCGTAAGAAACTTATTAAGGCGTATTCTGATAAAGCACCAATTGTTGCGGCTATGTATATTGAAGAGGATACAGAGGTTGTTCTTTCTTCAACTGCAGGCAGACATCTTCTTGTCAATACAGGCGCAATTTCACCTAAAGCTGCAAAGGATACAGCAGGTGTTAATGTTATGACCCTTAAAAAGTATCATAAGGTTCAGGGGGTAAGACTCTATAAAGAGGGCGAGTTCACAAAACCACATCGTTATCGCACAAAAACTCTTCCTGCTGCAGGAGCAACTCTAAGTTCAGATGATACTGCGGAACAGTTGAGCTTGATGTAAAATGTAAATTATAAAAAGAAACTCCCCGTTCTCTTGAACGGGGAGAGCGAATAAATATAACCGTTTTGAGTAAATCGTAAAGACGATGTTTAACACATATACTCCGAAAAACGATGCAAACGCGTACAAAATGTTTATTCGCTGACTATATATTGTCCGATTTTTTATGCAAAATACATAGTATGCAAATTTTTTTAAAAAAAGTTAAAAAAACACTTGCATTTTTATTTCTTATGTGGTAATATAATCGGGCGTTGTGAACGAGACATAGTTCAGAATGAAAGGAAAGTTAGTATGGATCAGCTTTTATGGTATCATTACCTTATCGGCGCTGTTCTTATCATTTCAGCAATCATCATCATCGTAACTGTTATGCTCCAGCAAAGCAAACAGCAGGGTCTTTCCGGTGCAATCGCCGGTGGTGCTGATACATTCTTTGATAAGAATAAGGGCAGAACAGTGGAGGCAAAACTCTCCAAAATCACAAAAATCGTTGCAGGTGTGTTCTTTGTTGTCGGACTTGCTGCAGTTGTTATTTTTGCTTTAGTTAAATAATAAAAACCCTGTTTACAGGGTTTATATATGAGTCATTAGCTCAGTAGGCAGAGCACCTGCCTTTTAAGCAGGGTGTCCGGGGTTCGAATCCCCGATGACTCACCAAAAGAGAAAGTTATACTTCTGTATAACTTTTTCTTTTTTTATGAATTTATTGTGTGGGGATTCGAACCCCTCTCGGCGAAGCCGAATACAATCGGGTTAACGAGCGTAGCGAGTGCGAAGGGCAAAGCCCTTCGAATCCCCGATGACTCACCCAAAAAATTGACAAGCTTAGGCTTGTCGATTTTTTTATCCATTGCGAAAGCAATGGTATATCATCACGAGTTAGTGTGAATATCATCGCCGAAGGCGTATCTCATCACCGAAGGTGCATAAACTTTCGCAATGATGATATACAAAACTTTGTTTTGATGATATGCAATTTCTACGAAATTGATGATATACAATGCTACGCATTGATTTTTAAATTTTTGATAACCTTTTTGTAACAAAACCCAAACCTAATCGTCTAATAAGTGAACGTTCAAAAAAGTGAAAGGAGAGATGGTATGGAAGATATAGAACTTGTATTTTCGAAATATTATAAGTATGTTAAACGCTATGCACTCTCTCTTTGCTATGACGAAACTCTTGCAGAGGATATTACTCAGGAAACATTCTATAAAGCCTTTAAAAATATTGATAAATTCAAAAATGAATGTCGTATAGAAACCTGGTTGTGTAGGATTGCTCATAATGAGTTTGTTTCTTTGAAACGAAAGAAAAAGATGGAAAATATTGATGATTATACAGCCCTTGCATCTTTAGATAATATTGTTGAAAAAGCTGATGACAAAGAGTGCGCAAGAAAAATCCTTGAAATATCAACAGAACTTTCATCACCTTACAAAGAGGTGTTTTATATGAAAGCTTTGGGTGAGTTGCCGTTTTCGGTAATTGCTGAGGTTTTTGGTAAAACGGAAAGTTGGGCAAGAGTTACATATCACAGAGCAAGATGTAAAATTACAGAAAGGTTAGGTGAATTCAATGAATAAATTCGATTGCGAAATTATAAAGGATTTGTTGCCTTTATACGCAGATAATGTTTGCAGTGAAAAATCTTTACAGATAGTTGAAGAACACATAAATGAATGTACAGATTGTGCCGAAGAACTTCGTAAAATTAAGGAATGTCCTGTAGTACCCACGGTTGATGAGGATTTACAAAAAGCAGTAAAAAATGCAGGTAAAAGAATAAAAAAAGGTAAGAAGAAAACCGTAATTGAAACAGTCGCTCTCGTGCTTATTTTGGTAATTCTTTTTGGTGTTATTGGAATGTACCGGGGGGTTCTTTACACTGCAAAACGCAGGGGCGATATTTATGGTGATGTTGATAAAAGATTTTTGCAACAGACTCAGGTGTTTGATATGAAACCTATTAATAAATCTGATTATGAAAATGATAGTGTGTCATTATATATAGGTGAAAAGTATAAAGAAGAAACTTATAAGGCAACTGATTATTATAAACTATCTGTTGGTAAACAAAAAAGTATTACTATTGTATTATATGAAGATTTTCAAAAAACAAGTATGTCAGATTATTTGTATGATACGTTCATTTTTGCAAAGCCGTTTGTCAGATGGGGCATTGAGTTGATGGGTTACAACTCTGACTTTGCTCCGGGTTACGATTTCTCCCTTTATGATATGATTTTAGAAATGCCAAAACCTAAAGATTCTTTTTTATGCACACCGGAAACTTATGCCGTAAATCTTGCGTATTATCAGGTGTTTGGTTCAATGATGGGTGGTGACCAGTATTTTGTAATAAAGAATAGTGATTTTTATTGTCATGGTTCTGTGTTCTACCATGAGGAGCAAGATATGTACACTTTTAATGTGCAGTCCAAACAAAACCCTGAAAAAACTCTTTCTATACATTTCTTTGGCTATGAATCACAGGATGAGGTGGTTGAAGTCCTTTCGAGCATTAAATTTAAATAAAGTATTCGGAGTGACGGGTATTAAAACTCGTCACTCCGTTTTTTCTAAATAATTGAATATGAATGCACCTATCAGGCCTGTTGAAAGAATTGCTCTTGCGGTTGATGATAATTCATCGGAAACAATTAAAAGTTCGTATTGGAATGGTGTGAAATAGGCGAATTTTGAAAATATGCTTATAAATAATAAGGGTAAAGCAAGTGCAAGAGTGCATTTTATAACAATTCGGCATTTTCGCCCGAGAGAAGCATAGAATTTTTTGATTTTAGTCAATATGATCACCAAAACAATGGTATTATAAAAATTCTTCAAAATCAATGGAAAATATAGGTTTATAGTATATAAAATGCTATACAAAATATTGAAAAACTATTGAATTGCAACACAAGACTTGGTATAATTAATTCACTTAATTCTATTGACGGAGGAAGACAGTATGAAATGTCCCTTTTGTGGTTTTGAAGAAAGTAAAGTAATTGACTCCCGTCCTACAGATGAGGGCGAAAAAATTCGCCGTCGCAGAGAGTGTATGAGCTGCGCAAAGCGTTTTACTACTTACGAAATTATCGAAAGTGTGCCCATTGTTGTTGTTAAGAAAGACGGGAAATCCCGTGAGGTTTTTGACCGTGATAAGCTTTTCAATGGTATGATGCGTGCTTGTGAAAAACGTCCTGTTTCAGTTGATGTTATTGAAAGAGCCATTGATGAAATCGAGGCAGAAATTCAGAACTCTCTTGATAGAGAGGTTACCTCTGTAAGAATCGGTGAGCTTGTTATGGATAAGCTTAAAGATATTGATGAGGTTGCTTATGTTCGCTTCGCATCTGTTTATCGTCAGTTTAAAGACATAAACACATTTATGAGCGAACTCAAAAAATTGTTAATAGAAGAGAAATGATTTTAGGCTACCTTCGGGTAGCCTATTTGTGCTATTTTAAGATTATGTCAAATTTTATTTGTCCTGTTTGTAAAAGTAGAATTTCGCTTTTTGAAAGAACCTATAAATGCCCGAATAACCATTGCTTTGACCTTTCGAAAGCTGGTTATGTGAATCTTTTAATGTCCCAGCAATCTTCTTTGAAACGTCATGGGGACGATAAACTGATGGTTAAAGCGAGGCGTGATTTTCTCGAAAAAGGTTTTTATGATAAGCTTCGCCAAGTTCTTTGCGAAACTTTGAAAGAATCTTTGCCTGAAAACTCAGTGATTGTTGATGTGGGATGTGGTGAGGGTTATTATACCTCTGAAATTTCAAAAGTTAACAATTTTGAAATTTTCGGTATAGATATTTCGAAGGATGCATTAAAATATGCTTCTAAAAGTGCTGAAAACGGCAGGTTTGCAGTTGCCAGTGCATTTTCCTTACCCTTTGCAGATGAAAATGCGGATTGCGTTTTAAGTGTTTTTGCACCATCTGCTTATGAAGAGTTTCATAGAGTATTGAAAAGTGACGGAAAACTTATTAAAGCAATTCCTCTTAGTGAGCATTTATGGGAACTTAAATGTGCACTCTATAAAGAGCCTTATAAGAATAAGCCCGAAAAAAGAAATGATAAGCTTTTCAAACCGGTTTCGCTAAAAGAATTGAAATATAAAATTAACTTAACCAAAAAAGAGGATATAGAAAATCTTTTTAAAATGACTCCCTATTATTATAAAACGAGTAGGGAAGATGCTGAAAGACTTCTTTCTCTCAAAAGTCTTGAAACAACTGTTCATTTCGGTGTTGAGATATATGAAAAGAGGTAAATTTATGTACGAAAATAATTGGGAATCCTTGAATTCCAGAAAAGTGCCCGAATGGTTTGGTAAAGCAAAATTCGGTATTTTTATTCATTGGGGGCTTTACAGTATCCCTGCTTATGCACCTGTTAAGGACTATGCAGAGTGGTATGGATACGCTTGTAATATGGAAAATCCTGAAACAGAAGCTCATATGAAATATAAAGCGTTCCATAAAGAGCATTATAATTCAAGACCTTATTATGATTTTAAAGATGAGTTTACAGGTCACCGTTTTGATGCAAATAAATGGGCTGACCTTTTCAAACGCGCAGGTGCTAAATACATAAACTTTGTTTCTAAGCATCACGATGGCTATTGCCTTTATGAAACAGAATATGCGCCCGGTCTTAATTCTGTTGAATGTGCACCCAAGCGTGACTTCCTTATGGAACTAAAAAACGCTTTAGAGGGTACGGGTGTTCGTTTTGGTGTTTATCATTCTGTTTATGAATGGTGGCATCCTTACTACCTTGAAGACCCTGAAAAATATGCTTTAGAGCATCTCCATCCAATGCTTAAAGAACTTGTAGAAAAGTATCAGCCTGCAACTCTTTTTACAGATGGCGAGTGGGAGCAGGAAAGTTCAGTATGGCATTCAACCGAGTTTTTACAGTGGCTTTATAATGAGTCGTCAGTAAAAGATTTCATCGTTCCCAATGACCGTTGGGGTAAAGAAACCCGTGGCAGAAAAGGCGGTAACTTTACAACTGAATACGGTATTATTGATGTTTATCTTGGTACAGAAAGACGTATTGAAGATGTTGAGCTTGACAGACCTTTTGAAGAATGTCGTGGTATCGGTTGCTCTTTTGGTATAAATAAAGAAGAGGGCTGCGAAAACTATCTTTCGGTTAAAGAACTTCTCAAAACCCTTTGTGACCTTGTTTCAAAAGGTGGTAACTTCCTTCTTAATATTGGTCCCGATGGTGATGGTACAATTCCGCCTCTTATGGAAGAACGTCTTCTTGGTATGGGTAAATGGCTTGAGGTAAACGGCGAAGCGATTTATGAAAGTGAAGTTTATTCCAAAAAGAGTGCAGACGGTGTTTACTACACACAAAGAGACGGCAATATCTATGCAATAACAGAAAAATTCCCATCAAAAGAAACTGTTTTTACAGAAATTGATTTCGATGAAAATTATAATATTTCGCTTCTCGGTTCAGAGGGTAAAGTGATTGCAACAAACAAAGACGGAAAACTCGCTTTAAAAACAAATATATGCGCTCCTGAGGATGTTGCGTGTGAGCATCTTTATGTTTATAAAATCAGTAAATAAAAGGTGAATTATGAAAAACCTTATAGGTCATTTTGTAACAATAACCAGACATCGTCACCTTGTGATAAAGCACTGTAGAAAAGCAGGTGTCTTATGGCAGGGGCTCCGTCATGATTTATCAAAATATTCTCCTACAGAGTTTCTGCCGGGTGTTAAATATTATACAGGTCAACGCAGTCCCAATGAGGGTGAGAGAACTGAAAACGGATATTCTCTCGCGTGGATTCATCATAAAGGGCGCAACCGCCACCATTTTGAATATTGGACAGATTATAATCCTGTTTCAAAGCTTGTTGAACCTGTTGAAATGCCAATAAACTATGTGGCGGAAATGTTTTGTGACAGAGTTGCTGCAGGAAAGATATATAACGGTGATAAATACACCGATGATTCACCGCTTGATTATTTCATGAAAGCAAAGCACAGAAGGGTGATACACCCGAAAACATCCGATTTGCTTGAAAGTCTTCTGGTTATGTTGAAAGAATATGGTGAGGATTACACATTCGAATATCTTCGAAGACTGGTAAAAAACGACAAACTGAATAAGAAAAACAAAGACAAAAAATAAAGAAATTGTAAACAATGTTTGTGTTCTTTATGATGTTCTTGTTTTTGAAAAAAACTTGTGATAATATTAGGTGTATAACTATACAAATTATTATCTTGGAGGAATTATGAACAAAACCCCGATTATAACTATCATCGCTTTACTTGTAGTGATTTTAATCGCTTTCAGTGGTTGTGAATTTGAAATTAATTTAAATGGCGAAGAAAGCAATACAGAAACCTCGGTAGAAACTGTTGTTGTGACAGACGAAGAGGGTAGCACACAGCTTGAAACAATAGTCCATTACATAACAACTGAACCGGTTCCTGTTGTTACAATAGTTGAAGTTACCAATGAAAAAGGCAAAGTTGTGGAAACTGAAAAAATCACCTTGTCTCCTCAAGAGGTTCAACAGGGTAAAGATTTCTTTAATGGTAAGGATGACAAAAAAGAAAATTCAAAAGAAAACCAAAAAGAAACAGAAAAAGCGACCGAAATTTCCAAAGAACCTGCTTCTGACAGAGTAACAACTGTGCCCGAAAAAGATAATGTTGCAATTCAGGACGATTTTGCTGTTCTTAATTCCAGCAAATATCTGATTGAAGGCAGAGTGGTAACAAAGGACGGAACAACTTATCCCTACAAAATGGCAAGAGATGGAAGTCGTTTTACTTTCAGAAGCGTTTATGGTGAGGAAGAAATGTGCTTGATTATGGGCTCAAAGTATGTTTATCTTGTTTCTCCCGAGACAAAGACTTATGCCAAAATCTCAAGAGATTTAGTTGAAGAGGAAACTGCTGATACAGGTGAGTTTGATGACCTTCTCAGTGGCGATGTTTTCAACCTTTACGCAACTAAAAAGGAAGTTAATACTTTTACAGAAAAAATGTATGGCGTGAAATACAGAGTTGTTGAATATGACGATGGCACTTATGACTATTTTAACGGAAAAACTCTTGTTCAGACCGTTTCTAAAGATGGTTCAACTCTCTATTATGATGTGATTTCTCCAAATGTTTCCGAGGGCTTGTTTGTTCCTCCGGCAGATTATACCGAGGAAATTCCTACAACGGTGAATTCAACAGATAATACATCAACCACAGTTTGTACAGACCCAGCTCATAACCATTAAGAAAATTATGAATAACAAAAAAATTGCCCTTGTAACTGGGGGCGCAAGGGGAATCGGCAGAGCAATTTGCCGTGCTCTTGCAAATGACGGATTTAAAATTGCCATTAATTATAATAATTCGGAAAATGAAGCGATTTCTTTGAAAACTGAGCTTTCGGAAATAACAGATGTTGAAATTTTTAAATGTGATGTTTCCGATTCGCTTGCTGTTAAAAAAATGGTTTCTGAGATTTCTGAAAAACTTGGTAATATTAATGTGCTTGTTAACAATGCAGGAATTGCAGAGCAGGTGCTTTTTGCGGATATTACCGATGAAATATGGCAGAGAATGATTAATACCAATCTATCAGGTGCCTTTTATTGCTCCAGAGAAGTCATCAAAAATATGATTAATGAAAAAGATGGCGTGATAATAAACATTGCTTCAATGTGGGGCGAGGTTGGTGCTTCAATGGAGGTTCATTATTCAACCGCAAAGGCGGGGCTGATAGGTCTTACAAAGGCTCTTGCAAAAGAGGTGGGCCTTTCGGGTGTGCGTGTCAATGCGGTTTCTCCCGGAGTTGTTTTAACTGATATGATGAACTCTTTTTCAGAAAGTGATAAAGAAATTTTAAAGGACGAAACACCTTTAAATACTTTGGGTACACCGGAAGATATTGCCAATGCGGTTAGTTTCCTTGTAAGTGATAAAGCGAGATTTATTACGGGGCAGGTTCTTTCTGTTAACGGCGGATTTGTTATTTAATATAAAAACCTGAAAAGAGGGGTTAATAATATGAAAATTACATTTATGGGTGCAGGTAGCACAGTTTTTGCAAGAAATGTTATCGGTGACTGTATGTGTTCCGAGGTTCTTCGTGACAGCGTTTTCGCTCTTTATGACATTGACGGTCAACGCCTTAACGAGAGCAAAACAATTATTGAAGCAATGCAGAAAACAATGGGCGGTTACGGCAAGGTTGAATGTTACCTTGGCATTGAAAACCGCAAGGATGCTCTTCGTGGAGCAAACTTTGTTGTTAATGCAATTCAGGTTGGTCTTTATGACCCCTGCACAATAATTGACTTTGAAGTTCCTAAGAAATACGGTCTTCGTCAGACTATTGCAGATACTCTCGGTATAGGCGGTATTATGCGTGCCCTTCGTACTATTCCCGTTATGGATGGTTTTGCAAAGGATATGGAAGAGGTTTGCCCCGATGCACTTTTCCTTAACTATACGAACCCCATGGCAATGCTTTCAGGTTATATGCAGAGATATACAGGTGTTAATACTGTTGGTCTTTGCCATAGCGTTCAGACCTGTTCTCTCGATTTACTTAATCAGTTAGGTATGGAAGATAAATTAGAGGGCAGAAGAGAGTTGATTGCAGGTATCAACCATATGGGTTGGCTTCTTGAAATTGAAGATAAAGACGGTAACGACCTTTATCCCGAAATCAAGAGCAGAATTCAGGCCAAGATTGATGACCCTGATTTTGAAAATAAAGTTCGTCTTGAATACATTAAGCATTTCGGTTATTATTGCACAGAGTCAAGTGAGCACAATGCAGAGTATAATATGTTCTACATAAAGAGCAAATATCCTGAGCTTATTGAAAAATATAATATTCCTCTTGATGAATATCCCCGCCGTTGCGTAAATCAGATTGCAGGCTGGAAAAAAGAATATGAAGAACTCCTTCAAAATGGGGTTAAGGAGCATAAGCGTTCAAATGAATATGCTTCTCATATTATGGAATCTGTCGCAACAAATACCCCTTACAAAATCGGCGGTAATGTAATTAACAAAGGCTTTATAACAAACCTTCCTGCAGAAGCTTGTGTTGAGGTTCCTTGCCTTGTTGACGGTAAAGGTGTTCACGGAACTTTCGTTGGCGCTCTTCCTGTTCAGTGTGCTGCAATGAATATGACAAACATTAACGTTCAGCTTCTTACAATTGAAGCTGCAAGAACAAGAAAGCTTGAGCATATCTATCAGGCTGCAATGCTTGACCCTCATACTGCAAGCGAATTGAGCATTGATGAAATCAAGAATATGGTTGATGACCTTATTGAAGCTCACGGTGATTTCTTACCTAAGTATCACTAAAAATTGGTAATTCAAAAAAATAGTTGACATTTTATATTCTAAATGGTAAACTCTATCACATAAAATAAACCTGTGACGAAGATTAGTAAATGATTACAGAACCTTAAAGAGAGTCGGCGATGGTGGGATGCCGATAGGGAAATTTTCTTTGAATGGACTTCCGAGGGCGAACTGAATCAAGTAGGGGAGACGGCAAGCAACCGTTAGAATGCTATGTGTATGTCAGTACACAGTTGAGTGCGTGTTTTTACACGAATTTGGGTGGTACCGCAGGATTATTAAACCTGTCCCATTGTTTATGGGGCAGGTTATTATATTTGCCCTGCAGTATTAAGTAAAGGAGAAAATACTATGATTTTCAACAACATTGATTTTGATACCTATTATAAGGATTACCCCACAAAAGAGGGTTATTTCGGTAGATATGGCGGAGTTTTTATTGACGATAAATTAAAAGCTCCCATGCAGGAAATTACCGAAGCATATTATGACATTTGCCAGTCAAGAAAGTTTATTGCAGAGCTCAGAAGAATCAGAAAATAGTTTCAGGGCAGACCAACTCCCATAACCCACCTCGAAAGACTTTCAAATAGTATTGGTAGAGTTCAGCTCTATGCAAAGCGTGAGGACTTAAACCATTCAGGTGCTCATAAGCTTAATCACTGTATGGGTGAAGCTCTTCTTGCTAAATATATGGGTAAGAAGAAAATTATTGCTGAAACAGGAGCAGGTCAGCATGGTGTTGCTCTCGCAACTGCAGCGGCATATTTCGGACTCGAAT
>JAZNGU010000002.1:0-10872 GCA_045576615.1 Acutalibacteraceae bacterium | reverse complement strand
GAAAAGAATACTTATTTACAAAATCGTGAAAACGAGCAACGGGTTTACAACATTGGAGCAGAGAAATAAACATAATACTTGAATATATTCCAAACAGTATCATTATTTCCTTTATAAACGGAGCCTCTATTTTGTTTAATAAAACGAGCACGATACCTACTGCTATATGCATTAACACAACTAACCATTTAGCCCAAGTTGAGAACTTGGTGATTCTTTTGAAATCCACAAATGTGCCGATTCCAAAGGCAAGTGCCGAATAAAATACCACATCCAAGCTTCCAAGAGGAATACTAAAAAGCGGTGCTAAATAGCCTATTAAAACAACTATAAGCGTAATTTGCCAATTTTTTATCACTCCTGAAAAAACCGTCCAAATACAAAACAAAAAGAACAGTGCATACAAAAACCAATATTGGGCAACAGGGGTTTTCCATATATAAAGAATGTCTGAAACTGCAAAACCTGTATTTGATTCTCCAACCAAACTGTTTATCAATATATATAGAGCTGAAAAAGCTGTGTATGGTATACCAAGAGTGTAAAGCTTATAGAGAATAAATCCACATTTTGTTTTTTTGCTTTTCCACTCTCCGGTAACTTTATACACAACACCGCTCAAAAACAGAAAAAGTGCAACATGAAAAGAACATATAAATTTTTCCATTCCCCAAAAAAACTTGGGGATATCTATGCCTGCAAGTCTTATTCCCATAATAACATGACCGAACAGAACCAAAAAACAGGCGTATCCTTTCAGTCTGTCAACAAGCACATTTCTTTCCATTTTGCACCTCCTTAAAACAATGTTTATTTTTCTTCTTTGCTCCTGCAAGTTGAAGAAACAATATATTTCGGTCTTCCTTTAATTTCATCATAGATACGAGCAACATAATATCCGATAATACCAAGACTTATCATCATGATACTTCCTATAAATATCAGGATAATTATAACAGTTGTCATACCTTCAAGGGCAATGCCGCGAATTTTATCAATCAGTGCCCAAATGCTGAAAATAGCGGTAATAATAAGCATCATAACGCCAAGCACCGTTACGATTTGCATCGGTGCTGTTGAGTAGGCAGAAATATTTGAAACAGCATATTTCAAAAGACCTATGGCAGACCATTTTGATTCACCTTCAAGTCTTTCATTAACCTCAAATTCAACAGTTGTTTTGTTAAATCCCACCCAAAAAGAAATTGCTCTGAAGAAGCCTTTTCTTTCAGGAATTCTATTGAGTATATCTACAACCTTGCGGTCAAGCAGTTTAAAATCAGAAGCATTTGACATATTAAATCCTACTACCGAACTGATAACCCTATAAAACTTTCTTGCAGCAAAACCATGTATTTTGCTTTCTTTGCCTCTTGTTTTTTTAATGCCCTCAACAATTTCATATCCGTCTTGCCATAAACGGTACATTTCCACAATTTTCTCCGGAGGATGCTGAAGATCGCAATCAATTACTACAACAGCATCTCCTTTGGCACTTGCAAGACCTGCTGAGATGGCTGCCTCTTTTCCAAAATTTCTTGAAAAATGCAGTCCATATATATTTTTTTCTTTATCGGCTAAATTTTTTATTTTTTCATATGTAGTATCCGTAGAGCCATCATCAATAAAAATAATTTCATTGTCAATTTCAGCTTCTTTTAAAATCTTCGATATTGTATAGTAAGCCCTTTCTACGGATAATTCCTCATTATATGCAGGAATAATTACGGACAGCATTTAAACACCTCCTGAATTTTCATTAAATACTTTTTCAAGCTGCGCTACCGGCATGGGTTTGTAATAGTAGAATCCCTGAAGAAGATCTGAGCCTGCTTGTATCGCCGCTTCTTCTTGCTCTTTCGTTTCGACTCCTTCACATAGCGTCTTAAAACCTATATCATGTGCAGTACGAATAATATTTCTTAAAATAATAAATCCTGTATCAGTAACCGAATTCTGTGTTATCGCCTTATCGATTTTTACAACAGAAATATCAAGGTTTTGCAAATCACTAAAGGCTGTATATCCGCTTCCAAAATCATCAAGCAAGATAGATATACCTTTTTCCTTAAGAGCTGATAGATTATCTATCATTTGTTTCCTTGCATCTCCGGTTATGTTTTTATCCTCTAATATTTCAACCGCCAAACATGAAAACTTCAAATCATATTTTTGCGCAATAGCTATTATCTTCTCGGCAAACTGTGGTTCGCACAAAGTTGTTCTTGAAAAATTGATGGTATATTTATATGATTCCCTTCGTTTTTTATCGTTTGATATCCATTTGCAGTTTTTTTCAAAAATGTAATAATCAAATTTATCATTGATTCCTACAGAATCCACCGCAGACAAAAAGCTACCCGGAGATAATACCCCCTCGCTTTCTGAATTTAAACGAGATAAAACTTCCGCACCTATTATTTTCTTTGTTTTTGCATCTAAAACAGGTTGATATTCAAGGAAGAACCGATTATTATCAATTTCTTTTTCTATGTTATTTTCTATTTTAATTTTTTTCTCAAGCGCCTTTCCGCCTGAAACATTCCATTCAGCATATGGAATATTTTCGTTTTTTGCAAGCAAATACGCTTGTTTTGCACGACCTATAGCATCATCCAATGACACCTGTGTGCCAAAGGCAAAATACGCACCGATTCTGATGTCAATAATATTAAGTGCACTATGTTTTAAGAGACATTTATTCATTTCTGCAAAACAATTTTCTATTTTTTTGCGTGCAGTTTCCATATTCCATTTTGAAAAAACAACAAAGTTTTTTTCTCCGTACATAGCAATATTACTGTCATCACCGTTTGAAAAAACTTCCAGCAAGACTCCCTTTATTTCAGAAAAAACATTTGAAGTTTGGTGTGCAGAATAAAGACTTCTGAAATTATCCAAAGAAACTTTGGCATAGAAGACGCATCTATCTTCATGCAATTTGCCGGATTTTTCAAAAGCGGCTTCTAATTTACTTATATTTATAAAGTCCTTTTCTTCGTTGCCTTTCGCAGTTTTCGCTCCTCTTACAGCAAAATATATACTGGTAGCAGTAAGAACAATAAAACATAAAACTAAAATGGTTATAATTATATATGGGTATTCAAATATATGCATACTTAGGGCTCCTATTTTTTCATTTTGAAAAAGTCGGAAATTCCAAAGTTCCTCCGGTTTGCTTAAGTCCTATTTTTTCTGCACTTTCAATGCACTTAAGTCCATCTATGCGAGCTCTTTTCTTACGAGAGGGAATTTCCGATGCAAGATACGGTATTCCAAATAAAAGCATTGCTTTTATTAGTTTAGTTTTTGTAATACCTTTTCTTTTATATTCTGCCAAGATTTCAAACATGGCATAGTTTAACGCATCTTTACTAAATGCTTTTGTTTTGCGATTAACTGCCTTTAGCCATTTGTAAAATTCGCAGAATCTATCTATGTCTTTGTTTTCTCTAAAATAAATTCCTCTGATATAAAACTCCTCTTGCCTACTATTCATAGTTTCAAGAAGTGATCCATAATAGCTCTTTTGAATAGCAATGACTTCTTTATGTTGTTTTTCCAATGTTGTTTCAGTAATTTGTTTGTCATGAAGTCTGTATATCATAAGATATTCAGGCATAATCTCTATATCATAGCCTGCCATTACAAATCTCGTCCAAAGTTCCATATCTTCGGTACAGGTGAAATTTTTATCATACCCCAAACTTCTGATTGAATCAGCTTTTGCAATAATTCCGGGATGGAGTATCGGATTTGTAACCAAAAGCAAAGCTTTTATAGATTCATTGTCGCTTTTTCCTCCGCATCCTCCAGAAGAAACAAGTCCGTTTTTAAGCGTCATAAATCTACAAGAAGACAGAGCCACGCTCGGATTATTCTCCATGAATTTGTACTGCTTTTCAAGTCGTTGGGGGAGGCATATATCATCTGCATCCATTCTTGCGATATATTTCCCTTGTGCATATGATATGGCTTTGTTAAGAGATGACGGAAGTCTTAAATTCACTTCGTTGGTATGTACTTTCACACGCTTGTCAAGCTCCGCAAATCTATTTAATATTTCTCCTGTGGTATCGGTAGAGCAATCGTTAATCACAATAAGCTCGAAATCGGAAAAAGTTTGATTTAAGACGCTTTCAATCGCGTCACATAAATAATCTTCGCCATTATACACACTCATTATTAAAGATATTTTAGGTGCTGTGTTCATTTTTTATCACCCTTTCTCATACGCTTTAACTCTTTACAGAAAAACAAAAAGTAAAATGCTAATCTGATTTTTTGTTTTTTCATTAAAGATATAGCAATACGGCTCTTAAAGGTAAGATTTTCAAAATATGCTTTCCTGATTTCCTCTTTATGCAAAGATCCTAATATAAGTTCCTTTAATTTCCCCACCGAATTAAAGTGATTTCCTTCTGCAGCTGCCGCTAAAATCGCAAAGCACATAAAACAAGAATAACGGGAAATCTGCTTGTCAAAGTCTTTGGGTTTTTCTATATTTAAACCACGAAGTCCTGTAATTACATCCGCTATCTGTGAAATCTGATGGGTTTTAAAATCTGTTGAAATGGAATCATTTCTTATTGTGTAAAGATATATGGCTTTTTTGCTCATATAAACTGTTTCTGCTTCTAGGTAACAAGGAACCATGCAGCTTAAATCCTCACCTAAAGAAATGGCTGGATTGACCTTAAGCTGATGTTTTGTTGCAAGTTCACGTTTTATTGCCTTACCCCACAAAAAATAGAATATGTGGTTCATATTTTTATCTGACAAAAGCTTTGGGAAAATATGCTGCTCGATTTCCTCTTTGTGATACAATCCCTCATCTGCAAGGTCTTCAACGCTATCTCCAATTTTACCATTGATACTGCATTTATAAGAAAAAGAAACAATATCTGCATCGGTTTCTTTGATGATATTTTGTGCACTTTCTAATGCATCGGGATAGATAGCATCATCTCCGTCAAGATGGAAGATATAATCTCCACTTGCCACTTTGATTCCTTCCTGTCTTGCACTGACTAAACCACCATTTTCTTTATGTATTACTTTTATCCTTTGGTCTTTTTTTGCATATTCATCACAAATTGCTCCGCATCTGTCAGGGGAACCATCATCGACCAATATAAGCTCAAAATCAGTAAATGATTGGGAAAGAACACTATCAATGCATCTTTTTATGTATTTTTCAATATTATAAATCGGAACAATTACCGAAAACAGCATCTAAAAAACTCCTATCTGTCTCTTAATATCACCATTAACCTTTGAAGCGAAAATAATTTATACTTCATAGCAAATGCAAACGCCGCCTGTTTTACGGGCAACCTATACCAAGGGTATGATTTTAACACATTTTGAATTTTGTCCTGGGTGCAGATTTCTTTTAATCTTTTCTTAAGAGGAGAAAACTTTATTTTCTTATCCCTTGCGTGCATAATCTCTTGGGAACACAAAATTCTTCCAAACCCTTGGATTAATCTATCTAAATAAATCTTGTATTCTTCTTTTTCTATGGTATCTGAAATTCGTTTTTCAAGCTCATCTAAAAATACGATGCTTTTTAGAAAGCGCTCTTTGTTATATGATTTTGAAAGAGAATCTTCATTACGCAGGTAACAGTAGTAGCTACCCGGAACACCAACTGCACTTCGGGAATTTTTTATAAAGTCCACCATAAACAATGTATCTTCAGACAGTATTTCCCTTTCAGATAAAAACTTAATTTTTCTTTCTCGAATCACCGAAGTCTTAAATATATTTTTACATACACTCACACCGTATCGGCTGTCATCGGGCTCGTGAGGTAATGCACCAATGACACCCAAAAGAAGTTTTTTCATGTCTTCTTTCAGGAACAGAGTCTCTTCCACAAAATACGATTTTTTTGTGTCACCACCAGCCTCTGAAAACATATTTCCGCCAACAAAAGAGATCCCTGATAAACAAAGGTCGGCATTATATTTTTTTGCCGTATTATATAAAGTTTCATACATTACCCTCTCTATATAATCATCAGAATCGACAAAGCCTATATATTCACCCGTTGCTGCTTCAAGCCCCGTATTTCTTGCGAACCCAAGACCGCCGTTTTCCTTATGAATAACCTTAATTCGTGAATCTGTCTTTGAAATTTCATCACAAAGCACGGCACACTCTTCCTTTGAGCCGTCATCAACTATGATGATTTCTATATTTTTAAGAGTCTGATTCATTATGGAATCCATACATCTTCTAAGATATTTTTCAGTATTATATACAGGCACAACGATGCTTAAGCTTGGCTTTGTCACTTTCTTCACCTCTTGTCTATAAGGTTTTTATATTATTATATTGTTGTATTAAGATGCCAGAGTACTCTGTGACATCCATTATATTCTCGCTGATTGTTTCACAGTTTGCTTTAAGTGTTTCATAGTATTCTTCGTTACCAAGACATTTTTTTACTGCCTCAGCCAAAGATTCAGGTGTTGGGATAGATGCCAATGCACCCGTTTTTCCGTCTTCTACAAGCTCTGCCATTCCACCATAGTTCATCGTTACAACCGGAACCCCCATAGAGAGAGATTCCAATATGGATAAAGGATTATTTTCATAACAAACCGATGGGGCAATAAGAAGCTTTGCGTTTGCCATCAGATCGGTAAGTTCTTTTCCTGTAACAAACCCCTTTAATATAACATTAGGAATATCCTTTAAACATTCATCGTCAGGACCGCTTCCTGCTACGACAAAATTAACCCCAGGCAAAAGCTTTGCAGTATTAGCCAGAAGCTCAACGCCTTTTTCCTTTGAAAGTCTGCCAACAAAAACAATATAGGGATTTTCACTATCTGTTTTAGCGAAAATATTATTCTTTTCAATAAAATTATGTATTGTAAATGTCTTTCCAATATATATATCCGAGCTACTCAAAAGCTTATTTTCCAAAAATCTGCTCGGACAGATATATAAATCAACCTTTTTGTATGTTTTCAAAAATGAATACAATTTTGCCTCGATTACACCTAAAAGGCTTTTAACTTTGGAATTATGAATACAATTGTATTTAAGGCAATTCCATTTTGAGCCTTTTATACATCTGTCGCAAGGCTTTGCTTCGCTAAAACTATATAAAAGATGGTTAGGGCAAATCATCTGATAGTCGTGAACCGTTTGTACAAGGGGGATATTTCTCTTTTTCACCGCATAAATAATTGATGGCGTAAGTTGAAAATTGATGTTATTCATATGAACAATATCAGGCTTAAAGTTATCTAAAACTTTACCAATCTTCTTATGCGCTTCCATTGAGTATATTATTTTAAACGGATAGAGAAATCTCTGTGTACCCTTTGAATGAAAATCCATATTGGTTGTGTAAAGTCCCAAAGAATTTCCCACTGTGTTTTTTTCGTCTGTCATACCGAAATATTCAACTTTGTGTCCTTGTGATTTAAGCTCTTCTGAAAGCTTTAACATATAGCTCTCGCTGCCACCTCTTGGGTATAGAAATTTATTCACCATCAATATCTTCATAATATTATCCTGCCCTCTGTTTCTCTGTTAACATCTGAAATATATCCAAACATTTTTGTTTCGGTACTTCGCACCTTTTCATCAAATCCGTGTCCAATCATTATAATGGCAAGAACAGTTGTAAGAAGCGGATAATTCATAGTGTTATCGGTTGATGAAACTATAACCAGATATATACTGAGTGCAAGGGCAATAATCCCATTTTCAACCTTTCCTTTTTTGCCAAAATAACATATTCTGACGAGTGTCATAGAGGAAAGCCATAAGATATATCCACAAAAGCCAAGGTCTATAAAATACTGCAAAAAATCGTTATGAACTGATGAAACACCGACATTCATATTTGTGCTTAACTGATATGTCAAAAATCCGATTCCGTTGCCCAAAAACTCCGGTGAAAATTCGTAGAACTTATCTACGGCATTGTAAATGGTCACACGACCGCTTGTGTCTATTCCCATCTTTTCAAGCAATGTAAAGACATCAAGCTTTATGATAGCAATATATCCTACAAGTAACACTACCAATATAACAGAAAAAATCACGGTAAGTCGCATTGCTGTATCTTTTTTAAATTTTGCAATAAATTTCAAAAGCCAACCAAATGCTAAAGCGATTACAATAGCGATAATACCAATTCTCTTGAATGCTGTAAGAAAACAAAACATCGCAAGTCCAAGTAAAATAAAAAATACAATATCTTTCTTGGGTTTTAAAAGCATATATATGAGATATGCTCCAAGACAAAACGCAAGCTCGTGAATCTCCGCCTGAACAATAATATCTCCGGTTTCTGCTGCAAATGTCATAACAAGAGTTATAAATTCAGAAAAGAAGCTTCCAATGCCATTTTGCGCTATAATCGTCAAAAGCATCAGCATGTTTGAAATAAGAATTGCAATAAGGTTATACCATATACCTTTTTCACCGAATACATACAAAAATGCAACTGCAGCTAAGGTAAAGGAAAGCATATTGTTATATACAAAAGCACCCGACAAACCTCTTGAAATAACCGCCGTATCAACCTGTCCCATAAACCATATGAAAAGAGATACTATGATTGTTACAAGCAAAGGAGCAGAATATACAAAAGTTGCTTTAAGTGAAGAGGCAGCTCTTGCAATATTTGGCTTATACAAAAAGGCTAAAAACGCTGATGCGAATAAAGCGAGGGCAAATGCATGACGGTATGTAACAAAAAGTCCAAGGTTAATTACTTCTGTAAGAAAATAGTACATAAGTACTGCGAGTGCCATAAAGTAAACCTTAAAAGCTTTATGTACAAATTTGTTTTCCATAGTTCATTTGCCCTCCTTTCCTTTATTTATTCGGTCACAACATCTTTTTTCAGCGGCTCGGAAACATATTCCTTTTTGCTTTTTATTGCCTCTGAAAGCAGTTTTCTTGCCGTTTGATTTTCTTTAAATGTTTCTGCAATACCAACCTTATATTCTATCCTGATGTCCTTATATTCTTCACGGTCATCAAGTCTTAATCCAAACAACCTCATTATATCTTCAACGGTAATGTAATCAGTATCCTTTGCCAAAATTACAAAGCTGCCGTTTCCGTTATAAATAAACTCTGAATCTGTCTTCCCAAAGGTTTCTTTCAGATACATTGTAAACATCTTTATAATGTCATCGCCGGTCTTTCGGGTATGCTCGGCATTTATGACTACAAGGTTTGCAATATCCGCCATACAATATACCGTACCGTCATCTAAGAGTTTTTTGTCCATAGATTTCAAATACTTATCAAAGTATGCACGGTTATTAAGCTCCGTAAGATGGTCTGTGTAGAAAATATAATGTATAATATCTCCAAGTCTTCCTAATACAATCGCACCGCCACAGCAAAGGATTATAAGGAAGAAGAATGCAATCAATGTATAAAGGTTCACATTAACACTTGGTTTAACCGAAGCAGAGGATAATACCGAAATATAACTTGCACCAAGATATTCATTGTATTCCTCATTAGTTTTCATCGTTGTACTGTATAAACCATTCAAATCAGAAATAAGTCCTTTGATTTCTGTATCAATCTCCTCTTGAATTTGTGCATAGCTTTCATTGCTCAATTGGGTACATGTCTGACCCAGGCCACTGCAAGTACCACCGCAAGAACCCGTACATTTTTGGAAGGTGTCGATAACATATTGACAGTACGCAGAGTCAATAATTGAATGTTCCTTTTTTTCGTTGTGTTCTCTCCAACCGTATATGAGCTCATCATATGTTACGGTTTGATCGCCCGGTGCAAAAGAATCTGTTAAATTACGCTCATGCACATTATCGAGGATATACTCGTAAGTAATATTTGTATTTCCTGATTCTCTCATTTTTTCTACATAAGCATCAATAACTGCGACGGTATCTTTTACAATACTTTCTTCTTTTGTGTTTGATATATCGTTATTATCAATTCTTGTGGTATAGTCTGAAATCAGTACTGTTTTATTTTTAGTTATCTGGTACTTATATATTTTTGAAAACAGTGCAGAAAGCTTAACATGTCTTATGTAGCTGAATTCATCAGCCAAATCGTTAAAAGATACCCCTGTCTTTGTTGATCTGTAATAGGGTGTTTGGTCCATACGCTGGTATAATGTGTTTAATGTTTCATCAATACCCGTATCAATCATTTCAACCATTTCGATATAATCATAGTTTTCGTTTTCTATATTATCTATGACATTTTTTGCAGGAGCAACATTAACATATTTTTGACTGTATTCCGCAAAATAAACATCTAAGGTTTCATCAAGTATGGTTCTTGCGAACTCTGTTCCTTCGCCATTTGTAGCAGTAAAAGAAACAACATATGTACTTGGTTCATAAACATATTCTTCGCCTTCTTCAAGTTTCGCTTCTTTTTGTGCAATCTTGTCCTCATCGGGAAGGGGTGTTATTGATATTCTTGATATCAGACTGTCAACGGAATAAATACCTGTAAGTCCCATTCTGTCAACAACTTTGCTCATTACAGCCGATGATTTGATTTCATTAACATCAAGTTTTGAACCTGTTGGTGTAAGTCCTTGCTCTGCCCCCGGATCATTGTAATGAATAACTTCCGAAGCAACAAATGTGTTGGAATTCTTAAGTTTGAAATTTATTGCATAAGTTGCTAAAACACAAAAAATTACAATGATAGGCAGAATCTTTTTTAAATATCTCATAATCTGAAAATTCTTCATTTTTTACCCTCCTGTATAATTTGTGTTTAAGCTTTTGGAAATTTTTTAGAAACTGTAAATACATACGCAGCAATATAAGCAAGCATCATAAATATAATGATTGTCTTTAACTCACTAAACAAAGAAGTTCCTGAAATGCT
>JAZNGU010000001.1:0-118229 GCA_045576615.1 Acutalibacteraceae bacterium | reverse complement strand
CAAGGAGTTGCCTTAATTAATTGTCTTCCTAAGACCGCTTGCCTCCGACTTTAACCTTAAGAGCAGAAAGCAGATGAAATATTCTTCCGATACAATAACATGGAAAAAATTTGTCGCAGGTATGGGCACAATTGCTCCCTCTGTTAAAAGAAACAGAGATGATGCTGCAGTTCTTATTTACAGCGGTGGAACAACAGGTAAATCAAAAGGCATTGTTCTTTCAAACCTTTGCTTTAATTCTCTTGCTATCCAGTGCTTTGCAGTTTGTCCTGAGGCAAGACCGGGCGCATCTATGATGTCCGCTCTCCCTATTTTTCATGGGTTTGGTCTTTGTGTTGCAATTCATGCACCTCTTTGTCTGGGTATGAAATGTATTCTTATTCCTAAAATTGATATTAAAAAGCTTAACGAAACAATTAAGAAGAAAAAACCCACAATTGTTCCTGCTGTTCCCACAATGCTTAAAGCAATCACCAACAATAAAAATCTCGGCCCCGACAGCTTCAAGAGCGTTAAGGTTATTCTTAGTGGCGGTGACTATTTAAGCGACGATTTAAGAGCTAAGGTTATTGATTATTTCCGCTCTTGCGGTTCAAAGGCTCATATCAGAATTGGTTACGGTCTTTCAGAAGCAACTGCTTTCTTTACTGCAACTGCTTATGGTGCGGAGGATATTGATAACATCGGTATTCCTAATCCCGATACATATATCAGAGTTTGTGACCCTGTTACAAATGAAAAGCTTCCCGATGGTGAAATTGGTGAAATTTGCGTTAACGGACCTACTGTTATGCTCGGTTATGTTAACGATAAGGAAGAAACCGATAATGCCATAAGAACACACGCTGATGGTACACAGTGGCTTCACACAGGTGACCTTGGTTACCTTGAAAACGGAATTCTTCATTTCACATCCCGTCTTAAAAGAATGATTATCTCTAATGGTTATAACATTTACCCCACAGAGCTTGAAAACATACTCAATAAATGCAAATATGTTGCATCAAGTGTTGTTGTTGGTATTAAGGACAAGGTTCGCGAGGAAGCACCTAAAGCTGTTATAGTACTTAAAAGCGGTGTTGAAAGAACTGTAGAAATTGAAAAGGAAATCAGAGAATTCTGCAAAAAGAATATTGCAAAAAACGCACAGTTCAAGGAAATTGAATTTACAGATGCTTTGCCCACAACAAAAATCGGGAAAGTAAACTACCGGATATTCGAAAAATTAAAAGACAAAGAAAATGAAACTGTTGATGAAAAAGAAATAGTAACAACAGAAAAAGAATAGTTCAAATAACAATCCCTGATGAGAATTTCTCATCAGGGATTGCTGTCTTTTTGCCTATTTAACAACTTTTATGGTTTTGTAACCGCTTTTGGTTTTACCATCAATTGCTCTTACACGATATGAATAGGTTTTGCCTTTTTTTACATTTTTATCTTTAAAGGAAAGATTTTCAGTTGTAGCAATTTTAGTCCATTTGGATTCACCATTTGCTTTTCTGTATATTAAATATTTATCCACGCCACCAATATCTGCCCAAGATAGTTTGATGGATTTGGAATACTCTTTTAATTTAACCTTCGGTGTAGCAATGTATTTGATTTTAAGACCGGTTTTGTTATAGGTGCTTTTAGTTTTACTGTAATATGCCTGCACACTATAGTAATAGTTTTTTCCGTTTTTGGCAGATTTATCAACATAAGAAAACTTTTTATTATTTGTTGTGGTGTGAATAAGTTTCCAGTCGCCTTTTTTAGAAGTTTTTCTGTAAATTTTATAACCCTTTGCACCGGTTGTTTTTTTCCAATTGACTTTAACTCCGGTAGAAGAGTTATTCACAGATGAGAGTTTTGGTGTTGAAAGAAAGTATCTTCCAACTTCCTGGTAACTGCCCATATCACCATTTGAAACAGCTCGTACACGGTAAAAGTATTTTTTACCGCTCTTTGCGGTTTTGTCGGTAAATGTGTTTTTGGAGGTTGTTTCAAGAAGTTTCCATTTAGAAGACCCTTGGGTTTGACGATAAATTCTGTATTTTTCTGCAGAGGCAATTTTTGTCCATTTCAGATAAACACCCTTTGAAGTGTTTTTAGCAGTTGTTTCGGGAGTACCAATATGGGTAATACCAACACCCTTTGTGTTATAATCTCCCCAACCTACATAGTTAGAACCTCTTACGGTGTAAATATACTTTGTTCCGCTCTTGGTAGTTTTGTCTATATATGATGTTTCGTCAGCACCGGCATTGTAAAGTATTTTCCAGTTTTTTTCGCCGGATTTTTTTCTGTAGATTCTGTATTTTTCGGCTTTGGAGTCTGCTTTCCAGGAAATTTTAACACCTTGGTTGGTGTTTTTTAATTCGATTCCTTTTATTGTTGCAGGCTCGACAACTGCACCACCATTATTGACAACCACATCGCAAGAAATACGACTGTTTGCAAATTCTTTTTCTCCTATTTTAAGAGGTGTTAAGCCGTCAAGAGTTGTTTTTGAGGTGTCTTTAACAGCAACAAGGCCATAGGTGGGGTGGTCAATAAAGTTGTATACATAAGTATCTGTACCTGCAACACCATCTTCTTCGTAGGTGTATTGAGAAAAACCGTATTTAGTTCCGTTTGTGTCAACACAAAGGTCAAAAGCATCTTTTCCTTCAGGGTCAAAAATACGTTTGTAGGATGTGTCACCCTCTTCGGCATTGTCTGTGTAGCCTATATAGAAGCCTAAAGTTTCATCATATATGGGAGCATATTCTGTAAGTTTTGTAAAACCTTCTAAAGATGTAGGTTTGCCATTCGCATATTCGTTCAAAATGTAGCAATTCAGGATCTCGTCATAGGTAACGGAATAAATATTGTATTTTCCTGTGAATTCATAAGTGGATTCATTGTAGTGCTCATCGGCAATATAGTAAATACCATCTTTTTTTAAGCCGAATTCGTACCAATCGTAACAGTTCCACTCTAAATCGTATGCTTCTGTTTGTTCGTAAACATTAACTTTATATTTTTCGAATATAGGTTTGTTTCCTACAACATTTCCGCCTAAATTGATGATTTGTGCAGGATTTGTACATGCGGATGAAAAAATCTCGATTGCAGGAATTTCAAATTCCGGAGAGGCATATGCTTTGAATTTTACGGTGCTTTCGATATTTAAAGTAGATTCGGTTTCATTTGCATCTATTATAATGCCGCCAAAATCTTTCGTTCTGTTAAGTACCAGTTCGCCATCGCCTATGATTGTAATTGTTCCGCCTCGGTTTTGAGCAGAGGACATAATACAACCAAGTTCGTTATAACCTATGACTTTTATTTTGAAATCATCGCCCATAGCTGAAAGTGTAAGCCCCGCATATTTAGCTTTTACATTTTTTAATGTAAGGGTGTTGGTTTCAAGGTTATAGGAAGCCCCCTTATATGCTTCAGGAGGGGTGTAACCATCAATTTGAGGATAAAGTACAGCTATTGATTCTAAAAGATCAACGTTTTCGTCTTCACCCAAATACATAAAAGTAATTGTTGAAAACTCTTTAATGTTTAAATTTTCACTTCCGGGATCAAAGGGATATGGTCCGTTTTCTGCAAATACTGTTACGGGGGTCATAACAGAAAGGACTAAAAGTATGGCTAAAATTATGCTTAAACTTTTTTTCATATTTTCCCCTCCTTTTTGTTTTTTGTGGTTACAAATTTACACTATCATATTGATAAGTATAAAACAATAGAATTTTGTCATTTGTATTAATTTTGTAACCTTAGGGTCCAACTGATAATAAAAACTAAAAAAGGTTAACCACTGTTCAGGTTAACCTTTTTTGTGTCAGTTGATTTTTATAGTTTTAATTTCCCAAGGCTTGAATGTTATTGTATCAGTTAAGGCATTTAATTCATTACCTAACAAATCTGTTTCGAATTTTGTTTTGCCCATCTTGAACCCGATTGTTTCTTCTGTATCGGAATAGTTACAGAATCGGGCTAAAATATGATTTTCTTCGGGATAAAGGGCAGTGAGAATAACATTTTTGTTGTCTTTAATACTTGCGAAAGAAAAATCTGTCATAACGCCATTGCCAATAGGTAAAACTGTAGCAGTCGGAGTATAAGTGTAAGAAACAGCTTTTTTGTGAAGGTCTGTTTCGGAAAGGTCGCTTTCAAAGGGGAAAACAGAGAACTCGTTTTCAAAAATTCCATTGAGAATACGGTCACCACACAGATATTCGTTTGAATAAATAAGCGGAATATGAACCCTGTTCCCCGAAACTGCCGCACCCATACAACCTTTGTTAAAGATTGCAATACCGTTGATATCATCTTTCAGAGAAACCCAATAAATGCCATGATAATATGTAGTAGAATTAAAGGATTCTTCCGGACTCACATCAACATCAAGAATGATTTTATCATCGGGATACCAGTATTCTTCCGTTTTTCTTAAAGCACCATTCCATTCTGAAACAGCATAAGGTAAATCCCTGAACATTTTTCTGTCTTTTTTTAGGCAGGGATTAATAACAAAACAGATTTTATCTTCATGATGGTGTCCGTTTACTGTAAGTGCAGCAGGTTTACCATGAGTAATATCGGTTCTGCCGACTTTCTGACCCTGAATATCGAAAGTCGTTTTAAAATCAATTCGTTTTTCATTACCATTGAACTGCATCTGAACTTCATAAGGTATTGAACCAATTTTACCTTTTTGAATTGCTGTTGCAGAACAAGAATAAATTTTAACATCCCAGACACCATTTGAAGAATATTCGTTGTTGTCTACAAAACCTGTGAAAAGTTCTCCGTTACCATTGTCACACAAGGTTTTTCCGCTTCTTGTATCTTTTATATATGCAATTCCGCCACATGTTAATTTGATTTCATAATTTGGAGTTGTGAGAATGCCATCGTTTTCTGACCAACAGAAAGATGGTTTCAATGCTTTTTTCTTTTCTTTCAGAATATATGATTTTGCAGTAAAGGGCGGTAATTGAATACGGGCACGAAGTACTTTTCCTGTTTCATCAGTAACTGTTTCACTGTGGATTTCCTCGTCACCGTCAAAAATACAATAGTCTTTTTCAGTCTTAACCTGAACCCATTCATCAATGGGGAATGAATGGTTGTTTATGACTAAAAGACTTTCACTGTCATTGTGGGCAAATTTTGATGAAATATATTTAACGGCTTCGGTTTTTACACAATTGGAAGCGGTAAGTGATGTTGGAATAAATCTTCTTGAAAGGTCAAGAAGACCGCAAATTGTGACATCGTGATGCTCTGCGGCAAGAATGTATTTCCATGCCTCTTCGCTTTTTTTCTGTAAAGAAGTGCCGCCAAGCATAACCGAAAGAGCATTGAGCTTTTCTGCCTGAACTGCCTGAACCTCACCCTGACGGCAACCATTGAAAATTTCGTTACCGCAATAACCCCAAGGCATCTGCACATGGAAATCGTTGTCGGTCGTGGACATTTCTTCAACGGCCTCTCCGTAAATCCCGGGAATTTCTTCAAGAAGAACATATTGATGGTTCTTTTTTTCTTGAGTGTGTGCAATAACAGATTCAACAGGTTGGGTTAAATCATCATATCTTGAAGCGAGAAGAGGCTCATATTTCTCAAACATTTTTTCAAAATCTTCAAGAGAATAAAGGTCGGAATCCACGGGCCAACGGGACAAAATCCAGTTGTCAACAGTAGTACAGTTGAAGCCGCGACCTTGCTTTTCATATGTGGGAACGGCAGGAATAGAGGTTCCGTCCTTACCGATCCATTTTCCCCAAGCACAATCAAAGGTTCTGGGGTAGCCATAACCCATAACGTGAGAACGAAGAATTGCTGAGTTATAACCGCATTTTGAAATTAACTGAGGTGTCTGGTTATGAAGAGCAAATTCTGAAATGGCATATACATTTGGTGTTTTGCCGAAATAATCTAAATTTGTTCTTACAGCATAAAGAAGCTGACGGGCGTTTGATTCCTCAGAAATGGTAAGAGCTAAAGGTTGGCCGTAGGTAGTTGCACCTAAACCTACACGGTCGGGATATTTCTCTAAAAGTTGTTTTATAAGTTCAACAACTTCGGGGTCTTCTTTAGAAAACTCATCAAAAGTAAAGGACTCGTAATCAAGACCGATTTTTAAAGTGGGGTATTTTTCCAACCACTCAAAAAGTGTTTTTAAACGAGGTTTAACTTGTTCTTTCCAAAGTACATAGCCACCGTGTTCATATGTTAAAATATATAATTTTTTATCGCTCATAAATAACACCTGCCTATAGAAAGAGTATATATTCTTATGTGTTTCTTGTCAATAAAAAAGCAACTCCCTTTCTAAGAGAGTTGCTTAAAAATTAGTTTTAATATAAGGGGTATTTATCGCAGATCCTTGCAACATTTTTGATAATATAATCTTTACTGTTTTCAAAGTCTGTTGCGGCAAGTTTGATATATTCTGCAATATCTACCATATCCTGAGCTTCGAAACCTCTTGAAGTAACTGCTGCTGTACCGATACGGATACCGCTTGTAACAAAAGGTTTTTCAGGGTCATTCGGAATGGCATTTTTGTTAACTGTAATGTGAACCTCGTCAAGACGATGTTCAAGTTCTTTACCCGTAATGCCAAGACTTCTTAAGTCAAGGAGTAAGAGGTGATTGTCAGAACCGCCTGAAACGATGTTAACGCCTTGAGCAATAAGTGCATTTTCAAGGGCTTTGCAGTTGGAAACAACTTTTTTGCCGTATTCCTTGAACTCGGGTTTGAGTGCTTCACCAAAACAAACAGCTTTAGCGGCAATTATGTGCATAAGAGGACCACCCTGGATACCGGGGAAAATAGCCTTATTAACCTTCTTTGCAATTTCTTCGTCATTGGTAAGAATAATACCGCCACGAGGACCGCGAAGAGTTTTATGAGTTGTTGAGGTTACAACGTGTGCATAAGGAACAGGGGATGGGTGCATGTCTGCAGCTACAAGACCTGCAATATGAGCCATATCTACCATAAAGAGCGCTCCAACCGAATCTGCAATTTCACGAATTCTTTTAAAGTCGATAATTCTTGAATAAGCAGATGCACCTGCAACGATAAGCTTAGGCTTGCATTCTTTTGCTTTCTTTTCAAGAGCATCGTAATCAAGAAAGCCCTTTTCATCAACGCCATAGCTTTGGAAATCAAAATAAGAACCGCTGACATTCACGGGGGATCCATGTGTAAGATGACCGCCATCTGCAAGGCTCATACCAAGAACTGTATCACCGGGCTGAAGAAGTGCAAAATAAACTGCAAAGTTTGCCTGAGAGCCTGAATGGGGCTGAACATTTGCATATTCGCAACAGAAAAGCTTTTTAAGTCTTTCGATTGCAAGATTTTCTGCAATGTCAACATATTCACAACCGCCGTAATATCTGCGAGAGGGGTAACCTTCTGCATATTTGTTGGTGAAAATGCTACCGCTTGCAGCCATAACTGCCGCAGAGGTATAGTTTTCACTTGCAATAAGTTCAATGTTTCTGCTCTGGCGAACCTGCTCTTTTTCAAATGCTTCAAAAAGCTCGCTATCGGTATTTTTGAGAAGTTCGAAATCTTTTTTAAGATAACTGTTCATTGTAAATCCTCCCGTAGTTTAAATAGTGAGTTAATTCAACAATATAATACCCTAAAGCAGTAACTATTTCAACTAAAATAAATATTTAACAATAAGTTCTGTGATATTAACATAAACAAGCAAAAATAAAAGCGGTTTTTTAGAATTTTTTATATTGCCAAGTGGCAAAATAGTGGTATAATTATAATGAGTAAGTTTGATTAGTTAAATTTATTACAAACTATGAGGGTGATGTAATGAACATACAAGAACTTAAAAATAAAATCATTGAGGCCAAAAAAGAAACCAATACGGTTATTCTTGCCCACACATATCAGGACCCCGATATTATTGATATTGCAGATATTACGGGAGACAGTTTCTTTCTCAGCAAAAAAGCCGCAGAAGTCAAAGCTGAAAGAGTTGTAATGTGCGGTGTGCGTTTTATGGCTGAAAGTGTGAAAATTCTTTCACCCGAAACCGAAACAATTCTTCCTGTTGCAACAGCTACTTGTCCCATGGCAGAGCAAATTGCACCCGAAAAAGTAAGAAAATTCAAAGAAGAAAATCCCGAGACCGAAGTTGTTGCATACATTAATACAACTGCTGCACTTAAAGCAGAATGTGATGTTTGTGTAACAAGCTCTTCTGCAATAAAAATTGTGAAGAAACTTCCAAAAGATGAAATTCTTTTTATTCCTGACCAACATTTAGGTTCTTTCGTTGCAAAAAGTATTCCTGAAAAGAAATTTATTCTTTGGGATGGCTACTGCCCTGTTCATGCTCAGCTTACAAAAGAAGATGTTTTAAAATGTAAGGCAGAGCACCCCGATGCAGTTTTTGCAGTTCACCCCGAATCACCCAAAGAGGTCGTTGAGCTTGCAGATATGGTGGGCGCAACAAGTGAGATTATAAGCTATGCCAAAGCACAAAAAGGAAAAGTTATTATAGGCACAGAACGTGGAGTTGTTGATTATCTTGCCATTAATGAAGAAAACGGTGATAGATTTATTCAACTTGCTCCCGAAAAACTTTGTTGTGAAGATATGAAAAAAATCACTCTCGAGGATGTCTATAAAGCAGTTATCGGCGAGGGTGGAGAAAAGGTAGAATTAGACGAGGATTTACGTAAAAAAGCACTTAAAAGCATAAATCGTATGCTTGAATTGGGGTAAGAAAATGAATCTTTCCGAACTGAAAAAACATTATAGTGTTGTTATTGTCGGCAGTGGACTTGCAGGACTTTACGGAGCCCTTAACTTCCCTGAGGATATTGATGTTCTTATGCTTTCCAAAAAGGAACGACATCAATCCAACAGCTCTTTGGCACAAGGCGGAGTTGCCTGTGTGCTTGATTTGGAAAATGACAGTTATGATTTGCATATTGAAGACACACTTATTGCAGGTGGAAGAGCAAATGATATTGATGCAGTTACCCAACTTGTTGAAGAGGGTCCCGGGGATGTTCTGAGAACAATTGACTACGGTGTTGAATATGACCGTGACGAAAATGGTGAACTTATAAAAACCCTGGAAGGCGGACACTGCAGAAGAAGAATTGTTCATCATAAAGATACATCGGGCAAGGAAATGGTGGACAAGTTAGTTCTTGCCGTTGAAAAACTTCCCAATGTGACTCTTTCAGACGAAACAATGGTAACCTCAATGAGCCGAATTAAAAACGGCTTTAAAATTGAGATTATGCGAGATAATGAGTACAAAACAATTTATGCGGATTTTGTGCTTCTTGCTTCCGGTGGTATCGGTAGAGTTTATAAATACACAACCAACCCATCGGTTGCAACCGGTGACGGAATTCGCCTCGCTTATGAAATGGGTGCATCAATTAAAAATTTGAGTTATGTACAGTTTCATCCAACTGCTTTTAACGGCGCAAACAGAGAACAGTTTTTAATCAGTGAAGCTGTAAGAGGTGAGGGAGCATATCTTCTTAACTGCAACAAAGAGCGGTTTATGGACAGATATGACAGTCGACTTGAGCTTGCTCCGAGAGATGTGGTTTCACGCTCAGTTATTATGGAATCAAGGCGACTTGGCAGTAATAATTTTTATCTTGATATTCGCTACAAAGGTGAAGATTATCTGAAAAGGCGTTTCCCCGGTATTTATGCAGGTTGTTTAAGTCAGGGTGTTGACATTTCAAAGGATTTAATCCCTGTTTTCCCTTGTCAGCATTATCTTATGGGCGGTATTGAGGTTGATTTGAACGCAAGAACAACTCTTCCCCGACTTTATGCGGCAGGCGAATGTGCTTGCACAGGTGTTCACGGAAAAAACCGACTTGCAAGTAATTCCCTTTTAGAAGCACTTGTTTTCGGAAGAAAAGCGGCGGAAGACATAACCCGTTGCATAAGAGCAGGGTTTTACAAATTAACTGTTCCTGAAGAAAAAGGAACCGACAGAACAGGAGCTCCTCTTCCTAAAGGAACAAGAACAGAAATCCGTGATATTATGCAAAAAGCATATTTCGTTATTCCCGATGAGGGTGCAATTCCTCAAGGTAAAAAACGAATTGAAAATATACTTAACAGGCTGAAAAATGGTAAATTTGCAATAACCGCAGATTATTGTGAGGCACTTTCGCTTGCCACTGTAGCCTATATAATTCTTCAGGAGGTTGACAAATGATTTTACCCCAGTTTTATATTGACGATTTAATCAAAAATGCAATTGCGGAGGATATTAACTATATTGATGTTGCAACTGATTATCTTCTTTACGAGGGTGCGGTAAGCGAAGCGTATTTTGTTGCTAAAGCCGATGGTGTGCTTTGCGGTGCGGAAATTGCAATGAGAGTATTCCAGCTCCTTGATGACCAATTCTCATACACTCTGTACAAAAAAGATGGTGATGAGGTAAAAAGCGGCGACCTCATTGCAGAATTTAAAGGAAGAACAGTTAAACTTCTTAAAGGTGAAAGAACTGCCCTTAACCTTATTCAGCATATGAGTGGTATTGCAACGCTCACAAATGAATGTGTAAAGCAGACCGAAGGTACGAGAGCAACAATAGCAGATACAAGGAAAACTCTTCCCGGTCTTCGTTCTCTTCAGAAATATGCGGTAACCTGCGGTGGTGGCAGAAATCATCGCTATAATCTTTCCGATTGTGCTATGCTTAAGGATAATCACATCGATGCAAAAGGCGGAATTACTGCGGCGGTTATGGCTCTTCGTGAAAAAATAGGTCATACTGTTAAAATCGAGGTTGAAACAAGAACTCTCGCAGAGGTTGAAGAGGCGGTTTCAGTTGGTGCAGATATTATTATGCTTGATAATATGGATAACGAAACTATGAAAAGAGCAGTTGAAATCGTTAACGGGCAAGCACTTCTTGAAGCCTCAGGCAACCTTACCAAAGAAAGAATTAAAAGCGTTGCAGAATTGGGTGTTGATATTCTTTCTATCGGTGCTCTTACTCATTCCGTTACTGCTTTTGATATATCAATGAAGATTAAAAAATAACAGGTGTACTATGGATTACAGATATAAAAATCCTGCGCTTTCTCCCGAGGAAAGAGCAGAAGATTTACTTTCTTTAATGACTTTAGAAGAAAAGGTTGCTCAGATTGATATTCTTCGTGGTGTTGAATATGCGACTGTTCCCAGTACATTGAACCATTGCTGTATTCACGAAAGTTCTGATGTGGAATATGAAAAATTTGAGAAAACAGTTGGTGACAGAGGCATCGGATTTATTCACGATTCTTATACTATTCCCGCAGTTTTCAATAAATTTCAGAAGTATCTTGTAGAAAAAACAAGATTAGGTATTCCATGTATTTTCACAGGTGAAGCTCTTCACGGTATTTCTTTTCCCGGTGCAACAATTTTCCCTGTTCCTCTCGCACTCGGTGCAAGCTTTAACAGGGAACTTGTTAATAAAACAGGTAAAGCAATCGGTGCTGAAACTCGTGCATTGGGTATGCAGGAGATTCTTGCTCCCAACCTCGACGTTGCAAGAGAACCCCGATGGGGAAGAGTTGAAGAAACCTTTGGTGAAGATACATATCTCTGTTCCGAAATGGGTTATTCCATTATCACGGGTGAGCAGAAAAATGGTGATTTTGCAAGAAATGATGCAGTATTAACTGAACCAAAACACTATTGTGTTCACGGTATTCCCGAAAATGGTATCAACTGCGCAAATGCAAGAGTTGGCAAAAGAGAAATTGAACAATGTTATCTCCCTGTTTTTGAAAAAGCAATTACTAAAGCCGGAGCATACAATGTTATGTCCTGCTATAACTGTATTGATGGCGAGGTTGTTGCAAGTTCTAAATATTATTTAACAGATATTCTTCGTGGCAGATATGGCCTTAAAGGCTATGTCCGTGCAGACTGGGGTTCAATAACAAGACTTGTTACTGCTCACAGAACTGCCGCAAACCATGTTGATGCCATTTGCGATTCTGTCAATGCGGGCCTTGATATGCAAGGTTGCCTTGACTATACACCTGAATTCTGGGAAAGTACTATTTTAAATCTTATAAAAGAGGGCAGAGTTTCTGAGGAACTTATAAATAACTCTGTAAAAAATGTTCTTAAGGTTAAATTCGAGCTTGGTCTTTTCGAGAATCCTTACACAGATGAAGATCGTTACAAAGAGGTAATAAGATGTGATGAGCATAAGGAAATTGCCCTCGAAGGTGCTCGTCAAGCGATGACATTACTTGAAAATGATGGTATTTTGCCTCTCAAAAAGGACTATAAGACAATTGCTGTTGTAGGTCCTTCTTCTGCAAGGCAAAGAGTGGGCGGTTATTCTTCAGTTCCTTACGGTTACACAGTGAATTCTGTTTATGAAGAACTAAAAAATGCTTTAGGTGATGAAGTAACCGTTCTTCAGAGTTCAGGTTGCGGAATTCCCAAAGGTGTTGAAGCAGTTGCTATGGAAGATGGTCAACCTCATCTTATTGAGGTCTATGATGAGGACGAAAGCGGTAGCATTGAGGATGCGGTTAAAATTGCAAAGCAGAGTGATCTTGTAATTTTTGTTGGTGGTGACAATAACTTTACAAGCGGTGAGGGTCACGACCGTTCCGATTTGGTGTTGCCCGGAAAACAGAGAGAGCTTATTCTTGAAGTTGCAAAAACAGGTAAACCGTTGGTTCTTGTATTTGAAAACGGCAGAGCCATTGATTTAACAGAAGAAGTTAAAGTTTCAAACGCAATTCTCGTTTCTTGGTTTGGAGGAGAATTCGGTGCAAAAGCAATTGTTGAAACTCTTTTAGGTAAAAACAATCCCGCAGGACGTGTTCCTGTTTCGTTTCCTGCAGATTCCAACAGAATACCTTGCTATTATTCAATTCTTCCAAATCATACTGAAATGATGTTTGAGGGTGAAAGAGGTGCCAGATACGCTTTCGGTTACGGACTTTCTTACACACAATTTGAATACAGCAACTTAAAAATTGAAAAGCAAGGCAGAACGGAGTATACAGTTACTTTTGATGTTAAAAATACAGGTGAAGTCGATGGCGATGAGGTTGCTCAACTCTATGTAAATGATGTTGTAGCTTCTGTTGTAACACCGATTAAACTCCTTAAAGGCTTTGAAAGAATAAGTCTTAAATCAGGTGAAATAAAAGCAGTGGAATTTAAACTTGATTTTGAAAGTTTTCGACTTCTTAATAAAGATTTGGAATGGGTTGTTGAAGACGGGGAATTTGAAATTATGGTGGGTTCAGCTTCCGGTGATATAAAACTTGAAGAAACAATAAGTATTTGAAATATAGACTTTTAAATATTTTTGTGGTATACTAACTTGATAGTGTTTGGATGGGGTGAATTTATGAACGAGAATTTTATAAAGTGGCTACGCAAAAAACCTATATACAAATGGTTTATGTTTAAGCTTCCGAAAATGAGATATACTCATTATTTAGAGTCTCTACCTATAGACAGTAAGGTCATTTTGTTGGAATCTCAACATGGTACGGAAATTAGCGGAAACATGTTTTATCTGCTTAAAGAACTAACTTTAAAAGAAGATTATAAATCATTTAAAATATATTTCACTTGCCGCCAAGGGAATAAGAAAAAATTTGAAAAAGTTTTTGAAAATTACGGCATTAAAGGTGTTAATCTTGTAGTTTTATCAACTTTTAAGTATATGAAGCTTATGGCGTCAGCCAAATATCTTTTCAATGATAATACTTTTTTGCCATATTTCATAAAAAGACCCGGACAAGTATATCTTAATACCTGGCACGGAACTCCTCTCAAAACATTGGGCAGAGGTATTCGCAACGCAATGCATGGTATAGGAAATACACAGAAAAACTTTGTTGCAGCAGATTACTTGTTATACCCCAATGAATACACAATGGAACATATGGTTGAAGACTATATGATAGAAAATATTGCCACAGGTAAGGCTTTGTTAGGTGGTTATCCAAGAAATACAGCTTTTTTTGATAAAAACAGAGGTAAGGAAATCATTAAAGAACTCGGCCTTAAAGGCAAGAAGATATATGCCTACATGCCAACTTGGCGTGGTTCGGTAGGCAGTATTGATGCAAAAGCAAACGTTTATTTGAAATACTATCTCTATGAACTTGATAAACAGCTTAATGAAGATGAAGTAGTTTTTCTTAATTTGCACCCCATAGCAAAAAAAGATGTTGATTTCAAACAGTTTAAGCATATTAAGAATTTCCCGGTTGAATATGAAACATATGATTTTCTTAATTGTGCAGAAGGTCTTATAACAGATTATTCGAGTGTGTTTTACGATTTTGCTATTTCCGAAAAGAAAATTATACTTTTCACATATGACGAAGAAGAGTATTTTGCTGACAGAGGTGTGTATAAACCCTTATCTGAGTTGCCTTTCGCAAGAGCAAAAACAGTAGAAGAACTTCTCAGTGAAATGAGAACACCGAAACAATATGATGATAAGGAGTTTCTAAAAGAGTATTGTAATTTCGATTGTGAAGAAGCATCAAAGGTATTGTTGGATTTGGTTCTTTTTGAGAAAAAATCGGACAAGCTTGAAGAAAGAGCGTTTTCGAACAACGGAAAGAAGAATATCCTTTTGTATGTTGGTAACCTTGACCAGAACGGTATAACCACATCGGTTAATAATTTGTTGTCAAGTGTTGATACCACAGAAAACAACTATTTTGTTTCTTTTGCAGCAGAAAGAGCCAAAAAGAATCAACAAGCAATTGCAGATTTACCGGCAGGGGTCAGTTATTTCCCTGTACAAGGTGTTTTCAATTTAAGCCTTTTCAAGAAAATAATGTGGCAAAATGTTAAAGATAAAAAAATCCCCATAAAATTCATAATGAAGCTGTTTAAAAATGAATGGCAATATGAAATTGAACGTATTTATGGCGGTTCAAAATTTGATAGCGCTATTCAATTTAACGGCTACGAAATGAAAATGCTTTTAATGTTCTCAAAGTTTGAAGGCAAAACAAGCGTTTTTGTCCATAGTGATATGGTACAAGAAATTAAAACCCGCGGAAATCAGCGAAAAGATGTTTTACAATATGCATATTCAAATTATGATAAGGTTGTTTTAGTAACAGAAGATATATGGGATACAACATCAACATTCGTTGATAATACTGATAATTTTATTGTAGTGAATAATCTTATTGCGGTTGACAGAATAACTGACAGAGGACAACAAGAACTTAAATTTGACGAAGGTGTTACCCAGTGTAATCATTCGTTTGATGATGTAAAAGCTGCTTTGGACAGCCAAGCTAAAGTTCTTGTATGTGTAGGCAGATATTCACCGGAAAAAGCACACAAAAGAACAATAGACGCCTTTAATAAAATATGGAAAGAAAACAACAACATTTATCTTGTTATTATCGGTGGAAATCAGCGCGACGAGCTTTATACAGAACTTTGTGAATATGTAGAGACATTACCTTGCAAAGACAATGTTATGCTTATTCTGTCAATGTCAAACCCATTGCCTTTAGTTAAAGCGTGTGACGGCTTTTTACTTGGTTCCTATTATGAAGGTTTTGGCCTTGTTTTAGTAGAGGCAGATATATTGGGCCTTCCCACTGTGTCAACAGATATCACCGGTCCCGGACCATTTATGAGAGAAAACAATGGTACTCTCGTAGAGAATAGCGACGAAGGTGTTGAGAAAGGTCTTCGTATGTTAATTGCCGGTGAGGCACCCAAACTCACTACTGATTATGCTGAATATAACAGACGTGCTATTGAGGCTTTTGAAAAAATAATATAATAAAGAAGAAACTGTTTTAAGTCTGAACTTAAAACAGTTTCTTCTTATTTTACAAGTAATTGTTTTTTAGTTTTCCTTTTATCGCGGAATTTCTTTAAAATCGGAACTTTTATTTGTGGTTCATTGTCGTTGCATTTTTCCACAACTATCATATATATTACTACAAGTAAAAGGTAGGGCATAGGACAGAAAATTCCGGGGTTTACCAATGACATTAATTCAAGACTAATGTATGAAAGGAAGATTGTCATATTGAATAATGTGGCGTGCTTCCAAATCAAAAGATTACGTTTAATAAATTGATAAACGAAAGCAATAATACCTACAATACCGAAACTACCTGCAATCTGAATTGGTTCACAATGGTACCAGCACAAAGAGCCGGGCTTGTTTTTGAATATGTCACGGTTTGTCATATTGCCGAGGCCTGTTCCCAATATGGGGTGGTTGAGAAAATCTTCAATTCCGCGGGCGTAGTGACGAACACGGGTTTCTGTATCTGCACCGCCAAGCAAGAATTCGTTGAGTACTTTGAAAACTCGTTGAATTGTTGTGTTTAAAAAACGTGTAATTTCGGGCAAATAAGTGAGTGCAATAAACACAAAACATCCGCAAATAAGCAGATATGCTAACCTACGGCGTTTGTCATATAGAATATACATTACCGTACACATAACCATTTCAATGGACCCGAAAATCATACCTCCTCTTGAACCGGTTAAAAGGGTTGCTATAAAAAAGATAAAAGCCAAAATTGCGGCAGAAGATTTGCGGTTTCCTAAAAGAAAAGCAAAGGGCATTGCCATCATAAGTATAGTTGAAGCGTTATTTCTCCATCTGATATAGAAAATTCCGCCTTCATCCATTACGATGTTAATGTTAATAATGTAATGCATAAACACCATAAAAGAAACGAAAAGACCGATAACAACCATAACATCGGTAAGTTTTTCTATGAGAAGATAATTTTTATTTGTGTTAATTTTTGAATAGAAAAAGCAGTATATTAAAAGCATACCGAATCCAATGCCCAGCATATTGTAAACAGCTGCACCGCCGAAATAGTCCTTTGCGGAAATAACACCCACACCACCGATTGTTACTGCTATTGAAACAAATAACATGGGTAAAAACTGAGAACCTTTGATGGTAGGCTTTTTAAAATATGCGATTATATTGAAGAGAGCCATTAAGGCCAATGGTATTGCAAGCCACCATATTTTACCAAAGGTAGATAAGGAATTGTAACACCGCATACCTATACAATAGGTGAACATTGCCGGAATGAGCATAGCAAAAATGTCGCCGCTCAGAACAAATACAATACCGGTAATATAGGCTAAAACAACCGAACCCCATATATGAAATTGTGCTTGAGGATAATAAGAGTGTAAACAAGCAAAAGTGCCTGTTATGACAAAAAGTATAGTCATCCATTTTTCACTCAAAAGAAAAGCGCGGATGTGCTCAAGCTTTTGAAGTGCTTTTTCGGATTTAAATATATGTTCCATTATTATGTACCACTCAATAATAAGTTTTATTTTATCTTTGCCCTACTATTATATACCTTTTTGAAAAAAACACAAGAAATATTACAAAGTTGTAAAAAATCACCCACATAATTATATGTGAGTGATTTTCAAAAATTGTGGTTTATGATAATTCGAACTGTCCCGTGTAGAGTTTGTAGTACTTCCCTTTTTCTTCCAAAAGGGTGTCGTGGTCACCTTTTTCAATTATTTCTCCGTTTTCAAGTACCATAATGGCATTAGAGTTGCGGACTGTGGAAAGCCTGTGGGCAATAACAAAAACCGTTTTACCGTCCATAAGCTTATCCATGCCTTTTTCAATAAGGCGTTCTGTTCGGGTGTCAATCGAACTTGTTGCTTCATCAAGAATCAATACAGGTGGGTCTGCAACTGCCGCACGTGCAATAGCAAGAAGCTGTCGCTGACCTTGTGAAAGATTTGAACCGTCGCCCGTGAGCATTGTGTTATAGCCATCAGGAAGACGGGTTATAAAGCTGTCTGCATTAGCAATTTTTGCAGCTTTTACAATATCCTCGTGGGTTGCGTCAAGTTTACCGTAGCGGATATTTTCTTCAACTGTGCCTGTGAAAAGATGAGTGTCCTGAAGTACCATTGCCAGTGAACGACGTAAATCGTCCTTCTTGATTTTTTTGATATTTATGCCGTCGTAGGTGATTTTACCCTCTTGAATATCATAAAAACGATTAATTAGATTTGTAATTGTTGTTTTACCTGCTCCGGTTGAGCCAACAAATGCGATTTTCTGACCGGGTTTAGCATAAAGCGAAACATTTTTCAGAACTGTTTTCTTTCCATCGTAGGAGAATGTGACATCGTGGAAACGAACATCGCCTTTAAGGAGTGTGTAAGTTACGCTTCCGTCAGCAGAATGAGGATGCTTCCACGCCCAAGTGCCTGTTCGGGTTTCGGATTCTGTAACATTTCCGTTTTCATCAACATTTGCATAAACAAGGGTTACATATCCGTTGTCTTCTTCAGGAGTTTCGTCGATGATTTCAAAAATTCTTTCTGCACCTGCAAGGGCGGCAAGAATACTGTTCATCTGCTGTGAAATCATACTTATAGGGCGAGAAAACTGTCTTGTGTATTGGAGGAAAGCTGCAAGAGAACCAATGGAAAGTACACCTGCTGCACCACCCAGGAACAAGCCTGTGATACCACCTAAGGCAGTATCACCAACCTTAAGAATTATAAATGCGCCCAAAGTCGCAGTAGCCGCAAAATTGAAATAAGAAAGGTTACCCATAATGGGCATTAAAATACTTGCAAAGGTATGAGCGTTTGTTGCAGCTCTTCTGTAATTATCGTTAATTTCATTAAAAGTAGATTTTGCTTTTTCCTCTCGACAAAAAACCTTGACTACCTTTAATCCTTCGATAAGTTCTTCGATGTAGCCATTAACTGCACCAACAGCCATTTGCTGACGGCGGAAAAAGCCTGAAGAGCGACCACCGATAAGCTTGATAACATAAAGCATCACAACAAGCATAACTATAATGAGACAGGTGAGAGCTGGACTGATATAGAGCATCATAATGAAGATACCTACAACAGTTACAAGAGATGTTATTGTCTGCACAAGACCCTGACTGATTGCTTCACGAATAGTATCAACGTCATTTGTGAAACGGCTCATAAGTTCGCCGTGAGTATGAGTATCAAAATATTTAATGGGTAAATCCTGCAAATGCTCAAACAAATCTTTTCTCAATATATTAAGTGTACCATGAGAAACGTTGAGCATCAGTCGGGAATAGGTGTATTGAGATACTGCACCTAAAACATAAATCACACCTAAAACACAAAGATATTTTATAATTACTGTAAAATCTCTGCTGCCTGTTGAAAGCATGTTACCGATTTCATTAATAATAGGGGTTAAAAGATATGTTCCTGCTATATCTGCAACTGAACTGAAAAGAACAAGAGCAAAAACAACCACAAGTAAGGTTTTTTTCTGAGTAACATAAGAAAGAAGCCTTAAAAGTGTTTTTTTAGTGTTCTTCGGTTTTTCGAATTTCATTTTCCCTGCAGGACCGGGGCCGTTGCCTTGGGGTCGTTTAACTTGTTTTTCTGCCATTTGACTTCCTCCTTTCTTATTGTTCCATTCTTCCTTCTTGTTGTGAAATATATACTTCTTTATATATTTCATTTCTGGAAAGCAATTCTTCGTGTGAACCAATGTCGTCTATCTGTCCGTCATCAATAACAATAATTCTGTCGGCATGTTGAACAGAGTTGATTCTTTGAGCAATTATGATTTTTGTCGTGTCAGGCAAAAGATTTTTCATACCCTCACGGATTTTTCCATCTGTTGCAGTGTCAACAGCGCTTGTTGAGTCATCAAGAATAAGGATTTTAGGATTTTTGAGAATGGCACGGGCTATGCAAAGTCTTTGTTTCTGCCCGCCTGAAACATTTACGCCACCTTGACCTAAATCTGTCTGATAGCCGTCAGGGAAGCTCATAACAAAATCGTCTGCCTGAGCAATTCTTGCGGCAGCACGGATTTCTTCAAAACTTGCGTTTTCATTACCCCAACGCAGATTTTCTTCAATAGTGCCTGAGAAAAGAATGTTGGTCTGAAGCACCATTGAAACATTATCGCGGAGATTGTGGAGTTTGTAATCTTTAACATTTCTTCCGCCAACAAGAACTTCGCCTTCAGTTGTATCATAAAGTCTTGGAATTAGCTGAACAAGGGAGGATTTCGCGCTACCGGTTGAGCCAATGATACCGATAGTTTCACCTGATTTGATTGAAAGATTAATATCCTTCAGAACTTCTCTTTTAGCATTTTTACCGTATTTGAAGGAAACATTTTTAAATTCAATGCTTCCGTCACAAACAGTGAGGCTTTCGTCTGCATTTTCATCATCAATATGTGGCTTTTCTGTAAGAACTTCATAAACACGGTCCATAGAAGCTTTTGACATAACAGACATAACGAATATCATTGAAATAAATGAAAGGGATATAAAGATTTGCTGAATATATGTTATGAAACTCATAAGGTCGCCCAAGAACATATTTCCGTCAAGAATAAGCTTTGAGCCAACCCAGAGAATGAGAATAATGCAAGTGTAAATTGAAACAGACATTATAGGTCCGTTGAGAATAATGAGCTTTTCAGCAAAGATTGAAGCGTCTTTCAATTCATCGTTGGAAATTTTAAATTTACCTTTTTCGTGTTTTGCGCGGACAAAGGCTTTAACAACCCTTGCGGCAATAAGATTTTCCTGAATGAATGTATTGAATTTATCATATTTTTTAAACATTCTTTTAAAACGCTTGTGCGCTTTAATACCAATAAAAAGAATAAGGAAAAGCATAACAGGTGCAACGCACATAAAAATAAGGGAAAGCCTTTTGTTTATGCTGAATGCCATAATAATTGCCATTGAGAACATAAGAGGAGAGCGTACAAACATACGAACCGCCATCATAAAGGTGTTCTGAATCATTGTTATATCGGTTGTCATTCTTGTAATAAGTGAGCCTGTTGAGAATTTATCAACATTGGAAAAAGAAAAATCCTGAATTTTTTTGAAAATGCCGAAGCGTAGTTCAGCACCAAAGCCCATACCGGCTTTAGCGGCAAAAAATGCCGCTGCAGCACCACAAACAAGAGAGATACAAGCCATAGCAATCATAAGAGCCCCGAGAGAAATAATAAGGTCTGTTCCGGTTTTGTTCCCAAAACCTAAAGAGATAAGTATTTCTGCGACGAAGCTATCTTTACTTTCAAGTGATTGACCGCTTATTCCGCAGTCAATTATTACAGACATGAGAAGAGGTATTATAACTTCAATAAGAACCTCTAAAACAATTGAAAGAGGGGAGAGTATAGCGTAAATTTTATATTTACCCACATAACTCATAAGTTTTTTAATCATTTTATGCTTCCTCCTTTGCTTTTTCTTCGTTTTTTTGTATTTCTGCTTTCATCTGACAATTTGTGAGGTTTTCCGTGTCAAGATTGTTGTATAATCGCTGGAGATAATTGCACAAAATTTGGCATTCTTCTTCGGAAAATCCTTTGAACATTTCTTTATCGGTCTCATCACAAATGCTCCTGAAATCTTTCAGAATATTTAATCCGTCAGATGTTAAAGAAAGACGATTTTTTCTTACATCTTCTTTATCCGTTGACCGCTTTACAAATCCGCTTTTTTCAAGTCTTTTTATTGATGTAGCAACACTTGCGGGGGAAATGTGTAAGCTGTCTGCAAGTTCTTTTTGTGTGCAAAGATTGTGTTCTTTTATATATTCCAATATCATCGGTTGCCCATAATACAGCCCGGCTTTTTGAGCAGCTTTTGTTATGTGGTAACGATGAATAAGAGATGTGGAAATGAGTTTATGTACCATTTCTCTGTAATTCATTTATGGTTAACCTCCAAAATAGTTAAACGTTTAAGTATACAGTTGAATATAATACCATTTTTTATCTTTTTATTTTTCTTTAAAAGAAAAATAAAACAAAAATTTATTGTTTTACAAAAGTTTAATATTTGTTTTTTAAAAGAATGAACAATATGTTGTGGTGATTTGATAACGATTTCCACAAAAATATTGTGCAAATTAAACAAACTGATGTGGTAAATTTTAACTTCGGTATAACAAAATATATCAAAATTCTCTTGAAATGAGATTTGTAATTTGATATTATTAAGTTGATATAATGTAACATAGCGTAGTTATGTCCTGATAAGAGTGAGGTGCGGATGTGAAAAAAAAGAACGATTATAACGATTTTCCTTTATATGTGTTCCATCAGGGTAAAAATTTTAAGGCACAAGAATTTTTGGGTGCGCATAAAGTAGAAGATGGTAAGTATGTTTTCAGGGTTTGGGCGCCTAATGCAGAAAGTATTTTTGTAACAGGCACATTCAATGATTGGCGAGAAGATGTTGCTCCTATGTATCGTCTTAACGATGGCGGAGTATGGGAAACCTATGTTGAAGGTGTAAAAAATTTCGACTCTTACAAATTTATTATTCACACTAAAACAGGCAGAAAGCTTTACAAAGCGGATCCCTATGCAATTCACGCAGAAACCCGCCCTGGAACAGCTTCAAAGATATTTGAAGGTAATTACAAATGGAATGATGGCGCGTGGCTGAAAAAACGTAAAAATTCAAGTGTCTATTCTTCACCTGTGAATATTTATGAGGTGCATTTAGGTTCATGGAAAAGGCATGAAGACGGTAACACATTAAGTTACCGTGACTTAGCAAATGAGCTTGTTGAGTATGTGAAAAATATGGGATATACCCATATAGAACTACTTCCGGTATCAGAGCATCCTTTCGATGGTTCCTGGGGCTATCAGGTGACAGGCTATTTTGCAGTAACATCCCGTTACGGCACGCCTGATGATTTTAAATATTTTATTGACCAATGTCATAAAGCCGGAATCGGTGTTATTGTGGATTGGGTTCCTGCCCATTTTCCGAAAGATGCCTTTGGTCTTGCTGAGTTTGACGGAACACCTTGTTATGAATATGCAGATATCCGCAAGGGCGAGCATCTTCAATGGGGAACAAAGGTATTTGATTTTGGCAGAAATGAGGTTCAGAGCTTCCTTATTTCCAATGCATGTTTCTGGCTTGATGAATACCACATCGACGGTCTTCGTGTGGATGCAGTTGCTTCCATGCTCTATCTTGATTACGGCAGGGATGATGGTCATTGGATTGCCAATGCCAATGGCGGAAACGAGAACTTAGAAGCAGTTGCATTTCTCAAACAACTTAACGAAACTGTGTTCACGGAGCATGGGGATGTTATGATGATGGCTGAAGAAAGCACCTCGTGGCCAATGGTTTCAAAGCCTGTTTATATGGGTGGTCTTGGTTTCAATTTTAAGTGGAATATGGGCTGGATGAATGACATACTCCGCTATTTCTCACTTGACGGAATTTTCAGAAAGTTTAATCATGATTTGATTACTTTCTCATTTTTCTATGCATTTAGCGAAAATTTTGTGCTTCCCATTTCGCACGATGAGGTAGTTCACGGAAAATGCTCGCTTATAAATAAAATGCCGGGCAACTATAATGAGAAATTTGCAGGAGTAAGAGCATTCCTTGGTTATATGTATGCTCATCCCGGTAAAAAACTTCTCTTTATGGGCAGTGAATTTGGTCAGTTTATTGAATGGGATTATAAAAAAGGTCTTGATTGGCTTCTTCTTGATTACGAGATGCATCGTTGGTTGCAGGATTATGCAAGAGAACTTAATAAATTTTATAAAAAGACCTCTCCTCTCTGGGAAATAGATTACAGTTGGGAGGGCTTCAACTGGATTGTAAGCGATGATAACACAAATTCTGTTATAGCCTTTGTGAGAACAGATAAAGAGGATGAAAAAATCGTTGCGGTATGTAATTTCACCCCCGTTTTAAGAAAAAATTATAAAATCGGTGTTCCCGCGGGTGAAAGTTATGAACTTGTTTTTAACTCGGACTCCGAAAAATTCGGTGGTACGGGTGAAAAAATAAAGAAAACTTACAAAACAATTGATGGTGAAATGCACGGCTACAAGCAGTATATCGAACTGACTTTACCACCTATGACAACACTTTACTTCAAACAGAAAAAAGTGAAAAATCCATCAACTAAAAAAGCGAAAAAATAATTCATATATAGGAAAGGAATGTAACGAAAATGGCAAAAAAGAATGAATGTATTGCAATGCTTCTTGCGGGCGGTCAGGGTTCCCGTCTTGGCGTTCTCACAAAAAACATTGCAAAACCTGCCGTTCCCTACGGCGGAAAGTACAGAATTATTGACTTCCCCCTTTCAAACTGTGTAAACTCAGGTATTTATACCGTTGGTGTTCTTACACAGTACCAACCTCTTGAACTTAATGATTACATCGGTAACGGCGGTCCCTGGGATCTTGACCGTGCAAACGGTGGTGTTCACATTCTTTCACCCTATCAGCAGATTGAGGGTACAGAATGGTATAAAGGTACTGCTAATGCAATTTATCAGAACATTCAGTTTATTGACAGATATAACCCCGAATATGTAGCGATTCTTTCAGGTGACCATATCTACAAAATGGACTATGCTAAAATGCTCCAGTACCATAAATCAAAAGATGCAGCTTGTACAATCGCTATGCTTGAAGTTCCGTGGGAAGAGGCATCTCGTTTTGGTCTTATGTTTGTTGATGACGACGGAAGAATCACAGCCTTTGAAGAAAAACCAAAGAACCCAAAGAGCAACAAGGCTTCAATGGGTGTTTATATGTTTACTTGGGAGAAACTTCGTAAATATCTTATTGATGATGAAGCTGACCCCGATTCATCAAATGACTTTGGTAAAAACGTTATTCCCGCAATGCACGAAGCAGGTGAAAGACTTTTTGCTTACGGCTTCGATGGTTATTGGAAGGATGTTGGAACTATTGATTCTCTTTGGGAAGCAAACCTTGATTTGCTCAATCCAAAAGCAAACATTGATTTGTCTGATAATAGTTGGAAAATCTACGGTAGAGGCGCAGTGACCGCTCCACAATATGTTTCCGATAAAGCCATAATAGAAAACTCACTTGCCGCAGAGGGTTGCGAAATTGAAGGTAAGGTTGATTATTCAGTTCTTTTCTCCAATGTAACTGTTGAAGAAGGGGCGTTTGTAGATTATTCAATTGTTATGCCCGGTGCAGTTATTAAAAAAGGCGCAGTTGTTCAATACGCGATGGTTGCAGAAAACGCAGTTATTGAAGAAGGTGCAGTTGTAGGCGAAAATCCCGAAAAATGTGAAAATCTTGAAAATTGGGGCGTAAGCGTTGTTGGTGCCGGTGTAACAGTTGGTAAAAATGCAACTGTTAAAGCACAGTCAATGATTTCAGAAGATGTTAAGGAGGGCGAAACAGTATGATGCCGAAAAATGTTCTTGGAATTATTTATTCCAATTCTTACGATTCATCCTTAGGTGCGCTTACAGCAAGGCGCACAATGGGTTCAGTACCCTTCGGCGGAAGATACCGCCTTATTGACTTTGCTCTTTCAAACCTTGTTAACTGCGGAGTTACAAAGGTTGGTGTTATTGCAAACAGCAATTTCCATTCTCTTATGGACCATGTTGGTAGCGGTAGACCTTGGGACCTTTCAAGAAAAGTTGATGGCCTTTATATGCTTCCGCCTTTTACTCCCGGTGTTACTGAAAGAGATGGCGGCGACAGAATTGATGCTCTTAACAGAATAATGGAATTTATTGCAAATTCAAAGCAGGAATATGTTCTTCTTATGGACACTAATGTTGTTTGCAATATGGATTTATCAAAACTTTTCAGTTTCCATGCCGTGAAAAATGCTGATATTACTATTGCATATGCAAACGGCAAAGCACCCAAGCTTGAAAGAACAATGGCACTTACTCTCAATGAAGAGGGCAAGGTGACAAATGTTGGTATTGATGTTAAGACTGAAAGTGACATTAACTATTCAACAAATATCATTCTTATAAGAAAGGCTCTTCTTGAAAGACTTATCGGTGATGCAGAAAGCTATACCTACACAAGTTTTGAAAAAGACCTTATTCAGAAAAATGTTTCACACCTTAACATTTATGGCTATAAGGTTGATGAATGGACACGTACAATTGACAGTATGGAGTCATATTTTGATGCAAATATGGCTCTTCTTGAGAAAAATTGCAGAAAAAATCTTTTCCGTGCGGACGCACCTGTTTATACAAAGGTTCGTAATGATATGCCTGTTATTTATGGCATCACATCAAAGTGTGAAAACTCTCTTATTGCAGATGGTTGCCAGATTGAAGGTACAGTAAAAAACAGTATCATTTTCCGCGGTGTCAGAGTTGCAAAAGGCGCTGTTGTTGAAAATTCAATTCTTATGCAGGATGCTTTCGTTGGTGAAGATGCAAAGCTCAATTGCGTAATTATGGATAAAAACACAGTTATTACTCCTAAGAAAATTCTTAGCGGAGATAAGAGCTATCCTTTGTTTGTAGGTAAAGAAATTGTTATCTGATTAATTTTGTTTGTGAGGTGTTAATATGGCAGTTTGTCCCATTTGCGGTTGCAAAACAGAAGAGTTGGATTTTGTAGAAAGAAAATTAAGTGATGTTGATTGCAAAGTGTGTTCATTTTGTAATCGTCAGTTAAATGTTTTTGATACAGTTGAAGAACCTACCGAGGCACAATTGAGATGGCTTGTTGCGGTAATTGGCAAAGATGTTCCCGAGAGGGCAGATGACGTTTCAATTGCTTTAAAAAATATTCTTTCCCGCTTTTCTGAAACAGAACAACCCGATACACCCGTACAACAGAAGATAAATGTAGTGCAACAACGTTCTGCTAAAAAAATTAATACCGATGATGGTTTGATTAATGAATTGCAAAATCGTATTACAGCACTTGAAAACGAAATCCGGACAATGAAAAGAAAGCAAATGATAAAAACTATTATTGAACTTGGTGCACCATTTGTACTTCTGATACTTTTGATTATTGTTGTGCTTTCTTCGGGATTAATTGAAAACTTTAAGGCGATTTTTGATATGGCAGGCGTTACACTGTAAAACTCAGACGACTTAACGGAGGTTAAATATATGAAAGTTTTATATGCTGCAAGTGAAGCTCTTCCTTTTATAGCAAGTGGCGGATTGGCAGATGTTGCAGGTTCTCTTCCTCAGGCTTTAAGAAAAAGGCTTGTTGGTTGCAGAGTTGTTATGCCTCTTTATGACGGCATAAAGCAAGAACTCAAAGATTCAATGAAATTTATAACAAGTATTTCAGTGCCTGTTGCCTGGCGCAGACAGTATTGCGGAATATTTGAAGCAAAAGCAGGCGGAGTAATTTATTATCTTCTGGATAACCAGTATTATTTTAAAAGAGATTCTCTTTATGGTTTCTATGATGATGCAGAAAGATTTGCATTTTTTGCAAGAGCGATTCTCGAAATAATTCCCCATATAGATTTCAAGCCTGATATTATTCATTGTAATGACTGGCAGACTGCTCTTACCCCACTTTATTACAGTACAATGTATGCTAATCAGCCGGGCTATGAGAATATTAAAACAGTTCTTACAATTCATAACATTCAGTATCAGGGCGTTTATGGCGAAGAGCTTATTGATAATGTTGTAGGTATTGACCATACTTATAAGAATCTTATTGAGTATGATGGCGCTGTTAACCTTATGAAAGCAGGTATAGAGTGTGCTAACGCTGTTACAACTGTTAGTCCCTCTTATGCTAAGGAGATTCTTGACCCTTGGTATTCTCATGGGCTTGATACTATTCTTCGTGAAAGAAGTTATAAATTACGTGGTATTCTCAATGGTATTGATGTTGAAAACTATAATCCCGAAACAGATAAAGACGTTTTCAAAAACTATTCTGTGGAAAATATGCGCGGTAAAGCAGTAAATAAAAGAGAACTCCAGAAGCTTTTAGGGCTTCCGGAGAAAAAAGACACTCCTGTTATGGGTATGGTTACAAGACTTGTTTCTCACAAGGGTCTTGATCTTTGCAAAGCGGTTCTTGATGAATTGCTTGCTACAACAGATATCCAACTTGTTGTGCTTGGTTCGGGTGATTATCAATATGAAGAATTTTTCAGAAGACTTGCACAGCGTTACCCCGATAAAGTAGGACTTTGCCTTGGCTTTATTCCTGATCTGGCAAGAAAAATTTATGCAGGTAGTGACATGTTCCTTATGCCATCAAAAAGTGAGCCCTGTGGTCTTTCACAGATGGTTGCTCTTCGGTACGGCTCAATTCCCATTGTTCGTGAAACCGGTGGTCTTCGTGATTCTGTTACAGATAGTGGTGATAACATAGGTAACGGGTTTGTATTCTCTTCTTATAATGCACACGATATGCTCCATGCTATTAAACGTGCAGTAGAGGGTTATCAAGACCGGAAGGGTTGGGGAATTCTTGTTAAGCGAGCAATGGAAAGCGACAACTCTTGGGGTAAATCTGCTAATGAATACATTAAAATGTATAAAGAAGTTTTAAAGAGTTAATTTTCGGGCAGTTTTATAGAATTTGCCATTTTACTTAACAGACTTTCAACTCCTTTTATGACGGCCTCGATACTCTTGGGTTCGGGGCCGCCGTAGCGTCTTGCATTAACGGTTTTTTCGGGGAAGTCTGTAAGATAAGATTCCATAAGAGAAAGACAAACAGCTTGCGCATATTTTGGTGGAAGAGAGAACCATCTTTTTGGAATATAGCCTTTTTGGGCAGCAGTAAAAAGAGTGCGGTAAATTGTTGTGGCATACAAAATATCAGCATATTCTCCGGCTTGAAAAGAGCCTGCATTCATTCTTTCGTGAGTCATAATTGCAGCTCTGTAAATGGAGTTTGTGTTAAAAACGGAGTCTTCCTCTCTGTCTTCAAGTGCTGTTGAATCGAGACCTGAACGGCTATCGGTAACACCTAAAATGTAGTCAGTTGTAACATTATAGTATTCAGCAGCTTTACATAAAAAAGATAAACTGTATTCCCGTATGCCTTTTTCGTAATGGGATAAAAGTGCTTGAGATATGCCTAAATCTGCGGCAGCATCTTTTTGGCTCAATCCTTTTTCCGTGCGTAATTCTACGAGTTTTTCATTAAAATTTGTATTCACATTAACCACATCCAAATTATACTAATTGTATAATACTATACACTATATTACAGGAGAAATCAATGAAAACTTATACAATACATTTAATTCGTCATGCTCTCACGCAAGGTAATATTGAGGGCAGGTATATAGGTCAGACTGATGAGGAACTTTGTCAGGAAGGTTTAAATCAGCTTGAAGTGATGAAAAGAGATTACAATTATCCTCCGGCTGATGTTGTATTTTCAAGCGGGTTGAAGCGTTGTGTTCAGACTGCAAAAATACTTTATCCTGATAAAACTCCCATCGAAATGAGAGGCTTTGAAGAATGCGATTTTGGTGAGTTTGAAGGTCATACTGCTGATGAATTAGAACGTTATGAGGAGTTTTCACAATGGCTTTCGGGTGGCGAAGATGCTCGTCCTCTTAACGGAGAAAGCAACTCTGAATTTGCAACAAGAGTTTGTGATTGTTTTGCAAAAACTGTTGAGGGTATGATTAAAACAGGCACAAGAACGGCATCAATTATCACCCATGGCGGTGTTATGATGAGCATACTGGCGGCTTTCGGTGTGCCGGAGCTTCCCATGACAGAATGGCTTTGTCCGTCTTGTTGCGGTTATACAATTCGTATAACTCCGTCACTTTGGGGTGCAACAAAAAAGTTTGAAGTTATAAATGAAATTCCTGCAGAGCCCTTAACGGCAGAGCAGGAAGAACGCTTGTGGGATTATTATGCAAACATTCCAGAAGATGAAGATATTGATTGGGAAAGTATGTCTGATGATGATTTTAGATTAGTTTGAGGTGGTTCAGGTGTCTGACTATAAAATTTTTGCAAATCACGCCCATCTTTTTCCTGAGAACACAAAACCAAATGGAGATATAGATACATTGAAAGCCATTATGGATGAATGTGAAATTGAAGGTGCAGTCTGCTTTTCACCCTTCTGGCATCAGATGGATATGTATGCACACACAACAGGGCAAAACCCTTGTGAGTGGGTGGCAGGTGCTCTCAAAAACGAACCTAATCTTGTGGGTTTCGGCACAATTGATTTTGACAGAAAAGACCTTAAAGATCAAGTGATGAAGATAAAAGATTTGGGGCTTTACGGAATAAAAATACATCCTGCCGCACAAGAGGTTAATGTGGCAGGAAAAGAACTTTTTGAAGTTTATGAAGAAGCGGAAAAACAAGGACTTTTCTTGTCTTTCCATACAGGTCTTCATTGGCACAGAATAGCAGATTATCAGATGCTTTTGTTTGATGAAGTTGCATATAATTTCCCTAAACTCCGTTTTAGTATGGAGCACATGGGTGGTTACAGCTTTTTCAAAGAAGCGTTACTTGTTATGAATAATAACTCTCGGGGCGAAATCGACCATGTTTTCGCAGGATGGACAAGTATTGCAATGGAAAAAGACGAATTTGGCAACATTCGCAGGGGTGCGTGGTCAATTACAGATGAAGAGCTTTGTGATTTGATTTATCAAACGGGGCCTGAACGTAGTATCTTCGGGCTCGATACACCGTATAAGGATGCCAAAATGATAAAAGAATCAATTGAAAGAATAAAAAACCTCCCCATAAGTGAGGAGGCAAAAAAGGGTATTCTTGGTGATAATCTTAAACAAATTTTGTTTAGTTAAAAGAGAAGTGTTTCGGGGAAGCTTTGCTTCCGAATAACTTAATAAATCATATCAGCAGTTGTCCAGTTTTTGAGAACTTCAAACTGGTCGGCTGCTTCTTTTTTTGCTCCTTCTAAATCGTGGTCACGATAGTTACCGCATTCAATTGCACTTACTCCCGGAACATCACCTTCAAATTTTGAGATGAAATCAAGAGCTTCCTGAGTAAGTCTGAGTGCATCTGCGTGAGTGATCCCTGTTGTGAGGAAATAGAAACCTGTTCTACAACCCATAGGGCCAAAGTAAATAATACTATTTTTGAGTGCAGAGTTACGAACATAAGTAGCAAAAAGATGTTCGAGTGTATGAATAGCACCATTTTCCATAACTTCTTCTATATTAGGACGACGTGTTCTTATGTCGTATGTAACAACATCTCCGTCAATTCGGGAAATATACATCCCCCTCAAAAGCTTTGTATGGTCAACATTAAAACTATCTATTCGTTCCATTTGCGTACTCTCCTCAAGTATATTTGTCTTTTTGTTTTGTTTATTTCTTAGATTTTTAAAAAATTCTGTTAGAATATCGGCACATTCTTTTTCCATAAATCCACCGATGTACCGGGGCTTGAAGTTGAAGTCAGAATCAAAAAGATTAACAACAGAACCGCAAGCACCATTCTTTTTATCAAATGCTCCGAAAACAACATTTTTAATTCGGGAATTGATTATTGCACCGGCGCACATAGGGCAGGGTTCAAGTGTGACATAAAGTTCACATTCCCACAGACGCCAACCACCCAAACGTTTGCAAGCTTCATTTATAGCTTCAATTTCTGCGTGGCAAAGAGCATTTTTCCCTTTTTCACGACGATTTTGTCCTCTGCCGATGATTTTATCGCCGATTGTTACTACTGCTCCTACAGGAACTTCACCCTCTTTGGCAGCTTCACTTGCAAGGCGCAAAGCCTCAGTCATAAATTCAAATTTGTTCATATCAATTTACAGGCGGTGTTGTTGATAATTGCGATACGGCTTGAATTACATACAAAACAATTGCAATTATCATTATTGGTGAAGTGTTGAATTTTACAAATTTTTCCCCAATGGAAATATCGTTGTGTGAATCTTTGTTTTTAAACGGTGTATCAAATTTATAGCGGTTTAAATAAATAATCAGTGACAGTATACCAAACACAATGCCTATTGCAGAACCTATATAAAAAAATGTATTTGATGTGTATTCGTCAAAATAATAAATCAAAGCAGAAGAAATCACGGACATTGCGTTCATAAGGCCGTGAATAATGACACCTGTCCACAAACTTTCTGTTGCAATAACTGCATAGCCGATAACAAGACCGCAAAGAAAAGCGAAAGGCATTTGAACCGCATTACCGTGAAATAGTCCGAAAACAAAAGCAGATGTGATAATCGCAAAAGCGTTTCCGTATTTTCTGAGATTTTGCATTAATACTCCGCGCAAAGCAAACTCCTCGATAAGAGGCGGAATTACGGCAGAACCGATAAAACTCATTATAATATCAAGGGTGCCGGATGGGTCCTGAAGAGCGGTGTAGTCAGAATAGATACCAATACCCTCACCGAAAGCACGTAAGAAAACAGTTACGTAGTTTGCAACAAGACAACCACCAAAGCCGATTAAGACCAAAAGCAAAGTCTGGGTTTTGTTTTTGGGTGTAGAAAAAGGTATTTTTCTGTAACTTTCAGCTTTTTTAAAAAGTTTTGTACCGATGGAAAATGAAAGTCCAACACTTATAACAGAGTAAAAAATCCCAAATGCACCTGCAAAAGTAAGGTTGGTTTCGTAAAGTTTATAGAATTCAGGAACAACCAACAAAAATGACATCAAATAAGAAAATGCCAGAACAATCAAAAGAGTCAGACCGGTGTTTGTTCCTAACATTTTAAGCTTTTTTTCATGAAATCTGCGTTCGAGCATTTTTTGGCGTTGCTCTTCTAAATATTGGGGATTAAAAAAGTTTTGCGGTGTGCCATAGTGATACCGAGGTGCATTGGAAGGAGCAGATGCATTATATATATCAGCAGGTGAAGGTGGGTAAGATGAAGCAGAATAATTGTTACTTTGAGAGAAATTACCCGACTGTTGACCCGGTATATTAGTATTGTTATCAGGTGTGTAATCCATAATTTTTCCTTTCGCGTATTGTTTGTTTCAATAAATTATATCAACTATTACAACAAATATCAACTCATAAATTGTGTATATATAATGAATTTTTACAATATGTAGTGTTGCGAAAAAAAATAAAACAATGTATAATTTTATAGGATATAATTACAACAAAAATTAAGGATGATTATGATGAATAAAACAACCCACAGACTTAAAATCGCCGGTGAAGAATACAGGATTGTTTCAGATGAATCTGTAGAATATATGAATGAGCTTGCCCATGAAATTGATTTGAAAATGGCAGATGTTCTTCGTGGTGCGCGTGTTTCTACAACACAAGCGGCAGTTCTTGTTGCTTTGCAGTATGCTGATGAAGCAAAGAAAAACGGAGGAACAACTGACAATCTTCGTTTGCAACTCAAGGAGTATCTTGAAGATGCAGCAAAAGCAAAGAGTGAAAGAGATTTCTATAAAAGAGAACTGGACAGAATTAAGGCTATAAGTAACACAGAAGATAAAACAGGCGGTCTGTGGAGATAATTATGAAAATATTGAAAATAAAAAAAGTAAAAGAAAATGCTAAACTGCCTACAAGAGCAACAAGTGGCAGTGCGGGACTTGATTTATACGCATGCATTGATGAGCCAATCACATTGAATAAGGGTGATAAAGCAGTTATTCCTACGGGAATAGCGTTGGGCCTTGATGACCCTCATTATGCAGCGTTTATTCATTCAAGGAGTGGCCTTGCAATTAAGCAAGGCATCGCGCTTCTCAATTCTGTTGGTGTTATTGACAGTGACTATCGTGGAGAAGTTTGTGTTGGTGTAATAAAACTTACAGAAGAACCATATACAATTCAACCTTTTGAAAGAGTTGCACAGATGGTCATAAAACCTGTTGAATTACCTGAAATCATTGAGGTGCAAGACCTGGATGAAACTGATCGAGGTGCAGGTGGATTCGGTTCAACAGGCAGAAAATAAATAAGAATTAGGGGAACGGATTTGTCAACTATTGCAGCAATTGCCACTGCTCAGGCAGCGGCAGGATTAGGAACAGTAAGATTATCGGGAGAAAATGCTCTGTCAATTGCAGACAGAGTTTTTTCTGCTGTTTCAGGAAAAAAGTTAACAGACGCTAAAGGGTATACTGCGTATTACGGAAAAGTTCACGATGGCGAAACCGAGCTTGATGATGCGGTTGCTCTTGTGTTTCGTGCACCCAAAAGCTATACAGGCGAAGATGTTGTGGAATTAAGCTGTCACGGCGGACTTTTTATTCTACAGAGAGTACTTCGTGCAGTTTTTAATGCCGGTGCAGTTGCTGCCGAGGGTGGAGAATTTACCAAAAGAGCATTTTTAAACGGCAAAATGGATTTATCTGAAGCGGAAGCTGTTATGTCGCTTATTTCTGCCTCGGGAGAAGAGGCGAGAGCGGCAACTTTGAATGCTCTTGACGGTGCTTTGAGCAGAGAAATTGGTGAATGTAGAGACGAACTTGCAAGAACAGCTGCATTTCTGGCAGCGTGGGTAGATTACCCGGATGATGAAATTCCTGAACTTTCAGATTCTCAAATGACGGAAACTCTTTCAACCGTCAAATGCCGTCTTGAAAAGCTTCTTGACGGATTTGATGCGGGGCAGGCTATTCTTGAGGGTATTGATACTGCTATTGTAGGCAGACCAAATGTAGGTAAATCGACTCTCCTTAATGCTCTTTCGGGCAGAGAAAGAGCAATTGTTACATCTGTTGCAGGAACTACCCGTGATGTACTTGAAGAAACTGTAAGATTGGGCAATATCACACTTCGACTTGCTGATACTGCAGGAATCAGAGCAGATACAGATGACGAGATTGAAAAAATCGGTGTTGTAAGAGCAAAAGAGCGCTTTGACAGAGCAAGTCTTGTGCTTATGGTTCTTGACGCTGAGCAAGGTTTATCTGAAGATGATAAAGAACTTCTTAAGCTTTGCAAAAATAAAAATTCAATTATTGTTATTAACAAAACGGATAAAGAAAAAAAGCTGTCACGAGAAAGCGTGAAAGCGTTTGTGAAAGATGACAATATAGTTGAGATTTCTGCCAAAAACCGTAAGGGTATGGATGAACTTACAGATATGGTGGAAAAGGTTGTGGGAACCGCAGGTTTTGACCCCTCTGCACCACTTATTACTACAGAAAGACAGCGTGGTTGTGTGGTAAAAGCCGTTGAGCATTTGAATGAAGCTCTCGATGGGCTCTCAATGGGTATAACCCCCGATGCTATTAATGTTTGCATTGATTGTGCTGTTGAAAATCTTTGTGTTTTAACAGGTGAAAAGGCAACAGAAACCATTGTAAATGAGGTTTTTAAGAACTTTTGTGTCGGTAAATAAAAAAGGCGGTAAGAACCGCCTTAAAAATTAGAATATATAATTTCTTTTATGAATTTTTCGGTTGGGTAATCCATGATTATCCAACCATATTTTTTCCCCTTTTCAAGAGTTGCTTTTGACAATTTTTTATTTATATATTTCGCACTTCTTTTGGGGTTGTAAAATAAACTTCCGCAGGAGAAAAAAGTGATTAAAACATCGTCTGTTTTTGGTGGGTTTTTGATGAAAGATGATACCGCAAAACTCCACTTTTTTTGAGGCGTTAAACCATACAAATCCTGAACCGTAAAGGTTTTTTCAGTGGGGGTTCCGTCATGGTTCAAAATTTCTGATACTTCATAAATTTTCTCAACGTTTTCTTTTTGATACACCCATGTTGAAAGATTTATTCCGGTGTTAAAATCGGTGTATTTTTTGTTGTTTTTATCAATATTATCGCGGTTTAAAAGCACAATTTTTCCACGAACTTCGTTTAGATTCGGGATACGATTTTCGGTGTACCAGACAGCATCATTCTTAAGATAATTTTCATAAAAAACGTCAAAAGTTTCTTCTTGATTTGCTCCGTCATCCCGTTTGTAACTAAGCAAAATTGTTTCTGTAGGATTTTCTGAAAGAAAGCGTTTACAGTCCTTTATAACATCCTCAAGATATAATTTTTCTTTTGTGTTTTCAAGTTTTTTGCAGTCTGCAATATCATGAACAAGTTTTAATTTTTCGCCATGTTTTTCAACGCGAATGTCAAGAAAACGAATACCTGAATTTAGTTGTTTTGATATGGTGATATTTTGGCATTTGGAAACAACAGGAAATTGCACCTTGAAAGCGCAACTATCGTGTGTTCCGGGAATGTTTATTTGTGAGATATCCATAGTGTCAGGAAGCTGTCTCATCCAGTTTTTCATAATATCACCACCCAATTTTAGTGTAAATTTTAACATATGTGGAATTCAAATGCAATATCAATATCAATATCATTATCATTAATTACATATTATATGGAAAATATATTCGTCATAATATTGCAAAAACAAAATATTTATGATAAAATGTATAAGTTAAAATGTGAGATAATGTAATTTTGTTTATATTTGATTAATAATTTAAGCGAAAGAAGGATTGCCTTGAATACTTTAATACGAAAAATAGTAGCTATGGTGAAGCAGCATATAAAAGGTGTGTTTGTTGTAAGTGATTTAGTAAGTGTATGCATCGCGTTTTTGGGAGCTGCGTATTTAAAATTTGATGCAAATGTATTTTTCCCTGAATGGTTCAGCAAAAATGTTTTGTTTATTATTTTGGCAGATGCAATTATTATGAATGTTTGTTTCGCCTTTTTTAAGATATATAACAGGATGTGGCAATATTTTGTGGCTAAGGATTATACAACTTTGGTGCGTGCGTTTGCTCTTTCAAAGGTGCTTGTGATGATTCCGTTTGTGTATATCTGGCTTACATATACGCGTTCATTCCTTACATTTATGATGTTGTATTCAATTATCTTGTTGGTTTTGTTTGTGACTTGCAGAGGGTTTGTGTTCATCGCATACAACTTGTGGCGTTCAAAAATCCTTGCTCCCAAGAATACTGAAAACAACAGAAGAAAAAAAGTTATGATAATTGGTGCGGGTAGTGCAGCAATAAGACTTATAAATGAGCTTAAGGGCGTAAACAATGTCAATCGTTATCAGGTAGTGGCTCTTATCGATGATAATAAAAGAAAACAAGGTGAATATCTTAATGGTGTTAAAGTTTACGGTGGAAGAGATGAAATTATAAAAACTGCCAACCAGCTTGATATTGATGAGATATTTATTGCAGTTCCTTCTATCAGTGAGAAGAATAAAAAGGAAATTCTTGAAATTTGCAATAAAACCGGATGTGATTTGAAAACATTGCCCAAGATTACCGCAGTAAAAGAAGGCACCAGCATTAAATCCCAACTTCGTAAGGTTGATTATACAGATCTTTTGGGAAGAGAACAGATAAAGCCTGATCTTTCAAAAGTTTTTGAGCTTCTTAAAGGACATACTGTGCTTGTTACCGGTGGTGGCGGTTCAATCGGAAGTGAACTTGTCCGTCAGGTTGCTGATAGTGGCGTTGCAAAAAGAATTATAATTTTTGATATTGCAGAAAACGGAGCGTATGAAATTCAGCAGGAAATCAGAAGGAATTTTCCAGATGTTGATTTAAGAGTTCTTATTGGCTCTATAAGAGACGAAAAAAGACTTTGCGAAATTTTTGAAGAGTATAGACCAAGTTTTGTTTATCATGCTGCAGCGCATAAGCATGTTCCTCTTATGGAAGATAGCCCTAAGGAAGCGGTTAAAAACAATGTTTTTGGCACATATAACCTTGCAAAAACTGCAGACAAATATGGTGTAAAACGTTTCGTTATGATTTCAACAGATAAAGCTGTTAATCCAACAAATGTAATGGGTGCAACAAAACGTATCTGTGAAATGATTGTACAGTCTTTCAATAAAATTTCCGAAACTGATTTTGTCGCAGTTCGTTTTGGTAATGTTTTAGGCTCAAATGGTAGCGTAATTCCGCTTTTCAAAGAGCAGATTGAAAACGGTGGACCTGTTACTGTTACTCACCCTGATATTATTCGTTATTTCATGCTTATTCCCGAAGCAGTTTCACTCGTTCTTCAGGCAGGTGCTTATGCTAATGGCGGAGAAATTTTTATTCTTGATATGGGTTCTCCGGTTAAAATTCGCGAATTAGCAGAAAACCTTATTAGACTTTCAGGTCATATTCCCGGAGAGGATATTGAAATAAAATATACCGGTCTTCGTGATGGGGAAAAGCTTTATGAAGAACTTCTCATAAGTGAAGAGGGTATTCAGAAAACACAGAATGACCTTATTTATGTTGCAAGACCCATGGAATTTGATTCAGAAAACCTGTTTAACAAAATAAGTTATATGAGAGAAATAATGGAAGGAGCAACATCACGCCAGATAGTTGATGTGGTAAAAGAGCTTGTTCCAACATTCAAACCTCAAAACGAAGCATATAAAGATGTCGCAGTAGAATCAGCGTCATACGAACATCAAAACGGAGATGAAATACGTGTTTAATATTCCATTTTCTCCTCCTGACATGACCGAGGCTGAAGTGCTCGGAGCAACAGAAGCGATTACATCAGGGTGGATAACTACAGGTCCAAAGGTAAAGGATTTTGAGGAAAAAATAGCGTCTTATTGCAATACAGAAAGAGCGGTTTGCATCAATTCTGCTACTGCTGCAATGGAAATGACATTGCGGGTTCTTGGTATAGGAAAAGGCGACCAGGTAATAACAAGTGCATATACTTATACTGCATCTGCAAGTGTTATAGATCATGTCGGTGCAGAAATTGTGCTTGTTGATACTGCGGAAGATTCTTTTGAAATGGATCTTTGTGCACTTGAGAGTGCCATAAATGAGAAAACCAAAGCCATTATTTGTGTGGATTTGGGTGGTGTTATGTGTGATTATGAAAAAATATTTGAAATTTCAAATAAAAAGGCAGATTTATTTGTACCTTCCAATGATATTCAAAAGGCTATTGGCAGAGTAGCTGTAATTGCAGATGCGGCACATGCCTTTGGCGCAAATCAAAATGGCAAAATGTGTGGCGAGGTTGCAGATTTCACTTCATTCAGTTTCCATGCAGTTAAAAATTTAACTACTGCAGAAGGCGGAGCGGTGGTCTGGCGAAATATAGATGGAATCAGCAACGAAGATATCTATTATAAGTATCAATTACTTTCTCTTCATGGTCAATCTACGGAAGCGTTATCAAAAACACAAAATAAAACATGGGAATATGATATAAAGATTCTGGGCTACAAATGTAACATGACTGATATCACAGCGAGTATAGGTCTTGCCCAATTTGATAGATACCCATGTTTACTTGAAAGAAGAAAAGAAATAATATCAAAATATGATGCCGCCTTTAACCCAATGGGTATAAAGACTCTCTGCCATACTGGTGATAATCACTCATCAAGCGGACATTTATATCTTACCAGGACTCCGGGTATATCTGCTGATGATCGCAATCGGATTATTACAGAAATGGGCATAAAAGGTGTTGCGTGTAACGTTCATTACAAACCATTACCAATGATGACAGCGTATAGAAATCTTGGTTTTGATATAAAGGACTATCCTAATGCATACAACCAATATATTAATGAAATTACTCTGCCTCTTCATACAAATCTTACAGATGAAGAAGTAGAATATATAGTGTCGACATTTACAGAAATAGTGGAACGATACATAAAGTCATGAAGAGGCTATGACCACGAATTAGGTAATATCCTGAACAGAAGTTAACACGCTACTTTTTTGTTGACAGAACTTTATGTTTAGAGATTGAATTATGTACACCTTTTGTATCAATGATGGTGTGATTATTTGTATTACTCTGTGAGTTTTTTAGAATTTTTTATAAAGATAAATGAACGGGAGAAATATTTCCAATGTACAAAAACTTTTTGAAAAGATTTTTTGATTTTTTAATAGCATTAATAGGAATAATTGTGTTAATTCCCGCGTGGATTATTTTTGCTGTGCTTATTCATATTGATGATCCGGGTTCTATATTTTTTAAACAGAAAAGATTTAAGAAGGACAAAGAATTTTTTTATATTGTTAAATTCAGGACAATGAAAATGAATACTCCTCACGATATGCCAACGCATATGTTGGAAAATCCGGACCAATACATTACCCGAGTTGGAAAATTTTTGAGAAAAACCTCATTGGATGAGCTTCCGCAACTTTTCAATATTCTCAAAGGTGATATGTCTATTATAGGTCCTCGTCCCGCTTTGTGGAATCAGACTGACTTGATTGAAGAAAGAGATAAATATGGCGCTAACAACGTTAGACCGGGTCTTACAGGGTGGGCGCAGATAAATGGCAGGGATGAACTTGAAATTGATGTTAAAGCCAAATTTGATGGGGATTATGTAGAGAAAATGGGCTTTGTTTTTGATTGCAAGTGTTTTTTAGCAACGATTTTTTCTGTTCTTAAACACGAAGGTGTAGTTGAAGGCGGTACTGGTGAACTGGCAAAAGAAAAAGAGGTTTCTAAAAAATGAAAAAAATCCTGATAACCGGTGCAAACAGTTATATAGGCACATCTTTTGAAAATTATATGGAACGCTATGCTGATAATTATGAAATTGAAACCATAGATATGATTGATGGTTCTTGGAGAGAAAAGGATTTTTCATCTTATGATGTGATTTTTCATGTTGCCGGAATAGCTCATTCTGACACAGGCAAAATCAGCGAAGAAAGAAAAAAACTTTATTATAGCGTTAACACAGACTTGACCATAGAAACTGCTGAAAAAGCGAAGCGGGAAGGTGTTTCTCAGTTCATTTTCATGAGTAGTGCTATTGTTTATGGAGATAGCGCCCCCATAGGACAAAAGAAAATAATTACTAAAGAAACTCCTGTAGCCCCGAATAACAGTTATTCAGATAGTAAAGTGCTGGCAGAAAGAGGGTTAAGAAATCTCCAGGACAGCAATTTTAAAGTTGTTATCTTAAGACCGCCTATGATTTATGGAAAGAATTGTAAGGGTAATTATAATTTGCTTTCAAAGCTCGCTAAGATGGTTCCGTTTTTTCCGTTGGTCGAAAATGAACGCTCGATGCTTTACATAGAGAATCTTATCGAGTTTATAAGATTAATGATTGAAAACGAGGAAGAGGGTACTTTTTGGCCACAAAATGCTGAATATAGCAATACCTCAGAGATAGTAAAACAAATTGCTCAGAGCAATTCAAAAAGAGTTGTTTTATTGAAAGGTTTTTCTGGTTTACTTAAAATCGCAAGCCATTTTACCGGGCTCGTAAATAAAGCTTTTGGCAATCTTTCCTATGATAAAGAGATAAGCATTTATAAAAAAGGTGATTATCAGAGGAAATCTTTAAAAGCGAGCATTGAAGAGATCGAAAGGGATGACCGACCGGAAATACTTGTTGTAAGTCAATATTTTTATCCGGAGCCCTTCAGAATAAACGATATGTGTGAAGAGTGGGTAAAACGCGGGTATAAGGTTACAGTACTGACAGGAATACCCAATTATCCTCAGGGTAAATTTTATGATGGCTACGGATTATTCAAAAAACGCAAAGAAACATACAATGGAGCTGATATCATTCGTATTCCGCTTATTGCCAGGGGGAAAACTTCGCTTGGTATGATTTTTAATTATTTTTCGTTTGTCATATCCGGTTGGTGTTGGTCCAGATTCACAAGATTTAAAGCGGATAAGGTGTTTATTTTTGAAGTATCGCCTATGACACAGGCTCTTGTAGGCATATGGTTTGCAAAACGCAGAAAGATTCCGTGCGGATTATATGTTCAGGATTTGTGGCCTGAAAACGTTGAAATAGTTACCGGAATACATAGTGAGTTTATATTAAAACCCATAGGAAAAATGGTTAATTATATTTACAAAAACTGTGATATTATTTATGGAACTTCACCTAGTTTTGTTGAAAAAATCAAAGATAGAGTTTTTGAAAATAGAGAAAAGGTCGCATACCTTCCTCAGTATGCAGAAGAATTTTACAAACCAGTAACAGAAAAAAATTCTGTTATTCCATTGGATGAAAGATTTAAAATTGCATTTACAGGTAATATCGGACAGGCACAGGGGTTAGATATTCTTCCTAAAACAGCGGAGATTTTAAAGTCGAAAAATGCGTCGGTTTTGTTTGTAATAGTTGGTGACGGAAGATATAAGGATAAATTGTTGGAAGAGATTTCAGAGAAAGATGTCAATGATATGTTTTTGTTTATTGAACGTCAACCTGCAGAAAAAATTCCTTCAATCCTTGCAGCATGCGATGCAGCGTTTGTATCTTTTATGAATAATGAGCTTTTCAATAAAACAATTCCTGCTAAATTGCAGTCTTATATGGCTTGTTCTATGCCTATACTTGCTTGTGCAGATGGAGAAACGAAGCGAATAATAGAAGAGGCAGAATGCGGAATATGTTCACCTATAGGTGATAGCGAGGGGTTATCTGAATGTGTTCTTAAAATGATGTCTGACATAAATAATTTGGGTAAAATGAAAAAGAATGCATTGGAATATAGTAGCAGTAAATTTAATAAATCTATGATTATGGACATTGTTGATAACTTTTTAAGGTGATGTTTTGAAGATTTTAATTATCGGTTTTGCAAAAATTAAATATATGCCGTATTTGAATTTGTACCTTGATAATATCGATACAAATAAAAACGAGGTTCATATTCTCTATTGGAACAGAGATCTACAGCAAGAGGATGTTTCTCATATAAAAAATGTTACTTTACATGAGTTTAAATGTTATCAGGAAGATGATGTTTCCAGAGTGTCCAAAATAGGAAGTTTTTTGAAATTCCGTAGGTTCGCAAAAAAACTTATAAAAAAAGAAAAATTTGATTTTTTGATTGTGTTAACAAGTGTTCTGGCGGTTTTGCTTTCAGATATTTTGTCAGGCAAATATAAAAACAAATACTTTTTCGATTACAGGGATGTTACTTATGAAAGGTACGGTTTTTACAAGAAACTCGTTCAGACTATTGAAAAAAAATCACGTCTGACCTTTGTCAGCAGTGATGCTTTCAGAGTTTACTTTCCTGAAGATGACCAGAAGAGAATACAAACAACATATAATTTTTTGACAGATTCTTTAAATCACAGAAAAGATAAAGAACTTTTTGGAATAAAGTCTGAAAAAATCAGAATAGCCTTTTGGGGATTTATACGTCACGAAGAAATTAATACAAAAATTATAAAAAGAATAGGAAACGACCAGCGTTTTGAATTGCATTATTATGGAAGGGAGCAAGAAACGGCAAGGAATTTAAAAAAATATGCTGAAACAAATAACATAAAAAATGTTTTCTTCCATGGTGAATATAAGCCGGAAGATCGTTATGAATTTATTAAGAATACAGATGTAATTCATAACATTTATGATGACAGCAATATGATGTGTGCAACTAGTAACAAATATTGCGATGGCGCAATTTTCCGTATACCGCAAATATGTACCCAAGGTTCCTATATGGGAAAAAAAGTTGAGGAGTATGGTATTGGTTGTGCTGTTGATGTGAATTCAAAGGAATTTGCTGATAGGGTGTACCATTACTACAATTGTATAGATGAAAATCAATTCAGAGAAAATTGTAATTTGGTTGTGAAAGAGATAACTTTTGCTAATCAGAATATTGTTACAGAAATAAAAGAGATATTGGAAAAATAGTAGAAAGGGACATAAACATGAAGGTTTTGGAGATAAATGTTGTGTGCGGAATAAAGAGTACAGGCAGAATATGTACTGATTTAGCTTCATGTTTGATGGCTGATGGTAATACGTGCTTAGTGGCGTATGGAAGAGAGTATGTTCCTGAAGAATATAGTGCTATTTCCTGGAAAATAGGTTCTGAAACATCTGTTAAAAACCATGCACTAATTTCAAGATTTTTTGATTGCGCAGGTTTTGGCTCGGGAAATGCTACAAAAAAACTGATAAAAAAAATTCAAGAATTTGATCCCGATATAATTCATTTGCATAACTTGCATGGTTATTATATAAACATCAGGTACTTGTTTGAGTATTTAAAAAAATCAAACAAGCCTGTGGTATGGACATTACATGACTGTTGGGCATTTACCGGTCATTGTTGTCATTTTGATTTGATTGATTGTTTTAAATGGAAAGAAGATGGTTGTCATAACTGTGCTCTAAAAACAAGTTATCCAAAATCACTTTTATTGGACAGGTCAAAAAACAACTTCAGAGAAAAGAAACAACTGTTTACGGCATTGGAAAACGTTACGATTGTAACACCTTCACAATGGCTTGCAAATTTGGTTAAAGAATCATATCTATCTAAATATCCCGTAAAGGTGATTAATAACGGAATAGATACAGATATTTTTAAACCAACTCCAAGTGATTTCAAAGAAAAGTACGGGTTGGAAAATAAGAAGATAGTGTTGGGTGTTTCTTCTCTTTGGACTAAAGATAAAGGTCTTGAAGATTTTATACGATTATCAGAACTTTTGGGTGGAAATTGCAAAATTGTTTTAGTTGGTGAAGTGTCACAGAGTCTGCCTGAAAATATACTTGTGATCGGAAGAACTGACAGTAGAGAAGATTTAGCGAAAATATATACAATGGCAGATGTTTTTGTAAATCCAACATATGAAGATACATATCCCACAGTTAATCTGGAAGCTCAGGCTTGTGGCACACCGGTTATAACATACAAAACAGGTGGAAGTCCGGAAAGTGTTGATTTGCGCTACGGCAGTGTGGTAGAGCAGGGTAGTATTGATGAACTGGTTCGTGAAATTAGTCATGATTTTTCAAGAGTTGAAGTGAACCCATTGGATTTTGATAAAAATCAAAGATATAAAGAATATACAGAACTCTATAAATCATTAGTTGAAATGGAGAAAAAATAATGAAAATTTTGCATGTAGTGCTTTCAGGTTGTTATACGGATAACCTTTCATATCAGGAGAACTATTTGCCTAAATATCACAAAATCCAGGGTTTTGATGTAGAGATAATAACAAACTTGTTTGTATATAATAATGATGGTCAAGGGTTATGGTTGCCTGAACCTCAAAATTATGTAAATGACGATGGGGTTGAAGTAATACGTTTAAAATTGAAGCCGTCAAAAATCAATGGGATTTTAAGGCGTTACATAGGTTTCAAAGAAGCCCTTGAAAAATCTAAACCTGATATTATTTTTGTACATGGTGTTCAGTTTGCTGATTCTACTGTGGTGGTGGAATATTGTAAAAGGCATCCGGAAGTAACAGTGTATGCAGATAATCACGCCGATTTTTCTAATAGTGCAACAAATTGGATTTCGAAAAATATTCTTCACGAAATTGTTTGGCGTCACTATGCGCAAAAACTTAAACCTTGTGTTAAAAAGTTTTATGGCGTTTTGCCTGCAAGGGTGGATTTCCTTGTTAATGAATATAAATTACCCCGAGAAAAAACAGAACTTCTGGTAATGGGTGCAGATGATGAATGTGTAGAAAAAGCCTCAAAACCTGAAGTTAGAAAAAATATCCGTGAAAAATATGGGATTTCACAAGATGATTTTGTAATTATGACAGGTGGAAAAATTGATGCGTTCAAAACCCAGACGCTTCTTTTGATGGAAGCGGTGCATAAAATTGAGAATCCCAAGGTTAAACTTTTGGTTTTCGGTTCTGTCACACCTGAACTTAAAGATAAAGTTGAGGCTCTTTCAGATGGAGAAAAGGTTAAGTATATAGGTTGGGTACAGTCGAAGGATTCGTATGATTATTTTGCAGCCTCTGATTTAGTTGTTTTTCCCGGAAGACATTCTGTTTTTTGGGAGCAGGTTGCAGCACAGGGTAAACCAATGGTAGTAAAATATTGGGATGGAACAACACATGTTGATGTATGTGGCAATGTTGAATTTTTATATAAGGATTCAACTGAAGAAATCAAAGAAAAGATAGAAAACATTATTGAACCTGCTAATTATTCTGTTATGAAAGAAAAAGCAGAAAAAGCAAGTGAGCATTTCGTGTATAGCAAAATTGCCAAAAGAAGTATTGCAGAATAATTTCCTGATTTTGGCCAAGGAGAGTAACAGTGAATATTATTTATGTTTCCAGTATATGCTCAAGAGAGAAATATACTGAATATGTTGAAAGTAAGGGTGCAAGAGTAAATCAGCAGGCCCAGAGATATAATCTTTTACTTGCGGAAGGACTTGCTCATAACGGGGCTAAGATTAAGCTTATTTCAAGTCGCCCTATAAATCGTGCAATAGATTCAAGATTATGGTTCAAAGGTGAAAAAGAATCTGTAAACGGAATTGATTTTACATATATTCCTTTTATAAACCATCCTTTATTAAGATTTGTATTTATATTTTTTGGTGTGTTTTTCGGTATTTTGTTTTCAAAGGAAAAGAAGAAAGACAGTGTTGTAATTTGTGATGCTATGAATATATTCGCTGCTTTGGCAACCATAATTGCATGCAAATTCAGAGGTTTTGCGTCTTTGGGAATTATAACTGATGTTCCTTGCTATCGTCCGGGATTTGTAAAACCACCTCTTTATCAGAGAATAAGTCTTTTGACAATGAAAAAGTTTAACAGTTTTCTGTTTTTGACAGCACAAATGAGTGAAATAGTAAATCCATATAATAAGCCATTTTTGGTGTTGGAAGGTCACTCTGATATGAGTATGCTTGCGGTGGAGAATGACTTTAATAAAAAATATGAAAAAAAAGTATGTATGTATGCAGGTGCGCTTCATAAGATTTACGGTATAGAAGCACTGGTAAAAGGGTTTTTAAAAGCAAATATAGAAGGAACAGAACTTCATTTATATGGCAATGGTAGCTATGTAGATGAACTTAAGGTGTTATCTGAGAAAAATGCCAATGTTATATATAAGGGTATAGCACCTAATGAAGTTGTTGTTAAAGAAGAACTTAAAGCAACCCTTCTTATAAATCCGAGACCTACCCATGAGGAATACACAAAATATTCTTTCCCATCTAAAAATATGGAATATATGGCATCAGGAACACCGGTTTTAACAACCCGATTACCAGGCATGCCGGATGACCATAAAGATTATATTTTCTTTATTGAAGAAGAAAATGAAACGGGTATAGAAAAAGCGCTTAAGAAAGTATTTGAAAAATCTCCGGAAGAACTTCATGCTTTCGGAGCGAGGGCTAAAAAATTTATTCTTGAAGAGAAAAATAACTGTGCCCAGGCGGCAAAGGTTATAGATTTTATTAAATGTGTTTTTACCATAGGAGAAGTTTAATTTGGAAAATTCTGTACACACAATGAGAAAACGCAACTCAAATATATTTGAAGATATTTTTAGTGCGTTGTTAATATTTTATTTATTATGGAAACAACCAATTGTTGCACTTTATATGAACACTTATCTTGCAATGATAATTTTAGTGTTCTCGTTTGGATTGCTTTTAATTCATAGAAACCGTTGGATTAAAGAAGTGGTGTCGATTGTGTTAGTTTTTATTATCGTAGTGCTTTTGGATTTCTATGATAACATTACTTCCGGTATGAGTCTTTTTAATTCGATTTGGTCAATGTTCTTGTCGATTTTTCCGGTTTTTGTTGGTTGTATAGTGGCAACAAATCGTATGGATTCGGTAATTCGTAAGGTTGTTCCAACTATGATAATTGTTTATACAATCACAGCCATCACCACATATGTTGGGTTGCTTCGTTTCCCGGGTGCCAGTCGAATTCTGGCGGCAGACCCGTTGGCATATCTTAAGTATTATCCATTAAATATTGGCGGATTTGAGTTTATATATTCACTTGTGCTTCTTCATCCATTAGTAATATATCTTTTCAGAAAAGTAAAAAGATTGCGCTATGCAATACCATTTTCTGTAATTGTTGCTTTATGTGTTGTGGCAAGTGAGTACACGATGGGTGTTTTATTGTTTGTTTTGTCCCTTGTTGCATATTTGCTACCTGTAAATATGAGTCCTGTAATGACTAAAAGAAGACTCAGAAGAGTTTTAATTCTGGTTTTAATTGTATGTATTTTTGTTCCCTTTATATTAGGGTTTGTTTCAAAATTTGATTTCCTTGGTTCTTCCGGTGAAAAACTTCTTGATATTTCAAAATTATTACAAGGTGAGCTTGTAGAAGATGATAGCGATATTGCTATACGACAAAATGTTTATATTAAATCTTTTGAAGCCTTTTTAAAAAGACCTGTTATAGGTTCAAAAATTTTTGGTTCCCCCACAGTTGGCGGACACTCCTTTATTCTTGATACATTGGGTAACTGGGGTATGGTAGGTCTGGCTATGATTCTGGCTTTGTTCTTTAAATTTAAAAAACTATACAAAAAAGAATTTGCGAATCGTGAAGCGGGTTGTTTTGTTGTTCTTTTTTTGATGATGGTTTTCATTTTATGGGGCTTCAATCCGAAATCATGGCTTTTTGAATTAGGTTTTATGGCACCTATGCTTTTGTGCTATATAGATACTTCAGCTTTAAGAGTACGAAAAAGAAGGAGATAAATTATGAAGGTTCTGCTTTTATCTTATGCGGCAATACCCTCTTTTGCAGAGGTTTTTGGGTTTAAAGGGACTAATAGTGCCGGTTGGGTTGTTGGAATACACAATTCACTTGTGGATGCTGGATGTGATGTTGCTATTGTAACGCCCAGGAACGTTCAAGGAGATAAGAAAAGAATCATAAACGGCACAACATATTATGCATTTCCTCAAAATTATAAGGATGTTACTGTGTTTAATCCATCTCAGGTGGGAATTTTTAAGAATATACTTGATGATTTTAAGCCGGATGTTATAACAATTTTCGGTACGGAATATACTCAGGGCTATGCTATGCTCCTTGCTTGCGAGAAAGCTGGACTCCTTGATAAAACAGTTATATTTACCCAGGGACTTATTTCAGTGATTCAGCGCTATTATGTTGCTGATGTTCCACGCAAAATAGCATCTCATAAGACTTTGCGTGAAAGATTCAACAAAATGGATATTGAATCTCAGCAGAAGTCGTTTAAAAACCGCGGAGAAAATGAAATAAAAATGCTAAAGTTCGCTAAACATATAATTGGCGGAACAATCTGGGATAAAAAAGTTATAAAATCAATAAATCCCAATATTACTTATCATTACTGTCCTGAAATTTTAAGAGATGGTTTTTACAGCGAGAAGAAGTGGGACATAAATACTTGTGAAAAGCATTCTGTTTTTTCAGTTCAAAGTAGTTTTTATCCTGTAAAAGGTGTGCATTATCTTTTAGAGGGTATGTATGAAATTGTAAAAAAATATCCCGATGCAAAGCTTTATGTTACCTTAGAAAAGCCAAGGAAAGCAAAGACTCTCATGGATAAAATTAATATTGGTACTTATGAAGTGTATATTGCCAAACTTATGGATAAATATGCTCTTTGGGATAATGTTGAGTTTTTGGGTTTTTTGAATGAAAAACAGTTAATTGAACAGTATCTCAAAGCAAATGTGTTTGTTTGCGCTTCAAGTATTGAAAATCATTCACAGACTGTAAGTGAAGCAAAAATTCTTGGTGTTCCGGTAATAGCTTCATTCGTTGGCGGTGTTGTCGAAAGAATAAAACATGGTGAAGATGGTTATCTTTTCCAACATAATGCGCCATATATGATAGCAGAATATGTGGAACGAATTTTCGAAGATGAAGAAAAGGCTGAGTCATTATCTAAGAAAGCACTGGAAAATGCGTCTGCACTCGTTGATAAAAATATTAACTCCAAAAAAATGATTGATATATACAACGAAATTTTTAGAGATTAAAAACAAGTGATATGAACAGTATTTTTTAGTAAATGCTGACGGAGGCATAAATGAGCGATAGTATAAAAGAAATTAAAACGAAAGCTGTTGTTGGTACAGTTTTGAATTTTATTTCTAATATTTTAACAAAATGTGGTAGTGTAATCGTTCAATTAGTTTTGGCACGATTGATATTGCCAGAAGAATTCGGAACAATTGCAATTTTAAATGTTTTTATTTCAATTGCCAATGTTTTTACAACTAAGGGGTTTGCATCTGCAATAATACAAAAAAACGATGTAACAGAAGTAGATAAATCTTCTGCCTTTTATATGAGTTTAGGGGTATCGGTGTTTTTGTATGTAGCAATTTTTATTTCCTCCCCCTATATTGCAAAATTTTATGGTTCCTTAGACTTGGAAAATGTTTTGCGTGTATATGCTGTTGTGATAATTATGGGAGCTCTTATGTCTGTTCATAATGCATTGATTCAGAAGGAACTAAAATTTAATATTACTATGTGGAAAGGTATAATCGTAGTTGTTGTTCAAGGTGTTGTAGGAATTATACTGGCTTATAAGGGTTACGGTGTTTGGGCATTAGTAATTTCATATATAGTAGGAAATGCAGTAAGTGTTGCATATATTTGGTTTATGATAAGATGGTGTCCGAAGTTATTGTTTTCTTGGACAGCTATAAAAGATATGTTTAAATTTAGTTCTAATGTTCTGCTGTCTTCTTTGTTCAATACCGTTTATTCAGATATAAGGGCATTGGTTATAGGAAAGGTATATACAACTGAGCAGTTGGCTTTTTATGATAGAGCAAATTTGATCAGAGGCTATATATTTGATACAACAATAGGTGCAGTCAGTACGGTAGCTTTACCTACACTTTCTAAGGTTAACGATAATCTCGAAAATGTTAAAGTTGGTATAAGAAGAATTATCAAAATAAATATGTATGTATCAACACCTATGCGCGTAGGATTGATATTAATTGCAGAACCTCTGATATTATTCCTTTTAACAGAAACATGGAGAGAGAGTATACCATTTTTACAATTAATATGTATAACAAATTTCCTTGCTCCTTGTATGTATAGAACCAATGCATATCTGGCAATTGGTAAGAGTAGCCTTGCTCTCAGATCCGAATTAATTAATAAGTTATCTATACTTGTTTGTATATTCTTAACATTGAAGTTCAATGTATACATGGTTGTTATTAGTGCGTTATTCGGTAATGTTTTAAGCTTTGTAGAAGGACTTTTGGTAAACAAAAAATATATAGGATATACAATAAAAGAACAGATAATGGATATCATTCCTCCAATTATTTGCAGTATTGTGATGGCTATTCCAATTTATTTAATTACATTTTTAAATCTCTCAAACTTTTTGCAATTGGTATTACAAGTTATGGTTGGTGGCATAAGCTATGTGCTCGTTTCTATAATCAGTAAAAATGAATGCTTTAACTATTTGGTATCAATAGTTAAAGAAATTGTATTAGGGAAAATAGGGAGAAAGAAAGGGGTATAAGCAATGTTAAAACTGATTTCAAATTGGATAAAATATAATGGTTTGTTGTTTGTTTTGGAAGTAGTACGATCTATTTTGTATGATAAACTTTGGCCAAATCAAAGACGTTCTGTTGCAAGAAAAAAATATGGAAAAAAACATAAGATAACCGGTGAAGAAACTAACGATTTTTATCGCGAGAAAATTTCAAGTGGTGAGCCTTTTTTTGCAGGTCGCCTGGGTGCTGTGGAAATGCGACGTATAAATAGATACCTTATGATTAAGCTTGGGCTTGCCAGAGGATACAAGGAGATACACCTTAGAAGTCCGCTGTTCAAAAATTCTCCTGAACTCGCAGATTGGTATTGTGAGCAGTTCGTTAATTTAATGCCTAACATAGATATAATGCCTGCTTGGTGTTCTATCTGCGAACCATATCTTATAAGAAAGTTTGCCCATAAAACTAAATTATGTTATTTTGAAGATCTTGAACCATTTTTTTATGAAAAACCCTGGACAAGTGCTTTGAAAGGTAAAAAGGTTTTAGTTATTAATCCGTTTGTAGATACTATTAAGATGCAATATGAAAAAAGAGAAAAGTTGTTTGATAATCCGGAAATATTGCCTGAATTCGAATTGCATACAGTGAAATCAGTAATGGTTTTAGTTCCTGAAGATAATACTTATGGTACAATAATTGATGCTATAGATCATATGTACGAAGAGGCAATGAAGGTGGATTTTGATATCGCACTTATTGGTTGTGGGGGACAAGGTATGATTTTGGCGGAAAAACTCAGACAAAGCGGAAAGCAAGTGGTTTATTTAGGCGGCGTTTTGCAGATGCTTTTTGGTATAAAAGGAAAACGCTGGGATGTTCAGGATAAGTATAACAAAATGTATAATGAGCATTGGATATATCCGATAGAAGAACCTCCAAAGGGAGCAGATAGATTAGATGGCAGTTGTTATTGGAAATAATGCTTAATAAAATGTTTAGCAAGATCAGGTGAAATAATGAAAGCATTGGTATTGGCAGGGGGCTTCCCTCAGATAGCTCTTATTGAAGAGTTGAAAAAAAGAGGTATCTTTACACTTTTGGCTGATTATTATGAAAATCCGGTTGCGAAGCCTTATGCAGATAAATTTTATCGTGCATCAACTTTGGATGTTGATGCTATTCGGGATATTGCAATTTCGGAAAAAGTTGATTTTATAGTTACAGCCTGCACAGATCAGGCATTGCTTACTGTTGCTAAGGTTTCGGAAGAATTAGGCTTGCCTTGTTATATTGATTATAAAACGGCTCTGAATGTAACCAATAAACAGTATATGAAAAAGGTTTTTCATGAGCAGGGTATTCCTACTGCCAAGCACACCATAATGGGTGAGTTTGATGAGTCCAAAATAGAAGGAATGAATTATCCTCTTATTGTTAAGCCTGTAGATTGCAATTCTTCAAAGGGTGTAAAAAAGGTTGAAGACTCAAAAGCCTTGAAGGAAGCTGTTGGTGTTGCTATTGGGTATAGTAGAACAAATACCGCAGTTGTTGAAGAATTTATCGCCGGTGAAGAGCTTAGTGCGGATATATATGTTGAAAATGGAGTAGCAAAATTGCTTTCAATTTCAACTCTCGATAAAATACCCAATAATGATAAATTTGTTATTTTCAGAGGATTTTATTCTTATGAAAAAACCGAAAAGGTTCGCCTTGTAGTTGAAAATATTGCTCAGCAAATTGCAGATGCCTTTAATCTTAAAAACTCACCAATGCTTATTCAAATGATATATGATGGAGAAAAAGCATTCGTTCTTGAATTCAGTGCAAGAACCGGTGGCGGAGTGAAATTTTTACTTATAAAAAAAGCTACAGGTTTTGATGTGCTTTCTGCAGTTATTGATTTGACGCTGGGGAATTTACCAAAGGTAAATGAAGCAAAGCCCCAGAATAAATTTATTGCAAATGAGTTCATTTATTGCTATCCCGGTAAGTTTGAAAAACTTTCAGGATTTGAAGAACTTAAAAATCAAGAAATAATAAGCGATTATTATTTGTTTAAATGGAAGGGTGCCGTATTAGATTCTGTTGATAACAGTGGTGACAGAATTGCAGGTTTTACCATCCAGGCAGATGATATGGAAGAATTGAAAAACAAACATATAACTGCTGTAAGCAAAATGGAAGTTCTTGACGAGTCAGGAAAAAACATAATGAGAAAAGATTTACTGGAAGTATTTTAATGAGAGGATGAGTATAAATGACCAATTATGATAAATTGTTGACATTATTACAAGATGCAGGTATGGACAAAAAGTGGTCTAAGATGTTTGTGAAAAAACTTTCTGATGACGAAAAGGCATTTCCTGCTGACGAAGCCACAAAAAAATGGGCTTTGACCAAGGGTTTTTATCCCGGAAGAGTTGAATTATACGGCTTAACTGAAGATAATTATAAAAACTATTTACCTGATTATGGTTATTTTATGATTCATCCAATAAACCATCATTTCAGAATATGGGTAAATGATAAACTCAGTTTAAAATATATTTTGAACAGTAATAATTGCGAAGATACTATGCCCGAATATTATCTTTATGTAGAAAACAATGGTTGCTATACCTATTTAATGGATTGTCCTGAAATTATTAATAAAGATGAAAATTTCATTTTAAATTTGTTGAAATATAAGGGTACATTGGCAATAAAGCCTAATTCAGGAACTTCAGGTGGTAGAGGTTTTGTTAAGTTAGAATTTAAAAATAATGAAATCTATGCCAATAACAAATTGATATCTATGGCAGATTTTGAAGAAATTGTAGAGCATCTTGAAAACAATATAGTTACAGAATATGCTTATCAACACGAAGAATTAGCGAAAGTTTGGCCTGATAGTGAGTGTACTTTAAGAGTTATTATGGCAAAGTTGCCCAAGGGAAGCATATATGACGAATCAGAATGGCGTTGCACTGTATCATACGCCAGATTTGGTTCATCTGTTTCAGGTGGTGCCAGCAATCTTTCCTCAGGCGGTATTGGTGTTGGATTTGATTTTGAAACAGGTAAATATCATGATTTTGGAATAAGGTATAAACGCTTTTGTCCAGATGGCAAATGGAAAATTACAGAACATCCTGATACACATATAGTGTGGAAAGAAAATTCTTTGCCTAATTGGCAGTTTGTTAAGGATAAAATTGAACAAGTTTGTAAACATATCAGTTCTTTAGATTACTTAGGTCTGGATATTATTATTACCCCCAATGGATTTAAATTTTGCGAAATAAATACACATCCTGCAGGAGATTACGAGCAAGTAATGTGTGGTCCTATTCTCAAAACTTCTGAAGCACGTGCATTTTTTGAGGATAAGGGTTTAGATAAATTTAATTCAGAAGATTTTTATAAAATGTATATGGAAAGTCAAGAGGATTAAAAATGTCAATTAATGTAACCCGTTCTTCCATGCCTTCTTATGAAGAATATTGCGAAGAGATAAAATCAATTTGGGAAAGTCGTTGGCTTACCAATATGGGTCCCATACATAATAAACTGAAAGAGCAATTAGCCGACTATTTAAAAGTCAATAACATTGAATTGTTCGTAAATGGTCATATGGCGCTTTATTGTGCTATAAAATCATTGGGTTTAGAGGGTGAAATAATCACCACACCATTCACATTTGCTTCTACTACCAATGCAATTGTTCAGGCGGGTTGTACTCCTGTTTTTTGCGATATCAAGGAAGATTACACGATTGATGAAACCAAAATAGAAGAGCTCGTTACTGATAAAACAGTTGCAATTCTCGGTGTTCATGTGTATGGAAATATTTGTGAAGTTGAAGAAATTGAAGAAATCGCACGAAAACATAATCTGAAGGTTATTTATGATGCTGCGCATGCTTTTGGTGTGGAGTATAAAGGCAAAGGAATTTGTTCGTTTGGAGATATTTCAATGCTTTCTTTCCACGCTACCAAGGTTTTCCATACCATTGAGGGTGGTGCTTTGTGCTATAATGATGATAGCCTTACTGAAAAGCTCGCACTTGAACGAAGCTTCGGTGTTAATGGCGATGAGTTGGAATGCTTTGGCACAAACGCAAAAATGAATGAATTTTCTGCGGCAATGGGAATATGCAATTTGAGATATATTGATGAAGAAATTGCTTCTCGTAGGAATGCTTATGATTTATATAATAAGCGTTTAAGTGGTGTGAAAGGAATTAAGCTTTTATCATTACATGAAAATCTGAAACACAATTATGCCTATTATCCTGTGTTATTTGATAAAGATGTATTTGGTATAAATCGTGATGAAGTTATAGACTTATTAAAGTCTAAGGGAATAAATGCAAGAAAGTATTTTTTCCCTTTGGTATCAGCAAACAAGGGTTTTGAAGAAGATTTAGTGAGCAAAACACCAATTGCCGAAACAATTTCTGAAAATATATTATGTTTACCTTTATATGCTCATTTATCCGAAGATGAGGTAAATATGATTTGTGATATGATTTTAGGTTATGGTGATTAAAAATGGGAAATAAAAATGTTACGGCATTTCATAAAAACGGGAATAGTGTAAAAATGAGAAGTTCAAATTTAGAAGTATTCAGAATAATATCAATGCTTCTTATTATTGCTCATCACTATGTTGTGAATTCCGGTCTTATGGCGGCAGATGGCCCCATATATGCAGATTTATGGTCGTTTGAATCGCTGTTTTTACTTGTGTTTGGTGGTTGGGGAAAAACCGGTATAAACTGTTTCTTGTTGATTACAGGATATTTTATGTGTAAATCTCAGATTACGATAAAAAAGTTCTTGAAGTTTTTGCTTGAGGTAGAGTTCTACAAAATAGTGATATACTTCATTTTTATTATATCAGGGTACGCTCAATTTGATTTAGCAGGTTTTATTAAAGTGGTGTTACCTTTTACTTCAGTGGGACAAAATTTTACAGGTTGTTATCTCATATTCTTTTTGTTAATTCCATTTTTAAATATATTAGTATCAAATATGAAAGAAAAACAACATATAAAGCTGGTTCTACTGTTATTTTTCGTTTATGTTATTTTGGGAACACTTTTGGGTGATAAGGTAACTATGAACTATGTTACATGGTATGTAGTTTTATATTTTGTATCATCGTATGTGCGTATATACCCTAAGGATATTTTTAACAATACAAAACTATGGGCAGTTTTGGCATTGGGTTCGGTTGCTGTTTCGGTTTTAAGTATTGTTGTTTTCACATTTGTACTTGTTCAATATAAAATTGGTTATGCACATGTGTTACTTGTTGATTCTAATAAAATACTCGCATTTGCAACAGGACTTAGTTGCTTTATGTTCTTTAAAAATATTAAGATTAAGGACAGTAAATTTATCAATGCCGTTGCGGCTTCATGTTTCGGAGTTCTTCTAATTCACGCAAACGGAGATACAATGAGAAAATGGTTGTGGCAAGATGTTCTTTCAAATGTTGAAATGTACGATTCAAAGTTTTTAGTTGTTCATGCATGTGTAAGTGTGATATGTATTTTTGCTATTTGTGCATTTATAGACTATTTAAGAATTTGTCTAATAGAAAAGCCATTTTTCAAATTATGGGATAAACGATCGGGAAAAATTTCCTCCGGTTATATAAAAATAGAAAATTGTATTTGCGAAAAATTAGGAATAGATACAAATTAATGTGATTTTGGAGGTTTTAAAATGAAAGGTATCATTCTTGCCGGTGGTTCCGGCACAAGACTTTATCCACTTACAAAGGTTACATCCAAGCAATTGTTACCTGTGTATGATAAACCCATGATTTATTATCCTTTGTCAACCTTAATGCTGGCAGGAATAAAAGATATTTTAATTATTTCAACGCCGGAGGATACTCCTCGGTTTGAGCATCTTCTTGGTGATGGAAGTCAGTTTGGTATCAAACTCTCCTATGCGGTGCAACCAAGCCCTGATGGATTAGCTCAGGCATTTCTTATCGGTGAGGATTTTATCGGTGATGATACTTGCGCTATGATTCTCGGTGACAATATTTTCTATGGCGGTTGGTTCAGAAAAAATCTGGCAGAAGCTGTTAAAAATGCAGAAAACGGAATTGCAACTATATTTGGGTATTATGTTAAAGACCCGGAGAGATTCGGTATAGTTGAGTTTGACGAAAACAAAAAAGTTTTGTCAGTTGAAGAAAAGCCTCAAAATCCAAAAACCAACTATTGTATTACGGGTCTTTACTTCTATGATAATCGTGTTGTTGAAAAAGCAAAGCAAGTTAAACCATCAGCTCGCGGTGAGCTTGAAATCACCGATTTAAACAGACTTTATCTCGAGGAAGATAAATTAGCAGTTCAGATTTTAGGTAGAGGGTTTGCATGGCTTGATACAGGTACTATGGATAGTCTTATGGAAGCATCAAGCTTTGTTCAGACTGTACAGAACAGACAGAGCGTTGTAATTTCCGCCCCCGAAGAAATTGCATATCATGCAAACTGGATTGACAAAGAACAATTATTGAAAGCAGCAGAGGCTTACGGAAAATCACCTTATGGTGAGCATCTCAAGAGAGTTGCCGAAGATAAAATAGTGTATTAAAAGGAGTTTTCTTATGACAGTATTAGTGACCGGTGGTGCCGGTTTTATCGGTAGTAATTTCATATACCATATGTTGAAAGAACATCCCGATTATAAAATTGTTTGTGTGGACTGTTTAACTTATGCAGGTAATATGTCAACGCTTAAAGAGGCTATGGAAAATCCTAAATTTGTTTTCTATAAAACAGATATTTGCGACAGAGAAGAGATTTATCAGATATTTGAAAAAGAGCAACCCAATGTTGTTGTTAATTTTGCAGCAGAAAGCCATGTTGACCGTTCTATTGAAAACCCCGAGGTGTTTTTAAAAACAAATATTCTTGGTACCCAAGTTATGATGGACGCTTGCCGTAAATACGGCAATATTCGTTATCATCAGGTTTCTACCGATGAAGTATATGGGGATCTTCCTTTAGATCGTCCTGACCTTTTCTTCACTGAAGATACACCAATACACACATCTTCCCCCTATAGCAGCTCTAAAGCTGGAGCAGATTTGTTGGTTCAGGCGTATTACAGAACGTATGGTTTGCCCATTACTATAAGCCGTTGTTCAAATAACTACGGGCCTTATCATTTTCCTGAAAAACTTATTCCGCTTATGATTGCAAATGCATTGGCAGATAAGCCTCTTCCTGTTTATGGTAAAGGTGAAAATATCCGTGATTGGCTTTATGTTGAAGACCATTGTAAGGCAATTGATTTAATTATACATAAAGGCAAAATCGGTGAAGTTTATAATGTTGGCGGTCATAACGAAATGGCAAATATCGACATCGTTAAACTTATTTGTCAGAAACTCGGTAAGCCCGAAAGCTTAATTACATTTGTTGCGGACAGAAAAGGCCATGATATGCGTTATGCTATTGATCCAACAAAAATCCATAATGAATTAGGTTGGCTTCCTGAAACCAAATTTGCAGATGGTATTGATAAAACTATTGCGTGGTATTTAGATAATAAAGAATGGTGGGAAACCATAATCAGTGGCGAATACCAGGATTATTATGAAAAAATGTATAAGAACAGATGAGGAGATTTTGATATGTCATTATTTACAGGAAAAACCCTTATGATTACAGGTGGGACAGGTTCATTTGGTAACGCAGTTCTTAACAGATTTTTGCAGACTGATATAGGAGAAATTCGTGTGCTTTCCCGTGACGAGAAGAAGCAGGATGATATGCGACATGAATTTCAGGCAAAAATGCCGGAAGTAGCCGAAAAAATAAAGTTTTTTATCGGTGATGTTCGTGATTTGGCATCAGTTAAAAATGCAATGCATGGTGTGGATTATATTTTCCATGCGGCAGCATTGAAGCAGGTTCCCTCTTGTGAATTTTTCCCCATTGAAGCAGTTAAAACAAATGTTATCGGTACAGAAAATGTTCTTACTGCTGCAATTGATGCAGGAGTTAAAACTTGTATTTGTCTTTCTACAGATAAAGCGGCTTACCCCGTGAATGCAATGGGTACATCAAAAGCAATGATGGAAAAGGTTATCGTTGCAAAAAGCAGAACAGTAAGTGAAGATAAAACAAAAATTTGCTGTACTCGTTACGGTAATGTTATGTGCTCAAGAGGTTCTGTTATTCCTCTTTGGATTGACCAGATTAAGCAGGGCAAACCTATTACAATTACAGAGCCTTCAATGACACGATTTATTATGTCACTTGATGAAGCAGTTGACCTTGTTCTTTTTGCTTTTGAGAATGGTGTAACAGGTGATATTCTTGTTCAGAAAGCACCTGCATGTACAATTGAAACACTTGCAAAAGCAGTTACAGAGCTTTTCAATCCGGAAACAGAAATTAAGGTTATAGGCATTCGTCACGGCGAAAAAATGTACGAAACTCTTCTTACAAATGAAGAATGTGCAAATGCAATTGATATGGGTGATTTCTATCGTGTGCCCAGTGATAAGCGCGGACTTAACTATGATAAATACTTTAAAGAGGGCGATGTTGAGCGCGCTAAGCTCAGCGAGTTTAATTCAAATAATACAGACCTTCTCAATGTAGAAGAGGTTAAAGAAAAACTTCTTTCACTTCAATATATCAGAGATGAACTTGCTGCTTGGGAGAATAAATAAATGAAAATTCTTGTTACAGGTGCAAAAGGCTTTGTCGGAAAAAATCTTTGTGCCGCATTAAAAAATGTTCAAGAGGGTAAGGATAAAACAAGAGGAATTGACAGCAATATTGAGATTTTTGAATATGATATTGATACTGACAAAAATCTTCTTGATACATATTGCAAGGAAGCAGATTTTGTTTTTAACCTTGCGGGTGTAAACCGTCCTCAAAATCAGGAAGAGTTTATGGAAGGTAATTTTGGTTTCGCTTCAACGCTTCTTGAAACATTGAAAAAATATAATAATACTTGCCCCGTTATGCTTTCCAGTTCCCTTCAGGCAACTCTTATCGGCAGATATGCAGAAGGAGATTACGGAAAGAGCAAAAAAGCAGGTGAAGATTTATTCTTTAAATATTCCGAAGACACAGGTGCAAATGTGTATGTATATCGTTTCCCTAACCTTTTCGGTAAATGGTGCAGGCCCAACTACAATAGCGCTGTTGCAACATTCTGTAACAATATTGCAAATGATTTGCCTATTCAGGTGAACGACAGAGCAATTGAACTCACGCTTCTTTATATTGATGACCTTGTAGATGAAATGTTTGCAATTTTAAGAGGTATGCCCCATCGTTGCGAATTTGATGGTCTTGAAGAAATAGCAAAGGCAGACGGAAAATTCTGTTATTGTCCTATAACACACAAGGTTACATTAGGTGAAATTGTTGATTTGTTAAACAAATTCAAAAATCAACCTTCAACATTATTAATGCCTGAGATTCCATACAATTCATTTGCAAAGAAGTTATATTCAACATATCTTTCGTATCTTCCTAAAGAAAAAGTTTCGTTTCCCTTAAAAATGAATGTTGACCAAAGAGGTAGTTTCACAGAGCTTATTAAAACAGAAAAATGCGGACAAGTAAGCGTTAATATATCAAAACCCGGTATTACAAAGGGTCAGCATTGGCACAATACGAAATGGGAATTCTTTATTGTAGTTTCGGGTAAAGGTCTTATTCAGCAAAGAAAAATTGACACTGACGAGGTTCTCAACTTTGAAGTCAGCGGTGAAAAAATCGAAGCAATCCATATGCTTCCCGGTTATACTCATAACATAATAAACCTTTCCGAAACAGAGGATTTGGTTACAGTTATGTGGGCTAATGAACAGTTTGACCCGGACAGGCCCGATACATTTTTCGAGGTGGTAGAATAATGGATATTAAATTAGATTATTCAGATGTTTCTTTTAAAAATAATGGTAAATTAAAGCTTCTTATAATTGTGGGTACTCGTCCCGAAATTATAAGACTTGCAGCAGTTATAAATAAATGCCGTAAATATTTTGATTGTGTGCTTGCTCACACAGGTCAGAACTATGACTATAATCTTAACGGTGTTTTCTTTAAGGATTTAAAGTTGGAGAATCCTGAAGTTTATATGGATGCAGTAGGTGATGACCTTGGTGCAACAGTGGGTAATATAATTAATTGTTCATATAAACTTATGAACCAGATTAAACCTGATGCACTTCTTATTTTAGGTGATACAAACTCTTGTCTTTCTGCTATTGCTGCAAAAAGACTTCATATTCCGATTTTTCATATGGAAGCAGGTAACCGTTGTAAAGATGAGTGCCTTCCTGAAGAAACCAACAGAAGAATTGTTGATATTATTTCCGATGTTAACCTTGCTTATAGCGAGCACGCAAGAAGATATCTTCATGAATGCGGTCTTCCTAAAGAAAGAACTTATGTAACGGGTTCACCGATGGCAGAGGTTTTACACGAAAATCTTGACGATATTGAAAAATCTGCTATTCTCAGCAAATTGGGTCTTGAAAAGAAAAAATATATTCTCCTTTCTGCTCATAGAGAAGAGAATATTGATACAGAAAAGAATTTCTTATCACTTTTCAATGCTATTAATAAAATTGCAGAAAAGTATGATATGCCAATTCTTTATTCTTGCCACCCTCGTTCAAAGAAAAGACTTGAAGAGAGCGGCTTTCAGCTTGATAAACGTGTTATTCGTCACGAACCTCTTGGTTTCCATGACTATAACAACCTGCAGATGAATGCTTTTGCAGTCGTTTCCGACAGTGGTACTCTTCCTGAAGAATCAAGTTTCTTTACATCAGTTGGGAAGCCCTTCCCTGCAGTTTGTATAAGAACAAGTACAGAGCGTCCTGAGGCTCTTGACAAGGCTTGCTTTGTGCTTGCGGGTATTGATGAAAATTCTCTAGTTCAGGCAGTGGAAACTGCAGTTGATATGAACGAAAATGGAGACCACGGAATTCCTGTTCCTACTTATGTGGAAGAGAATGTTTCAACAAAGGTTGTTAAGCTTATTCAGAGCTATACAGGTGTTGTTAACAAAATGGTCTGGAGAAAGTTTTAATAGGTGAGTTATTATGCAATGTATAGATAAATTTGAATCTATTTATAAAACAAGTCCTGAGGGCGTGGCTTTTTGTCCATATCGAATTTGTCCTTTAGGTGCACATTCTGATCATAATTTAGGTAAAATTACCGGTCTTGCAATTGATAAAGGTATACATATTGCTTACAAGCCAAAACAAAATGGGGTTATTGAGCTTAACTCTCTTCAATTTGAAAAAAGAGCGCAATTTCATATAAATTCCGTTCCGGAACAAAAGGAAAATGACTGGGCCGATTATCTCAGAGGTGCAACAATTGAGTTAGGTAGAAAGTTCCCTCTTCATACGGGTCTTTCGGGTGTTATTGAAGGTTCACTTCCTATTGGTGGCCTTTCCTCCTCGGCGGCTGTAATAATTTCTTTCCTTTCTGCTCTTTGTAGGGTTAATGATATTCATCCTACTCAGGCTGAAATTATTAATGTTGCTTTAGCTGCAGAGAATAAATATGTTGGTGTTTCATGTGGTAAGCTTGACCAATCCTGTGAGGTTTATTCAAAAAAAGACCACCTTTTGTATCTTGATACAAAAGATGATTCTTTTGAGCTTATTCCAACCAATCCATCAATGAAGCCTTATAAAATCGCCATTTTCTTCAGTGGAATTGAAAGAACTCTTGCAGGCTCAAAATTTAATATGAGAGTTGATGAGGCTCGTTCAGCGGCTTATGCACTTAAAGCTTATGCAGGTATGGAATACGGTAAATTCAATGAAACAAACCTTCGTGATGTTCCCTATGAAGTTTATCTTCAGTATAAAGATAAGCTTCCCGAAAACTTTGCTAAAAGAGCTGAACATTGGTACACCGAATTTCAGCGTGTAGAAAAAGGCGCTGAAGCGTGGAGAAGAGGCGATTTGGATGAATATGGACGCCTTTCTTTTGAAAGTGGTAATTCTTCAATTTATAATTGGGAAACCGGTTCTCCTGAACTCAAAACCCTTTATGAAATTATGACTCAAACAGAGGGTATTTATGGCGGAAGGTTCAGTGGTGCAGGATTTAAAGGGTGCTGTATGGCACTTATTGATCCCACTTTTGAAGAAAAGATAAAAGAAAAAGTTGGAACGGAATATATCAAAGTTTTCCCACAACTTGAAAATAAATTTTCAATTCATATCTGTGAGAGTGCAAACGGAGTAGAACTATGAAATGTTTGATATTAGCGGCGGGTTATGCGACTCGCTTGTATCCTTTAACAGAAAATTTCCCCAAGCCTTTATTAAAGGTTGGAGAAAAGACAATTCTTGATTGGCTTATTGATGATATTGATACAATTGGCATTGTTGATGAATATGTTGTTATCTCTAATCACAAATTTGCTCACCATTTTGAAGAATGGGCAAAAACCAAAGAACAAAAGGTAACCGTTGTTGATGATGGCACAAGCAGTAATGAAACCCGTCTGGGTGCAGTGAAAGATATTCAGTTTGCCATAGAAAAGCTTTCTCTTGATGACGATATGCTTGTTATCGCAGGGGACAATGTTTTAGATTTCAGTCTTACTAAGTTTATTGAATATTCTAAAAATAAGAATTCATCCTGCATTATGAGATATTTTGAAGAGAAAAAAGAAAAACTTTCTAAATGTGGCGTTGTTACCATTGATGAAAACGATAGAGTTTTAAAAATGGTTGAAAAACCTGCAAAACCAGAGAGTAATTGGTGTTGTCCGCCTTTTTATTACTATACAAAAGAAGATGCGAAATTGGTTGAAAAGGGTATAAATTCAGGTTGCGGAGTTGATGCTCCCGGAAGTTATATTGCATGGCTTTGTAGCCAATCCACTGTATATGCAATGGAGATGCCCGGTAAGAGATATGATATAGGAAATCTTGAAAGCTACGAGCAGGTTAAAAAGGAGTATAAAGGTATATGCTGACCCCCAATATAAATCTGGAAAAAAAGACTGTTCTTGTAACAGGTGCGGCAGGGTTTATAGGTTCAAATCTTGTTAATGAACTTTTTAATACTATTGGTGAAATAAATATAGTCGGTTTAGATAGTGTAAACGACTATTACGATGTTTCTATTAAAGAATATCGTCTTAAGGAAATTGAAAAAGTCGTTTCAAGCAAATCATACTCCAAATGGACTTTTGTTAAAGGCAACATTGCAGATAAAGAACTTATTAACAAGTTGTTTGATGAATATAAGTTTGATGTTGTAGTAAATCTTGCTGCTCAGGCGGGTGTAAGATATTCTATAACCAACCCGGATGCGTATGTTGAGAGCAACTTAATTGGATTTTACAATATTCTTGAGGCTTGCAGGAATTATCCGGTAGAACATTTGGTATATGCATCGTCTTCAAGTGTATATGGTACCAATAAAAAAGTGCCATATTCAACAGATGATAAGGTTGATAACCCCGTATCACTTTATGCAGCAACAAAAAAATCAAACGAATTGATGGCACACGCGTATTCAAAATTATATAATATTTCGTCAACAGGATTAAGATTCTTTACAGTTTATGGTCCCGCAGGAAGACCGGATATGGCTTATTTCGGTTTTACAAACAAGCTTATTAAGGGCGAAACCATTCAGATTTTTAATTATGGAAACTGTAAAAGGGATTTTACTTATGTTGATGATATCGTAACAGGTGTTAAGCATGTTATGATGAATGCTCCCGAAAAGAAAAACGGAGAGGACGGGCTTCCTCTTCCTCCTTATAGAGTATATAATATCGGCAATAGCAGTCCTGAAAACTTATTGGATTTTGTTGATATTCTTCAACAGGAGCTCGTAAGAGCAGGTGTGTTACCCGAAGATTATGATTTTGAAGCGCATAAAGAGCTCGTACCCATGCAACCGGGGGATGTTCCCGTAACTTATGCAGATACATCCGCACTTGAAAGAGATTTTGGTTTCAAACCCGCAACACCATTACGTGAAGGCTTAAGAAAATTTGCAGAATGGTATAAAAAGTTTTATCTATAAAACTAAAACAGTGATTTTTGAATTTTCAAAAATCACTGTTTTATAATTTTAATAGACTTTGAACATTGAAAGCATAATTTCAATTGTTTCCATATATTTGGTTGCATTAACCGGCGTTCTGCACTCGATTACAATGCAACCGCCTTTATTATCGTCGACACAGTATACTGTTGTGATAATATCACTATCGGTGTCGCCGGTCTGTGAACGGTAAGCTGTATTTGTGTTTTCGATTTCAAGTGTTGCGGAACGTCCCAGTTTCTGATGCTTCTTTTCTGCTGCACGGCAACATTCTTTATAACTCATATCTCTGACGGGTGTTATAGTCATTTTTACACTACCATCATCTTTTGCGGTAAGAGTAGATGTACCATCGTCATTTTCGTTTACCTCAAAGGTCGCTTTATCAATAAAAAGAGTATAGTTTTTATTGGGGTTAACAACAGGGTCTGTTGATGATGGAATTACAATTGTTGTGTCGGATGTTGTATCGTTTGTCTCAGAAAATGAGGGTTGTTCTGTTTCCTCAACAGAAGTGCTTTCGGCAGTTGTTTGCATTGTTTCGAATTGTTCTGTAATATTAGGAGAATACGAGTTGCCGGTAGCTTTTCTGCCGAAGGGGGCGAAGGCTATGGCTACGATTGCAATAATTACTGCTAAAACACAAAGGACTATTATTAAGTTCCGCTTCTTTTTATCGCTCATAATTAAGCTTTATCCTTTGAACCGAAGAGTTCAATTTTTTCACGAACAGTTTCTTTAATTGCTTCGCAACCGGGAGCGAGAAGCTTTCTGGGGTCAAAGCCCTTGCCCTGAAGGTCTTTACCTGCTTCGATATATTTTCTTGTAGCATCCTGGAAGGCAAGCTGACATTCTGTGTTAACGTTAATTTTGGAAACACCGAGAGAAATTGCTTTTTTAATCATATCAGCGGGGATACCTGTACCACCGTGAAGAACGAGGGGCATTGTGCCTGTTTTTTCCTGAATTGCTGCGAGAGTGTCAAATGAAAGACCTGCCCAGTTTTCAGGATATTTACCATGAATGTTGCCGATACCTGCTGCGAGCATTGTAACACCGAGGTCAGCAACCATTTTGCATTCTTCGGGGTCAGCACATTCGCCTGCGCCAACAACACCGTCTTCTTCACCGCCGATAGAACCAACCTCAGCTTCAAGAGAAAGACCCAATTCTTCGCAAGTTGCAACAAGCTCTTTTGTTTTTGCGATGTTTTCATCAATGGGATAGTGGGAACCATCAAACATGATTGATGAGAAGCCTGCTTCAATACAAGCTTTTGCGCCTTCATATGAACCATGGTCAAGGTGAAGAGCAACAGGAACAGTGATTTTGAGGTCTTCAATCATTGCTTTAACCATGTCAGCAACTGTTTTGAAACCGCACATATATTTACCTGCACCTTCGGAAACACCGAGAATAACAGGGGAATTCATTTCCTGAGCGGTGAGAAGAATGGATTTTGTCCATTCAAGGTTGTTAATGTTGAACTGACCAACTGCATATTGGCCTGCTTTTGCTTTTGTGAGCATGTCTTTTGCATTTACTAAAGGCATTTTGAACACTCCTATATATTAAAATTTTTTATAAACAAATCAGATATCTTCTTCTCTCAAATTGAGAACAAGTTCTTTTTTCGTGGGAACAAGCTTTGTGTATTTAACACCTGCAGCATCAAACATTCTCTTTGATGCTCTTGTGGAAGATGTTTCGGCGTATTTATCAGAGAGATAAATAACTTCCTTGATACCACTTTGGATTATTGCTTTTGCACATTCATTGCAAGGGAAAAGGGCAACATAAATTCTGCTTCCTGCAAGACTTCTGCCGCGACAGTTGAGGATTGCATTAAGTTCAGCATGGCAAACATAGAGATATTTGGTATCGTAGGGGTCATCACCGCTTCTGTCCCAAGGAAAGATGTTATCATCACAACCTGCAGGAAATCCATTATAGCCGACAGATAAAATTCTGTTTTCATCATTCACTATACAGGCACCAACTTGTGTGTTGGGGTCTTTACTTCTTTCGGCACAAAGCATTGCTGCACCCATAAAAAATTCATCCCAAGAAATGAAACCTTCTCGTTTAGCCATAAAACCCTTCCAATCTTCATTCAAATCCATCTTGTATTATACATACAATTTGTGAAATTTTCAACACAATTTAGTAAATTTGGTGAGAAGAGTGAAAAATTTTAAATATTTATGATAATCTTAACTTTTATTTTCGAAAAAAGAAATATATAGCGCTATTATTTTGGTATTATCAACAGAGATACAAAAAATAGGAGAGTAGATATGGGTAAAGGTTATTTCAAAAGAGTTCTCAGTATGTGCAAACCTTGGGAACTTGTGTATTGGTGGACTTTAAGAATTTTAATGATAGGTGGAATTATCCTTCGTCTTGTTGAGGCGGATGAATTAGGAATGTATCAGCCTATGCAGATGGCGGCAAACCTTTTGGGTATGTTTGCATTCGAGATTTGTCAGGCTTTTCCTGAAAAAACATTCCCTCGTTATTTTTCCGCATATTTTCAGAATATCACCATTCTTGGATTTTTCCTCGCATCATTCGGAGGTGCGTTCCTTAATTTCTATTATATAATTCCGGCTTACGACAAGGCTCTTCATTTGTTTGGCTGCATGGAGGCTGTGTTTATCAGCTACGAACTTATTTGTGCAATGCAGTTGAGAGATAAGGTTACTGTTCCTGCGAAATATGCGACTCTTGGTGCTTTTGGACTTGCTTTTGTTTTTGCTGCAGGTTGGGAGTTGTTTGAGTTTTCGTTTGACCAGTGGTTCGGCGGAGATGCACAGCACTGGAACCTTGAGCTTGCTATTAAAGAAGCAGGTGGAATTGAGAATATTTTTATGCTTATTCCTCTTGATGCCGAACGCTTTGAAGCTCGTTTTGCTATTATGGACACTATGGGAGATGCCATTCTTAATGCAATTGGTGCGGTAGCCATGTATCTGATTTTAAGAAAGAAACCCTACAGACATATGGGGAAGAACAATATTAACAAAATAATCGAGGAAGAATTGGCTAAAAATACCAAAGAAAGCAGAAACGCATAAATATATATTGATTATTTATGAAAAAACATTTATAATCGTAGTGTATATAATATAAGGAGGAGTACCTATGTCTAAAAAGGTATTGGCAGTTGTACTGTCACTTATTCTTGCTTTTTCGATAGTTGCAGTTCCTGTTGGTGCAGCAGACGTATCACTTGATAACTTCAATATCGAAAATGTTTTTAACCAGATTATTGATAAACTTATTTCTTTTGTTCTTACCTATTTGAACAAGTTCTGGCCCGGATATGAAGACCAGTGGGTAGGACAGGACGAATATGTTCCGGAGCATTTCTATGCCGGCGAAGAAACTTTCGATACTGAAGTTTCTGAAGGTGCCAAGTGGGAAATGGGTTATGCCGGTGCATCTCTTCTTGACGGCATCGATGCAACAAGCGGTGACTATTTCCTTGCAGGTACACTTGAACCTATTGCAGGTCGTGTTCCTGTAAGAGTTATTGATGACCAGAGAGTTCGTGTATATGCAGTAACAGACGGTGTTAGCGGTGTTGTTATTCAGGCAGTTATTGATGGCTTTGGTTTCTCCCGCGGTGATGTTCAGATTATCCGTGAAAGAATGGAAGAGTTTGCAGTTGAGAACAATGTTGTAGCTATCAACGTTTCAGTTCTTCATCAGCATTCTTGTATAGACACTCTTGGTATGAACGTTCCTCTTGCTCAGGCTCTCCTTTTCAACACAGGTAACGCCGCTGCAGGTGGTATTATTGAAGACCTTAAGGTTGAAAAGAATCAGGAATTCATGGAAAATCTTTATACAAAGACTGTTCTTGCTATGAAGAGAGCTGTTAAATCCATGAAACCCGGTAAACTTTCATATGGTTCTGCAGATATTGGTGAGCTTATTCACGATAAACGTGATCCTCAGTCATTTGACCCCAACATTAACAGACTTCGTTTTGTTCCTGATGACAAAACAACAGAAATCTGGGTTCTTGAAGCAGGTATCCACTGCACAATGCTTGGTGCAGGTCCTGATGAACTTACAGCAGACTACCCCTACTACATCGAGAGAAAAATCAAGATGGAAACAGGTGCAAATGTAGTTTATGTTCAGGGTGCTGAACTTGCTATCACTTCTGATTGCGATACGCTTAATTTACCTGAAGACATTTCTGATTATGACAGAATGGCAGCTTATGGTGAAGCAATTGCAGAAAGAGTAATTGCAATTGAAGAGAAAGATGAAATTGTTCTTGATCCGGTTCTTAATATTAAGATGGCAGAAGTTCGCCTTAATGTTACAAACGAAATTCTTACTCTTGCTGCTCGTGAAGATGTTCTTAACCCTGTTATTGTTAAAACAGAAGATGATTATCAGATGATTACTGAAATCGGTTATATGGAACTTGGTAATGAAGTTGCTATCTTTATCTGCCCCGGTGAGTTTGAACCCGCTCTTGTTTACGGCGGTCCCGAATCCGGTGATGCTTCTTGGTCAGGTACAGAGTGGGCTTATGAACCTCTTAAGAATTTCACAAAATGTGAAAATGTAATGGTTTACGGACTTTGTAATGATCAGGCAGGTTATGTTCTCAGAGATAACGAGTATCATTCAATGTTTACAGAGAACGAAGAAATCAACGTTATCTGCGATACCGCGGGTTCAGCATTTGTAAATGCTTTCGTTGAACTTATCGCTTCTACAAAAGGAACTGTTTAATTCAATGAACTTACCCTCCGCTTTTGCGGAGGGTTTTATTTTTTATTCATAGTTTGTCTATTTACAAGGAACAGTATAATATGTTATACTATAGTATATATAAATTGTGTTCTGTATGATGCGAAAGGTGATTTGTCAATGGAAAGAAAAAGTGGTGTGCTTTTGCACGTTTCTTCCCTATGGGGAGAGTACTCTTGCGGTAGTTTTGGAAACAGCGCAAAAGAGTTTATAGACTTTCTTTTTGATTCAGGTTTTTCTTATTGGCAGGTGCTTCCTTTTGGTCTTGTTGATGAATGTAATTCACCTTATAAATCATATTCAACCTTTGCAGGCAATCCTTATTTTGTTGATTTGGAAAAACTTTATGAAAAGGGCTTTTTAACAGAAGATGAACTTAAAAATGCCCGTCAGAATACCCCATATTCCTGCGAGTTTGACAGATTAAGTGAAGACAGAGTTAATCTTCTTATTACAGCATCATCAAGAGTGGATGATGCGCAAAAAAAAGAGGTAAATGAGTTTATTGATAAAAACAGACATCTAAAAGATTTTTGTGCTTTTATGGCTCTTAAAGATGCTAACGAAAATATAGAGTGGACTGTTTGGGAGAAAGACACATATAGCGAACATGTTGAGTTCGGTTGGCGATTTATTCAATACGAGTTTTTTACCCAATGGGCAGAAATCAAGAAATATGCTAATGAAAAAGGGATAAAAATTATAGGCGACGTACCGATTTACGTTTCTTTTGATTCTTCGGATGTATATTTTAATAAAGATTTGTTTCTTGTTGATGATAACAATAAAATGACCGATGTTGCAGGAGTGCCACCGGATTACTTCGCTGAAGATGGTCAGCTTTGGGGCAATCCTCTTTATGATTGGTCCGCGATGGAAAAAGAAAACTTCAAATGGTGGAAAGACAGAGTTTCGTCATATCTTCAACTATTTGATGGCATAAGAATTGACCATTTCAGAGCATTTGAAAGCTTTTGGGCAGTGAAAGGTGATGCAAAAACTGCCAAAGAAGGAAAGTGGGTAAAAGGTCCCGGGATGAAACTTATTAATTCAATTAAGAGCGTTTCGGAAGATAAACTCATAATTGCAGAAGATTTAGGTGACATAACAGAAGCGGTTATTGAGCTTGTTGAAGAAAGTGGTTTCCCCGGAATGAGAGTTTTCCAGTTCGGCTTTTTCGGTGGGGAAACTCCCCATAAGCCTCATAACTACATAAATAATTGTGTGGCATATTCCGGTACTCACGATAACAACACTCTTTTAGGGTATTTGTGGGAAACACCTGTTGACCAAAAGAATGAAATTATGCGTTACTGTGTATGTGATGAAAACCAGTGGAATGAAAAAGGTTGCAAAGCTATAATAAGAACAATTATGGCAAGTAATGCAGGACTTACAATTTTCCCCGTACAAGATTTACTTGGTTACGGCAACGACACCCGTCTTAATGTTCCGGGCAGGGCAGAGGGTAATTGGCTTTACAGAATAACAAAAGACCAGCTTGAATTGATAAACAAGCAGGAACTAAAAGAATTAAACAGACTTTACGGCAGGTAATATTATGGCAGATTTAAAAGATATAACTTTATATTTACTTGATATGGACGGCACAGTCAATTTAGGCTACGATCCGATTGATGGTGCAAGGGAGTTTCTTGAAACTCTTAAAGAACAAGGCAAGAATTTTATTTTTCTTACAAACAATTCCTCGAAAAATGCAATGGATTATGTAGAGAAAATGCGTTCTTTGAATTTTCCTTGTGAAAAAGATAATGTTTTCACTTCGGGTATGGCAGCAGGAATGTTTTTGCAGGAGAACAAAAAAGATTCTTTAGTTTTTGTTTGTGGTACAGAGTCTCTTAAAGCCGAACTAAAAAAATATGGGGTTAATATCAGTGAAGATGGTGTTGGTGCAGACACTGTTCTTTTAGGCTATGATACCGAGCTTGATTATAAGAAAATCCGTATAGTTTGTGACCTTCTCGATGGTGGAGCAGATTATTACGCAACAAATATTGATATGGTTTGTCCTATTGAAGGCGGCAGGTATCTTCCTGATTGCGGAAGTTTTGCAGATATGTTTGAAAATGCAGTAAAGAGAAGGCCTGTTTTTTTAGGTAAACCTGACAGAACTATGATAGATATTCTTGCAAAAAGAGAAAATATCCCATATGAACAAATTGCAATGGTTGGAGACAGAATTTATACCGATGTTAAAACAGGTATTAATGCCGGTGTTACCTCGGTGCTTGTGCTTTCAGGGGAAACCACAATGGAAGACTATGAAAAAAGCGACGTAAGGCCTGAATATGTTCTTGGGTCTGTAAAGGATATTTTAAATGCCATTAAGTGAAGGAGGTAAGAGGATGTTTAAAAGATTTATTACTGTTTTGACAGTTGTTGCGCTTTTGTGCTCGGTTATGTCACTGGGCTTTAATGCAACGGCATCTTATAAGGATGAAACTGTTTATGGTGATGCTGATGGAAACGGATCTGTTGATACAAAGGATGCACGTCTTGCGCTCCAGTTAGCAGCGGGTGTGGCAATTTTAGAAAATGACGACCAATTAAAACGTGTCGATGTGAACTTTGATGGCATAATTACTATTTTCGATGCGCGTCAGATTCTTCGTGGTTCAGCAGGGCTTGCAACTCTTCAACCTTCAGGGGCATTTAATGATTTTGATGGTGGCAATATTTTTAATAATGAGGAAACTTTAGTGGCTTACTTTAATGCCTATTTAAACAGAATTAAGGTTACCGAAAGTGATGAGGAAAAATATATTGCAGCAACTATAACAAAAACAGAATCTGATAACCTTACTCATTTTTATATTAAGGATGTTGAAATACCGGCTTTCGATTTTGGTGCAAGTGCAGAAGGTATTTCATCTATGGTTAAAGAACAGTTGACTGAAGATGATAAAGAAAATGAAACCAATATCATTCCCTTTGGCAGCACAGATTTTTCGTTAGTTTCTGTCGAAAATGAAGATTTTGTATCAAATCTTTCTACTTATGATGTTTTTGGTTCAAGAGCTTCTTACGATGAGCAATTGGGTCAACTTACAATAGAAATTGCTCTTCCTGATACCGAAATAGAAATGGCTAACCAGTCTGCCTACTCAAAAGTTTTCAATACATCCGATATGATAGCAGAGCAGAATACAACTTTAATGAAGCTTATGAAAATAAGCTCAGGTGAAACTGCAATGCTCCGTGAATTTAAAAATTGTGTTCTCAAAATTGTTGTTGAAGTTGCAACAAATAATGTTTTGTCATATACTGCGTCATACCAATCAAAAGTATATGTGGCACAGACTAATTTTGGAATAAGCTCATTAAGCGTTGCAAAATTAAAAGGAATTGAATTTGAAAAAGACCATTTAATTAAATATGAAGATTTTCAGTGGCCGACCAAATGAATTAATGTTTAGAGGGGTTTGATATGAAAAAATATGTTCTCGCTCTTGACCAGGGCACAACAAGTTCACGAACAATAGTCTTTGATAAGAAAGGCAGAATTGTTTCAAAAGCACAGTATGAATTCGAACAGATATACCCCAACACAGGATGGGTTGAGCACAATCCTTATGAAATTCTTGACTCACAGCTCCGTTCGCTTTCTGCAGCTATTGAATACGGTAAAATAGACCCTAAAGAAATTGCCGCAATCGGTATTACAAATCAGAGAGAAACAACAATTCTTTGGGATAAGGATACAGGTAAGCCTGTTTATAATGCAATTGTCTGGCAGTGCAGAAGAACTGCGGCAATTTGCGAAAAATTGAAAGAGAGCGGGCTTGATGATTACGTAAAAGAAAAAACAGGTCTTCTTATTGATGCTTATTTCAGTGCAACAAAAATTAAATGGATTCTCGATAATGTACCGGAAGCAAGAACTCTTGCAATGGACGGGAAGCTACTTTTTGGCACGGTTGAAACTTGGCTCATCTGGAACTTGACCAATAAACAAGCTCACATTACTGATTATAGTAATGCTGCAAGAACTATGCTTTTTGATATTGAAAAGCTTTGTTGGGATGAAAAACTTTGTAACGAGCTTGGTATTCCAATGAGCATTCTTCCTGAGGTAAGAGAATGTAGTTCTGTCTACGGTTATGTTTCCGAAGATATTCCCGGACTTAAAGCTTTGGCGGGTATTCCTATTTCGGGAGCTATTGGTGACCAACAAGCAGCACTTTTTGGTCAGGCTTGTTTCAAGGCAGGTCAGGCAAAGAATACATACGGTACAGGTTGTTTCCTTCTTATGAACACCGGTGATAAACGTATTCACTCCAAGAACAATCTTATTGAAGGTATTGCCTGGGGCATTAACGGTAAAGTTACTTATGACCTTGAGGGCAGTGCTTTTAACGCAGGTTCCGTTATAAAATGGCTTCGTGATGAATTGCGCCTTATTTCTGAACCCAGCGAATGTGATTTCCTTGCAGAAAGTGTTAAGGATTCCAATGGTGTATATCTTGTTCCTGCGTTTACAGGTCTTGGCGCACCTTATTGGGATATGTACGCAAGAGGTTGCATTATGGGTCTTACAAGAGGTGCAAACAGAGCTCATTTTGCAAGAGCGGTTCTTGAAAGTATTGCTTTTCAGGTAACTGACCTTGTTGAAGCTATGTCAAAAGACAGTGGCATTTTAATGAGCGAAATGCGTGTTGATGGTGGTGCATCAGTAAGCAATATTTTGCTTCAGATACAAGCAAACCTCACTTCATCAAAGGTGAATCGTCCAAAGCTTGTTGAAACAACTGCGCTGGGTGCGGCATATATGGCAGGTCTTGCTGTCGGTTTTTGGAAAGATTTTGACGAAATTGAGCGTGTTCGTGAAGTGGACAGAATCTTTGTTCCAACTATTGATGGCGAAACAAAAGATGAAATGCTCAAAGGATGGCACAAGGCAGTCGAACGTTCTCGTGGCTGGGAGAAATAATAATGAACTTAGAAATTTTAATTATATTATTCGGTGCATTAACCGTTGCGCTTTCAATTGTTTGTATCGTTTTGGTTCTTTCATTAAAGAAGAATAAAAATAATGATACAATTTACGAAGAGTTTCGTCGTAATCGTGAGGAAATGGCGAGAGCAGGAAAGGAATCTCGTGAAGAAACAACCGCTTCTCTTAGTAAAATTGAAGACAAGTTAAGTCAGATGCTTAAAGAGAATTATCAGAGCAGAATTGACTTAACCGAAAAAATTTCGGCATCCTTAAAGTCTATTCAGGAGCAGAATATTCAAAGCTCTGAAAGGCAGTCAAAGGTAATAGGTGAATCCATTTCTAAGATGCAGGAGAGCAATGAAAAGAAACTTGAAGAGATGCGAGTAACGGTCGACGAAAAACTTACTGCAACTCTTTCAACGCGGCTTAATTCCTCTTTTAAAACTGTTTCTGAACAGCTGGAAAATGTTTATAAATCTCTCGGGGAAATGAAAGAACTTTCCCAAGGTGTTACAACAAATGTAACTTCCCTTAACAGAATTCTTACCAATGTTAAGGCAAGAGGTACCTGGGCAGAGGTTCAGCTTGAGTCAATTCTTGATCAGACGATTCCGGGTCTTTATATAAAAAACTATTCACCGAAAAACAATAGTGAACATGTTGAATTTGCTATTCGTTTTCCTAATAGCGACAAAAACGGTGAAGACATTTTCCTACCCATAGACTCTAAATTTCCATTGGAAGATTATGTTCGTGTTTGCGATGCGGCAGACAGGGCAGACCCAGAGGGCTTGCAGGTAGCGAGAAAAGCTCTTGAAGACAGAGTGCTTTCAGAAGCAAAAGATATTAAAAAATATATTGTTGTTCCTCAGACAACACCCTTTGCGGTGCTTTATCTTGCAACTGAAGGGTTGTATGCAGAAATTGCATCATCAAAAAGCGGAATTGCAGAAAAACTTCAGGCACAAAATGTAATGATTGCAGGTCCATCTACAATAACTGCTCTTCTGAATTCCTTTGCTATGGGATTTAAGGCTATGGCGATAAATGAGAAGGCTGACGAAGTCAGAAAGCTTCTAGGTGCTGCGAAAACGCAATACGAAACTTTTGGCAATGTTCTTGAAAAAGCAAGAAAGAAAATTGACGAGGCGGGAAAATCACTTGATGAAGCCCGCCACAGAAACGATATTATTCAAAAGAAACTAAAAGGCGTTGAAGCTCTTGAAACAGGGGTTGCCGGAGAGGTACTCGAGTTAACTGAATATAGTGAATAAATAAAAAGTTGGATTTCAATTGAATCCAACTTTTTTATATAGTAAAACCGCTACTCAAAAGAGTAGCGGTTGATTTATTAGATGGATGGAAATTATCAATAAGTTGCTGCACCAATAAATCTGAGAAGAACATTGATGTATTCAAAAATAACTTTGATAAAGTGCATATCAGCGAATACAGTGTTAAAATCTGCTGTACCGGGAACATCAGCAATAAGTATTGTTCCGCACTCAATACAAGTATTGGACATTGTACCATTTGACACAAAGGTTTGGTCGTAATTGTATTCCCATCCAGAATTACGAACAACATGAGGTTGTGCATCATGGGTTTCTCCACAGCCTTCGCAAACGATTGCGTGATAACCTGGATTTTGCTCTGTGTATTTGTAAGTTGTAATGTTGACATAATCGGGTTTGCCATCATTGTTATTATCCGCGGGCCATTTGTGATTTACCGTGATTGGTGTGTAGTTGATAATATGGCCGAATAACATTGTAGCAACTTCTGTATCATAAATTGAAAGTTGTTCTGAATTTGAAGGAGCGAAACTGAATACATGGGAATTTTTTTCGTTGTATGTGAAAACTCCACTTTTATTATTAGTCAAAGAAAATTCCAGTTTTGTTCCTGTTGCGTCAAATTTTTCGGAATCGTAATAAGAGAATTTTTGAGGTTTTTCTGTAACTTTGATGGTTGAAAAATCGATGCTGGGAAAATCTTCTATAGTTCCTGTTGAAACAAGTGTTGTAGGAAGGTTGGCGCTAACATCACCAGCAGAATCTCCTAACAATCCACCGATATCTATACCAACGTCGATTGGTGCAGAAAAGCCTGAAACTGAAACAGTGTATTCTAACTCTCCAAAAACACCTTCCGATTCGAATTCAACAAAAAGATCCATATAGATAGTAACGCCTGTAAAGTCTTTTGATGAAAAGATTTCATAGAATGCATCAGGATTATTTTCATCGTAATAAGTTGAATCGACACGAATATTTTCAAAGTAATATGTATAGTTATTTGATTCACCATCAAAGGTAGCTATTTTGTTGGGGTTTATGGAAAGTGATACAGCAAAATTATCAGGATTGAATGTATTATCTTCTTCAACCAATACACCCACAGTTTTTGTGTAAACATTTGCGGTTGCTTGACCACAAATGCTCATGGCACAAAACAATATTGAAAGAATAAGTAAAAAGGAAATAAATTTTTTCATTAATATAACCTCCATATTTATTTTATGCTAACCAACATCTGTATTAGAGTTACAGCTATAGCATAAAAATAAGTTGCAATCTCCTCCTCTAATTTTGCTAAACCATTTGGATTAGCGAGAATAATAGAAGTGAATTTTTCGCTTCCGGGGATATTTTCTGTAACTTCAGCACCACAAACGGTACAAAATCCTGTTTGTGTTTGCATAGTGAAAATACCGCCATCGTCATTAGGTATCCACTCTTCAACATTGTGTTTTTCAAAATTGTGGAGTTCTCCACATCCAAGACAAAAATTTCCGTGACCATTGTCAATTGGTGTAAGTTCACCTAAAATATGGTTTACTGTAACAGGAACGGTACCAACAATTTCATTGTTGTAATAAACGAAAATTTCTGTTGTTTCTACTGTAAGGTATTCGTTGAGTGCAGGGTCAAAACGGAAGTTAACGTTTTGAGGATGATAAGCAATGGGTTCACCGTCAATCATAACAACAATACCTACGGGATTAAAACATTCTGTGTCGTTGTAAACTGTTTTGACGGGATTTGTTATGATTTCGTTTGCCGTTGCAGCGAACGAAGACACTGCTAATGGCATTACAAGCATAACCACTGCCAAAAGAACAGCGAGAGCTTTTTTTGTTTTCATGATAATTTCCTCCAAAATATCTTTATATGTACCGATATTATAACACAGTTATTTCCAAATGTAAATACACAAAATACAGTTAAATTATTATATAAATTGTATAAATATTGAGGTTTTGGTGAATTTGAGAAAAAATAGAGGTTTTTGAAGCGGAAATATCTTGTTGACTAAATCTTTTTAGCAAGGTATAATTTTTATGGTGATAAGTATGTTAATTAAAGGTTTTCAGAAATTAACTTTATTAGACTTTCCGGGGAGAACAGCTTGCACTGTTTTTACGGGAGGTTGTAATTTGCGCTGTCCTTTTTGCCATAATGCTCTTCTTGTAACTGAAATGGATGATAATTATTTTACTGAAGAAGAAATTTTCGCCCATCTTGAGAAAAGAAAAAATGTTCTTGATGGTATTGCTATTACGGGCGGTGAACCGCTTTTGCAAAAAGATATTGAGCGTTTTTTATATGAACTTAAAGAAACTGGGATTGCGGTAAAACTTGATACAAACGGATGTTTCCCTGAAAAACTTGATGGAATTCTTCAGTTGGGTCTTGTGGACTATGTTGCTATGGATGTTAAAAACTGTCCGGAGAAATATGGTGTAACAGTAGGAATTGAAAATTTTGATATTACACCAATTAAAAAAAGTATAGAATTACTAAAAAACAGCGGTGTAGAATATGAATTCAGAACCACTGTTACAGAGAATTTTCACACAGTTGATGATATTGAGAAACTGGCAGAGTGGATTCAGGGAACAAAATACTATTTCTTACAGAATTTTGTGGATTCGGGTCAGCTTATTGACAATACCTGTAAAGGTGTGAGCAAGGCGATTATGTATGAAATGCTTGAAAAAACTAAAAAATATGTTCCGGATGCCCAAATCAGAGGAATTTAACTCTTGGAGATTTTCAATATATACCACAGCATATTGTTGTTCGACACAATATGTTGTGGTATTATTTTTCTTTTTCGGAATATCGACAAAATAATACACAAAAAGACAAGTGAATAACTGTGAATATTTACTATATTTTCACAAAAGTACGACAATATCTTGTGCTTTCTCGGAAAAGTTTCTGAAAATTAACACAAGATATTGTGTTTTATGTGTTGACAAAAAGCTGCATATCTGCTATTATCATTTACGGTCGCTTTAGAGGTGTGGTATGTTCTCTGAAGCAAACTTTATTACAATAAAAATAAGAAAGAGGGAGAATTATGTATCAGGTAATTAAACGTGATGGTAAAATTGCAGATTTTAATATTGAAAAAATTGCAATTGCTATCAAACAGGCTTTTGAAGCATGTAACAAACAATACAATGATAATATCATTGATTTTCTTGCACTTAAGGTTACGGCAAACTTTGAACCCAAAATCAGCAACAATCTTGTTGCAGTTGAGGATGTTCAGGACAGTGTTGAATCTGTTCTTGTTCAGGCAGGTTACGCAGATGTTGCAAAAGCATACATTCTCTATAGAAAGAATCGTGAAAAAATCCGTAATATGAAATCAACAATCCTTGATTATAAGGATCTTGTTGACAGTTATGTTAAGGTTACTGACTGGCGTGTTAAAGAAAATTCCACAGTTACTTATTCAGTAGGTGGCCTTATTCTTTCAAACTCCGGTGCAATTACTGCTAACTATTGGCTTTCTGAAGTTTATGATGAAGAGGTTGCCAATGCTCATCGTAGCGGTGACCTTCACATTCATGACCTTTCAATGCTTACAGGTTACTGTGCAGGTTGGTCTCTTAAACAGCTTATTCAGGAAGGTCTCGGCGGTGTTCCCGGTAAAATCACATCTGCTCCCGCAAGTCACCTTGCAACTCTTTGTAACCAGATGGTGAACTTCCTTGGTATTATGCAGAATGAATGGGCAGGTGCTCAGGCGTTCTCATCATTTGACACATATCTTGCTCCCTTTGTTAAGGTTGATAACCTTGACTATAAGCAGGTTAAAAAATGTCTTGAATCCTTCATCTTTGGTGTGAACACACCTTCTCGTTGGGGTACTCAGGCACCTTTCTCAAATATCACTCTTGACTGGACAGTTCCCGCTGACCTTAAAGATATGCCTGCTATTGTTGGCGGTAAGGAAATGGATTTCACTTACGGTGACTGTAAGAAAGAAATGGATATGGTTAACAAGGCTTTCATCGAAATTATGATTGAAGGCGATGCTCATGGCCGTGGCTTCCAGTATCCCATTCCCACATATTCAATTACAAGTGATTTTGACTGGTCTGAAACAGAGAACAATAAGCTTCTCTTTGAAATGACTGCAAAATATGGTACTCCTTATTTCTCAAACTATGTTAACTCTGATATGGAGCCCAGCGACGTTCGTTCAATGTGCTGCAGACTTCGTCTTGACCTTCGTGAACTCCGTAAAAAGAGCGGTGGTTTCTTCGGTAGTGGTGAAAGCACAGGTTCTATCGGTGTTGTAACAATCAACCTTCCCAGAATTGCATATCTTTCAGAAGATGCTGAAGAGTTCTACAGAAGACTCGACAAGCTTATGGATATCGCAGCTCGTTCACTTAAAGTTAAGAGAGATATTATTACAAAACTTCTTGAAGAGGGTCTTTATCCTTATACAAAGAGATATCTTGGCACATTCAACAACCACTTCTCAACAATCGGTCTTATTGGTATGAACGAGGTTGGTCTTAATGCAAAATGGCTCCGTAAGGATATGACACATAAAGAAACTCAGGAATTTGCAAAAGATGTCCTCAACCATATGAGAGAAAGACTTTCAGACTATCAGGAACTTTATGGTGACCTTTACAACCTTGAAGCAACCCCTGCTGAGTCTACAACATATCGTTTTGCAAAGCATGATAAAAAGCATTATCCTGCAATTATTACAGCTAACGAAAACGGTACTCCTTACTACACCAACTCTTCACACCTTCCTGTTGGTTATACAGCTGATATTTTTGAAGCACTTGATGCACAGGATGAGCTTCATACTCTTTATACATCAGGTACTGTTTTCCATGCATTCCTTGGTGAGAAGCTTCCCGATTGGAAAGCTGCTGCAGATATTGTAAGAAAAATTGCTTCTAACTACAGACTTCCTTATTATTCAATTTCTCCCACATATTCCGTATGTTGCAATCATGGTTATATTGCGGGTGAAGAATACACTTGCCCCGATTGCGGTAATGATACAGAGGTTTACAGCCGTATCACAGGTTATTATCGTCCTGTTCAGAACTTCAACGATGGTAAGGCACAGGAATTCAAAGACAGAAAAGTTTACGATATTTTCAATTCAAGTCTTAAAAAAGAGGAAAGAACAGTTGACCATGCTCATTGTGCTTGTGGTTGTGAAGAAAAATCAGTTGCTGCTGACAAAGATGCAAAATTTGTTCTTTTCGCAACAAAAACTTGTCCTAAATGCAAAATAGCTGCTCAGCTTCTTGAAAAAGCAGGTATTGCATATGAGAAACTTTTTGTTGAAGATAATGTTGCTCTTGCAACAGAATTAGCACTTAAACAGGCTCCCACACTTGTTATTTACAAGGGTGATGTTGCAGAAAAAATAGCAGACCTTCCTGCAATAAAAACATTTATTGAATCTCTTTAATTAAAATAAAATGGGCTGTGAAAAAACAAGTTTTTTTACAGCCCATTTATATAAACGGAGTTATTTTTATGTATGATATTATAGTTGTTGGTGCCGGTCCTGCGGGACTTACTGCGGCACTTTATGCTCTCAGAGCATCAAAATCTGTTCTTGTTATCGAGCAGTCAACCTTTGGCGGTCAGGTAACATTTTCACCTAAAATTGAAAACTACCCCGGTATTCCCGAAATGAGCGGTAACGAGTTTGCTGATAAACTTCTTGACCAGGTTCTTTCTATGGGAGCAGAGGTTGAAATGGAAAAGGTAACAGGAATTGCAGACCAGGGAGCACACAAAACTGTTTTTGCAGGTAACAAAGCCTTTGAAGCAAAAGCTGTTATTATTGCAGTTGGAGTTCGTCACAGACAGTTAGGTCTTCCCAATGAAAATCAGCTTGTAGGGAATGGTGTTTCATACTGCGCGGTTTGTGATGGTGCATTCTTTAAAGGACAAACTGTTGGTGTTGTAGGTGGAGGTAATTCTGCTTTGCAGGAAGCGGTTCTTCTTTCTGACCTTTGTGAAAAAGTATATGTTCTTCAGAATTTACCTTATCTTACGGGTGAAAAGAAGCTTGTTGATATTCTTGAAAGTAAAGCTAATGTTGAGTTTATCATGGAAGCAACAGTTGCTGAGCTTAAAGGTGAAAATGAACTTTCGGGTGTTGTTCTTAACACAAGTGCAGGCGAGAAAGAACTTGCTCTCGACGGACTTTTTGTTGCCATAGGTCTTGAACCCAAAAACTCTGCATTTTCTGATTGTGTCGCTCTTGACCAGAATGGCTATTTTGATTCTGATGAATCCTGTGGTACAAAAACTAATGGTGTTTTTGTTGCAGGCGACTGTCGTCGTAAGAGTATCCGTCAGATTACAACTGCATCTGCGGATGGTGCAGTTGCAGCTCTTGCAGCTTGCCGCTATATTGATAATAGGTAAATATTTTGTAAAAAAGCAGTGAATTATGGTGTTCACTGTTTTTTTGTGGTATAATGAGGTAGAATAATGTATCAGTTGTGAGGTGGTTTAGTGGTAGAAATCGGAAAAGAAGAGATTGTAAGCATTGATAATATTGCAGACGGTATGAGTGAAATGCGCCCCGACAGAAAAAAAAGTAGTAAAAACCACGATGAAAATGGCAAAAAACCAAAAACAAAACTTAAGAAAAGTGTAGTGGCGCTTTTGATTTTTGCAATTGTTCTTATTCTTGGCGTGGTAGGTTATGTTACGGTTGTTTTCGGTAATATTCCCTTTGTTGTTAAATGGCGAAATATCTGGATTGAAACTGCAATGACAACTGACCAGCATAAATGGTTAGCTACATGGTTTTTCCCTGATAGCCTTATAGATGAAGTTATGTCAGGTCAGGTTGATATTAAAGATATCAGCGTAACCGATATTTACGGAAATCAAAGCTCTGATGTTCTCGGACAGGAAAATCTTGTTGTTGGAGAAAAAGATAAATTTGGAAATACTGTTTTTGCCAACGATCAGGAAGAAAATATTGTTATTTTAGAAATAAAAGAATCAAATTTCACAGGTAAGCTTGTTCTTGTTGATGACCCATCAAGAGTGTTTCTTGGTGTAACGGATTATAAAGGTTCGCGTGGTGAATTTATCTGCGATTATCTTGAAAAAGAAAATGCTGTTGTTGGTGTAAATGCTTCGGGATTTAACGATATTGGCGGTGTCAGCCTTGGCGGAGAAGTTACGGGACAATGTGTTTCAAAAGGTGAATATTGGGGAACTTACAGTTCACAATACACTCTTGTTGGTTTTGACGAAAACAACCGGCTTGTAGTAGGTGGAATTGAAGATTGGGAAGCATACAACATCCGTGACGGATTTCAATACAGACCAACTCTTATCCTTGATGGTAAGAAAGTTGTTGAGGATTCTGCAGGTTGGGGACTTCAACCAAGAACAGTAATAGGTCAATGTAAAAACGGTGTTGTTTTAATGCTCGTTGTTGACGGAAGACAAGTCGGACATTCAATTGGCGCAACAATGGAAGATTGTGCGGACATTCTTTTGCAGTATGGGGCAGTTACTGCAGGGGCTTGTGATGGTGGCTCTTCCTCAGTTATAGGTTATAACGGAGAGGTTATTAATAAACCCTCCGCAAGAAATATGCCTACAGGAAGATATCTTCCCAATGCTTGGCTTGTTTCAAGAAAAACTACAACGGAAGTTGAAAAATAAGGTGATAAAATGAAAAGACAAGAAGCTTTTATAAACCAAAAGAAAATGCTTAAAGGCGGTCTTCATTGCCATACAACCCGTTCTGACGGTAAAGGCAATCCCGATGAGGTTATAAGACTTCACAAGGAAAATGATTATGATTTTCTTGCGTTGACAGACCATAAAATTTACAACTATAAAAATTTTGCCGATGATGTTGAGATTACAATTATTCCCGGTACAGAATACGATAATACTTTCGTGAGAGAAAATGGTTTCAGAACTTATCATACAGTGTTTATTGGTCCCGATGATGAAACTAACGGCTATAATCAGGATGAAAGACTTCCGAGAGGTGAGGCGATAAATCAGGAAGAATTTCAGAAATATCTTGATGATGCTCACGAAAAAAACAATCTAACAATATATTGTCACCCTCAGTGGAGCTCAACCCCACCAAGATATTTTGATAAATTAAAAGGCAATTTTGCTTTTGAGGTATGGAACAGCGGTTGTGCCATTGAAGACGATATGGATACCGATAACGGTATGTATTGGGATGAGCTTTTGGGCATGGGTGTTAAAATTTTCGGAGTTGCAACCGATGACGGCCACGAAATGCATCAGCATTGTAAAGGTTGGGTAATGGTCAATGCCGAAAATAATGTTAAAGATATTCTCAGTGCTTTGGAAAAAGGTGGATTTTATTCATCTTGTGGTCCCGTTATTAAGGATTTTTATGTGGATGATGAAAATGTTGTTCACATTGAAACAAGTGAGTGCGAAAGGATTCTTTTCCAATGTGACAAGCATCCTACAAAAATGATTGAGGCGGAAGTTGAACCTCTTGTTGAGGCACAGGCGGATTTAAAGGACGAATATGAATACATCCGAGCAACAGTGGTTGATAAAGATGGTAGAAAAGCCTGGACCAATCCAATATTTTTAAAATAAACAAATGACCCTATTGAACAAGAATTTTGTTCAATAGGGTCGTAACTTTTTTTACATTGATTCAGGGGCTTCAATTTTAAGCATGGAAAGAACATTTCTCATAGTGTTTCTTACACACACACAAAGGAAAATTCTCGCTTGCATAAGGGCTTCATTATCTACCATAACACGCTGTGCGTTATAGAAACGGTGAAACTTAGTTGCAAGCTCTGTTGCATAGTGGGTGATTCTTGCAGGGTCGTAGGAATTAGCTGCAAAAATTATTACATTTGTAAGTGAAGCAAGGTGAGCAATAAGGTCTGTTTCCTCGTCACTTGTAAGAAGAGTAAGCTCTGCTTTTTCAGGCTTTCTGATTTTAACACCCTCATTTTCAAGCTTTCTTAAAATACTGCAAATTCTTGCGTGGGCATACTGGCAGTAATAAACAGGGTTCTGGTTAGACTGCTCAACCGCAAGATCAAGGTCAAAGTCCATTGCTGAACCTGCTTCTCTCATATTGAAAAGGAAACGAACTGCATCAATGGGAACTTCATCAAGAAGATCAACAAGTGTTATTGCCTTACCTGTTCTTTTTGACATTTTAACAGGTTTGCCGTCTTTCATAAGGTTAACAAGCTGCATGAGAACAACATCAAGTCTGTTGCCGTCAATACCAACCGCTTCCATTGCACCTTTCATACGAGCAACGTGACCGTGGTGGTCTGCACCCCAAACATCAATGCCTGTATCAAATCCACGTTTTTCGAATTTATTTCTGTGGTATGCAATATCTGCGGCAAAGTAGGTGGGGTTACCGTTCTGACGAACAAGAACATCGTCTTTAAGCTCAAGCTTGTCAATATCTTCTTGAGATTTGCCTTCTCTTTTGAGAATTGCAGTCTGAACTTCAATGTTTTTATACCATAATGCACCGTCTTTTTCGTAGGTGTAGCCGTTCTTTTTTAGAATGTCGATTGTTTCCTCAAGTTCACCACCATTATGAAGAGAAAGTTCAGAGAACCAAGTATCGTAATCAATGCGATATTTTGCCATTGCAGCTTTCATTGTTGCAATATTTTTAGGAAGAGCAAATTCAACAAGTGCCTTTCTTCTTTCTTCCTCGGAGCATTCAAGAAGATTATCGCCGTTCTCATCAATATAGCTCTGGGCAAGAACTCTTATGTCATCACCATGATAGCTGTCTTCGGGTAATTCAATAAAATCTTCACCTTTAAGAATCTGCTGATAACGAACAGAGAGAGAAAGACCGAATTTATCAATCTGGTTACCGGCATCGTTAACATAAAATTCTCTTTCAACATAGTAGCCTGCCCAGTCAAGAACTGCTGCAAGGCAGTCACCTAAAGCACCGCCACGAGCGTTACCCATATGCATAGGTCCTGTTGGGTTTGCGGAAACAAATTCAACGTTTATTCTCTTACCTTTACCGAAATCACTTCTGCCGTAGTTATCGCCACAAGCATCAATGTCAAGAAGAATATCTGCATAGAATTCGGGTTTTAAAAAGAAGTTGATGAAACCGGGACCTGCAACTTCACATTTTTGGAAAAATGTATTTTCAAGGTCGATTTTTTCAAGAATATGCTCTGCAATTTTTCTTGGGGGCATACGAAGTGCCTTTGAAAGCATAAATGCACCATTTGCAGAATAATCACCATTTTTTCTGTCTGCAGGAATTTCTGTTTTGAAATTTGGGATTTCTGTTTCAATAAATGTGCCGTCTGCAATATTGTTTTTTATTGCCTCTGTAACAGAAGAAATGATTTGCTCTTCTGCAATTTTAACTAATTTTGACATCTTTAAACCTCATTTATTTTCATTAAAAGATTATTTTCACCAATGATTTCCCCGTTGCTTTCAAGTCGATAGCAAAGAAGAATTTTGCCTGAACAATCGGGAATCTGAGCATTAACTCTCTGTGCTACAATATCCATATTCATTTCACCGAACGGAGTTCTGTAAGTGCAGGAGTGAGTTTTTCCCTCTTCAATAAGAAAAGTTGTTTCATAAACGCCTTTTCGGCTCATTTCAACGAAATTATTATTGATAACTTTAACAATTGTTTCGCATTTGCCCATTTCTTCGTCAGGCTCTGTGTAGGAAATAACTTTTATTCCGTCAATTTCTTGCAAAGTACCGAGTGCTTTTAGCTTACTGCTTTCTCGGTCGTCATGGTATTGTTGCTCGCTGACGAACTCTATTTCAACTTTTCTCATTTCATTCTTTCCTCGGCATATTCGATGAGCTTATCAATAAGGTCGGAATACTGGACACCAACCTGACCGAAAAGCTTGGGGAACATTGAAATTGATGTAAATCCGGGGAGCGTATTGATTTCGTTAAGATAAATTGTTCCGTCTTCTGCTAAGAAAAAATCAACTCGTGAAAGTCCCGTGCAACCCATTGTTCTGTAAGCGTTAACTGCTGCCTGACGAACCTTTTCGCTTGTTTCAACAGGTAAATCTGCAGGAATTGCAAGACCTGTTGAGTTGTCTATGTATTTTGCTTCATAATCATAAAATTCTGCGGTGGGAAGAATTTCACCAATGCAGGAAGCAACGGGTTGGTCGTTACCCATAACTGCACATTCAATTTCTCTGCCGATAAGTGTTTCTTCAAGAACAACCTTGTAGTCATTATCAAAAGCAATATCAAGAGCTTTTAAAAGCTCCATATGATTATGTGCTTTTGAAATACCGACGGAAGAGCCTGCGTTTGCGGGTTTAACGAAAATGGGATAGCCTAATTTCTGTTCGATAACATCAAAATTAACTCTGCCGTCTTTATAATCCGCCTCGGTAAACGCAACCCATTTTGCACCATTTATGCCTGCCGCATCTGCAAGAGTATTGGTAACGGCTTTGTCCATACACATACCACTTGCGAGAGGTGTGCAACCAACATAGGGAATGCCCGCAAGTTCAAATATACCCTGAATTGTACCGTCTTCACCGTTTTTACCGTGAAGGACGGGGAAAATAACATCGATTTTAATCTTTTCGTAAGCACCCATATCGTTAAGAATAATAAGAGCTTTATCTTTTTTATCGGGAGAAAGAACAGCAGGGGTTGTGTCCTCATCATTGAACCAGGTGTTGTTCTCAATGGAATCAATGTCACCGGTGTAAAAATACCATTCGCCTTCTTTGGTAATACCCAAAGTGAGAACATTGTATTTTTCTCTGTCGATATTTCTTAAAACAGAAGCGGATGAACGAAGAGAAACTTCGTATTCGCTGGAGCAACCGCCGAAAATAACAAGTAAGTTTTTCAAAAAATCACCTTATTTATTAAATTACATAAATATACATGTTAAATGATACCACAATATATTCACTAAATCAATTATTAAATACTATGATATTTTAATAATACTGTTTACCTTTTTAGATAAAAATGCTACAATTAAGTTATAAAATAAGATTAGGGCGGTTTATTTATGGAACTTAAAAATATTCTTACACACGTTGACCATACACTTTTAAAGCAGGAAGCAACATGGGAGCAGATAAAAGCAATTTGCGATGACGGAATTAAATTCAATACTGCAAGTGTTTGCATTCCTCCGAGCTATGTTAAAAAATGTGCAGATTATTGCGGTGATAAACTTTCTATTTGTACTGTTATTGGTTTTCCGAATGGTTACAATACCACCGCATGCAAAGTTTTTGAAACTGCTGATGCTGTTAAGAACGGTGCAGATGAAATTGATATGGTTATTAATATCGGTTGGCTTAAAGATAAAAGATATGATGATATTTTAAATGAAATTAAGGAAATCAAAAAGGCTTGCAACGGCAAAATTTTAAAGGTTATTATTGAAACCTGCCTTTTAACTGATGAAGAGAAAATTAAAATGTGTCAGCTTGTAACAGAAGCAGGGGCAGATTATATTAAAACTTCAACAGGCTTCTCAACAAGTGGTGCAACTTTCGAAGATATAGAACTATTCTCAAAAAATATCGGTAGAAATGTAAAAATGAAGGCCGCAGGTGGAATTGCCTCCCTCGATGATGCAGAAAAGTTCCTTTCCCTCGGTGCTGACCGTCTTGGCACAAGCAGAATAGTATCTATTGCAAAAAGCGAAGAGGGTAGCGGTTATTAAGTGAAGAGTGAATAGTGAATAGTGAAGAGTTAGGGGGCGGAAAAATGAAATTCAATATGGAAACATCATATATTCCGTATTCAACAATTTTCGAAAAAAGGGACATGATGTTCGATTGGAAAGAAACGAGCAACAAGGTGGGAAATCTTGGTTTTATCGTTGCATTTTTACCTATAGTGATTGCTTCAATTAATTCTGATTTAGGAGATTTTTTTGAATTTTCTTTGTATTTTTCCTCAATAGCCCTTGTAATAGGCGGAGTTTTCTGCAAAAAGTGGAAAATCTGGGCATATTATTTAAACATTATCGCGCTTTTTTATTGTAACACAATCTTTGTTTACTACATGTCTGAACTACAATTTAAGTATTGGGTTATGATGGCGGTCGCGGACTCTTTAGGAATTGTAATGCTTTACTTTTGTTTGAGATGTATTTACAATTACAATTCCGTTTACAAAGCGCTTGAAAAAGAAAAAGGCTTTCCCAATTTTATGGTAAACGGTCAGGATTTATATGCAGATAAATTATATCTTAAAGATGAAGAATCTTCAGAAAAGAAGAAACCTGCAAATAAAAACAATGAACCAATAATAATGAATATTGATGTTAATCCCACTCAACAAGAAATTGAAGAAAGGCGTAATAAAAAACATAAACATGGTAAATCCATATTAGGTATAAATATCATTTTCCCACACGATGACCCTGAAGATATGAGCTATGATGACAAAAAAGGGTATATGTATGATTGGAATTGCAATGTGAATTTTATAACTAAAGGAATATTTTTCCCCATAATGCTTATGATGGCAGGAGCATTATTCTGCTTTATCGGTGAAGCAAAGGAAATGGGTACCTTTATCTCTTTTATTGTGGGTAATCTATCGGTTCTTTTGTTGGTGATCGGCACCAATTATATGAAAATGGGAAAGCTGTTTGGCGCTTTTGTGACAATATTGTCCTTGGGTATGTATTTCTGGCTTGGTTTTTTTATTGGTGCAGCCGGAAACTCAATACCGTGTACATGGATTCTGATTACAAGTCTTATTAACATAAAACTCTTTTTACCAACAGTAAGATATATTATAAATTACCCGATGTACAAAGAGCTTTCCAAACACGAGGGCTTTCCGTCCTTTGTGCGCAATTATGCCGATATTTACGGAAGCAGAACGTATATTGTTGAAAAGCAGGAGCCAGTAAAAAGAAAAATTTTAAGTGATAATGAAAAGATAGAAATGAACATAGGCTTTGATGAAAAACCTAAAAAAGAAGATAAAGGCTGGAACGCCTTTGATTATATGGATGAAGAAAGGAAAGAAGAAAATGAAAATTGAAGCAAAAAGAACGGTAAATGAATTTATTTATCCACCTAAAACAGTTACGGACAGTTGCCACGCTTCAACTGTTTTGCCCTTACCTGATGGCACAGTTGTTGCCGCTTGGTTTGGGGGCACTAAAGAGGGTAATAATGATGTTAAAATATGGGTGAGTATCCGCGAAAACGGAAAATGGGCAGAGCCTTACAGCATTAAGGTAAATGGTGAAGAACTACCTCATTGGAACCCTGTTCTTTTCTTAAGAGAGAACGGAGAAATAATTTTATATTTTAAATATGGTAAACCCATTCCAAAATGGGTAACATATTACTGCATTTCCAAAGATGGAGGAAAAAGCTTTTCAGAGCCGAAAATTCTTGTTGAGGGAGATAATGACGGTGGCAGAGGTCCTGTTAAAAACAAGGCAATCCGTCTTTCTGACGGAACAGTGGTAGCTCCTGCTTCAAAAGAATCTTTAAAGAAAAGCTGGAAATGCTTTGTTGATATTTCCAAGGATGACGGGCTTACCTTTAAACATTCTAATTTCGTTTTAAGACCCAAAAGAAATCTTACAACAGTTAATATGATTCAGCCTACTTTGTGGGAAGATGAAAAGGGCCTTCATATGCTTGTGAGAACAGGTAGTGGTTATATTTACCGAAGCGACAGTAAGGATGGCGGAAAAACCTGGTGCAAGGCTTACGATACAGGCATGCCCAACCCCAACAGCGGAATTGATGTTGTAAAACTAGACAATGGCGTTTTGGTTCTTATAATGAACCCAATTTCAGAAAACTGGGGTGACAGAGCACCTCTTGTGCTTATGTATTCGGAAGATAGCGGGGATACATTTAAAGAGTTTTTTAAATGCGAAGCAACAACGGGCGACCACGAATTCAGTTACCCTGCAATTACTGCAGATGAAAACACTCTTCATATTACATACACTCATGAACGTGAGGGTATAGTTTATCAAAAAATAGAGCTTTCTTTCTGAAATGTTTTTTTACTGAGGTAATCTATGAAGAAAAATGAACTGAAAAATTTAGTTGTTGCGGCGATGCTTTTGGCACTTGGACTTGTTCTTCCTTTCTTAACGGGTCAGATTCAGCAAATCGGCAATATGCTTTTGCCAATGCATTTCCCTGTCATTCTGTGCGGTCTTATTTGTGGCTGGAAATATGGTTTGGGTGTGGGTTTTATATTGCCTCTTTTACGCTCGGCTCTTTTTTCAATGCCGGTTATGTATCCAAATGCCTTTGCTATGGCATTCGAACTTGCAGCGTATGGCTTTTTCGTAGGCTTTTTATTCTCCCATGCAAAATGGCAGTGTATAAAATCCTTGTATCGTTGCCTGATAATTTCAATGCTTTTAGGCAGAGTTGTGTGGGGCGTTGTAATGACTGTTATTTTAGGTCTTGGCGCAGATGGTTTTACACTTACTGCTTTTTTAACAAGCGCCTTTATAAACGCCATTCCGGGAATAGTTGCACAGCTTATTTTGATTCCTGCAATTATGTTGGCATTAGATAAAACTCACTTCGTTCGTTTTAAAAATGCGGAGTGCGTAGTGCAGAGTGATTGAGTCTGCTACGCAATTATATGAAACACCACACCGAAACGATTTTAGTCGTTTCGGTGTGGTGCTTTATTATAAAGAGTTTATTCTACCCCAAAATATTTAATTGCATTGTTATATGAAACATCTTGAACAACATTTGAAAGGAATTCAATATCTTCAGGATATTTGCCCTCTTCAACAAGGTCGCCTAAAAGCTCACAGAGAATTCTGCGGAAATATTCGTGACGAGGATAGGAAAGGAAACTTCTTGAATCGGTAATCATACCAACAAATTTGGAAATAACACCGAGGTTCATAAGGGTTTGCATCTGTGTTCTCATACCATCATAGTTATCATTGAACCACCAAGCAGAGCCGAACTGAATTTTACTTTCTGCTTCATCGCTTTGGAAATTACCAAGCATTGTGCCGAGAACATAGTTGTCCTTTGGGTTAAGAGTGAAAAGAACTGTTTTGGGAAGTTTATATTCTGTGTTCATTGCATCAAGAAGTCTTGAAAGATTAACTGCAATTTCATAGTCTGCTACAGAATCATAGCCAGTGTCAGGACCAAGCTTTTTGAACATAACGCCGTTATTGTTTCTCATGGCACCGATGTGAATTTCCATACCCCAACCAAGACGAGCGTATTCGTTTGCAAGGAAGAGCATAAGCTCGGTTTTATATTTATCAATTTCTTCTGTCAAAAGAGTTTCACCTGAAAGGCGTTTTTTGAATATAACATTCAATTCCTCTTCGCTTGCTCTCTTGTAGGGAACATAGGTGAAAGCGTGGTCGGAAGCACGGCAACCCATTTCCTTGAAAAATTCAATTCTTGAAAGAAGTGCAGCTTTAAGCTCTGTGAATGAGGGTACTGCTTTACCCATAACATTTTCAAGAGCCTTTACCCAATCGTTGTAGCCGTCAAGCTCAATTCCGAGAGCTTTATCGGGACGGAATGCAGGAAGAACCTTGCATTTAAAGGTCTTGTCTTCTGCAAGAAGCTTGTGATACTCAAGAGTATCTGCTGCATCATCAGTTGTGCAAACATATGCAACATTGCTTTTTTCTATAAGTTCACGAGGAGTGAAACCGCCTGCTTTGATTTTTGCATTTGCCTTTTCCCAGATTTCGTCACAAGTTGCAGGTGAAAGGGGTTCGTGAATATCAAAATATCTCTGCAATTCAAGGTGAGTCCAGTGGTAAAGGGGATTGCCGATAAGGTTGGGCATAGCCGAAGCCCAAGCCTTGAATTTTTCATAAGGTGTTTTATCACCTGTGATATATTCCTCACTTATACCGCAGGAACGCATACCGCGCCATTTATAATGGTCCCCTGAGAGCCAGAGATATGCAATATCCTCGGGAGTTTTATTTTCATAAATTTCTTTAGGCTGTAAATGACAATGCCAGTCGAAAATAGGTGTATTTTCACAAACGGCATAAAGTTTTTTAGCAGTTTCGGTGGAAAGAAGAAAATCCTTGTCCATAAATTTTTTCATTAAATCGCCTCCGAAAAATTTCTTTTAATATATTAACATACAAAAGTAATATTTTCAACGAAAAAGCCCAAAAATAATGTTACTTACATTATTTAACAAGAGGTGATATTTTGTTCGTTGAAAGTGAGGGCGTAATTGATGATAAAAGACTTTTTGAAATTATAAAAAAATCTGTTGAGGGCAAAAATCTTAAAAAAGTTCTTCTTTTACCACCGGATTATACAAGAATGTATTCGGGTGCAGGAAAAATTACGAATATGTATTACAACCTTTTAAAAGACAGATGCATTGTTGATATTATGCCCGCATTAGGAACTCACCGCCCTGTAACCAAAGAGGAAAGTGAGGTGTTTTTCGGTAAAGATATTCCTTATGAAAAACTTATTGTTCACAATTGGCGAAAGGATGTTGTGAAAATCGGTGAAGTGCCAATGGGATTTGTTAAAAATGTTTCCGAGGGTCTTGTCGATACAAAAATTGATGTTGAAATAAATAAAAGACTTTTAGATAAATCCTATGACCTGATTATTTCCATCGGTCAGGTTGTGCCCCATGAGGTTGTGGGTATGGCAAACTATTCAAAAAATATTTTCGTTGGCTGTGGCGGAAGCAGTATGATAAATTCTTCCCATATGCTTGGTGCTTTCTATGGCCTTGAACGGATTATGGGGCGGGATTTTTCGCCAGTGAGAAAAGTTTTCGACTATGCGGAAGAAAATTTTATAAAAGATATTCCGCTGATGTATGTCTTGACTGTAACCACCACCAACGAGAAAGACGAAACTCTCATTCACGGAATATATATTGGCAGAAAAAGAGAGCTTTTTGAAATGTCGGTAGGAAAAAGTCAGCAAATGAATATGACAAAGTTGCAAAAGCCCATAAAAAAAGCCGTAGTCTATCTTGACCCGAGAGAATTCCGAAGTACATGGCTTGGTAATAAGGCGGTTTACAGAACCAGAATGGCAATGGAAGAAGGTGGGGATTTGATTGTCCTTGCGCCCAATGTAAAAAAATTCGGAGAAGATGATGAAAATGACAGGCTCATAAGAAAATACGGCTATGTGGGAAGAAAAAAAGTTCTTGAACTTGTGAAAAATGAAGAGGAATTGAAAAATAATTTATCTGTAGCGGCACATCTTATTCACGGCTCTTCAGATGATAAATTTAAAGTCACTTATTGCACAAATCACCTTACAAAAAAAGAGATTGAAGGAGTGGGATTTAACTATATGCCCTATGATGAGGTAGTAAGGAGATATAATCCCAAAATTCTGAAAGATGGCTATAACACAGTTGATGGAGAAGAGATTTATTATATAAGCAACCCGGCTTTGGGGTTGTGGACAGTGTGAATGCAGAATGAGTTGATGAGGAGAATTATTATCATCCCTGTTTCATCTTTGATGAAATAGGGAGGGGGACCGCGTCAGCGGTGGTGGGTTGCCCCGTTCCCCCTTGACTTTGTAAAAAGAGAGGAAAAATATACTATGAAAAAAGCAGATATAGGACTTATCGGTCTTGCAGTTATGGGTGAAAATCTTGCAATGAATATGGAAAGCAAGGGATTTACAGTAGCGGTTTTTAACAGAGAAACCGAAATTGTTGATAAATTCGTAAATGGCAGAGGAAAAAATAAAAACTTTATTGGTACTCAGACTCTTAAAGAGTTGGTTGAAGTAACCGAAAAGCCAAGAAAAATAATGATGATGATTAGAGCGGGAGAGCCCGTTGATGAGGTTATTGAAAAACTTATTTCTTTACTTGAAAAAGGCGATATCATCATTGATGGCGGTAATTCCCATTTCCAAGATACCGAGAGAAGAACAAAATATGTTGAAAGCAAAGGGCTTCTTTATATCGGAACAGGTGTTTCTGGCGGAGAAGAGGGTGCTTTGAACGGCCCCTCAATGATGCCCGGTGGTTCAAAGCTTGCATGGGGCAGTGTTAAACCGATTTTTCAGGCAATTTGTGCCAAAACCGAGGATGGTACACCTTGTTGCGATTGGGTTGGTTCAGGGGGTGCAGGACATTTTGTTAAAATGGTGCACAACGGCATTGAATATGGTGATATGCAGTTAATAAGTGAGATTTATCATTTTATGAAAGTTATTCTCGAGTTTTCTGCTGAAGATATGCACAGAATTTTTAATGAATGGAATAAGGGACGGCTTGATAGCTTTCTGATTGATATTACAAGTACTATTTTTACAGTAAAGGATGAAGATGGTTCACCACTTGTTGATAAAATTCTCGATTCAGCAGGGCAAAAGGGAACAGGCAAATGGACGGGGATTACCGCACTTGACGAGGGGGTGCCACTTACTCTTATAACCGAAGCTGTATATGCCAGATATTTAAGCGCAATGAAAGGGGAAAGGGTTGAGGCGTCAAAGGAGCTTACAGGTCCGTTTGTTGATTTTAAAGGTGAAAAAGGCGAATATATCGGACGAATGGAAGAAGCACTTTATTGCGCAAAAATTATTTCCTATGCCCAAGGATATGCACTTATGAAAGTCGCCTCGGAAAAATATAATTGGAATCTTGATTTTGGTGCAATTGCTCAGCTTTGGCGTGGTGGTTGTATTATCAGAAGTGTGTTTTTAGATAAAATCAAAGAGGCGTTTGCTAAAAAGCCTGATTTGAAAAATCTTCTTTTAGACGGTTATTTTAAAAATGAAGTTCTTGAGGGGATGGAAAGCCTTAGAAAAATCTGTGCTATTTGTATGTTGAATGGAGTGTATGCTCCATCATTAACGGCATCACTCACTTATTTTGACGGCTACCGCTCCGAAAAACTTCCTGCAAATCTTATTCAGGCACAAAGAGATTATTTTGGAGCTCATACCTATGAAAGAATAGATTTCCCAAGAGGAAAATTCTTTCATACTAATTGGTCGGGTAAGGGCGGAAATACTGCATCAACCTCCTATAACGCTTAGTGCAAAATGCAAAGCGCAAAGTGTTGGGTCTGCCACACTATTATATTACGGCGCATTTCTGCGCCCCAAAACTTGCCACTTGCAACTTTCAACTTGCAACTTGAAAAATGAGGAGTATAAATGATAGAAATAAAAAAAGATTATAAATATGCCCTGGTGGTTCCAACGAGTATGGGCGTACGGCTTTTGCCACCTGACAGGCAAACGGTTTTTTCTTCCGATGTTTTTTATATGCAGGCAACCTCCGCAGAAACCAATGTTGCATCAATCTGCTCTTATTTGGGATTGCCTGTAAAGGTTCTCACAACCTTTGTTAAAGATAGCCCTATTGCCCACTTTATAAAAGCAAATCTTCGCTCTCGCAATATGGAATTTGAGGGAAGAGATGTGGAGCAGGGCGGCCCTTGGGGGTATCGTCATCAGTTCAATATTGCCGATAGCGGTTTTGGTCTGCGTGGACCCAGGGTGCATAATGACAGGGCCGGTGAGGTAGGCAAAACCCTTAATACAAAGGATTTTGATTTGGAAAAGCTTTTCGGTGAAGATGGAGTTGGAATTCTGCACCTTACAGGGCTTATCTGTGCTCTTTCAAAGGAAACGGGAGAATTTTGTCTTGAACTTGCAAAAACCGCAAAAAAATACGGAACAGTTATTTCCTTTGATTTTAATTATCGTGCATCCTTCTGGAAAAATCGAGAGGAAGAGTTAAGGCAGACTTTTCAGAGAATTGCAGATATTTCAGATATAATTATTGCCAATCAATCGGATTTCAGCTTGTGCTTGGGAACAGAATTCGATTTAACCAAATATAAAACCGATATGACACCTGTTGAGCAGTTTAAAGAAACCATAAATCAGGTGAAATGCAAATTTCCCAATACAAGCGTTTTTGCAACAAATCTCCGTGAGGTGATGCACGCAAACCGTCATTTATGGGGAGCGGTTATGCTCAATGGTGATGTCTGGACGTCCATAGCTCCGAAACAAATTGCCGTAATGGACCGCATTGGCGGTGGCGATGCTTTTGTTGGCGGTCTGCTTTACGGAATATTAAAAGGTTATACTCCCGAAAAACAATTGCAATTCGGTTGGGCGTGCGGTGCCCTTGCATGCACATTCCTGACCGACTATGCTCAACCCAACAACGAAGAAGAGGTCTGGAATATCTGGTACGGAAAAACACGAATAATAAGATAAATATCCCAAAAATTACAAAAAACTGCCCGAAAGTTACATTTTGGGCAATTTTTTTATTGTTTTTGTTATGATACAGACAAAGAAAGGAGATGTTAATTATGACAAAGAAAAGAACATCTGAAAAATTAAAAAAATTATACAAAATATTCGGTGGAGTGTTTGGCGTATCACTTCTGGTTGGCATTGCAAATCTTATTTTAAGCTATTACTGGAATAACAGTTCAGCTTTATATGAGCTTGCAGAATTAATATTCGGCGGAGCAGGACTTTTCTTCGGCTTCCTTAGTGGTTTCGGAATTGTACCCTTGTTCATAATGGCAGCTCTTGTAATTGTGAGCATAGTTTTTGCAGTAAAAGAAAACAACCACAAAAACGTTTTCAACTTCGGTTTATTTGCAACTCTCGGCTTAATTACAGTAAGTGCATTTTTGCAGAATATGTTGTTGACTGAAATGGTTTGAGAATAGATATTAAATAATTAAAGGGGGTGTGTTTATGGAGAAAAAGGAAAATCAACTTATAGAGAACTTTAAAACTTTTTTAGCTGTGCCCTATGCTTATTTTGCAGCTCTTTCGGTTTCAGGTGCTTTAATTCTTGTTTTCGAAGTCTTAATGGACACACCTTTTTATAATATGTTCGAAGGTATCAGAGAGATTGTGTTGTTTTTATTCAGCATGTTATATATTGCAGGTATTATTAATGCAGGTTTCTTGGCAATTGCAGTTATATGGTGCATAGTTATATGCTACAGAGAGAAAAACATACAAATTCTTTTTGTGCCTTATGTGGCTATAGCTCTTATTCTTATGATAGTTTTCTTGGGTTGTTGGAGACCACATTAAAGAAAGAGGAGGGGAGTTATATGAAAAAGCTTAATCCGTATATTCAATTTGTTATAGGATTTTTCAGTATAATGTTGTTATGGGGAATAGGAGCTTTATTTAATACATATTCTGTGGATATTTGGTGCTCAGAAAATATAGATACTGACGAATTGGTTTTTTCTTGTATTATACCCATGATAACAGTAATACTTATTCCCGTAGTTTTGCTTGCGTTTACGATTATATGTAAAAGAAAATCATTAAAAGTAATGTATATATCAGCATTATCAGCTACGGCTATTCCGGTATTAGCAAGTATTATATCAGCAATATTCAGTAACGATGGAAATATTTTAACCTGGATAGTTGGTTTAACTATCGGTTTGGTTTTATATCCTTTCGGAAGAATGGCGTTTGAGCTTTTTGATGGAGTAAATTCATTTTACTTTGTCTATTTAGACAGTTGGATTGATGATAGTACCATAATTGGATTCTTTATTTTGGCTATAGTATTATCAGTTATATTATATAAAGCAATAAAACCTAAGAAAGAAATATGAATAGAATGAATTTTCAAAAAATATCAATGGGGTGAGATTATGATAAAAAAATTCAGAGAAAGTAAAATTCTACAATTTTTATTTGGCGTTGGAATATTTAGTGCGTTATGGATTTTAGGTGTGGTTTTTGCAGGTGAAATTTATTTTACAGACACTATTAACATTGGTGGCGGAAATCCGATTTTAAGTAAAATATTTCCGTTTGTCTTTTCGGCAATTTTAATAGGGATTGCTTACTTTAGTAAGCGATGTGGTGCTAAAGTGTTTTTCAAAACCTCATATATTCTTGCAGCAATTCCAATGGTCTGTATGCTTCTCGGTTCTTTATTGATATGGGGAATGGAAATATTTAACGGAATTGATTGGCTTGCATCGGTTCTTGGTTATCCCGGCTTCTTTCTTATGTTGTTTGCTGTCCCTGTTGTATCCGCTATATGTGCTTTGGGGTATGGTTTCTTGTTCTATGTTGCTATTGGAGTTTTTGTATTAGCTTTGATTATATCAATGGTATGCTATTTAACAATAAAAGAAAAGATTTCAGACAGACCGGGAATATGGTGCTGATAGATAAAAGTATAAATATCAGTAGCAATATGTTAAAAGATGTGTTATATTAAAACCAACACAAATTCCGAGGTGGGTATATGCTGAAAATTGCAATATGCGATGATGAGAAAAATGTTTGCGATTACATAGAAAAGAGAACAAGAGATTATCTTGCAAAAATTGATGAAGAAGCTGAGTTAGCGGTGTTTCTTGACGGGACACCGCTGATAGAGCATTGCAAGGTAATTCCTGATGATTATGATATAATTTTTCTCGATATAAAAATGAAAACGGTCAACGGAGTTGATTGTGCAAAGCAGCTTCGTGATTTGGGTGTTGAAGCTCTAATTGTTTTTGTAACCTCTTCTGCGGAATATGTTTTCTCCGGCTATGAGGTGAAGGCTTTCAGGTACATTCTTAAAAACGACCTTATTAATGCTTTTGACAGAATTTTCGGCGAATGCTTGGGAGAAATTTCAAAATCAGCAGATAGTTTTTATACTGTCAAAACTGCCTCGTCAGTAAAAAACATCCCTCTTAATGATATTCTCTATTTTGAAAGTAATCGTAGAGTTCTTATTGTTCATACAAAAAATGATGAATACTCTTTTTACGGTAAGCTTGACCAGGTCGAAAAAGACCTTGAGGGTAAGGATTTTATAAGAACTCATCAGAGCTATTTTGTTAATGCCCGAAAAATTAAAAGCGTTTCAAAAGATAGTGCAGAGCTTCTGAACGGAGAATTTCTTCCTGTCAGCAAAAGTAAAGCGACAGCCGTTAAAAACGCGTATCTTTGGGCGAAAAGGTGATAAAAAATGCTTGAATTTATTGAAACAACCTTGTTCTATCTCATAAGGCTTTTTTCATCAACCCTTGAAATGCTTTTTGCATTTCTTTTGATGAATGCTTTTTTTGATGAGAAATATAAAAGTAAATTTCCAAAATGGATTGCTTTTGTTGTAAGCTCGGGTGTGCTTTTAGCACTTCAGGAAACAGGGCAAAGCGGTAATATAAAAACCGGTATGCAGATGATTCTGATTTTCGTTGTCGCACTTGTGATTTTTGACGGTAAAAAGCGGTTAAAAGGTCTTTTCTGCGTTGTTTATTCGCTTTTTGTTGCTCTTTCAAAGCTTCTTTCGTATTTTGCATTTTCTTTGTTTATAGATAAGATTTTCGATAGAATACCATATCTTGAAACGGATAGCTTTTTCTATAGAATTTTATCAATCGAACTCCCCAATATCTTTATGCTCGTTATAATCATTCTTGTGGGTATGTTCACAAAGTCAAAGAACAAAGCCGTTCCCATTAGATATTGGCTTCTGCTTTTGACAGTTCCTGTTACAACCTTGGGTACACTTACTGTTTATCAGTATTACATAGATTTATTAGCACCCGGTGAAGATATTAATATTTATATCATTATTTCAACTGTCGGTCTTGTGTTTATTAATGTTCTTGTTTTCACTCTTTTCTCAAAGCTTCAGAATCAACTCGAAATAAGGAGAAATGCCGACCTTCTTAATACTCAGATGCGACTTGAAAAAGAGTCTTTCAAGCGAATTGAAGAAAGCTATAACCGAACACGTGAGCTAAGGCACGACCTGAAAAACCACATTTTTGTTCTTAAAGGGATTGCCGAAAACGGAACAAAGGAAGAAATGCTCTCTTATCTTGAAAAAATGACTGATGCGGTTGAAGAAGCAACCTATGTTTCAATGAGTAAGAATTCAGCAGTTGATGCTATTCTCAATGAAAAAATGCTTTATGCGCAGAAAAACGGTATATCAACTCAGTTTGATGTTACTCCCTTGGAAAACACAAATATTTCTGCTATGGATATTTGCACTATTCTCAGCAACGCTCTTGATAATGCGGTTGAGGCTTGCGTAAAATTCCCTAATCATAGTGACAGATATATTGATGTTAAACTTGAAGACTCGGAAACTGAAATGATTATTTCTGCTAAGAATCCGTCACTTGAACCCCCAAAACGCCGAGCAGGAGCATATATTTCAAGAAAAAAAGACAGCGAAAATCACGGTCTTGGACTCAAAAGTATCAAAAGAACTGTTGATAAGCATAAAGGCGATATGCTAGTTAAATACGAAAACGGAATATTTAATTTGGTTATTTCACTGCCACATAAATAAAGCAAAACCACTTTAGAATTTTTGGTAATTCTAAAGTGGTTTTATCTTTTAAAGTTTAATCTTAAAAACTAACTTATGTGCAAAATCTGAATTTTCACTCTTTCTGCAAGGTGCGTGAGCATCCTGAGGGAAGAATACCATGAAATAGCCTTTTCTCAAAGCAAGGAATTGACCGTTGGGTGCATCCATAAATGCAATATCTGAGCCTTCTTTGAAATCTTCGGTTATATTGCATTCGTCAAAAATTGCCCAACCGATATTTTCTTCACCGTCAAACATAAGCTGAACATCGGCATATTCTTTATGAGATTCATATTTTAAAGGATTATCTGGGTTTACATCATATTTGCAAACATTACACCAGGCTTTTTCGCCATCGATTTCGATTTTGCCGTTTTCAAAAGGAGATTTGCAGAACACCTTGTAAACCTCTTCGACCTTTTCAAAGCCTTTGAGCTTGTCAAAATACAAACTCATATTTTCAACTTTATCGTAAATCATTCTTCATCCGCCTCGCCAAGCATAAGTTTTCTTTCTTTTTTCTCTTTTTCGGGTAGAGTGTAGTTGTAAAGCACTGTCCAGAGAATAATAGCACCAAAAACAGCGGGAATGAACCAGAAGTTAGTTGTGAGGGTGAGTTCTGTAAATTCACCTATCAAACCACCCCAAATGCTTTCCATAAGTGTTGAAATACTGACTGTTCCGTTAAGTATAGGTGCTGCGATAGCATCAAAGCATTTACTGAACATAAAAGAGAGCCCTATTCCTGCTATTGAAGAATAAATAACTTTGCGGTTGTTTTTCATTACAAATGCAAAAATTGCAGTTATAATTGCACAAATTGCAATAAGAACAAGAACGACTCCTGCAGTGATTGTGGGAGAAATAAGCACTTTAAACTTCTCAACTAAATCTCCATCATCCGAACTACCAAATCTTGATACAAGATCATACAATTCATATAACGAGAATGTGTCTGCAACGGCATTGGGTACTGAACTATTGTTATCTTTTACTGCTTGAGTTAAAGTTTCATTGCCCAATAGCTGACCGATATAAAATAAAGCACTTAAAGCCGTTGAGGATATTTTAAAATAAATGTTCTCAAGAAAAACAATAAGAGGTATAACTGAAAGTGCGCCTAATGCCGCAACGATTTTATATAAGTATTTCATTATTAACCTTCCTTTCGGATTATTATTTCCATGAGGAGTTAAGTTGAACTGTTCTGTTAAAAATCGGGTTTTCCTCTGTTGAGTCTTTATCAACACAGAAATAACCATTTCTCATAAACTGGAAGGAGTCAAGAACCTTCGCATCCTTGATGCCTTCTTCAACAAGACAATCCTTAACAATAATAAGAGATTCTGGGTTAATTGCGTTAACAAACTCATCATCAGGAACGCCTGCAGGATCTTCAACATTGAAAAGTCTGTCATAAAGACGAACTTCTGCTTTGAATGCATTAGGACCTGCCCAGTGAATTGTACCTTTAACTTTTCTGCCATCGGGAGCATTACCACCCTTCGTTTCGGGGTCATAGGTACAATGGAGAACTGTTACATTGCCATTTTCATCGGTTTCATAAGAATTGCAGGTGATAAAATATGCACCTTTAAGTCTTACCTCGTTACCGGGGAAGAGACGGAAATATTTTTTAACGGGCTCTGCCATAAAGTCTGTTCTTTCAACAAAGATTTCTTTGCCGAATGTAACTTTTCTTTTGCCAAGCTCGGGTTTATCGGGGTGGATTTCAACCTCTAACTCTTCTGTCTGACCATCGGGGTAGTTGTCAATAACAACTTTAAGTGGATCAAGAACAGCCATTGCTCTGGGAGCGTTAGCATTAAGCTCATCTCTTACACAAGCTTCAAGAAGACCGTAATCAACAACGCTGTATGCTTTTGAAACGCCAACCTTTTCAATAAAAGTGCGGATTGCTTTTGCAGGATAACCACGTCTTCTCATACCGCAGATTGTAGCCATTCGGGGGTCATCCCAGCCGCTAACAAGGTTATCTGTAACAAGACGGATGTTTCTTCTTTTGCTTGTGATGCAGTAGTTAAGGTTAAGACGGGCAAATTCAATCTGTCTGGGTGGCTCTTCAAAACCAATCTGTTCAATGAACCAGTTGTAAAGAGGTCTGTGATTTTCAAATTCAAGAGAGCAAAGTGAATATGTTACACCCTCACGAGCATCAGAAAGGGGATGTGCAAAGTCATAAATTGGGTAAACGCACCATTTGTCACCTGTCTGGTGGTGGTCAACGTGCATAATTCTGTAAATTGCGGGGTCACGCATATTCATATTGGGTGATGCCATATCAATTTTAGCACGGAGAACCTTTGCGCCGTCAGGGAATTCACCGTCGGTCATTCTCTTGAAAAGGTCAAGGTTTTCTTCGATGCTTCTGTCACGATAGGGACTATTTTTACCGGGCTCTGTAAGAGTACCGCGGTATTCTCTCATTTCCTCTGCGGAAAGGTCATCAACATAAGCTTTGCCGTCTTTAATAAGCTTAATTGCACATTCATAAAGGAAATCGAAATAACTTGAAGCATAAAGGCATTTCTCCCATTTGAAGCCAAGCCATTCAATGTCTTCCTTGATGGATTCAACATATTCAATGTCTTCTTTTGAAGGGTTTGTATCGTCAAGACGAAGGTTACAAACACCACCGTATTTCATAGCGGTTGTAAAGTCAATGCAAATTGCTTTGGCATGACCTATATGAAGATAACCATTGGGTTCGGGAGGGAATCGGGTCTGAACCTTGGTGTTAACACCGGCTGCTAATTCTTCGTCAATAATATCGTGGATAAAATTGCCCGCGGTTTCATTAATAATTTCTTCCATTGTGTATATCTCCTTAAAGTATTTCAATTACTTTATTTATTCTTTCATTTACCTTATCCTGACCAAGAAGGTTCATAATTGAGCAAAGGTCGGGAGTGTTTTTCCTTGAGGTTACTGCAAGGCGGATAACTGTTGAAACATCGCCAACATGACCTTTGAAAAGTTCGGGATTTTTCTTGAACTCTTTAACATTGGGTGTGAAACCTAAGGGTTCGCAAAGGTCTTTGATTTTAGAGAACCAGATGTCTTTGTCGTCCTCTGCACTGTAAACCTTGAGATAGTTTTCAAGAATTGCCTTAGCATCCTCTTTCGCAATGTTTTCGGGAAGCTCGAAAGAAGCGTCATAATATTCATCAAACATGTATGAGAAATAGTCTTTAACCTCGCTCCATTTTGCAATGTCCTTACGGGGTTTGGGACTCTCTCTGTCAATATTCACCATTGCCTTTGAACGTTCGGGATTTGTGGTGAACACCTTGAAGAAATCCTCGTCAAATTTTTGAGCCCAATCTGAAATGTAGTTATAAACAGTTTGTGCATTCATAACGGAAATAACATTTTTACTTACGTCATTGAGCTTTATAAGGTCGAAAAGACAACCACTGGGACTCATTTTCTTAAGATTGAAGGGGAAGGCGAAAGCGTTTTCTTTAGGGTTTGCTCTGCGCCAATCTTCAAAATTGGAGTTAAGAAGAGTGAGAAGATACTCAATAAGGCTTTCTTTGGGGAAACCTTCTTCCACAAAGTAACTTACTGCTGCCTCAGGGTCTTTACGTTTTGAAAGCTTACGCTTTGTGCCGTCCTCTTCGTCAATTTTCATAACCTGAGGTGTGTGTGCATATTTGGGAACTTTAAAACCACAAGCTTTGAAAAGTGCAATATGCTTGGGTACGGATGAAATCCACTCTTCACCACGGATAACGTGAGTTGTTCTCATAAAGTGGTCGTCACAGGCATGAGCAAAGTGGTAGGTGGGAATACCATCGGATTTTAAAAGAACTTCATCAATAATATTTTCGGGCATTTCGATTTTGCCACGGATTATATCGTCAAAGAAAATTCTCTTATCTTCCTGCCCATCGGAACGGAAGCGAAGCACATAGGGCTTGCCGTTCTTTATATTCTGTTCAATTTCTTCGAGAGAAAGGTCGCGGCATTTTGCCCATTTACCAAAGTAACCCCAGATAAGAGCATCGCCCTTTTCCTGCTCCTGACGGATTTCGGAAAGCTCCTCAGCAGTGCAGAAGCAAGGGTAAGCAAGTCCTTTTTGGACTAATTCCTTTGCAACAATGTGATAAATATCTGCACGTTGGCTTTGAGTATAAGGACCGTAAGCACCTTTTTCTGTATTGAAGCCTGTAACGCCTTCGTCAAAATCTATACCGAAAGAATCGAAGCCATTGATTATTGCAGAAACGCCATCTTCAATTTCGCGCTTCTTATCGGTATCTTCAACACGAAGGTAAGCAACACCGCCCGTAGCCTTTGCGGTAAGCACATCAACAAGTGCACCAAAAAGACCACCGATGTGAAGATAACCTGTGGGGGAGGGGGCGAATCGTGTAACACGAGCGCCTTCTTTGAGTTCTCTTTCAGGATATCTCTTTTCAAGGTCTTCAACACTTTCCGTAACATTCGGGAAAAGAAGCTCTGCTAATTTGTTGCAGTCGTAATTCATATTAAAAACTCCAGTAAAATAAGATTGCATAATTTGACACTTTATTATAGATAAAAAATCAAAAAGTATCAATAGTTTTTGATGATTTTTTTGTTATTAACTTGTAATTATACATATTATTTGATAGAATTTTTCTAAAGAAAGCGAAAGAGGTGCTTTTATGGATAATAATTTAACCACTTTAGGCAAAAGAGAAAATGCGGTATTTATTCTGACACCTTTGTATTTGGTTTTGTTTCATTTTTTCAGACAGTTTTATCTGATGGATGAAAGTGGAATACATATGCTTTTAAGAATACCATACATAATTGGGTTTTTAGTTGCCATTGTATCAACTTTGCGTTTTTTTCGCAGAATAATTTTACCAAGTAAGATCATTGAGTATGATTCAATGAATTTATATATAAACAAGGGTTTGAAAGGGACTCAGATGATTCCTTGGACAGATGTGAGAAGTATTGATAATCTTCAGCAAAAAGGGAATTATGAAGCTATTATTGATGGTCTAAGAAGATATGCAGGTTTGAAAAAAATCTGTGGTATGCTTGTTGCCCTTTGGCAATTATCTGAAACCGGTATTATTGTTATTAACTGCAAAGGTGAATTAGTGAGAGTTCACGGTATAAAAAATGTAAGAGAAGTTAGAAACGAGCTTCATAAAATCATTTCTTCCAAAAGAAGAAAAATGGAAAACAGTTTTAGGTTGTGAGTGAATGAAACTTTATATAATCCGTCACGGAGAGACCTTCGGTAACCTGAATGGTGATGGCTTTTCAGAAACTGACCTTACTCCAAAAGGTGAAAGACAAATAGTCCTTTTAGGCAAAAGATTTGAAGAAGAGAATATTGATAAATTCTATGTGAGTCCTTTAGTAAGGGCAGTTAAAACCGCAAATGCAGTAAGAGAATATCATAAAAGCACACCGATAATTATTGATTCTCTTCTTTTAGAAAAAGGAACTGCACCCGATTACATAGGCCTCCCTGATGATGAAATAAAAAAGATTTGCCCCGATGCAAAAATTAATTACCGCACACCTTTAGGTAATGAAGACGACGAAAAAGCATATAACAGAGCAAAGGAAATAATAGAAAAAATCAAAGTTGAAAATGACTTTGAAAGTACAGTTGTTATAGTCGCCCACGGCACATTTAACAGCTATCTTGTTCTTGCGGCACTAGATTTTCCATTTAAAGAAAATTTCAATTTTTCTCATGTTAATACAGGGGTAAGTTTAGTTCAAACCATAAAAGAAAACGGTGTAATTAAAACAAAGCTTAAGTTCCTTAATGACTATTCACATTTGGACGAAAAACCTCAATTGTGACCCAACAAAAAAAGAGATGGCGAAAACCATCTCTTTTTGTTATTTTCGATGAGATTTTAATATAGAACGAAGATTTGATGAACGAAGGCGTCAAAGAATTTGTGAGAAGCTATTAAATTGAGATGCAGAATGTGTTTTATTACCCCCGAAGGTGTATACAGATACTCCGAGTGGGTAAGAAAACACATAGAAAAGAAGAACAGAAAAATCTGTCCTTCTTTTCGTTCTGCGCTTAATTTAAAGCTTATCGGTAAAACTGTAAGCCGGGTTCTGTCGTTTAAGGCAATCATCTATCTACGCCATTTGTTGCCAAATGGCTCTAGCCACCCTTCGGGGTTGCGAATAAATTCGCGGCACGGCTCCACCCCTGTCGGTGTTGCATCGGGTAGGGTTTACATGGCAGCAATGTCTCCATTGCCCCGGTGAGCTCTTACCTCGCCTTTCCACCCTTACCGAAAAATTCGGCGGTATATCTCTGTTGCACTTTCCCTAAGGTTTCCCTCGGCTGCCGTTAGCAGTTACCCTGCCGTGAGATGCCCGGACTTTCCTCGTCTGTGAAAAATCACATCCGCGACTGCCCATTTTACCGAAGAGAATTCTACAATAAAATTGATTTTTAGTCAAGAGGAAGATTTGGGAAAGTTGCCAGATACCAGATGCCAGACGCCAGAATAGAGTAAAAGTATTGCAAATACTATCCTCCCTAAATCTCCCATTAGGGAATTTAGGGAGGGGGACCATTGCCAATGGCAATGGTGGAGGGTCGCCCCGTAAAGAATACCCTTTGTAAAAGTATTGCAAGTGACAAAGATATGGTGTATAATATATTCGTATTATTATGTAATTTTCTTGTTAAGAGGTAATAATTATGAAACTTGAAGAAAAGAAACTTTCTTCTGAAGAAATTTTTGACGGAGTTGCAATTCACCTTTTTAAAGATGAAATTCTTCTTCCTAACGGCAACAAGGGTATTCGTGAAGTTATCCGCCATCCCGGTGCAGTGTGCGTTTTGCCCTTTACCGAAGATGGTCAGGTTGTTTTTGTTAATCAGTTCAGATATGCTTTGAATAAAGTAACATTAGAAGTTCCTGCAGGTAAGCTTGAAAAAGGTGAAGATCCTATGGAAGCTGCTCTCAGAGAGCTTTCTGAAGAAACAGGACTTACTGCAAATAATATTTTTTCAATCGGTGATTTGTATACCACCCCTGCTCTTATAGATGAAGTGATTCATATGTATATCGCAACGGATTTAGTTGAGGGCGAACAGCATCTTGACGAGGACGAGTTTGTAAACACTCTTAGAATGCCGTTGAATGAAGCTGTTCGAATGGTTATGAACGGCGAAATCAAAGATTCCAAAACTCAAACAATAATTCTTAAAGCAGATAAATATTTTGAAATGCAAAAGGAGGGTGACAAATGAAAACTATGAAAAAAACTCTTGCAGTATTTCTTGCAGTTTTGTGTTTGTTCTCAACTTTATCTGTAACAACTCTTGCAGCAACAAAATATAAATCCTATAAGGGAAAATATGGTTTGATGGTTCCTGTGAAATCGGATTATAAAACAAAGTGTGAAACTTATAAAATTAATTCGGATAAAGGGTCATTAACCTTTGCTTTTAAAAGTAAGGGTCACAAAAAAGATGTTTATTACGGCCTCACCATTTATTCCGATGAAGAAAGGCAAAATATTCTCGTAAATAAAAGTGGCGCATTCCCTACTGTAAACAGTACGGGTAGTATGACAATTGATTTTTCACCTCTTGAAAGCGGAACATACTACGGATTGACATTTACTTATGTTCAAAAAGGAAAAGACCTAATTATTGATAAAGACAGTATTTATCAATTTGATATTAACCTGAACAAGGTAGGAAGTGTTAAGCCTAAAATAGTTGAATCAGAAGCTCTTTATTCAGGAAACTATTTGAAATGGAAAAAAGTTAAGTATGCAGATTTTTATCGTGTTTACAGAAAACAAGATGGTACTTCATGGTTGAAAATTGCAGATGTAACAAAACTTGAATATACTGATACAACTGCTGTAAGAGGCGAAAAGTATATTTATACGGTTAAAGCCTATGATGGGGATTGTTACAGTAAATATAACAAAAACGGAGCAGATCTGGTTTATCTTGCACCGCCTAAAATACAAAAAACTGCAGAAGCTCTTGAAAATAATAAAGTTAAAATTTCTTGGGGTACGGTTAAGGGTGCAGAGAAATATCGGGTTTACAGAAAAACTGCAAATGCGAAAAAATATTCTAAATTGGCAACTGTTGGTAAAAATGTTTTAAATTATACTGACCAGACTTCTAAAAAAGATGGCGAGACATATTATTATGTGGTTAAAGCCATCAACGGAACAAATTCAGGTGCTTTATCACAGAAAGTTGGGAAGAAGATTTTTGCTAGTCCCAAACCTACTGTTTCTTGTGTTGGTGAAACCGTTAAAATCAAATGGAAAGCCGTTGCAAATGCTACGGATTATAAACTTTATAAGAAAAACACATCTGGTAAATGGGATGTGATTTGTTCCGGAGCAAATGTTTTGGAATATGTTGATACTGAAGTATCAAATGGAAAGGCATACACATATTCACTTGTTGTTGAAAGAAATGGTGAATACAGTAGCTTTGATACAGTTGGTGCTACGGTTTATTGTCTGGCAGAGCCCAAAATTACTTCAATTTCTTCAAATGTTGATAATAGTGTACTTTTAAAATGGGGAGCCGTTACAGGCGCGACAAAATACAATATTTACAGAGAATCACCTATTGAAGATTATACTCTTATCGGTACGACTACAAAAACCAGTTTTTATGATACAACTAAAAAGGATAGCAACTATTTCTATACTTATTATATTGAAGCTGCAAATAACAGTAGTTTGAGTGTTTCAGGTAATAATGAGAAAATGCATCTGTACATGAAAGCACCGGAACTTACTTCAGTTAAATGGGATAGCGGAAATGTTGTTAAATGGAAGAGAGTTGCAGGTGCAACATCCTATGTAGTATACAGAAGAAGTCCTTCCGGAAATTATAAAAAGATCGCTGAAGTATCAAATGCTTTGTCGTATAAAGACAAAAAAGCCAAGAAAAAATCTAAGTATTATTATACAGTTGTAGCTATGAACGGAAAATATCAGGGAGCTTATCAAAATGGAATTGGCATTAACTGTCTCAATGCTCCTAAAATTGAAAGCGTTAACCTGAACAAGAAAAAACAAGCTGTGGTAAACTGGGAAAAGGTAAGTGGAGCATCCGGTTATAACGTTTACAGAAAAGCAACTATCGATGGTTCTTGGGAATATCTCGGTAAAACGAAATCTCTTTCATATACTGATAAAAAAGGCAGAACAAAAAATGTTAAGTATTTTTATACTGTAAAAGCTTACAATTCGAAGGGCGACGGACTCTATAATAATTTTGGTGTAGCTTTATAAAAAATAACCCCATCGGTTCATTTTGTGTGAACTGATGGGGTTAACTTATGCTTTCTTATTTTACTCTGTCAAGCATACCTTTTTTGTACATGAATAATGCGCCACCTACGGAAGCAACAATACCTACGAAAAGGAGGGTGCTTGCACCCATTGTGGGAGCAAAAACAAGAACAATTATCATTATGATAATTGGGAAGAAAGAAATTCTCCAATGTTTGATAAAGTAACCTGCGCCAAGAGCACCGAAAAGTGCGGGAAGAACCTGTGCAAATGCAGGTTCGAGAAGAGCATTATCAGTAAATGACTGAAGGAAAGGCGCAAAAACAATAACACCAATTGCAAGAATGATTGTTGTAACAATTGAAGATGTTGCAATTGCGATTGTTGAAACAACTTCACCCTCTTCAGAGTTTGCTTTAACATCTGCACCTTCCATAGCGTTAATAGCGCAAGGAAGCTTAAGGTTTGCGATGTTACCTGTTACGAATGAAAGGTATGTACCGCCTGCACCGAGCATGGGAGTATAAACAATAACTTCAACAACTGCAACTGTCCAGTATGTAGGAATAAGTTTAAGAAGTCCTGCAAGAATACCATTTATAGGCGGGAAAACATTAAGATAAAGGCAGATGCCTATAGGAAACATAAGAAGTGCACAAAGTGCGGTAACAGTTGAAATTCTGCCCCAGGAATGAACTCGGTCAAAATATGATTTATTTGTCTTTTTAGCCATTTTTAACCCCTCCATTCAAATGTTGCGATTTCTTCGGGAAGAAGATTGAAGAAAACGATTGCGGCAACCATTGCGATTATCATACCAATTGGCATAACAAAAGGCTCTAACCAAGTAAGTTTGAGTTTTTTTGCAAGAACTTCGAGTGCAATTGAAACCACAACTGCAACAACGAGTGTGATTATTGAAAGCACACCTGCGCCGTCACCAAAGGTTTCGGGTTTACCTGCACCGATGATAGCACGGGCAATAAAGGCACCGATAAGACCAATGAAAATTGCGGGAGTTGCAAAATCATTGATGAAGCCGTTAAGACCTCTCTTTTTCTTTGCGTCTGCAGGAGCATTTCCATTTGCTTCTGTTTTGGGGGCTTCTTCTTTCTTACCTGCCTGAAGGAGCTTTTTGTGAAGTGGCTTTGCAACAAAGGGAAGAATTACGAGAGAGAAGCAGATACCGAGTGTCATAACCCATGCAACACCTGCGTAAACTTCAGGGTCTGTAACGGGAACAGCCATACCGCCTTCGTGACCGAATGCTTCCATTGCAGCTTCTGCAGCAGTTGTTTCATACATAAGGTTACCGATAACGGAAAGGCGAACCCAAGGAATAACGGGACCTAATGCAGGGACAAGAGCAATAATTGTTGCGAGAATTGAAAGTGCGGATGGAATAGTAAAGAGTGCGCTTGAAGTAATAGCGTTGCGCAATTTAGATTTGTCTAAGCCAAGTGCTCGACCTTGTTTGAAAGCTTTAACAAGGAAGAAAATGGACTGGCCAAGAACAAAAAGGATAACTGCACCAGCTATAAGGTATAGCGCGGTTGAATACTTGAAATCCATATTTTTCACTACCTTTTTTAAAATATGTTAACAGTTTAACAGTATAAACCGAAATTGTCAATTAATTATAGTTTTTTATTTATACAAATAATACCGTTTGGTGTGATGTCAACAACACCATAGCAACCATCTCTTAAACTGCCCGGATTAAAATAATAAATTCCGTCTTTATAAATGCTTTCGGGTTTGTGGGTGTGACCGAAGAGAACAATATCGCATTTTTCGCTTACTGCTTCAAGCTGCAAATCTGTTAACCCGAATTTAACATTCTGAACATAGCCGTGAGTTGCTAAGATTTTTTTATCGAATATTGTTCTGATATCTTTATCAGGAAGAGGAGAAGATAAATCACAATTGCCTCTTACACCGATAAACGCTTGCTTATTGCCGTAAATAAGCTTTGCTTCTTCAAATTCATTTGCACCGTCCCCTAAGAAATAAACTACCTCTGCGGTTGGTTCTTCTGTTATGGCTGTAAAAAGGTTAAAATTATGACGGTGGGAATCTGAAAGTACAAGTATGCGCATACATATTCATCCCCCTAATCCAATATATTATAGTAATTATAATACAAGTGGAGCGGTGATTTCAATGAATAATTTGAATAATGAAAAAATTGATGTAAATGAGCTTATGAAAAATGCGAAGAACACTAAAAATATTGATACAAACGAGGGACTGAATGATTTTATAAATAAAAATTTAAGCAAAGAACAGGCGAGTGCCGTAAAAAATCTTCTTCAGGATGAAGAGAAAACGAAGGCACTTTTAAACAGTGATGCAGCAAAAGCAATTTTCAATAAATTCTTCGGAGGAAAAAACAATGGCTGATTTTGATTTAGGAGCCATTTTAAATTCACTCTCTCCTGAAGATATAGAAAATCTGAAACAAACTGCTGCATCTGTTTTCGGTGGCATAGGAGGAAATGAACCGCCCAAGCAAGAAAGTGAACCGAAGCAAAAAAAAGAACAAAATCAACCCAATTTAGATGATTTATTAAAGACTTTGGGCGGTTTGGGTAATTTCGGCATGCCTGATTTAAATCAGCTTTCGGCAATAGTGCCAATTTTACAAGCATTTAATTCCCAAGATGAACGGTTGGATTTTATAAATGCATTAAAACCGCTTTTATCGGAAGAACGTCAAAAAAAAGCGGATGAAGCAACAAAACTTGTGAAGCTGATGTCCGTTTTACCGCTTTTAAGGGAAAGGGGAATAATGTAAATGGCAGATTATTCATACCAGGACCTTATGAAAATGCAGAATGATGCAATCCGCAGAGCAGAGGATATGCAAAGACGAGCAAGGCAAAGTGCAGGACTTGATAGAGGATGGCAAGAAAACCAACAGAACACAACTGCAAAAAAAGAGGAACCCCGAAGAGTTCCAATGCCTAACGATTATTTAGATAATTTAAAGAATTACGGCTCTAACTCTTCCAAAAATGAGAGTGATCCTATACAAAAAGAAGAAAATAAAAAAGATAACAGAAAAGAATATAAGAATGAACAACGAAACAACAACCAACCAAAATTTCAGAATAGCTTTGAAGATAAAATAAAAAGTGTTTTTGGGGATTTAAATATAGACAGCGACAAGGCACTGCTTTTATCGTTGATTTTACTCTTATCAGAAGAAAAAGCGGATGAATTGCTTATTATGGCATTAATTTATATGCTTACTTAAAGTAAAAGCAAAGCGACAATTATCATCCCTGTTTCATCTTTGATGAAATAGGGAGGGGGACCGCGCTAGCGGTGGTGGGTTGCCCCGTAAAGATTACTCTTCGCAGATGAGAGCAATAATAAATTAGTAAATGAATTATTAACTCTCCACATCAACGAAGGAAAGAGGGTGCGAGGCAACCCACCACCACCCCGATTGAGTTTGTTTGTAACTGCACCGATAAGTACGAAATAAAGTGATTTATGATTAAAGTTAATTCAAGGGCGGTCCCCCTCCCTATCCGCTGAGGCGGACAGGGATGATAAGCTTCGCAAAGCTTTTACAAGACCACTTTATGAAACAATCAATTAAACTGCACATTTAAAAAGTTCAAAAATGCCATATATACTGAAACCACCGAAGATTATATTCAAAAAAGAAGGTAGATAAAACCATTTTTTCACATTTTCGGTATCAGCAAGTCTTGCTATTAAATAAAGACTTTGAACCACAATGACAATACCGGCAAAGGGTACATATATAAACCATGAAACCATATCCACTAAAAGAAGCCCGAGGAAGAATGAATGTTCAAACTCACCGTAAGGAGTAATCAATTCTGCTTCTGAAACCATAAACAAAAGATGCACCAAAAAGTAAATTCCTGTAATGAAAAGTGTTATGTAAGTAAATATTTTAAAGTTTTTAGATTCTTTATCAAAGGTTTTCATATCTACCGCTCCTTTCATTTACAGCATATAAAAAGCAAAAGAAAAAAGATGCCCAATGTAATAATTGGACATCTTTTTGTAATTTTTGGAATATCAAAGGTCAAGGAACTCTTTCTTGCACTGGTCTTCAAGAGCGAAGCGTTCAACAATTGCCCAAAGATTTTCATCTGTGATTGTGTTGATTCTTTTGCCGCTTGCAGTTGCCAGCATATAAAGCTGTGCAGCCTTTTCAACGGTTTCGATAAGGCCGAAGGTTTCGTCCATATCCTTACCTGCACCGTAGATACCGTGAAGACCCCAGATAACAAGTCTGTATTCTTCCATTTTCTTTGCTGTTGCAATACCGATTTCGTTGTTACCGCAAACCATCCAGGGAAGAACGCCGATACCATCGGGGAAAACGACGATACATTCAGTGCACATTTCCCAAAGAGTGTGAGTGAATTTTTTCTCATCGAGCTCGTGGATGTGGTTCATTGCAAGAGTGTATGTAGGATGGGAGTGCATAACAACCCTGTTTTCGGGATTAACTTTGAGTCTTGAAATGTGGCTCATAAGGTGAGCCGGAAGCTCACTTGTGAATTTACCGCCATCTTTATAACCCCAGAGGAGCTCAGCAGTTGTGCCGTCCTTTGCGATACGGATGATACCAAGGTTTGTTTCAGGGTCAACTTCAACATTTTTAAAATATTTGCCTGTGCCTGTAACGATAAAGATTTTACCGATAAGATATGTTGCGTCAAAGCCTGTGGGGATTTCACGGATAACATTGTTAAGGTCGAGATATTCTGCAACCTCTTCCTCTTCTAACATATAGCTGATGTTGCCGCCGTTTCTTTCGTCCCAACCCTGACGGTACATATTAGCGGTTGCACGTTTCATTTCTTCCACAAATGGAGCTGTTAAAATATCTTTCATACTCTTTTCACCAATACCTTTTCTTCATATTCTTTGATTTCTTTAAGATAATCATTATTAACATTTTCTCTTGCAAGATATTCTGCCCAGATGTCACCAAAGGGAGCAGTTTTCATTTCTTCCTGAAGATACATAAGCTCTGTGAACGAACTTTCTTCTTGAAGAGATTTCATTTTATTTGTAGGTAATAAAAGTGCATTAAGAAGAGCTTTCTGAACATTTCTTACACCTGTTACCCAAGCGGAAATTCTGTTTATTGAAGCATCAAAATAGTCTGTTGCGATGAACACTCTGCCGAGAGCATTGTGTGAAACAATTTCCTTTGCAATTTCCTTTGTTTCATCATCAAAAATAACAACGTGGTCAGAGTCCCAACGAACCCCTCTTGTAACATGAAGAGCAATTTTCTCGTTAAAGAGAAGAAGAGAGGAGATTTTATCGGAAACTAATTCTGTTGGGTGATAATGACCATTATCCATAAGGGGAGTGATGCCCTTGTTTGCAGAATAGGAAAGGCAGAATTCTGCAGAACCAACTGTATAGCTTTCAAGACCGATGCCGAATACCTTTGATTCAAGAGTCACATAAACCTTTGATTTATCGTAGGGGGTATCAAGAATTTCATCAAGTGATTTTTTGAATCTTGCACGTGGTGAAAGTCTGTCTGCAGGGATATCCTTGTAGCCATCGGGAATCCAGATGTTCATAACACAGGGAATGCCTGTTTCCTCTGCAAAATATTCGGAAATTTTAAGGCAAGCCTTGCCATGCTCAACCCAGAAATTTCTTACCTCTTCATCAGGTGAGGAGAGGGTAAGACCATCCTTAACCATAGCGTGAGAGAAATATGTGGGGTTAAAATCTATGCCCATATTTCTTTCTTTTGCAAAGTCAACCCATTTTTTGAAGTGCTTGGGTTCTAAAGCATTTCTGTCAGCCAATTCTCCGTCTTCAAAAATTGCATAGCTTGCGTGAAGATTAAGCTTTTTCTTGCCGGGAATGAGAGAGAAAGCCTTATCTAAGTCTGCCATAAGCTCGTCGGGTGTGGTAGCTTTGCCGGGATAGTTACCGGTTGTCTGAATACCGCCGGAAAGACTTTCTTTACTGTCAAAGCCAACAACATCGTCACCCTGCCAGCAATGAACTGAAATTGTTACATCCTTAAGGGTGTCAAGGGCTTTTTCCGTATCAACGCCAAAAGAAGAATAAATCTTTTTGGCTTCTTCATATCTTGACATTAGAAAACCTCTTTTCAGTAAAAGTTTTTATACAAGTTTACATACATAAATAGTATATATTTACTAAGATAAAATGTCAATGAAGAGAGTAACAAAAAATATAGATTTTCATAGTATATGATATAAGTTTTAGGCGAAATGAGTTGATATTTTGAAAAAAACAGTTCTTCCCGTATCATTCTTTTTTGGTGCTAATAATAAAGCAGGGTACTGCTCGCTTTATAACAGTCTTTATGACCCATACATAGAAGGAAAGCATTTTATACTTAAAGGTGGTCCGGGTACGGGAAAGTCGACCCTTATGAGAAAGGTTGCAGAAAAGGCAGAAAGAAAGGGTTATTATGTGGAACGGGGATTTTGCAGCGCAGACCCTAACTCTCTTGATGTGGTATTAGTTCCCGAAATCAATTTTTCAATATGTGATGGTACTGCTCCCCATACCTTTGACCCGAAAATGCCCGGTACCAGTGAGCATATTGTTGATTTAGGTGTGGCATGGGACAGACAATATCTTAATTCCCATATTGAAGAAATCAGTAAACTTATGAAAGATAATGCTCTGCAGCATAAAAAGGCAGTGGAATTTTTAAGAGTGGCTTGTGCAATTGAGGTTGAAAGCACCGCAATATGCGCAAATTTCATTGATGAGGAAAAGTTGATGCGTTATGTGAAGCGTCTTGCAAACAGAATAATTCCGGAAAATAAAAGTGATGAAAAGGGGAAAGTTTACAAGAGGTTTTTAAGTGCAGTTTCGCCTGACGGAATTGATGTTAAATATGAAACTGTTGTTGCTTTGTCAGAACAAATTATCACAATTGAAGATGAATTTTCTGTGGTTTCACCTTTTATTGCTGAATACATAAGTAATTTTGCCGTGGAAAAGGGTTATGATGTTTATCAATGCTTCTGTCCTTTGTTCCCGAATATGAAAATTGAGCATATCATTATTCCCCAACTCAAAACAGCGATTTTTACACAGAACAGCTATCATTATTCTATTGATGACGGAGAACGTTGCGTCCACGCCACGCGTTTTTATGATAAAGATGCTTTTTATTCTAATAAAGAAAAACTTGCTCTTCAGAAAAGAGCGAAAAGAGAATTGATTGATGAAGCAGTCAGAAAGCTTTCAATTGCAAAGAATATTCATGACCAGCTTGAAGATTATTATATCAAAGCAACTGATTTTGAGATAATAAATGAAATTGGAGACAAGGTGTTGAAAGCAATTTAGATTCCAGATACCAGTTACCAGATGCCAGTTTTGGTGTCTGGTATCTTTTATAAATTTCTTCTCCAATGGAATAAATATTGCTGTGCAATTCCCTC